>NZ_JBJDQK010000010.1:121288-317292 GCF_044903445.1 Streptomyces sp. NPDC019890 | reverse complement strand
GTGGCCAGCAGCGGCACCACCTGCGGGTGGGCCAGCGCGACCTGGTAGGTCGCCTGCGCGATGCGGTGCAGCTCGGCGCGCCATTCGGGCCCCTCCGCGGCGTCGCCCTGAGGCGTCGCCTGCGCGCCTCCGTTGGCGAGGAAGTCCTGCAGCTCGAGATACAGCGCCTCGACCAGGCCGTCCAGGAGTGCGTCCTTGCTGGGGGCGTACCGGTACAGGGCCATGGCTTCCACGCCCAGCTCGGCTCCCACCCTGCGCATGCTCAGGGCCGACAGGCCCTCGCGGTCGACGAGTTCCAGAGCGGCGGCCAGGACGCGCTCCCGGCTCAGCTTTCCGTAACGGCCGCGGTCCGCGGCGCGTCTGCCTCGGCTCGGTCCGTCCCCTTTGGCCATCGGCGGCCCTCCAGCGGCTCGATCTCACGGCGTGATACCGATTCCTTGACTCTACGTCCAGACTGGCTCAAGGTGTACATATACGGCGTAAACGTGCGCCAAGCGGAGTATTGCGGGGATTTTTCCACCTCGCGCCATCTCCAGGGCGTGTTTCATGGAGCACTTCGCAGCGGATGCCGGCGGCGGCAACGACCGCCTGGTCCGGTCCGGCGAGCCGGAGGAAACGCTCGCCAGGCCGAGGTCCGGCGGCTCGCGCGCCTGCCTTGAGCTGATCACTGCCGAAGGACCGGTATTCGCCCGGCCGGCTCACTCCCGCGCGTCGTGCCGCGGCACTTTCGTTCCCCGGTGAGCCAGTAGGCCGTCCAAAGGACTTCCGACTCCACGGATCCCAAAGGAGAAAGCACATGCCCACCCACTCAACGATCATGGTGACCGGTGGCGCCGGCTTCATCGGCAGCCATACCTGCGTCGAACTGCTCGGCCACGGCTACGAGGTCATCGTGGTCGACGACTACTCCAACAGTTCGCCGCAGGTCGTCTCACGGATCCAGCGAGTGGCGGGCCGCTACCTGGGTGCCGTCTACGAAGTGGACCTGCGGGACCGGCGAACTCTGTCGTCGGTGTTCGACCGCCACCACGTGGACGCGGTGGTGCACTTCGCCGGGAAGAAAGCCGTCGGGGAATCCGTGCTGATACCCATCGAGTACTACGACGTCAACATCGGCGGGACCACCGCGCTGCTGGCGGCCATGCAGGAGCACGGGGTGCGCCAGTTGGTGTTCTCCTCGTCCACCTCCCTTCACGGGGACACCGACAGGGGCCCGCTGACCGAACAGGACCCGACCCGGCCCAGCAACCCCTATGCGGCTTCGAAGTGGACCTGCGAACAGATGCTTGCTGATGTGTGCCGTCTCCGCCCGGAGTACACGGTGCTGTCGTTGCGCTACGTGAACCCCGTCGGGGCGCATCCCAGCGGACTCCTGGGAGAAGCCCCGCCAAGGGAGCCGTACATCCTGGCGCCCGCCGTGGCCGAGGTCGCCGTCGGCAGCCGAGAGCCGCTCGGGGCTTCCGGCGCAGACGGCTCTGCCGCGGCTGCCTCGGGCGTCCGTGATGTTATCCATGTCATGGATGTCGCGGAGGCCCACCGCATCGCTCTGGAGCACCTCGACGACAGCACGGGCCTGCGGGTGTTCAACCTGGGCGTCGGCTCCGGCGCATCGGTCTTCGAACTCCTGATGGCATTCGGCGAAGTGTCCGGCAAGACCACCCCGTACGAGGTTGGGAACCCCCAACCGGGCGATGTCGCGGAACGTGTCGCGGCGCCCGGAGCGATGACCCTTGAATGGGGCCGGCGCGCGACCCGTGATTTCGCCGCGATGTGCCGCGACGCCTGGCGCCTCCACCGCATCGACCTCACCGGCTACGCGGGCTGAATCCCACGAGGCGCCTGCCCGGAGCAGCATGATTCTTTCCGGTCGCCGCTCTGGCATACCGGACATATCATCGAAGGGAGCTGATGGCGGGCCGACTTCGCCGACCGATGACGGGGACTGTCCTCCGTGCCCGGTGGTGGAAGGAGGCGGTTTCCATTGAGTCGGGTGCACCGCCTGATGGCCGTATACGTCGTACTCGTGGTCCCGCCCACTGTCGTCTATCTGACGGTGCCAGGACTCCATACGGTCACCTGGGCCGTGATCGGTCTCGCCAGCGTCTGCGCCATTCTCGTGGGCTTGCGGATGCATCGGCCGACGCACCGTTGGCCATGGCTGGTGCTGGCTGCTGCCAACTTCACCTTCACGGCGGGCGACACGACGTACAACGTGCTCAACACGTTCTTCGACCAGCAGAATCCATTTCCGTCGCTGGCCGACGTCTTCTATCTGGCGACCTATCCGCTGTTCGCCGCCGGGCTGTTCGGGTTCATCCGGTACCGCACCACGGAGCGTGACCTCGCGAGCCTGCTGGACGCGTTGATTCTCACGTCCGGGCTGGCGCTGCTTGCCTGGGTCTTCCTCATCACGCCCAACGCCCAGGCCGCCGACTCGACGTGGATTCAGAAAACCATCTCGATCGCCTATCCGCTCGGTGACGTACTGATGCTGGCGATGCTCGCGCGGTTGATCACGCCCGGCAGTGTGCATACCCGCTCGGTCCAGTTCCTCACTGTCGGCACGATCGGCATCCTCGTCTCCGACGTCCTGTACGGACTGCTGCAGCTCAAGGGGGCCTGGCAGGTCGGCACCCCGATGGATCTGGGCTGGGTGGTGTTCTTCACCGCCTGGGGGCTGGCGGCGCTGCATCCCTCCATGGTGGAACTGACCGAGCCGGTGCCCCCGCGTGAACCAGGGATCCTCCCTCTCCGGCTCGCCGCGTTGGCCCTCGCCTCACTTATCGCGCCGGTGCTGCTGCTCTACGAGGCACGGCGCGGCGACCTCTACGACGCGGGCGTGATCGCGGTGTTCTCGGGCCTTCTCTTCCTGCTTGTGCTCGCCCGCCTGTCGGGTCTGGTGGTGGTTCACCTGAAGGCCGTGAACCGCGAACGGGGCCTGCGCGTGGCGGCCGCTTCGCTGGTGGCGGCCGCCAGTCTGAAGGAGATCGCGGCCTCGGTACAGGATGCGGCGGAGTTGTTGTTCGGAGCAGGCGAGCGACACAGTGCCGTGCTGCTGACAGCCGATTTCGGCGTGACCAGGATGAAGGCCGTGCGCACGCCGTCGCGCGCGTGGAACTGGAATGTCACCTGGACGGACGAAAAGGCCGACACGTGGCTGCCCGGGCTGCTGACCGGTGAGACACAGGTCGTGCGCGTCGGTGACCTCGGAGCGTCCGCGGCTGCCGAGTTGGGGAGCCTGCCGAGTGCGCTGTTGTGCCCATTGGCCCTGAGGGACCGTCCGACCGGTCGCCCGCTGATCGGAGCTCTGGTCGTGGCGGGTACCGAGAGGAGCCTGCTGGAACGGTGGGCCTCGTGCGAGGCGCTGGCCTCGCAGACCGCCCTGGCGGTGGAACGCGTCGTCCTCAGCCAGGAGATCAACCGCCGCAACAGTGAGGCGTACTTCCGCACCCTCGTGCACAACGCCTCGGACGTGATCCTGATTGTCGACGACGACAACACCGTCAGGTACGCGAGCCCGTCGGCCGAGGGAATGTTCGGCCGCGTGTCCCTGAGCGGAGTGGGGCTCACCGAACTCGTCGCGCCCCAGGACAGCGACCGCGCGATGCAGACCCTGACACGCATGCGCTCCGGCAGCGACCAGGACAGCCGCGACGACTGGCAGGTGCTGCAACAGGGGGACGCGCGCATCGACGTGGAGGTCAGGTGCAGCAATCTGCGGCACGACCAGACCGTCCACGGACTGGTCCTCACGCTGCGGGACGTCACCGAGCAGCGGCAGTTGGAGCGCGAACTGACGCATCGTGCCTTCCATGACTCGCTGACCGGTCTGCCGAACCGGGTGCTCCTGCTGGAGCGGATCGAGCGCGCGCTGCTGCGCGGACGCCGGGCTTCCACCCTCACCTGCGTACTGTTCATCGATCTGGACGACTTCAAGGTGGTCAACGACACGAGGGGTCACTCGGTCGGGGACGAACTACTGGTCGCGGTGGCGCGGCGGTTGTCCGGGACGCTGCGGGCCAGTGATACGGCGGCGCGTCTGGGGGGTGACGAGTTCGCGGTGCTCATGGAGGGTGCGAAGGAGCCGGCGGACGCGGAAGTGCTCGCCGAGCAGATCGTGCATGACCTCATGCAGCCGTTCCGGCTCACGGGCGCATCGATCAGCCTCTCGGCCAGCGTCGGCATAGCCACCGCACGCGACAGCGCCAGTGGAGAAGAACTGCTGGGACACGCAGATCTGGCGCTGTACGCGGCGAAGACGGCCGGGAAGCGGCAGTGGCGCCGCTACCAGGCGAGTCTGCACACCGGAATGCTGGAGCGGCGCGAACTCCAGGCAAGCCTCGAGAGCGCGATCGCCGCCGAGTCGTTCGACCTGCGCTATCAGCCCATCGTGGAGCTTGCCTCCGGCGAGATATCCGGCTTCGAAGCGCTGGTCCGCTGGCCGCACGACGAGCGTGGCCTGGTGCCCCCGGGTCAGTTCATCGCACTCGCCGAGGAGACCGGGCACATCATGCCGCTCGGCGCCTGGGTACTGGAGCAGGCCGCCGCCCACGTCGCCCGCTGGCAGGAGTTGGTGCCACGGCCGGACGCGCTGAAGATCAACGTGAATGTCTCCGCCCGCCAGTTCCGGGACCCGGGCTTCCTCGACCAGGTGCGGCACGTCCTCGACACGTCCGGCCTGGCGCCCGGTTCGCTGGTGCTGGAGCTGACGGAGACCGTCCTGATGCACCGCGACGATCAGATCCGGGCCGTCATGGGGACCGTCAAGGATCTCGGCGTGGGAATGGCGATCGACGACTTCGGCACCGGTTTCTCGTCGCTGAGTTATCTACGGGAATTCCCGATCGACGTGCTCAAGGTCGACAAGTCCTTCATTGATGATATTTGTGTTGATGAGCAACAGATTGCCCTGGTCGAGGGTATTGTGCGCATCGCCGACACACTCGGCCTTCAGGTCATAGCCGAAGGCATCGAAGAGGTGGAGCAGCGGGACCAGCTGGTTGCCATGGGCTGCCGGTTCGGACAGGGATACCTCTTCGCCCGACCGATGACAGCGGACCAGGGGCAACAACTCCTGCGCAGCGTCCATGAGGACCAGATGCCACGCCTCGTTCGCGGCGCCGTGCAGCCGCAACGGGCTCGCATTGGCCAGAGAGGTGTTGGCCGGAGCATCGCCCTTTCGGGATCGCAGCCGTCGGGGACGAGCGAGGCGGGCGCGGAGAGGAAGTCTGGCGCGGAGCAGGACAAGGAGGCGGGCACGGAGAAGGAGGCGGGCACGGAGAAGGAGGCAGGCACGGAGAAGGAGGCAGGCACGGAGAAGGAGGCAGGCACAGATCAGGAGGCGGGCACGGAGAAGGAGGCAGGCGCGAAGAAGGAGGAAATCGTGGCCAGTCCACTGCGAGTCGGCGACGGTGCACGACGCGATCCACGCTGGGGCGATCTCGAACGCCTGCGGCAGTCCAGCCCGATGTGCGATGCGGTCTTCGACGAGGTGCGCGGTCGGCACATTCGCAGCGGCGATCACTGGATGGTCGACTTCGCGTCGAGCAGTTACCTGGGTTTCGACATGGACCCCGAGATCTTGGACGCGATCGAACCACAGGTCCGTCGTTGGGGCACCCAACCGAGCTGGTCGAGGTTGATCGGCAGCCCCCGGATCTATCCGGAGATCGAGGAGCGGCTCACCGCACTGCTCGACGCGCCGGACACCCTGCTGCTCCCGACCATCACCCTCATCCACTCCTCGGTGATCCCGGTGCTCGCCGGGGAGGGACACATCCTCGTCGAAGCAGGAGCACACCGCACGGTCTACGACGGGTGTCTCTTCGCCCGAGGACAAGGCGCCACGGTGCGGCGCTTCCACGCCGACCGGCCCGAAGAACTCAAGGCCATGCTGCGCGACATGCCGTCCAACGCGTCCCGCCTGGTGTGCATGGACGGCGTCGACAGCATGACCGGGAACGTGCCCAACCTGGCGGAACTGGTCGACGTCTGCCGTGAGCACGGCGCAGTGCTGTACATCGACGACGCGGACGGCTTCGGGATCGTCGGCGAACGCCGGGCCGACGAGTCCTCACCGTACGGGACCCGCGGCAACAGCATCGTCCGTCATCTCGGCGAGACCTACGACGGCATCGTGCTGGTGGGCGGATTCTCCAAGGCGTACTCCTCCATGCTCGCCTTCCTGGCCCTTCCGACCTGGCTCAAGGACCACCTCAAGGTGGCAGCCGCGCCCTACCTCTACTCCGGTCCCTCACCGACCGCTTCGCTCGCCACCGCCCTCGTCGGCCTCGACGTCAACGACCGGCGCGGCGACGCCATCCGCGCCGAACTGCACCGCAAGACGATGCGCATTCAGGACCACCTCGACCGCCTCGGCATCCGGACCCCGAACTCCAACGGGCTGCCCATCATCGAGATCCCCCTGGCCAACAGCGCAGACATGGACGCGGCCGCGACATTCCTGTGGGACCGAGGGATCTACGTCACGCTCGCGGCCTATCCGCTGGTCCCGCACGACCGTGTCGGGTTCCGCATCCAGGTCACCGCCACGAACACCGACGAGGACATCGACCAACTCAACGAGACGCTGACCGCCCTCTCCGAGCAGTTCCCGCTGCAGCAGAGGACCTGAATGCGGGTCATCGACGATGCGGGTCGCGGCCGCCGGGTGCGCCTGCTGGCACCCCTTGCCCACCGCGACTTCCGGATCCTGTGGATCGGGATGAGTGTCTCGCTGCTGGGCGACGGAGTGCTGCTCGTCGCCCTCGCATGGCAGGTCTACACGCTGTCCGGCACCCCCAGCGCGATGTCCGTCGTCGGTGTGGCCCTGGCCGTCCCGCAGATCGCGCTGGTGCTGGTCGGCGGTGTCGTCAGTGACCGCTTCGACCGTCGCAAGGTGATGCTGGCCAGTGACGCGGTCCGCGGGATGTGCCTGGCAGTGCTCGCACTGCTCGCGCTGACCGGCACCCTGCGGCTGTGGCACGTGATCTGCGTGGTCGCGGTGTACGGCGCCGCGTCCGGGTTCTTCCCGCCTGCATTTGAGGCCACCGTGCCCAGCCTCGTCCCCAAGGCCGAGCTGGTGGAGGCCAACGCGCTCGACCAGTTTGTCCGCCCGGCGGCCGTGCAGATCGGTGGAACCGCCCTCGGCGGCGCGCTCGTCGCGGGCGTCGGGCCCGGCTGGGCCTTCGGGTTCGACGCCCTCACCTTCACTGTCTCTGCCGCGTGCCTGGCCGTTCTGCGGCCGCTGCCGCCGAGCGACGACCAGGACCGGGATTCGCTCTGGAAGGACCTGCGCGCAGGTCTGAGCTATGTCCGGGCCAACACCTGGCTCTGGGGCACCTTTGTCTCGGCCACCTTCGCGTATCTGCTCTTTCTCGGCCCGACCGAGGTGCTGCTGCCGTACATGGTCAAGAACGTCCTGCACGGATCGGCGACGGAGCTGGGGTTGGTGCTCACCAGCGGCGGTGTGAGTGCCGTCCTCGCGGCGGTGATCGTCGGGCAGATCGGACTGCCCCGCCGGTTCATCACCTTCATGTACTGGACCTGGACCTTCGCCACCCTGGGGGTCGCCGGGTACGGCCTCGCCACCAGCAGCTGGCAGCTCGCCATCACCTGCGCGGTGGTCAACGGGCTCGAGACGGCCGGAATCATCGCCTGGGCGACGGCGAAGCAGCGACTGGTGCCTGCCGAGTTGCTCGGCCGGGTCTCCAGTGTCGACTGGTTCGTCTCACTCGCGCTGCTGCCGCTCTCCTATGCCCTCGCCGCCCCCGTCGCCGCTGCGTTGGGGGTACGCAGGACATTCATCGGCGCCGGTGTCATCGGCGCGGTGGTCACCCTGGCCTTCCTGTATCTGCCCGGAGTACGTGCTGTGGAGCGGGGCCGCCACCGCGGCCCGGAGATGGACACCTCATGAACTGGCCCGCGAACAACCGACGTAGACCGCTGCGCAATCTGGATGCGGACTGGGACCGCTGGCCGGTCCTGGACTACCTTGCGGAGAACTACCGTGAGATCCACCCCAGTGACGCCGCCGTCATCCGGCACCATTCCGCCTTCTACCGGCAGTTCGCGCCGGGCAGCCTCGGTCGTTCCCTGGAATTCGGCGCCGGCCCCAACCTCTACCCGCTCATGCTCGCCGCGGCCGCCAGCAAGTGCGCCGACGCCGTGGAGTTGAGCAGTGCCAACGTCGCCTATCTGACCGGCCAGCTCCACGACGGGCCCGACAAGAGCTGGCAGGCGTTCTACGCACTCTGCCGTGAGCTCAACACCGCCCTGCCCGCGACGCTGCCCGAGGCGCTCTCCCGTGTCCGAGTGACGCACGGAGACGTCCGGACCCTGCCCCTGCGCTCCTACGATCTGGCATCGATGAACTTCGTCGCCGAGAGCGTCACCGAGGACATCGAGGAGTTCGCGGAGTTCTGCCGCACGTTCATCGGGACGGTCAGACCCGGCGGACACCTCGTCGCCGCCTTCATGGAGAACATGCCGACCTACCGCATCGGCAACGCACCGCCGTGGCCCGGCTGTCCGGTGGACGGGTCCGCGGTCCGCGAGGCGTTCGCACCGCACACCGACCGGCTCGTGATCACCAGAGTCGACGCCGACCCCACCCTGCCCGACTACGGCGACACCGGCATGGTGCTGCTGACGGCGGTCAGACGCTCCGAAGCCCCGTGACGGACGGCTTCCGGCCGGCGGCCGCTTCCTGCAGGGCGAAGGCCGTATTGACCAGCGCCAGGTGGGTGAACGCCTGTGGTGTGTTTCCGAGCTGACGGCCTGACTCCGGATCCCACTGTTCGGACAGCAGCCCCACATCGTTGCGGACGTCGAGGACTCTCTCGAACACCGCGCGGGCATCGTGCGGTCGTCCGGTGATGGCCAGCGCATCGGCGAGCCACAGGGAGCACGCGAGGAACGCGCCTTCCGAACCCCGCATGCCGTCCACGGCGTGCACTCCGTCGCCCGTGCCCGCGTAGCGGCGCTGAAAGCCGTGATGATCCAGTGCCCCCATCGCCGAAACGGTGCTGAGCACCCGGGGGTCGTGAACCGGGAGGAAGCCGAGCCTGGGGATCAGAAGCGCGGACGAATCGAGCGTGTCGGCCCCGTAGTACTGGACGAAGGACCCCTGCTCGTCGTCCCAGCCGTCGCGGCACACCTGCTCGTACACCTCTTGGCGCATGGCCCGCCAGCGTGTCACCGATGTGTTGCGCCCGGCCAGGTGTGCGATCCGCAGGGCGCGGTCGGCGGCCACCCAGCACATGATCTTGGAGTGGACGAAGTGCCGTCTGGGCCCGCGCACTTCCCACAGTCCCTGGTCCGGCTCGCGCCAGTGCTGTTCGAGATAGTTCATGAACGAGTCGACCAGGCTCCAGACATGGTGCTCCATGGCAACGCCGGAACGCAGGGCCACAAACAGCGTGTCGAGGACCTCGCCGTAGACGTCCAACTGGAACTGGTCCACCGCCGCATTCCCGAAACGCACCGGTTCCGATCCCTCGTAGCCGGGCAGCCATTTGGCCGGTGCCTCGGGCAGCAGACGCTGTCCGGCCACGCCGTACAGCGTCTGCAGGTCCGCCGGTTCGCCGGCGATCGCACGCAGCAGCCAGTCCCGCCACGCCACGGCCTCCTCCCGGAAACCGCTGCGCAGGAGACAGGACAGGGTGAGCGTGGAATCGCGAAGCCAGCAGAACCGGTAGTCCCAGTTCCGCTCGCCGCCGATGCATTCGGGCAGGGACGTCGTGACAGCCGCGACGATGCCGCCCGTCGGGGCATAGGTGAGCGCCTTCAAAGTGATCAATGACCGCATCACCGCCTCCCGCCAGGGCCCGCGGTAGTGACACTTCGCCGCCCAACGCTCCCAGAATTCCACGGTGTCCCCGAGTGCGGTCTTCGGATCGATGGAGAGAGGGACGGGCAGATGCGACGGTGACCAGGTCAGCAGGAAGGCAATACGCTGACCTGCCGAGACGGTGAAGTCGAAGGAGGTGCACTCATCGGTCGAGTGGACCTCGACGTGCTGGTCGGTACTCAGCCACACCGAGTCGGGTCCGGCAACGGCCACTGTGTACGTGCCGGTGGAGCGCATCCAGGGAACGATGCGTCCGTGATTGAAGCGTGGCCTCAGCTCTCCGCTCATGGCGACCGAACCCGCCAGGCCCTCGACGATGCGCACGATGTACGGAAATTGGGCGCGCGGAGGCATGAAATCGGTGACCTTCACCGCACCGGACACCGAATCCCAGAATGAATCCAGCACGAGAGTGTTGCCACGGTACTCCCGGCGATTGCACGGACGCCGGTCCGCCGGGGATATCTGCCAGCATCCGTTTTCCGCCTTGCCCAGAAGTGCGGCGAAGCAGGCCGGAGAATCGAATCGGGGAAGGCAAAGCCAGTCGATCGACCCGTCTCTGCTCACCAGGGCGGCAGTCTCCAGATCGCCGATGACCGCGTAATCCTCAATCATTCCGGCCATCATGCAATGTCACCGCCGTATGTTTTCCCGAAGCGGCCTCGGCAATATGTGGCGCAGGTCGATCCAAGTCCCTCTCAGCGAGCCGCACCTCGCGAGAGAGCGGCTTCATCCCACAGTTCCAGGGTGCGCCGTCACCGGTTCGGCCGCAACTTGCGCGGTGCGTACCGGGGTGCTGCGCCGAGGCGTTACGATGCATGGCCACCTGCGGGGATACTGGCTCCCATGCGCGTTGACTTTGATCCCGAAGCCATGGACCGGGGCTCCTTCTACAGGCTGCTGACCGCGGTGGTGGTGCCCCGGCCGATCGCATGGGTCTCCACCACATCGGCCGGGGGTACCGACAATCTCGCCCCGCACTCCTTCTTCACGATCGCGTGCGTGACGCCGCCGGTCGTGCAGTTCACATCGGTCGGCCGGAAGGACTCGCTGCGCAATATCGAGGACACGGGCGACTTTGTGGTCAATGTGGCGCCGGAGCCGCTCTTCGAGCAGATCAACGCCACCGCCACCGATTTCCCGCGCGGCATCAGCGAGTTCGACGCGGTGGGCCTGGCGCGCGAGGCGAGCCTGCGGGTGAAGCCGCCGCGGGTCGCGGCATCGCCGGTGGCCCTGGAGTGCGAACTGCACAGCACCGTACGTCTCGGCGACTCGACCGTCGTCTTCGGCCGCGTTGTGCACGCCGTGGTCAGTGAAGAAGTCATGGAGGACGGGCACCCCGAGGTGACAAAGCTGGCGCCACTCGCCCGCCTTGGCAAGGACGAGTGGGTCACGCTCGGAGGCGTACGCGAGATCTCCCGTATTCCCTACGAGCAGTGGCCGGACGGAGACGGCCTGGGCCGGTAGGACGGCGCGGGGCCGCCGCTACTTCTTGACCGCCCGCAGGACCACGAACTTCGGGTCGGCGGCGACGACTTCGCAGTTTCCGAAGAGACGGCGCAGCCGCACGTGGTACCCGAGGTGTCGGTTGCCGACCACCCACAGCTCGCCGCCGGGACGCAGGGCGCGGCGCGATTCGCCGAACATCCGGCGGGCCGTCGTGTCCGTCGTCGCCCGGTGCGAGTGGAAGGGCGGATTGTTCAGCACCAAGTCGACGCTTCCGTCCGGCACGTCGGACAGACCGTCGCCCACCACGAACTCCGCCTTGGCGTCCGAAGTGACGTTCTCGCGATGGGTGGCCTCGGCCGAGGCCACCGCCGAGAACGACTCGTCGATGAACGTCACCGACGCCTCGGGGTTGGCGAGCGCGGCGGCCGTGCCGATCACGCCGTTGCCGCAGCCCAGGTCCACGACCCGGTCCGGGCCGTGGCGCTCGGGCAGGCTGCGCAGGAAGAGCCGCGTGCCGATGTCGAGCCGCTCGGCACAGAAGATCCCGGCGTGATTGGTGACTGTCCGGCCCGCGAGGGCTCCCACGTCCGCGGGCAGCGTGTACCGAAGGGGCCAGGGGCTGGGCCCCGGGGCGAGCTCGGGGTCGGGCGTGCAGAAGATCAGCCGCGCCTTCTTCACCGCCAGCGAGGTCCTGGTCGGACCCAGGATCCGCTCGAACAGCTTCAGCGTGGAGGTGTGGATCTCGGTGACCATGCCGGTGCCGATGACGACGGTGCCTGCGTGCACGGCGGGTGCGAGGCGGTGCAGTTGGTCCTCGAGGAGCGCGAGGCTCTTGGGCACCCGGATCAGCAGTACGTCGATCCGCTCCGGCGGCATGTCTCTGACCGAGAGCAGCCCCACCGCGTCCGCGGCTATGCCGTTGCGCGCCAGATTCGCCCGGGTCGCCTGCCGGCCCAGGAAGGAGTCGGCAATCTGTACCGGGTGGTGCGCGGCCAGCGAGGTGGCGAGGGCGCCCCACCGGTCGCCGACGACGGCCACCGTGCCGGTCAGATCGGTGGGCCCTGCATCGTCGATTCCCTTGAGCTGCCGCAGCAGGTACTCATCGGCGGCGTCCCAGGCGCGGAGGGTGTCGCGCGGGTCCTCGGGGAAGCGGGCGAGGTCGAAGGCGCCCCATGACGTCGTCAAACGGTTCATTGTGCACTCAGGCTAGCCGAGCGCTCCGCGCTGCCGCGCACCCGTGGAGGCCGGGCATCCCGGGGGCCGCCCGCCGCCAGGACCAGGCCGCGCGCTCGACGCTCAGGCCGCGCGCTCGACGTCCCCGAGAGCCGCCGCGGCCCACTCCACCACCAGTGCCTCGTACTCCGGGCGCCGGTCGTCGGGCAGCTCGCCGTCCGCCCACAGCTCACGGATCCGGGCATTCAGCTCGGCTGCGGACAACGCGGCTTCTGTCGCGCGGGGAAAGGGGGACATGGAGACAGGCTACGGCCTTGGCAGCACGGCCGTCTGCCCCTCGGCAGCGGGGGTCAGCCCGCCGACTCACCCGCGTGCGGGCTCAGCACATCCGCGCCGACCAGGATGAACAGCGCGATTCCCAGCACGATGCGATAGATCACGAACGGCATGAAACTCTTCGTAGTGATGAACTTCATGAACCAGGCGATCACCGCGTAGCCCACGACGAAGGCGATGATCGTCGCGAAGATCGTCTGGGGCCACGCCACATGACCGCTCTGGCCCGCGTCCTTGAGCTCGAAGACGCCTGAGGCGAGAACGGCCGGGATCGCCAGCAGGAACGAGTAGCGCGCCGCCGCCTCACGGGTGTAGCCCATCAGCAGACCGCCGCTGATGGTGGCGCCCGAGCGGGAGACGCCGGGAATCAGGGCCATCGCCTGGCACACGCCGTAGATCAGACCGTCCCGGACGCCCAGCTCCTGGAGCGTCTTGCGCTCCTTGATGGCGCGGTGCTTGGCTCCGGTCTCGTCGCGGGCGGCGAGGCGGTCCGCGATGCCGAGGACGATGCCCATGACGATGAGGGTCGTCGCGATGAGCCGCAGATCACGGAAGGGGCCCTCGATCTGGTCCTTGAAGGTGACGCCGAGCACACCGATCGGGATCGAGCCCACGATCACGAGCCAGCCCATCTGGGCGTCGTGGTCGCCGCGCATCTCCTTGTTCGTGAGGGAACGGAACCAGGCGGAGACGATCCGGGCGATGTCCTTGCGGAAGTAGATCAGCACGGCCGTCTCCGTGCCGATCTGGGTGATCGCGGTGAAAGCCGCGCCCGGGTCCTCCCAGCTCGCGAAGGCGGCCGTCAGCCGCAGATGCGCGCTGGAGGAGATGGGCAGGAACTCGGTCAGCCCCTGGACGAGCCCGAGGATGAATGATTCGAACCAAGACATGGAAAACTACGCCACCCAAGAGATCTGCACGGTCTGACGGCGCGTAGCGTTCCCGATCATGCGCCAGTTGTGAGGAAGCGTAGCGTCCTTCGTTGACGGGGCTGCCTCAGCCCCCTTGAGGCCCGTCCGACGGTGCCCGCGGCCGGGGCTCCGGGTGCCCCAACTCCCCGGCGCCGCCCGCTCAGTGGCCCTGCAGTCGGTGCCGCTTGCACCAGGCGACCGCGGCCGCCGCGATCCCCGTCACCACGATGAAGCCCATCGCGATCAGGAACGCCGGGGACGTCGGAGAGCCCGCCCGGCTGCCCGCGACCACATACGCGGCCGTGTTCGGGATCGAGCCGATGCCCGTCGCCAGCAGAAAGGGCACACAGCCCATGCGGGAGACGGCGGCGCAGTAGTTGGCCGCCGCGAACGGCACGCCGGGGAAGAGCCGCAGTGCCAGCATCGAGCGGAAGCCGTGCCTGCTCAGCTGGGTGTCGGCCGCCTTCAGCCAGCGGCCCCGCAGCAGCGGCCGCAGCGCGTCCTGCCCCAGCAGCCGGACGAGCGCGAAGGAGATACCCGCGCCCAGCACTGTCCCGGCGAGTGCGGAGACAAGTCCGGCCTGCGATCCGAACAGCGCGCCCGCCGCCAGATTGAGCAGCGGCCGGGGCACGAGGGCAGCGGTGCACGCCCCGTACGCGACGCCGAACATCACGACCGCCGCCGCGCCGCTCAGCTGCGGCGGCCAGCCCGCCGAAAGCAGCCGCTGCGGCTCGTACACGACCACCGTCACCGCCGCCGCGAGCAGCATGGCCACCAGCAGCGACAGCCGCGACCACGGTGAGAACAGCGCCCGGGTACAGCGCACGGCGAGGCCCGAAGTCGGCCTGGGGACGGGGTCGAGCATCCGGGGAGACTAACCGACAAGGGGATGTGATCGCCGTATCCGGTACGCCGAAAACCATTCGACGCGGCCACGGCCGTGGGCGATGATCAACGGCATGTTCCGGTACGCCTTCCTCGCAGCGCCGTCCGCAGTCGCGGACGCGCCGAAGGCTGCCGCATTCCCCGCAGCGGCCGCAGCCGCTGCCGCAGCGCCCCTCGACGGCGCCCGAAGCTGACCCTTCCCGGATCGTCCGGCGGACCCCACAGGGGGAGGGTCGGCAAGGCCCAGGGGTCCCAAAACGCTTCGAGTTCCGAGGGGAACAGCCATGCCCAAGACGGCATACGTGCGCACCAAGCCGCACGTCAACATCGGCACCATGGGCCATGTCGACCACGGCAAGACCACACTCACCGCAGCCATCACCAAGGTCCTCAGCGGGCGCGGCACCGGCACCTTTGTGCCGTTCGACCGGATCGACCGGGCGCCGGAGGAGGCGCAGCGCGGCATCACCATCAACATCGCGCACGTCGAGTACGAGACCGACACCCGGCACTACGCCCATGTGGACATGCCGGGCCATGCCGACTACGTCAAGAACATGGTCACCGGCGCGGCCCAGCTGGACGGGGCGATCCTCGTCGTCTCCGCGCTCGACGGCGTGATGCCGCAGACCGCCGAGCACGTCCTGCTGGCCCGCCAGGTGGGCGTCGACCACATCGTGGTCGCCCTCAACAAGGCGGACGCGGGTGACGACGAGCTGACCGACCTGGTGGAGCTGGAGGTCCGCGAACTGCTCACGGCCCACGGGTACGGCGGAGACGCCGCGCCCGTCGTCCGTGTCTCCGGGCTCAGGGCGCTCGAGGGCGAGCCACGCTGGACCGCCGCCATCGAGGCGTTGCTCGACGCCGTCGACACGTATGTGCCGATGCCCGTCAGGTACACGGACGCGCCTTTCCTGCTCCCGGTGGAGAACGTCCTTACCATCACCGGGCGGGGCACGGTCGTCACCGGCGCCGTCGAGCGCGGCACCGTCCGCGTCGGCGACCGGGTACAGGTACTCGGTGCGGACACCGGTCCGCTGACCAGCACAGTGACCGGTCTGGAGACCTTCGGCAAGCCGATGGACTCCGCCGAGGCCGGTGACAATGTCGCGCTGCTGCTGCGCGGCATGGCGCGCGACGCGGTCCGCCGCGGCCATGTGGTGGCGGCGCCGGACAGCGTCGTACCGAGCCGGCGCTTCACCGCGCAGGTGTACGTCCTGTCGGCCCGCGAGGGCGGCCGCACCACGCCGGTCTCCAGCGGCTACCGGCCGCAGTTCTACATCCGTACCGCGGATGTCGTCGGGGACATCGACCTCGGTGAGACGGCGGTCGCGCGGCCCGGCGACACGGTCACCATGACCGTCGAGCTGGGTCGTGACATCCCGCTCGAGCCCGGGCTCGGCTTCGCGATCCGCGAGGGCGGCCGCACGGTCGGCGCCGGGACGGTGACCGAGCTGGTGTGATCCCGGGCCTGCTTCCCGCCCCCCGCGGGAGGCAGGCCCTCAGGGGTGTCTTCGGGATCCTGCCGGGCTCGCGTGCCCCGGCCGCCGTGCGCAAGACTGATTCCCGTGGCTGATACGGCAGTTGTACTGGGCGCGGGCGGAATCACCGGTGTGGGCTGGGAGATCGGGATGCTGCACGGACTGGCCCGGGCCGGGGTGGACCTGACCACCGCCGACCTCCTCGTCGGCAGCTCGGCGGGATCGGTCGTCGCAGCCCGGCTCGCCTCCGGGAAACTCAGCCTCGCCGAGCTGTACGAGCGTCAACTCACTGTTCCAGAGGGCGAGATCGCGGGCGGGCTGGGTGTTTTGACGCTGCTGAAGTACACGCTCGGCATCCTGACGGTCCGCAGCCCGGAGGCGTACGGCCAGAAGCTCGGCCGGATGGCGCTCGCGGCCCACACGGTGGACGAGGCCACCCGACGCGAGGTGATCGCCGGGCACCTCCTTTCGCACGAATGGCCCGAGCGGCGCCTGCTCGTCACCGCGGTCGACGCCGTCACCGGCAAGTTGAGGACGTACGACAAGGAGAGCGGCGTTCCGATTGTCGACGCCGTCGCGGCCAGCTGCGCGGTCCCTGGAGTGTGGCCACCCGTCACGATCGAGGGCCGCAGGTGGATCGACGGGGGAGTGCACTCCACGGCGAACGCGCACCTGGCCGCCGGACACGAGCGGGTCGTGGTCATCGCGCCCATCGCCTCCGGCAACAGGGTGTTCGTCTCGCCGCGCGCTCAGGCCTCACGGCTTGCCGCGGCCGGTGCACGCGTCGAGGTCATCACCCCGGATGCCGCCGCCAAGCAGGCCTTCGGTCGCAATGTGCTGGACCCGGCGCGCCGGGCGCCCGCCGCCCGCGCGGGCCTGGCCCAGGCCGCCGCGCACGCCGAGGCCGTCGCCGCGGTGTGGGCACAATGAGACGGTGAACGAGCAGATACCCGTCATCCGCGAGGTCGACGGCGGCACCGCCAAGCTGATGCCCGACGTCGACCGCGAGCGGGCCTGGCTGCTGACGGTGAACGGCGCGCCCCAGTCGTATGTCGACCTGGACGCGCCCACGCATCTCGAGTTCGAGTACGCGCAACGCCTCGCCCATGTCGTGGACTGCGCCGCGGACGAGGGTGACCCGCTGGAGCTGCTGCATCTGGGCGGCGGGGCGCTGACCCTGCCCCGCTATGTGGCCGCGACCCGGCCTGGCTCGCGCCAGCATGTCGTGGAGGCCGACCGCGGGCTGCTGGTGCTGGTCGCCGAGCGGCTGCCGCTGCCCACGGGATCGGGCATCGAGGTGCACGCAGCCGATGCCCGCGCCTGGGTGGAAGCGGCCTCCGCGGACTCGGTGGACGTACTGATCGCCGATGTCTTCGGCGGCTCGCGGGTACCCGCGCATCTCACCTCGGTCGAGTACGCACGCGCGGCGGAACGCGTCCTGCGCCCCGACGGGATCTATGTCGCCAACCTCGCCGACGGCGCGCCCTTCGCGTTCCTCCGCTCCCAACTCGCCACGTTCGCCGCGGTGTTCGAGGAGCTTGCGCTGATCGCCGAACCGTCCGTACTGCGTGGCCGGCGCTTCGGCAACACGCTGCTGCTCGCCTCGCACGCCCCCATCGACACCGCTGCCCTGGCCCGGCGCGCCGCCTCCGACGCCTTTCCGGCGCGGGTGGAGCACGGCCAGGCGCTGGCGCGCCTCATCGGCGATGCCACGGCGGTCCGGGACGCGGACGCCGTGGAGTCACCCGAGCCGCCCGACGGCGCTTTCAGCATCGGCTGACGGCTTCGCGGCCGCGATCTGCCTGGTGCGTCGCTTCACCGTCCCCGCTGTCGCGCCACCGTGCCGAACGGCTTATCCCGCGGGCGTTCCCGCCAGTCGCACCGTGCTCAGGATCTGCTGGATGGTCGCGTTCGGGAGCTCGTCCTTGATGCCGGTGTTGGCGTAGAGGACCCAGCTTGCGAAGTCACCCTTGCTGTTCTTGAAGCTGAAGGCGATTGACTTGCCGTCGGTGCTGCACTTGTTCGTCTTCTTGGTGCCGAGGGCGGTCGCGGTCGCGACGCTGCCGCTGAGCCCGGACTTGGTGGTGTACGGCTGGGCCTTGGTGACCTTGATCGTGCCCTTGGGCTCGGTCTGGGCGTATCCGGCCCACACCCAGTTGCCGGCCTCGTTGTAGGCGGCCGTGGCGGCGTCGGTCGCGCCCTTGCCGCCCTTGGTGCCGGTCGTGCTCAGGCCCCAGTCCTCGAGCTTGCCGTCCTTGTCGGAGTCGAAGGTGCACCACTTGCTCTTGAAGTGCGCCGGCGCCGACATGGCGATGACGGGGGAGCCGTCGCCCTTCTTCTCGTCCTCGAAGCCCGTGCTCGTGCCCGAGCCCGCGACCTCCCAGCCGGGCGGGACGTCGAACTGCGTACCGTGCTTGGGGTTGGTGACGACCTTCCAGCCCGCGATGACAGGCTTGGCGTCGTCGCCGCCGCGCGGGTTCTCGGTCGGCGACGCGGGCGCCTGGCTCGCCTTGTCCGATGGCGTCTTCGAGGCGCTGACCTTGGAGCCCGCGTCCGAAGTGCCGCCCTTGTCGTCGTCCTTCAGCACGATGACGCCGGTGACCACCGCAGCCGCGACGACCGCCGTTGCCGCGACGATCGCGACGATGGTCGTCTTCTTCCTGTCGTCCTGCGGCGGTTGGGGCCCACCGGGCGGCTGCCCGGGCACGGCGTACTGCGGCACAGTCGGCTGCTGGTACGGATTGGGCTGCTGGTACCCCGGCTGCTGATACGGGTTCGGCTGCTGGTACCCCGGCTGCTGGTACGGGTTCTGGTCCTGCGGGTTCTGCTCGCCCCCGGGCGGCTGCTGTCCTGGCCACATGGCGAGTAACGATAGAGGTGCGGCGTCACAGGTGCCACGTCCGCCCCCGCACGGGGCTGGCCAAGCGTGCTACCGGTGGGTAACATCGCGGCCATGAGCGCTGATCAGATGTCCGTCGGCGAGATGCTCGCCGCCACGGTCCCCATGGCCCGGACCCTCAACCTGGAGTTCCTGGAGACCACCGCAGAGCGTGCTGTCCTGCGCATGCCGGACCAGCCCGACTTCCACAACCATGTCGGCGGGCCGCACGCCGGAGCGATGTTCACGCTCGCCGAGTCGGCGAGCGGCGCGATCGTCATCGCCGCATTCGCCGACCAGATGACGCGTGCCGTGCCGCTCGCTGTCAGGGCCGAAATCGGCTACAAGAAGCTGGCGATGGGCGAGGTCACCGCGACCGCCACCCTCGGCCGCCCGATCGCCGACGTGATCGCCGAGCTGGACGCGGGCGAGCGGCCGGAATTCCCGGTCGAGATCGCCATCCAGCGCGCGGACGGCGCGGTGACCGGTGAGATGAGGATCATCTGGACGCTGCGCCCCAACGCCTGAGATCCACCGAGGTGGGCCATTCCTCACGGCGGGGGCCGCGGGTCACCAGGTAGGCTGCCCCGACGCGCACCGACACGGTCGCGCGCCGGGGCGGCCAGGCCCCGTGTGCACACGGGAGGAACAGGCGTTGCACGTCCAGGAGTGGCTCGAGACCGTTCCCGCGGTCAGTATCTACCTCCTGGTGGGGGTGGTCATCGGCCTTGAGAGCCTCGGCATCCCGCTGCCGGGCGAGATCGTCCTCGTCAGCTCGGCCCTGCTCGCCTCACAGCACGGCGAGGTCAATCCGTACATCCTCGGTGCCTGCGCCTCCGCGGGCGCGATCATCGGCGACTCGATCGGGTACGCCATCGGGCGCAAGGGCGGACGGCCGCTGCTGGCCTGGCTCGGCGGGAAGTTCCCCAAGCACTTCGGTGAGGCGCAGATCGCCATGGCCGAGCGCTCCTTCGAGAAGTGGGGCATGTGGGCCGTCTTCTTCGGCCGGTTCGTCGCCCTGCTGCGCATCTTCGCCGGGCCGCTCGCGGGCGTCCTGCGCATGCCGTACTGGAAGTTCCTCATCGCCAATGTCCTCGGCGGGATCCTCTGGGCGGGCGGCACCACCGCTGTCATCTACTCCGTCGGCGTCGTCGCCGAGGCGTGGCTCAAGCGGTTCTCCTGGCTGGGTCTCGTCCTCGCCGTGCTGATCGGGCTCACCTCGATGCTGGTGCTCAAGAGCCGCGCCAAGAAGGCGGCCGCGCAGGCGCAGGCCGCTCCGCCGGCCGAGCCGGAGACCGTGCCCGCCGCCGACTGAGCGGTCCGGCCCGTACGCCCGGACGCTGAACTGGGAAGACGCTGAACAGAGAAAAGGACAAGGCGATGGCAGCAGAGGCACTGATCGCTTCAGTGGGCGGCAAGGAGCCGAGCATTGCGCCCGACGCCTTCACCGCTCCCACGTCCGTCGTGATCGGCGACGTCACCATGGCCGCGGGCGCCAGCGTCTGGTACCACACGGTGCTGCGCGCCGACTGCGGTCCGATCGTTCTCGGCGCCGACACCAACATCCAGGACAACTGCACGGTGCATGTCGACCCGGGCTTCCCGGTCACCGTCGGTGCGCGTGTGTCGGTCGGTCACAATGCGGTGATCCACGGCTGCACCATCGAGGACGACGTACTGGTCGGCATGGGCGCCACCGTCCTCAACGGCGCGCACATCGGCGCGGGTTCACTGATCGCGGCGCAGGCCCTCGTGCCGCAGGGGATGCGTGTGCCGCCGGGCTCGCTGGTCGCGGGCGTACCCGCCAAGGTCAAGCGTGAGCTGACCGAGGAGGAGCGCGAGGGCATAAAGCTCAATGCGGTGATGTATCTGCAACTGGCCAAGGGTCACCGCGAGGCGACCCGGATCGACTGAGCCGGGTCGACTGAGCCGGGTCGGAGCCCGACGGCCGGGGCTGATTCGCGCGCAGGGCCGACGCCCGGAGGGTCCCCGGAGCCCGACACCTGGGGCCACCCCACAGCCTGACGCCCAGGCCTCAGTGCGTCGGGCGCGCCCCCGTGCCCCGCGCGCCTCCCGCGCGCTGAGACAACTGAGGCATCACGATCTCCGCCGCCACCACACTGCCCGCCTCCAGGCGGAGCGTCGTGATCCGGGTCGCGTAGGCGTCGACGATCGAGAGGCCGTGGCCGCAGTCGGCATGGGCGTCCAGGGGCTCCTGCCGCCGCACCGGGCGGTGCTTCCACTGACCGCCGTCCCTGACCTCCGTCGTCAAGGTGTTGCCCGTGACCTTTATGGCCACGGCTACCCAAGGGCTGCCGCTGTGCAGCACCACGTTGCTGACCAACTCGGTGACTATCACGGCGAGCGCGTCGTGGCAGTCCTTCTCCAGGCGCCACCGGCGTGCCACCGCACGGGCGAAATGTCTCAGCGTGCGCGCGGCTTCCGGCGTCGCCGACATCGCACACTGGGCCAGACCCGAGATTCCGCCGTGCGGCACGCGGCCGGACGACGGACTGTGGGATGACTCCTCTGATGCGATCACGACGGCTCCTTATCGCTCAGGTGGACGCCCGAGCCCTGCTCTACGCTCGGGGTCACGCCTTGTCGGCGCAATTGGGGAGACTGAAGTACGGATACCTAAAGAAATGAAATGCCCGGAAATGTCGAGGAGGGTGAGGCGGTGAGTACGCTCAGTGACCAAGCCTGGGAGCGCTGGCTGAAACAGACGCTCGCTCATCCCACGCGCGAGCCGGCGCTGCTGCTGATCGAAGGTCCGGCCGGAACCGGCAAGAGCCGGCTCGTCGACCGGCTGATCGAGGCCGCGCAGCCCGGTCCCAGGCCGCGCATCGTGCTGGCCTTCACCGCCTCAGGCGTCGCACTGGCGCACCACCCGATCCACGCTGCCCGCAATGAGACGGCCCGTACCGACGTGGGCAACGGCCGCACCGCCGGGCGCATACGCAGCGAGCCGCCCCTGTTGCCCCCGCGCGTCCACCGGGACGCCGTCGGCCTGGCCGAGGATCTCGATGCCCTGCTGGACTCCGGTGGCCCGGTGCTGCTGATCGCCGAAGACGTCCACCGTGCCGAACCGGGCAGTCAGGAGCTGCTGCGGCGCCTCCTCGAGCGCCCGCCCGCCGGCCTCGCCGCCGTGCTTTCCTACCGCCCCGAGGAGCTGGCCCAGCCCGGTCTTGTGCTGGGCCGCGCCGTCACCTATCCGGCCCGGCTCTCCCTGCTGCGCATACGCCTCGAAGCGCTGGACGCCGACCAGGTCCGGCAGCTGGTCGAGGAACGGCTCGGCGCCGAGTCCTGCCCACCCGATCTTGTCGACCGTATCCATGAGCGCTCCGCCGGAGTCCCGCAGGTCGTCGTCGACCTGGTGCGCCAGCTGGAGGACGTGTGCGGCCCCAAGGAGCGGTACACCGCCAGGGACGTCGATGCCACGGGGACCCCCGTACGACTGGCCGAGCTGGTACTCGGCCGCCTTGCCGCGCTGCCGCAGGAGCACCGGGCCGTCGTCCTCGCGGCAGCGGTGCTCGACGAGCCGAGCAGCGCCGAAGATCTGTACGCGGTGGCCGCGCTGCCCGCCGAGACCGGCCGCCTCGCCCTCGTCGCCGCGCTGCGCGGAGCCGTACTGCAGGAGACCGGCAGGGATGTGTACGCCTTCCCCTCGCCGCTTGCAGGCACCGCCGTGTACCAGGAGCTGCCCGGACCGCTCCGGCAGGACATGCACCGCCGCGCGGCCACCGTCCTCGCGAACCGGCAGCCGGTGCCCTGGGCGCGGCTTGCCGCACACCGGCACCGCGGCGGTCCGTTCCGCCCCTGGCTGAAGGCCGTCGAGCGGGCCGCACTGCAGTGCACCGAAGCCGGCGAACACCAGACGGCGATGGACCTGCTGGAACAGGCGCTGTCCCATCCCGCCGTCCCGCGGGAGGTGCGCGCCCGCCTCGCCCCGCTGCTGGCCCACAGCGCGGTGCTGGGGCTGCACACCGACCAGACCGTACAAGTGCTGCGGCAGATCCTTGACGACCAGTCGCTGCCCCCTGCCGTACGCGGTCAGATCCGGCTCGACCTGGGGCTCGTCCTGTACAACCAGGCGGGCATGGGCCTGCAGGGCTGGGTGGAGCTCGAGCAGGCCGTCGACGAGCTCGCCGAACGGCCCCCTCTCGCCGCGCGTGCCATGTCCGCGCTCGCCATGCCCGTGATGTCCGCCGTTCCGCTGGAACGCAATCTGCACTGGCTGGAGAGGGTCAAGGAGGTGGCGGCCCGCAGCGACGACGCCGAGGTGCGCACGGCCGTCGCGGCCAACTGCATCGCCGTCATGCTGGAGATCGGCGACCCGTCGGCCTGGGACGTCCTCGACCGGCTGCGCACCGACGCCGACCACACCGACCGGCTGCCGCACGTGGCCCGGGGCCTTGTGAACGGGGCGGACGCCGCCCTGTGGCTGGGACATCTGCAGCGCGTCGCGGAGCTGCTGGAGGAAGGGCTGGACCTGGCGACCCGCAGCGGAGCCTCGTATGTCGAACAGGACGGGCGGGGCAGCGTCCTCCTGCTCGACTGGATCACCGGCCGGTGGGCCGGTCTGGCCGGCCGGGCACGGGCCTTCGTCGCCGAGACCGGCGTCATGCCCGGGCCCGCCGCCGACGCCAGGATCGTGCTCGGCAACCTCGCCCTGGCCCAGGGCGAATGGCAGCAGATGGCGGCCTGGCTCTCGGGCGACGGGCATCCGCTGCCCGTCGGCTCCCCGCTGCCGCATGTGGCTGCGGCCGCCGGCGCGCTGGTCCGTACCGCCCTGGCCCGCGGGGACTTCGACACCGCGGCCTCGGAGGCGGCGGACGCCTGGGACAGGCTGCGCGCCAAGGGTGTCTGGGTGTGGGCGGCGGAACTCGCGCCCTGGGCCGTCGAGGCCACCGCGCGCGCGGGCCGCCGTCGGACGGCGGAGGAGATGATCACCGAGTTCGAGAGCGGGCTGAAGGGAGATCCGGCGCCCGCGGCCACGGCCGCACTCCACTGGTGTCGTGGCGTCCTGCTGGAGGCGGGGGACGAACCGGCCAAGGCTGTGCCGCACTTCCGCGAGGCGGCCGCCGCATACGCCGAGATGCCCCGGCCGTACGCCGCCATCCTCACCACCGAGGCGGCCGCCCGGTGTGTGCTGGAGTCCGGGGAGGACGGCGAGGCCGCGGCCGGGGCCGTGGAGGAGCTCGCCAACTGCGTCCAGCAGCTCAGCGACCTGGGCGCGGGGTGGGACGCCGCACGCGTACGGGCGACACTCCGTGCACATCAGCCCGCGGCCGAACAGCGTCCCCGCGGCCGCCCCAGCTACGGTGACCAGCTCTCCCCGCGCGAGCAGGAGGTCATCGACCTGGCATCGGCGGGACTCACCAACCGGGAGATCGCGGCCACCCTGCACCTGTCGCCGCGCACCGTGGAGCAGCATGTCTCCCGGGCCAGGCGCAAGCTCGAAGCGCAGTCCCGGCAGTCCCACAGCCGGACCCGGACAAACCGTCCCACGTGAATTTTTTACGTATCCGTAGATCCCTTGCACGGATAGGCGTGTCTCGGTATGTGGTCATAGCTTCCAGGGACCGAAAGCGGAACGCACCGTTGCCGTCTCCCACCACGGCAACCCGAGTGCCCGCGTCGGTGCTGTGCCCGGGGGGCCGGAGGGCCGGGCGAGTGCCGCGCCACACCCCCACCTCTGTGGCTGCCGCTCGTCGAGGCGCGAGGGGCCCGGCCCCCGGGGACAGCAACTCAGGGGTGCGCACCGTCACGGCACGACCGGCGTGAACCGCACCGGGAGCGAGGTCAGGCCCCGCATCCAGATCGACGGACGCCAGGTGAGCTCGCCGGGCTCCACCGCAAGCACCACATCGGGCAACTGCTCCAGCAGCGTCTCGACCGCCGTGCGCGCGATCACGTCCGCGAGCAACGGTGCCGGATAGGGGCAGCGGTGCTCGCCGTTGCTGAAGGACAGATGGGCGGCGTTCTCGGCCCCGGTATGCCCCTCGGGCCAGATCTGCGGATCGGTGTTGGCGGCCGCGAGCCCCAGCACCAGACAGTCGCCCGCCCGGATCTGCCGGCCGCCGAGCAGGGTGTCGCGCACCGCCCACCGGCCGATGAAGTTCTGCACGGGGGTGTCCAGCCACAGGACCTCGTTCAGAGCCTGGCCGACGCTGAGGCGACCGCCGGACACATTGAGCGCGAAGCGATCGTCGGTCAGCAGCAGACGCAGCGTGTTGCAGATCCAGTTGGCGGTCGGCTGCTGGGCGCCGACGATGATCGAGACGAGGTCCTGGACGGTCTCCTCGTCGGTGAGACCGGCCGGATGCGCCAGCATCCTTGACGTGATGTCCGGGCCCGGGGCGCCCCGCTTGTCCTTCACCAGGCGCCGGATGCGTTCCTGGACCCGTCCCAACGCGGCCACCGGTTCGTCGCCCTCGGCGGCGTCGAGCGCGATCCGCAGGTCCCGCACCAGATCGTCGGTGTCCGCGCCCCGGGCGGGCATACCGCACATCTGGACGGCTGCCCGCATCGGCAGCGCATGCGCGTACGCCGCCATCAGCTCGGCCCGCCCGCTGCCGGAGAAGGAGTCGATCAGCTGCTCGGCGATCTGCCTGCACCAGTGGACCAGTTCGAACTGGTCCACCCCTTCCAGCGCCTCGGTGATGACGCCCGCGCGCCGCTGGTGCGCGGCTCCTTCCGTGAACAGCACGGAGGGCTGGTGACCCACGAACGGCATCAGCGGCCAGTCGGCGGGGACGGCGCCCCACTGGTTCCAGCGCCGGGAGTCGCGGGCGAACAGCTCGTCGTGGCCGGTGACACAGGTGACCTCGGCATAGCCGAGCACAAGCCAGGCGGGGATGAAGCCGTCCAGCAGGATCGGAGCGACCGCGCCGTGTTCCTGGCGCATCGAGCGATACAGCTGGGACGGCGTCTGCCGGTACTCCAGGCCGCTGAGCGGGACGGCGCCCGCGTGGGCGGGGCAGCCCGGCGGCGCGGGAACGGGTCCGGTGGGGTCGGTCAGTCCGGTGGGGTCGGTCACGGTGTCATCTCCCGGGCCATGGCCAGTTCATGGAGGTGGTCGACAAGGCTGATCAGGACGTACTTGCCGGACGAGCGGACCCGAGCGTCGCAGTCGATCAACGGGACGTGCCGGGGCAGCGACAGGGCCTGGCGTATCTCGTCGAGCGAGAAGGCGGCCAGGTCGTCGCCGAAGCGGTTGACCGCGACCACGAACGGCGTGTTGTGGTGTTCCAGGCGGTCGATCGCGTACCAGGAGTCGCTCATCTGCCGGGTGTCGACCAGGACGACGGCGCCGAGCGTGCCCGAGAAGAGCCGGTCCCACAGGAACCAGAACCGTTCCTGCCCCGGTGCTCCGAACAAGTAGAGGACCGTGCGGTCGTTCAGGCTGATCCGGCCGAAGTCGAAGGCCACGGTCGTGGTGGTCTTGGTGGCGGCCGGACCGGCCGCCTCGTCGATGCCTATGCCCGCCTGCGTCATCACCTCTTCGGTGTTCAGCGGGCGGATCTCGCTGACCGACTTGACCAGGGTGGTCTTGCCGACGCCGAAGCCGCCCACGATGACGATCTTCAGACCGGTCTCGGCGGTGTCGCCCAGCGGGGTACGGGCGGGCGGCTCAGAGGTTGCGGAGTCCATGGAGCACCTCCTTCAAGAGGGCCGAGTCGGCCAGGCAGGCGGTGGAGCGGGAGGCAAGCGGATGGCGAGCGGTGATGCGCCCCGTCGCGAGGAGATCGCCGAGGAGGATCCGTACCACCGTCACCGGCAGCTTCAGCTCCGCGGAGATCTCCACGACCGCGGCGGGATGGCGGCACATGTCGAGGATCCGTACGTGCTCGGACTGCATGCCCGGCGACGGACTGCACTCGCTGACGATCAGCGTCACCAGGTCGAGCGAGTCGTCGTCGGGGCGGCTGCGGCCGCCGGTGACGGTGTAAAGCCGGTCCGGATCACCCGTGTCGACGGGGCGGCGGGTCATGAGAGAGGGCTCTGCGGGTACGGCAGACGCGGCGCCGCCCGCAGATGCTCGCCGATCTGCTCGACCAACTCCGTCATGTGGTGGCCGACCACGCCGGGATCCGCGGCGTCATCGGCCACCACCGCCAGATGCGCGCCGTCGCCCGCCTCCACGATGAGCAGCAGTCCGCCGTGGAACTCGGTCATCGAGTGCCGTACGCCGCCGCTGCCGTTGCCGAACTCGACCGAGGCGCCCTGCGCGAGCGCCTGGATGCCGGAACAGATCGCGGCCAGCTGATCCGCCTGGTCGAGCGTCAGATGCCCGCTCCAGCACAGCTTCAGCCCGTCGCGCGAGAGCACCAGCGCGTGCCGGGTTCCGTGGGTGCGTTCCAACAGGCTTTCCAGAAGCCAGGTGAGGCTGTTGTCAGTGGTCTGCATCGTGTGCGTGGGGCGGGTGTTGCCCGGTAGGTCCGGGCGCCGGCCCGTGCCTCCTGTCTCACGTTCTCGTACGGGGGATGGGCGCCGGTCCCCGGGCGCCGGGCGAGGGTCTCGGGCTACTGCTCCGCTGCCTTGCGCGAGCGGTGGAAGGCGCCGAACCGGGCGCCGACGTCACGGCCGGGCGAGTCATGGACTTCGGCGGGCGCGGCAGGCGTGGCGGGCTCGGGGCGGCGGCGGTCGGCGGCGGCCATGGTGCGTCCCGGCGGCCGTACCGGCAGCCCGTTCGCGGTCGCCACCTGTGCTGCGGTCCGGGACGGGATCTCGGTCCCGGGAACGGATTCGGGCAGGACCGAACCGGTTCCGGAGGCGGTCGGGGCGTCAGGCACCGGTACGTCCAGGGCCGGCGCCTGCGGTATGCGCGGGTCCGGGTCCGATGGGTCCGGGACCGGTGGGTCCACGACCGGCCGCCGGGTGACCGGCTCCGGCACGGTGCTGCGCGGCTGGGCAAGCAACTGCGGCGGGAACAGCACCACGACACCGGTGCCGCCGCGGGACGAGGGCCGGAAGCTGACGCTCATCCGGTACTTGGCGGCCAGCCGGCCGACCACGGCCAGACCCAGCCGGGTGCCCTGCAGCGCGGCAAGGTCCGTCACCCGCCCGGAGACGGCCTCCTCGGCGCGCCGCAGGGCGGCGTCGGCCATCTTCAGACCGCTGTCCTCGATGGTGACGACGAGCCCCCCGGTGCGCTCCTCGACATAGACGTGGACCTCGTCGATCGGCGGCGAGAAGTTCGCGGCGTTGTCCATCAGCTCGGCCAGCAGGTGCATCACGCCCTCGGCGGCGAACCCGGCGACCGCGGCGGTGCTGGACGAGTGCAGCCGCACCCGCCGATAGGCGGCGATCCGGCCCACCGCGCCGCGCAGGATGCTCTCCATGCCGATCGGCTTGTTCCACGCCCGGCTCGCCCGGCCGCCCATCAGCAGGGCAAGACGGTCGGTCAGCAGTCCCAGCTGCGAGGTGTTGTGGTCGAGCTGGAGGAGATCCCCGAACACCTCTTCGCTGTGACGATCCTGCATCTCGCGCAGATCGGCGAGCATGCTCACGGCTTTTGCCTGCACCCGGCTCAGCGCCTTGGCGCTCGCGACCTGGGCGGCCGCCGCACGCCGTTCACCGGTGGCGAGCTCCCGTACCGCCGCCTCCAGCAGCGCCCGCAGCCGCGCCTCGGAGGGGCGTTCCAGCTCGGCGAGGACGGTCTCGGCCGACGCTCCCCGGCGCAGATGCGCGACCGCGGCGGGCAGAGTCACCGTCGTCAGCCGGTCCAGACCGTCGGCGGTCTGCGCCAACTGGCTGTGCGCCGAGCGCAGTTCACCGTCGGTGGTGGCGGCTTCGCCGTGCAGCCGCCGGATCGCGAGCAGGGCGGCGGCCACTGTCACGGCCAGAAAGAGCCAGCCGGCCGAGGCGGTCCCCGCGACCCAGCTGCGAGCTGCCGGCGGAGCCGCCGCGATCACCGCGCCGCCGATCGCGGCGGCCATGACGAGCGAGGCCGTCGCAACGGCGAGCGGTAATGGCCGTGATGTGCGTATCCGGTGCGGTTTCGGGCCGACTGGCACAGGCATTTCCGCGATCCCTCGCTGTTCGAGTGCGGGAAGAACAGACGGGCCGACCGGCGCGCGGCGGCAACATACGCGGGTGTGACACCGAGTTGACGGTGATCGTCCGGGCGCATGCGGCGCTCATGCTATGCACGAGCCGGAGCCGGCGAGTCCGGATGCGACCGACTACCCACAGAACGGAGGACTTGGGCCCGAACCGGCTGCCTGCGGGCCGGTAACCGTGGTAACCGGAGGAATTCAGCGGGCCGGTGATCGGCGCGGCGTGGGGTGAACATCACAGGCCGCCTGCGCGATCGGGCCAGGTCGGGCCGACTACCGTGTGCGGGTGCCGAAGAACAGAAACACGTTCTCGTCGCTCGCCGGCTGGCGGCGACGAGTTCTCGCGCGCGCGGTCCACCGAGGCTGGCGCTGGGTGCAGGAGGCAGGCGCCGTCACCGCCGAGCACCCCGGACGGTTGCGCTTCCGCCGCCTCGGCTCCGGCACCCGGCTCGCCTTTCCGCAGGGCACGGTGTTCGGCGAGGCGTGGATCGAGCTCGGCGAGCACTGCATCATCGCCGAGCAGGTCACGCTCACGGCGGGGATGATGCCGGGCCTGGACCTGGGGGCCGACCCGATCCTGACCTTGGGCAACGGCGTCGTACTCGGCCGCGGCAGCCATGTCATCGCCGACACCAGGGTGACCATCGGCTCGGACACGTACTGCGGTCCGTACGTCTACATCACCTCCACCAATCACAGCTACGACGACCCGCACGAGCCGGTCGGCAAGCAGTGGCCGCGCACCGAGCCGGTGGAGATCGGCCCCGGCTGCTGGCTGGGCACGGGCGCGGTGATCCTGCCCGGCGCGCGGCTGGGCCGCAATGTGGTGGTCGCCGCGGGCGCTGTCGTACGGGGAGAGGTCCCCAATCACTCGGTGGTGGCCGGCGCCCCCGCCCGCGTCGTACGGAGCTGGGATCCGGTCCGCGGCTGGCAGCCTCCGCTGCGCACGCCGGCGCCCGTGCCCATTCCCGAGGGCGTCACGCCCGAACAACTGCTGGCGCTGGCGGAGTTGGACCCGGACGCGGCATCGTAAGGCCTGATCCGGAGGACAGGACCTAACCGCCGGCGAGGAGCACCGTGCCCACCAGGGCGAGCCCCGCGCCCGTCGCCTGGACCAGGCGCAGCCGTTCCTTGAGGAGCACGAGCGCGGCAAGCACCGTCACCACCGGATAGAGGTTGGCGAGCACGGCGGCGACGGTGACCGGACCGTGCTGCGCGGCGATGGAGTACGTGCCGTTGGCCGCGACATCCGCGAGGCCGACGAAGGCGAGCGCCGGGAGCGAGGACAGGATGATCCGCATCCCGCCGTCCTCGGGCAGCGCCCGCGCGCCGCGCCGCACCGAGGCGTACAGGGCCGCGCCGCCCACCGCCACATTGGTGACGCGCTGTACGAAGAGCGCGAGGAAGAGCCCGGTGATGGTCGTCGAGGCCTCGGCGATCAGGGTCATGACCGCGCCGAAGCCGAAGGCGGCGAGGAGGGTCAGGAGGATCGCCTGGCGCTGCACGGGCGCGCCCCGCAGCTCGGGCCCGCCCGCAAGGACGATGCCGGCCACGGCCACCGCGATGCCCGCGAACTGGAGCAGCCCGGGCCGCTCGCCGACGAGCAGGCCGACGCCGATGGGCACGGCGACACCCAGCGAGCCCAGCGGTGAGACGACACCCATGGGGCCGAGGGCGAGCGCCTTGTAGAAGGAGAGCATTGCCACAGGGCCGACGGCGCCCGCCGCGACTGCGTACCAGAGCTGGGGTCCCGCCTCCTGCCAGCCGCCGGTGGCCATGACGATCGAGCCGAGGACGACCACCGCGATCGACTGCGAGGCGACGACGACCGTGAGGGCCGGTGTACGTCGCGTCAGCAGTCCGCCGCCGAAGTCGGCCAGCCCCCACAGGAGGCTGGTGGCCAGGGCGAACAGTGCGGTCATGGGGGGCCTCGCAGTACAGTGCAGTGAACGTTTGAGTGCACCACACCGTAGTGCACTGTATTGGACTCTGTCATCCAGAATATTGGACGGAATGTGTCGGACCTCGACCAGCTCACGCAGTCGCTCGCCCGCAATCTCAAGCGCTGGCGCGGCGAACGGGGGCTCACGCTCGACGCTCTTGCCGCCCGCTCCGGGGTCAGTCGCGGCATGATCATCCAGATCGAGCAGGCGCGTACGAATCCGAGCGTCGGGACCACGGTGAAGCTCGCCGACGCGCTTGGTGTCAGCATCACTACGCTCCTCGACTACGAGCAGGGTCCGCAGGTCCGTGTCGTGCCCCCCGAGCAGGCCGTACGCATGTGGTCCACCTCGACCGGCAGCTTCACCACCCTGCTGGTCGGCACCGAGGGCCGCGGGCCCCTCGAACTGTGGTCGTGGCGGCTGATGCCCGGTGACCGGAGCGAGTCCGACCCGCACCCCGACGGCACGATCGAGCTGCTTCACGTCACCGCGGGCGAGCTCACCCTCGTCGTCGACGGTGAGGCGCACACCATGCCGGCCGGGACCTCGGCGACCTTCGAGGCGAATGTCGCGCACGCCTATCGCAACGACGGCGAGGAGGCGGTCGAGATGACGATGGCGGTCTCCATCCCGCCCGTACGCTGATCCCGTCCGTACGCTGATCCCGCCGTGCCGCCGCCCGCACGCTGAGACGGTCAACCGTCCACCGGAACGGCGCTGTTAGCGTGACGCGTATGCGCGCACCCATCGGAAGCTTCACCGACGCCCGGCCTGCCGTCGACTGCCTCGACCTGCTCGTGCGACCGGTCGCCGACGCCGTGCGCGCCTGGAGCGGCGACATCCCTGTCGAGCAGCTGATCCACGTCGACACCGATCCGGAGATCGCGGACACAGCAGTCTTCGTGGAGCACTACGGGCAGGAGCTGCTCGAGCAGTCGGCGAACTGCGTCGTCGTGGCGGGCAAGCGGGGCGCCGAGTCCACGCTCGCCGCATGCCTCGTCCTGTCCAGCACACGCGTCGACGTCAACGGTGTCGTCCGTAAGCAACTGGCCGCGCGCAAGGCGTCGTTCGCATCGATGGACACCGCGACCGGCGAGACCGGCATGGAGTACGGCGGCATCACACCCATCGGGCTGCCTGCCGACTGGCCGCTGCTCATTGACTCGCAGGTGGTCGACACGGAGTGGGTGCTGATCGGGAGCGGGCGACGGCGGGGGAAGCTCATCGTGCCCGGCAAGGCCTTCGCCGGGCTGCCGGGCGCCGTCGTCCTGGCCGGACTTGGAATTTCGGCGGCTTGACCGCACCTTGAATGTGGCGCGGACACGCGGCGGCAAAATAGGGTATGCGTCACCCGGATGGCCTCTCGAAAGTATGGCCTGACTGGGTACTCCCAGAACTTTTGCGGCAGTTTTCCCGTTGACGCGGGGGAGGCGTGTGTCGTGACGAAATGTCCGAATCGCTGGATTCGTTCATCATAGGGAGAGTCGTGGCCGCATCTCCGCTGCCATGAGTCGTCCGTACAACCGAAAGGCGCTCAATGGACACTGCTCTTGTCTCCGCTGTCGGCAGGCCCGGGCCGGCATCCCGTGGCCAGGCTACCCATAGGGTGCCGTTGGCCAAACGGCCTGCCGCTCAGACTGGTGGGGACCTGCCCGCGTCGGTCAGTCGTCTGCTGTCGACCAGTGATCGGCCGAGTCCATTGGTTGTTGCTGCCTTTCAGTCGTCGGTCTGAGTGACCGGACAGACCTCGGCCATGGACCGGCCACTGCCATCACTGAGTCAGTTTGTGCTGAAGGTGCACAGTCGCTGCGATCTCGCGTGCGATCACTGTTACGTCTATGAGCACGCGGATTCGAGCTGGCGTGGCCGGCCCAGGGCAATGTCGGAAAAGATCATGGAAAAGACGGCGGACCGTATTGCCGAGCACGCCGGGAATCACGGGCTTTCCATGGTCCACGTCGTATTACATGGCGGAGAACCATTGCTGGCGGGGCCGATTCGACTGCGAAAAGCCGCAGCGGAGCTGAACCGCGCGTTAGCCGGTGTGTGTGCGCTGGATCTTCGCATCCACACCAATGGCGTCCTGCTCGACGAACGCTTCTGCGATCTCTTTGCCGAGCTGGACATCAAGGTCGGTGTCTCGCTCGACGGCGACAAGGCGGCGAACGACCGTCATCGCCGCTACGCCGACGGAAGGAGCAGCCACCCGCAGGTGTTGCGGGCGGTGGAGCTGCTCAACCGGCCCCAGTACCGGCCGTTGTTCGCGGGACTGCTCTGCACCATCGACATCGAGAACGATCCCGTCGCGGTGTACGACGCACTGCTCGCACTTGATCCTCCGCGCATCGACTTTCTGCTGCCCCATGCGACCTGGGACGTGCCACCGCCCCGGCCCGCCGGATCGGCCACGCCCTATGCGGACTGGCTCGATGTCATCTACCGCCGCTGGGACGGTACGGGACGACCGGTCCCGGTGCGTACCTTCGACTCCGTACTGCGCACACTGCACGGCCGGAGCAGCCTGACCGAGTCGATGGGCCTGGCTCCTGCCGATCTCGTGGTGATCGAGACCGATGGCTCCTTCGAGCAGGCCGATTCGCTCAAAACTGCCTACGACGGCGCGCCTGTCACCGGCATGGATGTCATCGCGAACTCCCTGGACGAAGTGCTTGAGCACCCCGGAATGCTCGCCCGTCAAGGGGGAGTCGAGGAGCTGAGCGAACAGTGCCGCAGCTGCCCGGTGGTCACCTCCTGCGGCGGCGGTCTCTATGCCCACCGCTACCGGACCGGCAGCGGCTTCGACAACCCTTCCGTGTTCTGCCCGGACCTGATGGAACTGATCATGAATATCGGAGACAGTGAAGCTTCCGCACCACCCCGGCCCGTGGTCTCGGTGCCGCCGGGGGAACTCTCTGAACTCGACGAGCTGGCAGCGGGGTTCGGCAGCGCGGAAACCGTCGCGCGGATGGCGGCGGCCCAGCTCGAACTAAACCGTGAACTGATTCGCGCGGTGAGCGAGCGCGTCGCGCGGGACGACAGCATCGCGGCCGCGGCCTGGGAGCTGCTGAGCGAGCTGGACGGGCAACACCCCGAAGCGCTGGACTCGGTGGTGGGCCATCCGTACACGCGGCCCTGGGCGCTGCGCATCCTGGAGGGCCGCGCACCGGCGACGATCGGCCCGGGGCTCGCGGAACTCGCCGCCGCGGGGGCGTTGCGGGCGCGGCAGGCGGACACCGTAGTCGTTCCCGTACGCGACGGACTGCTGAGGCTGCCGGGCCTGGGTGCCGTGGCGCTCTCCGCCGACGTCGATCACGCCGAAGTGACCGCGGGTGCCGATGACTTCACCGTACGGGCCGCGGGCCGGGTGCTGCGGATCGGCTGGGACGAAGGGATGGACGGGCTCACCCCGCACTGGCAGCCCGTACGCGTCGTGGAACTGCCCGACTGGGCCGTGGCACTGGAGGACACCGACCCGCTGCGCGACTGCCATCAGTGGCCGGTCGCGGGGCGACTGTCCGCCGGAGAGGCCAAGGGGTGGGCAGCGGATCTGACGGCGGCCTGGTCGCTGATCAGTCGTCAACTGCCGGTGTACGGACCCGGTTTGACTTCCGGTCTGCGAGTCATCACGCCGCTGCACGCTCCGGACGACGGCGAGGTCAGTGCCGCGTCCAAGGAGGCCTTCGGGGCGATCGGCGCGGCGCGGCCCGACTCGCCCGATCAGCTGGCACTGCTGATCATCCATGAGTTCCAGCATGTGAAGCTGGGTGCGGTCCTCGATACGCACGACCTGTACGACCCCGCGGACAGCCGGACGTTCTACGCGCCCTGGCGCAGGGATCCGAGGCCGCTGGCCGGTCTGATCCAGGGCACGTACGCGCATATCGCGGTGACGGACTTCTGGCGGGTGCGGCGGCTGGACGCGGAGGGGGGAGCGGCGCGGACGGCGGAGGCGCAGTTCGCGCGCTGGCGTCAGCAGACCACCGAGGCGATCGAGGTGCTGGCCGGCTCCGGCGCGCTGACGGAACTGGGCGAACGGTTCGTGGCGGGGATGGCGAGCACGGCGCACGGTTGGTCGGCGGAGCCCGTCTCGCCTGCGGCGTTGTCCAAGGCCACGAGCGCGGCTGCCCGGCATCGCGCCGACTGGCAGGCCCGGAATTCGATCAACTAGCTCAATTATCAGGCGTGTTCGCGCTGTTCCGCCGAGTAATCGACGTTTCCTACACTGAGGCTCCATCCAGCTGAACCGGGGGAGACGTTGGTGCTTGGATCCATGGGGGCGGGGGGAGATGGGCCAGAACCATACTTTTTCCTCAGCTATGCGCATACGCCCAAGAATCATCCCAAGGACAAAGACCCGAACATCTGGGTGGAGAGGTTCTATCGCGATCTGTGCGCCCACGTGCTGCAGCTGACCTCGCTGCCGGCCGGTGTACCGGCCGGATTCATGGATCAGCAGATGCAGCCGGGCGACGGCTGGCAGGAACGGCTCTCCGAGGCGCTGGCGCGCTGCAGGGTCTTTGTGCCGCTCTACTCGCCGCGCTATTTCCTGAGCGAGCAGTGCGGCAGGGAATGGTTTGTCTTCTCCACCCGGGCCGTGCACCACCAGGCGCGCGGCAATGGCAGCCCGGTGAGCGGGATAGTCCCCGCGCTCTGGGTGCCGGTGCCTGCGAAGCAGTTGCCGCAGCCTGCCGAGCGGCTGCAGTTCAACCACGCCACCTTCGGCGACGACTACGCCGACGAGGGGTTCTACGGGCTGATCAAGCTCAGATATCTGCGGGACCAGTACGAGCGCGCGGTCTATCTGCTGGCGAAGCGGATCGTCAGCGTGGCCGAGCAGACCCGCATCGCGGAAGGCGACCCGCACCAGGACTACGGGGCGATGCCCAGCGCGTTCGGGCCGCCCGGTCCCGCGCGGGAGATCGACGTCTCCGTACTCGCCTGTTCCCAGTCCGACTTACCCGAGGGCCGTGGCACCGACTGCTACGGCCCACGCCCGCGCGACTGGAATCCGTACCACCCGAAGTCGTCCAGGCCGCTCGCCGACCACGCCGTCGACCTCGTCCGGAACCTTGACTACCGCGTGCGCGTAGGGGAGTTCGAGGCCGATGCCGAGCGCCTGCTGGCTGCCGGCTCGCCACGGGCACCGGGACTGCTGCTGCTCGACCGCTGGGCGCTCGAAGCCCCGCACCGCAAAGAGCTGCTGCGGCGGCTCTGTGCCGAGAGCCGCCCGTGGATCAGTGTCATGATCCCCTGGAATCGCGAGGACCCCGAGTCCCAGCTGCGGGAGGACGAGTTGCGCGCGGGCATCGACGAGTCACTGGCCCCGAGGCAGGAGGAGAGCGGCGGGCATCGGTCGCCGAGTGGCGGTCTCCCCACACTGGAGGTTTTCAGCCAGGAACTGCCCGGCGCGGTCAAGGCCGCCGAGAAACACTATGCGGCCCATGCGCGCACCTATCCACCACAGGGGCCCAGCGCTGCGATCCCGCGAGTGCTTCCGTCCGGGGTCGGCTACGGCGCAGGAGTTCCGGCCTCCGGAGCCCCGGCTTCCGGCAACCCCGCCGCCGGAGGTCCGGCATCCACCACCCGCGACGCGGACCAGACAAAGGGCAACGCCGACAAGGGGGAGGGATCGTCGTGACAGAGAACCGCGAAGGCACCATTGTCACTTTTTATTCATACAAGGGCGGCACGGGCCGCACCATGGCGCTGGCCAATGTCGCCTGGATTCTGGCGGCCAACGGCCACCGGGTGCTGGCCGTCGACTGGGATCTTGAAGCACCCGGACTGCACCGCTTCTTCCATCCGTTCCTCGACCTTTCCGATCTGGAGGCCACTCCGGGGCTGATCAATCTGATCACCGAATATCAGGAGGAGGCCCGGCGGGCCGCGGAACGCGAACCGGACTGGCACCGCGACTACGCCCGCGTCAGGCCGCATGCCACCTCGCTCAGCTGGTCCTTTCCGCACGGCGGCAGCCTTGACTTCCTCTCCGCCGGCCGACGCAACCGCGACTATTCGTCGACCGTCGGAAGGATGGACTGGGACGACTTCTACGAGCGTTTCGGCGGCGGGCAGTTCTTCGACGCGATGCGCGGCGACATGCGACGGCACTACGACTACACCTTGATCGACAGCCGGACCGGGCTCAGCGACATCGCCGATATCTGCACGGTCCAGATGCCTCAGGTCCTGGTGGTCTGTTTCACGCTCAGCGACCAGAGCATCGACGGCGCCTCGGCCGTGGCGCGCGACATCGAGGAGCGGTTCCACGACAAGCGCATCCGCATCCTGCCTGTGCCGATGCGGATTGACGACGGCGAGAAGGAGAAGGCCGACGCCGGACGTGCGCTGGCCCGGGAACGCTTCCCGGGGCTTCCCGCCGGTCTGAGCGGGGAGGAACTGACCAACTACTGGGGTTCGGTGGAGATTCCGTACCGCCCGTTCTACGCCTATGAGGAGATCCTGGCGACCTTCGGAGACGCGCCGAACATCTCGAGTTCGATGCTCACCGCCTGCGAACGGCTCACCTCCGTGCTCACCGACGGTCAGGTGAACACACTGCCGCCGATCGACGAGGCGGAACGGCTCACGCATGTGATGGCCTATACCCGGCGACGGCCGGCTCCGCCGTCGAATGTGGTGCTGACCTATGTGGCAGAGGACCAGATGTGGGCCGACTGGCTGGAGTCGGTGCTCACCCGCGCCGGCTTCCATGTGCTTCCGGTCGACGTCCGTACGGCCCAACTGACCAGGATTGAAACGGAACTTGCGGCGGGCGGGACCTACCGGGTGCTCCCCGTCGTCTCGCAGGCCTTTCTCAGCTCCCGCCGGGCAGGGAACCTGTGGGAGTCGTTCATGAGCCTCGACGCCTCGGGTGCCCGGCGTCAGCTGGTCCCGGTGCGCGTCGGCGACGTACGGCTGAGCCTGCCCATCTCCAGCCGCGGTGTCGTCGACCTGGTGCGCCTCGACGAGGCCGAGGCGGCGGCCGCGGTGCTGTCCGCGCTGGACCGTGGGGAGTCGGCCGCTGCGCCGGTGGCCGCGACCGGTGGGGCGCGATACCCCGGCGCCGTTCCCAAGGTCTGGAACGTACGGCCCCGCCACGCCTGGTTCACCGGCCGCACCTCCGTACTCGACCGGCTGCGGGACCAGTTGCGCGGCGACACCCACTCCGCCCAGCGCTTCCCCCAGGTCCTGTACGGACTCGGCGGCGTCGGCAAGACGCAGGTCGCCCGGGAGTACGCGCACCGGTTCCGGTCCGACTACGACCTGGTCTGGTGGGTGGAGGCGGAACAGCCCGACCAGGTGGTTTCGTCGCTGGCAGATCTGGCGGCCGAGCTGGATCTGCGGGCCGGCGACGTGTTCGCCGAGGCGGCCCAGGCGGCGATGCAGGCGCTGCGGCGCGGTGTTCCGTACTCCCGGTGGTTATTGATCTTCGACAATGTGGATGATCTTGATCAGGCGCTGAATCTGCTGCCCGACGACACCGCTCCCATCCCCAACGATGTGTACGGCCACGTTCTCGCCACCTGCCGCAACAAGCCGGTGTCGACGCGGCTGGAGGCGATGGAGGTGGAGGTCTTCACCCGCCCGGAGAGTGTGGAGCATCTGCGCCGCCGGGTGTCGAAGCTGCCGGCCCGGGACGCCGACCTGGTGGCCGAGGCCGTGGGTGACCTCCCGCTCGCGGTGGAGGTGGCGGGCGCCTGGCTCGCGGAGACGGCCACTCCCGTGGACTCGTACGTGGAGCAGCTGAAGGAGCAGAGCACCAAGGTTCTTTCGCTGGGCACGCCCGAGGACTACTCGCAGCAGATCGGCGCGACCTGGAAGATCTCCATCAATCGGCTGCGCGAGGAGTCGAGGGCGGCGGTACGGCTGCTTGAAATGTGCTCGTTCTTCTCCGCCGAGCCGATATCGATGCGTCTGATCGGCAGCGACTCCATGTTCCAGTCGCTCCTTCCCTACGACCCCGACCTGCGGGAACGGTACATGCTGGGCAAGGTCATCCAGACGCTGAACAGATTCGCCCTGGCCAAGGTGGACCCGGCGGACAGCAGCATCCAGGTCCACCGGCTCGTCCAGGCCGCGGTCCGGGCCGAACTCTCCCCGGACGAGCGGGAGAAGGCCATGCACGAGGTGCACCGCATTCTCGCGGAGGCCAGGCCCGCGGAAGGAGTGGACAGCGACAACCCGGTCAACGACCCCAAGAGCTGGCCGAGTTTCGAGCTGATCTGGCCCCACCTGGGCGCGTCCGGCATCGCGGACTGCGACGAGGAGAACGTACGGCAGTTGATGGTGGACCGCGTCCGCTATCTGCTCAAGCGCGGTGAACTGGAGAGCGCACGAGTCCTGGGCTCGCAGCTGAACCAGACCTGGACCCGCGACCTGGGCGAGAACGATCTTCAGACGCTGAACATCCGCTTCGAGCTGGCCAACGCGCTGCGCGCACAGGGCAAGTACCAAGAGGCCCGCGAGATGGACGAGGACACCCTCGAACGACAGATCCAGGTACTCCACGAGGACCATCCGAACGACGACCACCCCAGCATTCTGATCACCACGGGGAGCCTGGCCGCCGACCTGCGCGCCCTGGGGAGGTTCGACGAGGCGCTCGGACGCGACCTGCGGATCTACCACGGACTCCGGCAGATCTTCGGCGAGAATCACCCGCGGACGCTCATCGCCGCCAACAACCTGGCGATCGACTACCGGTTGACCGGCGACAGCGAGCGAGCGCGCCGGCTGGACGAGGAAACGGTGGAGCGCCGCAGCGCCCTGCTCGGGGAGGAGCACCCGTTCACCCTGACCACCAAGGGACATCTCGCCCGTGACCTCAGGGAGACCGGCGAGTACCGGTCCTCCGTGCAGGTCCTGCGCGAGGTGGTGGCCGCATTCGAGCGGGTGCTGAACGCGGATGTGCCCGAGGTGCTGCGTACGGCCAAGAGCCTCGCGGTCTCCCTGCGCAAGGCGGGCTACCCGCACGAGGCGAAACGCATCACGGAGGAGACGTACAACCGCTACCGGGAGCGATACGGAACGAAGGTGCCCGACGCCCTGGCCTGCGGCCTCAATCTGGCCGCCGACTACTCGGCGGTCGGCGACAAACAGGCGGCCCTGGACCTCGCCTGCCAGATCCTTCAGGGATACCGGGACACGCTGGGCGAAGACCACCCCTTCACCCTGGCCTGCCGGAACAACGTGACGATCTATCAGCGTGGACTGGGCGACGCGGCGCAGGCGGCGGAGGCGGGCGAAGGAGTCCGCACGGCACTGGAACGAACGCTGGGGCCGCGCCATCCCTTCACCCTGTGCACCGCGATCAACCTTGCCAACGCCTATGGCGACCTGGGGCAGCAGGACCGCGCGGAAATGTGGGAACGGACCGCTCTCGAAGGCCTGTTGCAGCGCTACGGGCCGGATCATCCGGACGTACTGGCGTGCCGGTCCAATCTCGCGATCACGCTGCGTGCGGCAGGCCGGGAGGAGGAGGGGCAGCGGCTGCGCGCCGAGATTCTGGCTTCGGCCGCCAAGCAGCTGGGCGTCGAGCATCCGATCACGGAGGCGGCCCGGGCATGGCGGCGCATCAACCGGGACCTCGAACCGCAGCCGGTCTGACTCGGCCGGGAGGAAGCGACGGGCGGCTCAGCGGGTGGCCCAGCTCAGTACCTGCGTGAGCACCCGCAGCGCCCCGAAGTGCGCTGCCCCCCGCTCGATCACCAGCTTCGCACCGGGAATCCGCTCGGCCAGCCACCGGGTGTGCTGCACCGGGGCGAAGACATCGTCCTCGCCGTGCCAGAGCAGCACCTTGGCTCTGATGTCCTCGGGCCGGAACTCCCAGTCGGTGCTGAACGACATCACGTCGTCGATCCAGCCGCCGGCCGAACTGCGCAGCCCCTCGGCGAAGTTGCGCACCAGCATGGCCCGGATGCCCGCATCGGCGACGATCTCGCGGTCCGACTCGGGCAGCCCGTGGCGCATGGCGGCGACCGAGGCCATCGGGTCCGCCCGGATCGTCACCGTACGGAATTCCAGCGCGGCCGACAGCTGGCGGTGCCCGGCCGCCGCGTTGATGTACTCGCGGACATTGGACTCGGTCATGCCCTCGAACCAGTCGAGGCCCTGTGCATCCCGCGGAGCGAGGCCGACAAGGGCAGCCGTCCGCACGCTGCGCTCCGGCAGCAGTGCGGCGCAGGCGAGCGCATGAGGGGCGCCGCCGGACCGGCCGACGACGGCGAACTCGGTGATGCCGAGCTCGTCGGCGATGGTTTCGACATCGGCCGCGGCATGGGCCACGCTCCGTCCGGGTAATCGGTCGGACGCACCGTAGCCGGGACGGTCGAAGGTGATCAGGTGCACTCCCAGCCGGTACAGCACCGCACTGCGGGGAGCCGGTCCCAGCCGGCTGCCAGGGGTGCCGTGCAACAGGAAGACCGGTCTGCCATGCGGGTTCCCGTGCCGCTCCACTGCGAGAGTCCGACCGTCCCGGGTGCGAATCTGCTGCCCCAACTGGTGCCTCCCCCTCCGACCGATAGGGGCAAGTATGGGCGCACTGCGAGGGCGCGGTACATAGGTCCGGTCCGCACAACCCATGGGCGCTCCGGCAGCGCTCTCGTCCGGTCCCCGGCTCAGCCCAGCCGGGGGATCTCGATCGCCGGGCAGCGGTCCATCACCATGTCGAGGCCGGCCGCGCGGGTGCGCTCGTACGCCTCCTCGTCGATCACTCCGAGCTGGAACCAGACGGCCTTTGCGCCGATGGCGGCGGCTTCGTCGGCGACCTGCCCCGCCAGGGTGGAGTTGACGAAGACATCGACGACATCGACAGGGAAGGGGATGTCGGCGAGCGTCGCATAGCCCTGCTCGCCATGGACCGTTTCGGCCTTCGGATGGACCGGGACGATGCGCTTGCCGTAGCGCTGGAGGACGTCGGCGACGCCGTATGCCGCTCGGCGCTGGTTCGACGACAGGCCCACGACCGCCCAGGTGTCGCCCAGCTCGGTGAGGATCTTGCGGATCGTTGCTGGGTCGCCGTACACGGTCGGCCTCCTCGGCTTCCTGAAAGGTCTGCTGTGGCTGGCAACAGTGGCTACAGGAGTGTGATTCCCGGTGAGACGCCGAGGACTTCCAGGGGGCGAGAGAAGTCAGGAACGCGGTCGGCGCGGTTGGAGGTCAGGAACGCCGTCGGCGGTGTTGGGGGTCAGGAACGCGGTTGGCGGGGTTGATCGCCTCGCTCCGCGTTCTTCTCCTTGATCCGCACGGCTTCCTTCCGGACCTCGGCCTGGGTGGCGCGTTCCTTTTGCAGCCACTCGGGAAGGTCCCGCTTCAGCGCGTCGATCTGCTCCGTGGTGAGGGCGTCCGTGACTCCGCCACGCGCGAGACCCGCGATGGAGACGCCCAGCTTCGCCGCGACCACCGGCCGGGGATGCGGGCCGTTGCGTCGCAGTTCCACCAGCCACTCGGGCGGATCGCCCTGCAGCGCACTCAGCTCGTCGCGCGAGACGACACCTTCCTGGAACTCGGCGGGGGTGGCCTCGAGGTACACACCCAGCTTCTTTGCCGCGGTGGCGGGCTTCATCGTCTGGGCGGTCTTGTGCGACGTCATGGTGTCAAGAGTATCGAGCGTGTGCGCTACCTCTGACCATGACCGGTAGCCTGGCGCAGTGACAGGCTCGGAAGTATCCCCTTCGTTCCGGCTCGCGTATGTCCCGGGAGTGACGCCCACGAAGTGGGTGCGGATCTGGAACGAGCGGCTGCCCGACGTCCCACTGACACTCATCGCCGTGTCCGCCGCCGAGGCACCCGACGTGTTGCGGGGCGGCGGCGCCGACGCGGGTTTCGTGCGGTTGCCGATCGACCGGACGGACCTCAGCGCGATCCCCCTCTACACCGAGACGACAGTCGTGGTGGTCCCGAAGGACCATGTCGTGGCAGCGGTCGAAGAGGTGTCCGCCGAGGATCTGGCCGACGACATCGTGCTGCACCCCCTCGACGAGACCCTCGACTGGGAGCAGCGGCCGGGACGGCCCGCGAACGAGCGTCCCGCCACGACGGCGGACGCCGTCGAACTGGTGGCGGCAGGAGTGGGGCTACTCGTCGTCCCGCAGTCACTTGCCCGCCTGCACCACCGCAAGGACCTCACGTATCGGCCGGTCTCGGACGCCCCCGAGTCGCGCGTCGCGCTGTCGTGGCCGGAGGACGAGACCACCGACCTGGTGGAGGACTTCATCGGGATCGTCCGCGGGCGGACCGTCAACAGCTCTCGGGGGCGCTCCCCGGTCCCGGCACCGGCTCAGCCGAAGCGCAAGCGCCCCGATACGGGCGGCGCACGGCGGAAGCCCGCAGCCGGCAAGTCGACCGGCAAGAGCCCACGGAGTGGTTCCGGCGGTTCCAAGGGCGCCAAGGGCGGCAAACCTCGTCGCCGCTCGTAACTCCCGCCTCGCGCATCCGTGGGCTCCGGCCGGCGTTCACGGGCCGGACAATTTGATCATGAGTGCTCCGGGACAGTCGGTGTGCCGGGACGAGGAATGGCGGGGCGGGCGGCCGGGGCGTACTGAGCGGCCTGGGTGTGGAACATCGCGGCATACCGTCCGTTCGCCGCGATCAGTTCGTCGTGGCTGCCGTGTTCGGCCAGGCGGCCCTGGTTGAGGACGTAGATGGTGTCGGCGTAGCGCACGCCGGACATGCGGTGGGTGACCAGGACGACGGCGCGCCGGGGGCCGGCGAGGCGCCGGATGCGCTCGAATGCCTCGATCTCCGCCTCGGGATCGAGTGCGGAGGTCGGCTCGTCGACGATCAGGATGGTGTCGGCCGGGCAGGTCTCGGTGCGCCAGTGGGTGCGGGCCAGCCCGATCTTCTGCCACTCCCCGCCGCTGATCTCCGATGCACCGCGGAACATCCGGGCCAGCAAGGTCTTCAGTCCGTGGGGCAGTTTCGCCATGACCGGCGTCGCGCCGGCATAGCCGACCGAGGGCTCCAGTTCCTCGTGGGAGGCGGCTTGGTGAGGACGCCCGATCTGGATGTTCATCGCGGCGGTCACCGGCCAGCGCTGGAAATCCTGCGTGAGCAGGGTGACCCGTTCGAAGAGATGGGACCGGTCCAGATCCGTCACCTCCACGCCGCCCCAGCGCACGCAGCCGCTCTGCGGCAGCAGCAGCCCGGCGAGGATCTTCATCAGGGTGCTCTTGCCGGAGCCGTTCTCGCCGACCACCGCGATCACGGAGCCCATCGGTACGGTCAGCGACACCTCGTCCAGCGCGGGCTCGTCCCGGTCGGGGTACTGGTAGCTGACCTTGTCCAGGGCCACCTCGTCCATCCGTACGGGCACGCTCGCACCTCCCTGGGGGATGGCACGCTGCGCCGCCTCGGTGAGGAACCGGTCGTGGTCCTGGACGTACAAGGACTCCTCGTGCAGCTGGTTGATGTTCATCACCAGCGCCCCCAGGCTCGCCGAGCCCGACCTGACAGCGATCACGGCGGTGCCGGCGACCGCAAGCTCCATATGGCCGGCCACGATGAGCCAGCCCATGACCCCATAGGTGCAGGCCATGGCGAAGCCGGAGAGTGCCGCGGCCACCAGCTCGGTGACCGCCTTGTCGTTGGCGAGCCGCTTCTGTTCGGCCTCGGCGCTCTCGGCCATGTCGCGGTAGCGGTCCAGCAGGAACGAGCCGACCCCATGGATCCGCACCTCCTGAGCCGCGGTGCGCTCGGTGAGGAGATTGCCGATGAGGCGGCTGGCCCGCATGTGCTCGACCCAGGTCATCACCGACACGTACCGCTCCTGCGCCACCCGCATCGCACCCCACCCGCGCGGGGCGGCGATCAACAGCAGCATCGGCAGCAGCGCCGGGTGCAGGACGGTGAGGACTCCGGCGGTGGCGATCAGGGCGATCGTGCCGTTGAGCGCGGCGACGCAGGCCCCGATCATGCGCCGGGCGGAGGCGGCCCCGTACTGCGCCACGTCGATCAGACGGCGGAACTCCGGGTCCTCGATCGCCTCCAGTTCCACCGCGGTGGCCGCTGCCAGGTATTCGGTGGTGGCCAGTCGCTCCACCAGTGGTTCCAGGCGTCCGGCCCGGGAGGTGGACCAGCCCGCGAGGCCGGCGTTGACCACCGCGACGGCCGCGACGGTGATCAAGGCGGGCAGGGCCGTATGCAGCCGCTCGACCGGGGTGCCGCCGCCGAGCAGAGCGTGCATCACCGCGTTGACCGCGAGCAGGCTCACCGCGGCCGCGATGCCCTGCCCGATCTCGCTCACCCCCACCCCCAGCAGCGACGGCCGGTCCGCCTGCCAGGCCCGGTGCAATGTCCCGCGGACCAGCCGCGGCATGACCCGGATCGCCGTGAGCATCGTCAAGTCCAGCCAGGCCCGCTCATGTTCGGACCACCCCGTGTCGTACCGCAGCGGCCCTCCGAACAGCTCCCGCTCCGCCTCGGAGACCGTGGGCTCGGTCATCCGTACCCGCCCGAAGAACCTCTTCACGCCGCATCACTCCCGCCCGGGACCCAAGGGGTGACGCTCGCGACCCGGCCGTCGCCGGGCCGCGGTAACCACGACGCCGGCGGCGTCAGCCTGAGTGACGTCGACTGGTTTCGGAAACGGGAACTGTCGTACACACACGGGTCGATGACAGGCGAAGCGAGCGGATCCACGACGTCTCCTCACGGGACAGTGGGGATGAGAGTGCCCGGAGAACGTGCCTGATCAACACCCCGTCACGGCGCCGGACGGATGATTCTTCGGGCGAAGGTTCGATTGTGGCGCAGGGGTGGGCGCCGCTTTCAGGGATTGTTCGGCGGCGGCGCGTCTGGAGCGTGCGGAGCATCGCCGCCCGCTCCTCCTGGTGCTGCTTGTTCGGCGGGTCGGCCGGGTTGGCCGTGGCTAGGGTGACCACCCCGCCCCGCCGAGCACGACGGCGCCCACGGTCAGCCAGACTCGGCGCTTCATGCTCAGTGGTCGGTACGTATGCGATGTACGCCTCGCATCCCCTCCGCGCCTGCCGCTCCGTGCGGCGCATAGGGTGGCCGGATGCAGGAGCAGTACCGGACGGTCGCCCGCGAGGGTGTGCACGAGACCGAGATCAACAGATCGCGCTTCATCTGCGCGCTGGCGCCCGCCGCGACGGAGGACGAGGCGCAGGCCTTCGTCGCACGCATCCGCAAGGAGCACCCGACCGCCACGCACAACTGCTTCGCATACGTCATCGGCGCCGACGCTGCCGTGCAGAAGGCGAGCGACGACGGCGAACCGGGCGGCACGGCCGGTGTACCCATGCTGCAGATGCTGATGCGGCGTGAGGTCCGTTATGTCGTAGCTGTGGTCACTCGCTACTACGGCGGTGTGAAACTCGGCGCGGGTGGGCTGATCAGGGCCTACGGCGGAGCGGTCGGCGAAGCCCTGGACGCGCTCGGCACCCTCACCAGACAGCGCTTCCGGCTCGCCACCGTCACCGTCGACCACCAGCGGGCGGGCAAGCTGGAGAACGATCTGCGGGCGACCGGACGCGATGTGCGCGAGGTGCGGTACGGGGAGGCCGTGACCATCGAGATCGGTCTGCCCGACGCCGATGTGGACGCCTTCCGCGGCTGGTTGGCCGACGCCACGGCGGGCACGGCGGGGCTGGAGCTGGGCGGTGAAGCATATGGAGACGCCTGAAGGTGTGGGGACGCCTGAAGCCGCCCGTGATGTCCGACCCCACCGATACTCTCGGGGATCATGAGATTCCTGCATACGTCGGACTGGCATCTGGGGCGGTCGCTCCACCGGGTGAGCATGCTCGACGCCCAGTCCGCGTTCCTCGACCACCTGGTGGCGACGGTGCGCGAGCGCGACGTGGACGCGGTGCTGGTCGCAGGAGATGTGTACGACCGGGCGGTGCCTCCGCTCACGGCCGTGGAGCTGTTCGACGAGGCGCTGCACCGGCTCGCCGGAGCGGGCGTGCCGACCGTGATGATCTCCGGGAACCATGACTCGGCGCGGCGGCTCGGCGTGGGCGCCGGGCTGATCGAGCGCGCCGGAATACACCTGCGCACCGACCCGGCCGGATGCGCCACCCCCGTGCTGCTCGGCGACGCGCACGGCCCGGTCGCCTGCTATGGGCTGCCCTATCTCGAACCCGCCCTGGTCAAGGACGAGTTCAAGACGGAGAAGGCGCACCACGAAGCCGTCATCGGAGCGGCGATGGAGCGGGTACGGGACGACCTCGCGAAGCGCGAGCCGGGCACCCGGTCCGTCGTCCTCGCCCATGCCTTCGTTGCGGGCGGCCAGGAGAGCGACAGCGAGCGGGACATCACCGTCGGCGGCGTGTCCGCGGTGCCCGCGGGGGTCTTCCACGGCGTCGACTATGTCGCCCTCGGCCATCTGCACGGCTGCCAGACCATCACCGAGCGCGTGCGTTACTCGGGCTCGCCCCTCGCGTACTCCTTCTCGGAGTCGCAGCACCGCAAGACGATGTGGCTCATCGAGCTCGGCGCGCAGGGCGAGATCGGCGCGGAGCGCATCGACTGTCCCGTGCCGCGGTCCCTCGCCCGGCTGCGCGGAACGCTGGAGGAGCTGCTGGAGGACCCGGCGCTGGAGGCGCACGAGCAGTCGTTCGTCGAGGCGACCCTCACCGACCCGGTGCGCCCGGCCGAGCCGATGGCGCGGCTGGCCGAGCGCTTTCCGTACGCGCTGAGCCTCGTCTTCGAGCCCGAGCGCTCCGACGACGACGCGGACGCCTCGTACGCGCAGCGGCTGAAGGGGCGTGACGACCAGCAGATCGCGGAGGACTTCGTGGCCCATGTGCGCGGCGGCAGCGGGCCCGACGACCGCGAGCGCACGGTGCTGCGCGGCGCGTTCGACTCCGTACGGGTCGAGATGGGCGTGCGCGAGGTGGCCGGATGAGACTGCACAGGCTGAGCGTCACCGCCTTCGGCCCGTTCGGCTCCGGCCAGGAGGTCGACTTCGACGCGCTCTCCGCCGCCGGCATCTTTCTCCTCCATGGGCCGACGGGCGCCGGCAAGACGTCTGTCCTCGACGCCGTCTGCTTCGCGCTGTACGCAGCGGTGCCGGGCGCGCGGCAGAGCCCCGGGGCATCGCTGCGCAGCGACCATGCCGCAGCCGGGACATACACCGAGGTGTGCCTCGAACTGACCGTGGGCGGACGGCGGTTGGAGATCACCCGGCGGCCCGCGCAACCGCGCCCCAAGAAGAAGGGCGCCGGCTTCACCACCGAGAAGGCCCAGAGCTGGCTGCGGGAGTACGACTTTGAGGCGGGGGAGTGGAAGGCGCTCAGCCGTTCCCACCAGGAGATCGGCGACGAGATCACCCAGCTCGTCGGGATGAGCCGGGACCAGTTCTGCCAGGTGGTGCTGTTGCCGCAGGGCGACTTCGCGCGCTTTCTGCGCGCGGATGCGGAGGCGCGGGGCAAGCTGCTCGGGCGGCTCTTCGACACCCGGCGGTTCGCCGCGGTCGAGGAGCGCCTTGCCGAGCAGCGGCGCGGGGCCGAGCAGCAGGTGCGGGCCGGTGACGAGCGGCTGCTCGCGATCGCCCACCGGATGGAGCAGGCCGCGGGCGCGTCGGCGGGCGACTGGCCGCCGCCGCGCCGGCAGCCGGGCGATCCCGGTCTCGCCGCGGCCGTCCTGGAATGGGCGGCCGTCGCCCGCGCGGGCGCGCGAGAGCGGCTGGACATCGCCGGGTGCGCGCTGGCCGCGGCGGAGAGCCGGCAGGCCGCAGCCCGCCATGCGCTGGAAGCCGAACGGGAACTCGCCGGGCTCCAGGAGCGCTACGAGGACGCCCGGCGACGGCAAGCCGCGCTGGAGGCGCGGCGTCCCGAGCGGGAGCAGTTGCAGGCCACCTTGCAACGGGCCCGCAAGGCGGAGCTCGTCGAACCCGCGCTGCGGCTGCGGGACGACGCCCAGCGGGACCACCGGGTCGCGAGCGCGGACCGTGAGCGGACCCGGGCCGGGCTGCCGCCGGAGTTCGCCGAGGCCGGGGCGGAGCAACTGGCTGCCCTGGAGCGGGGTCTTCGCCAGGACCTGGGCGGCCTCGACGCCGCGCGGCGTGCGGAGCGACGCAGCGCTGAGATCACCCGCGAACGCGCGGACCTCGAACGCCAGGCGCGGGCGGACGACGACATCCTCCAGGACGCGGCGGGCTGGCTGGCGAACTGGGCAACCGTACGCCGCACCCACCAGGACCGGATCGCGGCGGCGCAGGATGCCGCCACCCGCGCTGAACACCTCGCGGGCCGGCTCGACCCCGCCCGCCGCAGACTGCGCTCGGCCCGCGAACGGGACGAGCTGGCGGCCCGCACCGAGCAGGCCGAGGAACTGGTGCGCTCGGCCCATGAGCAGGCCAACGCGACCCGCGAAAGCTGGCTCGACCTCAAGGAACGCCGACTGCGGGGCATCGCGGCGGAGTTGGCGACCGGCCTGGTGCCGGGCGATCCGTGCGCGGTCTGCGGCTCGCCGGACCATCCCGCCCCGGCCCGCGCCGGTGCCCGTCATGTGGACCGCGCGGCGGAGGAAGCGGCGTACGCGGACTACACGCGCGCGGACGCGAAGAGAGGGGCGGCGGAGCGCGAACTGGCGGTGGTGCGGGAGGCGTTCGCAACCGCGAGAAACGAGGCGCGGGCCGGGCGGGGCGCTGAGCTCGGCGCGCCGGAAGGCGATGCGGCGTCGGGGGGCTCGGTCACGGCGGCCAGGCCTGCGGAGGGCTCGGCGCCCGGGGCCGGCCGTGAGGCCGATGAGGCGGCGGGCAGGCCCGCCGGAGACGGCTTCGCGGCAGCTGAGTCCCGCGATCCCGCTGTGCGCGAACTGGCCACCCTCGTCCAGCAGTTGGAGCTCGAGCACTCGCAAGACCACCGCATCGCCTCCGGAATGCACGCCGCCCGCGAAGCCCTCGATCAGGCCGAGCGCGAGCACCAGGAACGGCTTGCCGCGCAGCAGCAGGCCGAGCGGCGGGTTGCCGCCCGTACTTCGCAGCGGGAGGCACTCGAGCGGGAACAGGCCGCGCTCGAAGGTGAGTTGGCCCTGGCCAGGGGCGGCGCGGGCAGTGTTGCCGAGCATGCCGCGCTGTTGGAGCGCCGGGTGCGGCTGCTCGGCGAGGCCGTCGATGCCGTGCGGGCCTTCGACGTCACCGCGCAGCGGCTGAAGGAGGCCGACGACCGGCTGGCCGACGCGGCGTTCCGGGCCGGGTTCGACACTCCGCGTGCCGCGGCCGCCGCGCTGGTCGGCGATGCGGGGCAGCGCGACCTGCAGCATCGTATCGACGCCTGGCAGACCGAGGCCGCCGCCGTTGCCGACCGGCTCGCCGAGGCGGAGACCCGCAGTGCCGCCGAGCATCCGCCCGCCGACCCCGAGGCGGCCGGGGCGGCTCACGACGCGGCCGAGCGAGTCCTGCGCGACGCCGCGTCCGTGCTCGCCACCGCCCGCGACCGGTGCGCGGAACTGGCCCGGCTGTCCCGCCAGGCCGTCGCGGAAGTGCGCGGACTGGGCCCGCTGCGCGAGGAGTACGACCGGGTCGCCCGGCTGGCCGGGCTTACGGCCGGCACCTCCGCGGACAACGAACGCAAGATGCGGCTCGAGTCGTACGTTCTCGCGGCCCGCCTCGAACAGGTCGCGGCCGCCGCCACCGCACGGCTGCAGCGCATGTCCTCCGGCCGCTACACCCTCGTGCACTCCGACGCCCGGGCCGGCGGCAAGCGCTCCGGGCTCGGGCTGCATGTAGTGGACGCCTGGACCGGCAGCGAGCGCGACACCTCGACGCTCTCCGGTGGCGAGACCTTCTTCGCCTCGCTCGCCCTCGCGCTCGGCCTCGCCGACGTTGTCACCGACGAGGCCGGGGGCGTACGGCTGGACACCCTCTTCATCGACGAGGGCTTCGGCAGCCTGGACGACCAGACCCTGGACGAGGTGCTCGACGTACTCGACTCACTGCGTGAACGGGACCGCAGCGTCGGCATCGTCAGCCATGTCGCCGATCTGCGCCGCCGTATCCCGGCACAGCTGGAGGTCGTCAAGGAGCGGCACGGTTCGGTGGTGCGGCTGCGCTCGGCCCCGCTCAGCGGCTGACCGGCACTGCTCAGCGGCTGAGCGGCCGGCGCGGCAGTGGCGAGGAGTAGACGACGCTCGTCGTCACCGAGCCGAGCGCGCCGATCCTGCCCGCGACCTCTTCGAGATGGCGCATGGACCGGGTGGCGACCTTCAGTACGAAGCAGTCGTCGCCGGTCACATGGTGTGCCTCAAGAATCTCGGGCGTCGTGTCCAGCAGATCGTGGAACGGCTTGTAGTTGCCGTGGGGATAGCGCAGCCGTACGAACGCGAGGACCGGCAGGCCCAGCCGCTCCTGGTCGACCACCGCGGTGTACCCCGATATGACGCCCGCCTCCTCCAGTCGCCGCACCCGCTCCGTGACCGCGCTCGCGGACATGGAGACGGCCCTCGCCAGCTCGGCGAAGGTGGCCCGGCCCTGGTGCTGGAGGGCATGAAGGATGCGCCAGTCCGTGGCGTCCGGTGAATATCCGGTCATGTGAGAGAGATAGCAGCGCAATCCCCGGCCGATCAAGACAAGTGCCGGGGAATCTCACTTCAGCCGCACCATCACCGACCGTAGATTTTCCGTCATGACGACAACGCAGCTCACTACCAACCCTGTCCTTCGCGTTCCGCCGGCCCGGCCCGCCGCCGCGGCCGCCTACTTCCGCGCCGACCTGGCCTTTCACGCCGATGTCTCCGACGTCGCCTCGGTGCTGGCGTCCGGCGGCGACCCCGGATTCGTCGTCCTCGACTCCCGGTCCACCGAGTCCTGGGACCAGGGGCACGTTCCCGGTGCGATCCACCTGCCGACCGCGCTGATCCCCGAGCAGGCCGAGCAGCTGCTGGACAGGTCGGTGCCGGTCGTCACGTACTGCTGGGGCCCGGGCTGCAACGGTGCGACCCGCGCCGCGCTGGCCCTCGCCGAACTCGGCTACCAGGTCAAGGAGATGCTCGGCGGGTTCGAGTACTGGGCGCGTGAGGGCTTCGAGTTCGAGACCTGGGAGGGCATACAGAAGCCGGCGGCCGACCCGCTGACCGCGCCGCTCGCCGCGGGCGACTGCGGCTGCTGATCCGCGAGCCGTTGGGGTCGACGGCGACAACGGCGGCCGGGCTCATGCCATGCGGGCGAGCCCGGCCACCACCCGAACGTCAGAGCTTGGAGAGCTCGTCGACCAGATCGTCCAGCCCCATCGAACCCTGCGAGAGCGCGGCCATGTGCCACGCCTTCGCGTCGAACGCGTCGCCGTGCGCCCGGCGAGCGTTCTCGCGGCCCAGCAGCCAGGCCCGTTCACCCAGCTTGTAGCCGATCGCCTGGGCCGGCATCGACAGATACCGCGTCAGCTCGCTCTCCACGAACTCCGCCGGCCGCCCGCTGTGCCTGCCGAAGAACTCCTGCGCCAGCTCCGGAGTCCAGCGCTCGCCCGGATGGAACGGCGAGTCCGCCGGAATCTCCAGCTCCAGATGCATGCCGATGTCGACGATCACCCGACACGCCCGCATCATCTGCGCGTCGAGATAACCGAGCCTGCGCTCCGGGTCGGGCAGAAAGCCCAGCTCGTCCATCAGCCGCTCCGCATACAGTGCCCAGCCCTCGGCGTTGGCGCTGACGCCGCCGACCGTCGCCTGGTAGCGGGAGAGCTGATCGGCGACATGCGCCCACTGCGCGATCTGCAGATGGTGGCCGGGCACACCCTCGTGGTACCAGGTCGACACCAGGTCGTACACCGGGAAGCGGGTCGCGCCCATCGTCGGCAGCCAGGTCCGGCCCGGCCTGGTGAAGTCCTCCGAGGGGCCGGTGTAGTACGGGGCCGCGGCACCGCCGGGCGGAGCGATCCGGGACTCCACCTTCCGTACCCGCTCGGCGAGTTCGAAGTGCGTGCCGTCCAGCGCCTCGATGGCCTCGTCCATCAGCTTCTGCAGCCAGACCCGCACCTCCTCGACGCCCTCGATGTGCTCGCCGTGCACATCGAGATGCGCAAGTGCCTCCCAGGGCTCCGCGCCGGGAAGGATCTTGTCCGCCTCGGTCTTCATCTCGGCCAGCAGCCGGTGGTATTCGGACCAGCCGTACGCATACGCCTCGTCGAGATCGAGGTCGGTTCCGTTGAAGAAGCGCGACCAGCGGGCGTAACGCTCGCGGCCGACGGTGTCGGGCGCGTCCGCGACCGCCGGCGCGTAGACATCGCGCATCCAGTCGCGCAGGTCAGCCAGGGCATCGGTGGCCGCGCGGGCCGCTTCGTCGAGTTCGGCGCGGAGCGTGAGGGGGCCGTCCGCGACGAAATCCTCGAACCAGCTGCGGCCGGTACCGAGCCAGTCCGTCATTTGGCTGATATTCGTCTGTGTGGCACGTGGGCCGCCGAACAACTTGCGCTCAAGTCCCAGTGCCAGTGAGGCCCGGTAACCCTCAAGCGCATGCGGCACCGCACGGAGCCGCTGCGCGATGGCCGTCCAGTCCTCCTCGGTCTCCGCCGGCGTCACGGTGAACACCTCGCGCACCGTATGTACGGGCGAGCGCAGATTGCTCACCGTGCGCAGCCCTTCATCCGCCTCGTGAACAGCGAGTTCGGCCGTCAGACGCTCCCGTAGCAACCGGCCGCAGCGCCGCTCCGCATCGCTCTTCGCGCCCGGCAGCTTCTCGGCGTCGTCGAGCCGGGCGAGCGTCTCCCGGGCGAGTTCGGCGAATCGCTCCTGACCTGCGGGGGAGTAGTCGGGAAGGAGGCCCGAGCTCTCCTTGATCCCGAGAAACGTGCCAATGGTCGGATCGAGTTCGATGAGTGCGTCGACGTACGCGTCGGCGACCTGGCGCGGCAGCGCGCTGCTGAGGGTGACTGGCATGCGCACATCCTCATACGAGTGGGGCCCCCGCGTCACCATCATCGGATCTCAGCGGCCTGTCAGTCACCCCTGCGTGGCGGGCGGAAGCAGCGGGCCACAGTCCCACTGCTGGAAGATCAACCGGGTCTCTACACGGGCGACTTCGGGCCGTGAGGTGAACTCGTCCACGACCAGGCGCTGCAGATCCGCCGTGTCCGCCACGGCCACATGCACCAAGTAGTCGTCCGGCCCCGTGAGATGGAACAGCGCCCGCGACTCGGGCAGTGCGCGGATGCGTTCCACGAACGGGCCGATCAGTTCGCGCCGGTGCGGACGCACCTGGACCGAGAGCAGCGCCTGCAGGCCGCGCCCGAGCCGGGCCGGGTCCAGTGCCAGCCGGTGCCCGAGGATCACACCGGAGCGGCGCAGCCTCGCCACCCGGTCCAGACAGGTGGAAGGAGCCACTCCGACTTCCGCCGCAAGATCGCGATAGGTGGTCCGGGCGTCGTTCTGCAGCAGGCGGAGTATCTGGAGATCCACCGGGTCGAGAGCGACAGTTTCAGCCATTTGCCGAACGTAGCACGGGCTCAGGCCAAAACCATCCGGTCAGTGTTCACAGTGCCGCCATGGAAAACACCGCCTTCACCGCCCACACCCCCCGGGCGCTGGCCACCGAAGCAGTCCACGCCGGACGCGAGGACCTCGCGCAGCTCGGTCTGCACGCCCCGCCGCTGGACCTTTCCACGACCTACCCGTCGTACGACGCCGCAGGCGAGGCGGAGCGGATCGACGAGTTCGCGGCCACCGGCGCCCGCCTGGAGGGGCCGCCCGTCTACGCCCGGCTGGACAACCCGACCACGGCGCGCTTCGAGACGGCGCTCGCCCGGCTCGAAGGCACGGAGAGCGCGGTGGCCTTCGCCAGCGGGATGGCGGCGCTCACCGCCGTACTGCTGGTACGGGCGAGCATGGGGCTGCGGCATGTCGTGGCCGTGCGGCCGCTGTACGGATGCAGTGATCATCTGCTCACCGCGGGGCTGCTGGGGAACGAGGTGACCTGGACGGACCCGGCGGGCATCGCGGAGGCGATTCGGCCCGACACTGGTCTGGTGATGGTGGAGACGCCGGCCAATCCGACCCTGGCGGAGGTTGATCTACGGGCGCTGCGGCACGCGTGCGGCTCCGTCCCGCTGCTCGTCGACAACACCTTCGCCACACCGGTGCTCCAGCGGCCGGTGGAGCACGGCGCCCGGATCGTGCTGCACAGCGCCACGAAGTATCTGGGCGGGCACGGCGATGTCATGGGCGGCGTGGTGGCCTGCGACGAGGAGTTCGCCCGCCTGCTGCGGCAGGTCCGCTTCGCCACCGGCGGAATTTTGCACCCCATGGCCGGATATCTGCTGCTTCGCGGACTGTCCACGCTGCCGGTGCGGATAAGGGCCGCGTCCACCACCGCCGCCGATCTGGCCTGTCGGCTGGCCGCCGATCCGCGTGTCGCTCGCGTCCACTATCCGCAGGTGGGCGGCGCGATGGTGTCCTTCGAGGTGTTTGGCGACGCGCGCCGGGTGATCGCGGGCGTACGGCTGATCACTCCCGCGGTCAGCCTCGGCAGCGTCGATACGCTGATCCAGCACCCCGCCTCCATCAGCCACCGCATTGTGGCTGAGGGAGACCGGCGCTCGGCGGGCGTCAGCGACCGGCTGCTGAGGCTGTCGGTCGGTCTTGAGGACGTCGAGGATCTGTGGCGCGATCTGACCGAGGCCCTCAGCGCTCAGCCTGTTCGAAGCGGGAGCGGGGACGTGCGGCGGTCGCGCCCAGTCGGGCTGTGACCACCAGCGTGCCCTCCTCGATCTGGTAGTCGAGCGGCAGGCCGAGGCCGCGCATGGCCGCGACCATGGCGGTGTTCGAGGACTGGGTGACGGCGTACACGCTCTCGCAGCCGGCCTCGACGGCGAGGGCGACCAGCCGGCCGAGCAGTTCCGCGCCGATGCCGCGGCGCTGCCAGTCGTCCTCGACGAGCAGCGCGACCTCGGTCTCGTCGCCGTCCCACAGAAGATGGCCGAGGGCGACGAGCCGGCCGGAGGTCGTCTGCACGGCGAGAGTGCGGCCGTAGCGCGGGCTGAGCAGGTGGTTGAGGTAACGGCCGGCGTCACCGACCGGGCCGTGGTAGCGCATGCTCAGGGTGCGGTCCGAGCAGCGCTCGTGCATCGCCTTGGCCGCCTCGAGGTCACCCTGGTCGACACGGCGCACGGTGATCTCGTTGCCCTCGGGGAGGGTGAGGACGTCCTGGCTGCGCGGGATGCGGGGGCCGAGCCGGGCATCCAGCTCGACCAGGGCGCGGGCCCGGGCGAACTCCGTGGGCGTGAACGGGAGATAGGGCCGCTCGACGGTGATGGCACCGCCGTTCGGGTCGCGCAACCGCATCACGGTGTCCTCGAGCACGCCCTCCACGGGCGGGGTCTCGCCCGAGGGCCGGCCGCTGAGGGTGACGGCGGGCACCGAGTGGATCGTGCAGCGGCCGAGCAACTGGCGCAGCGCGAGGGGAAGTTCGGCCGCGTCGAGCGCGGTGCGGGTGGCGAGGCCGAGCACCCGGGTCGGGGTGTCGACGAGATCGTGGGTGTCGGCGCGCTCGATCCAGGTGTTGCTGCCGCCCGCTGACGAGACCTCCCGGGTGAGCTCATGGGCCTGCAGCGTCGCGGGGGCGCGCAGCAGGAACTCGTCCACCGTGCCCTCGGCGAGCGGGTGCGTCTGGAGGGTGAGGATGTCGACCCGGTGCCGGGCGAGTGCGGTGCACAGTGCGGCCAGGCTGCCGGGCCTGTCCCGTACGGTCGTACGCATCCGCCACAGCACGGTCTCGTACAGGTCCTCCTCGGGTTCGGTCGCGGCAGCGCCCTGAGCCGCGGCCCCGACGGTATCCGTGGCGTGCTTCGGAGGGGCATGACTGTGGCGTCGTGCCCACCATGTGTGGAAGGTGGCCGTGGCGACGAGGGCCACGGCCGAGACGACGAGCAGGAACGGGCCGTCCGGCGCGTGCCCGATCATGTTCGCGACAGCGTCGGCGACCGCCACAGCGGTGAACAAGGCCGCCAGCTCGACCAGATCCCGCCGCCAGTAGTGTGGACGGCGGGCACTCTTCGCAGAAGTCACATCTGTCATGCCCTCACTGTGGCCGAACGGTGTTGCGTGATCACGAACGCTTTGTGACTGATGGGTAAAGCGTGGTTCTGGACCGCTATCGTCTATTTTTCGCCGTTTCTGGCGTGGAGTGTTCGGCTCAGTGGTCCAACGCGGTCAGCAGCCGGGACGCCTGCGCGATGAGCTGGGAAGATCCCCGTCGTCCGGCGAGGTCGACAAGACCGGGTATCCCACCCGGGCTGCCCGAAACCGCCGCCGACCCGCAGTGCTCGACGCATTCGGCCGCCACGGCAAGTATCTCCCCGAGCCCGCGCGGAGGTTGGTCCGCGGCCAGCAGACCGGGCAGCGCCCCGGCGAGTACGGACCAGGTCGTGGCGTACGCACCGGTCGCGGCGGCCGTGCGGGCCGACGCGGCCAGCCGGTTGGGCTTCACCGTGCCCTGCCCGACCAGCTCGGCCAGATCACGGCCGAGGCGTGGGCCGTCCAGCCGGCCCCGCGCGGCCAGCACCAGCAGGGCGTCCACCGCCGCAAGGCGGTCCTCGTGGCTACGAGCACCGAGACCGGTGGCGAGGGCCCGATGCAGCGCGGGCCCCGCGGGCTCCGCCGGTTGCCCGGGGTCGCCGGCACCGGCGGGACTGTCCGCCTCGGCCAGCGGCGGCAGACCCCAGGTCGCACCCGGCAGATCCTCCAGCGCGCACGCAGTCAGCCCCGGCAGCATCCAGGCGGCGTGCGCCTCCCGTTCGTGCGGCAGCGCGGCGACCCAGTGCGTGCGCCCGGCCGCCCAGTGGTAGCAGCTGCGGTAGGAGTTGCTCTGCGTGCGGCCCAGCCAGTGGAACGAGCGGGGGAACTCCCGCTGGATCGCGAGCCGTCCCTTGGTCTCGTCGAGCCTGCGCCGCGTGTATCTGCCGGGCTGCCAACGCCCGGGCGTGGCCGGCGCCGGGACGTCGGCCTCGTCCGCGCTCTGGAGCGCGGGGACGACCGGCCCTTCCCCGGTCAGCCACGCCGCGAGCCGGTCGCCCTCCGTGGTGCCCAGTTGCGCGGCGGCCCGGGCTGCGCTGCCGCCGGCGTCCCGCGGCACGCGCAACAGCGCCTGGGCGAAGTCCACCGGTCCAGGAGCCACGTCGAGCCGCCGGTACTCCCGTAGCCGGTCGACCAGTTCGTCGGCGTCCAGTGCGCCGGTGTGCCAGGTGGGGGTCGCGAGCAGGAACGGCAGCGGTCGGGTGCGCACACGGAAGGCGGCCTCCCACATCCGTGCGTTGAAGATGCCGTCGAGACCCGTGTGGGCGCAGCTGTCCGATGGGGTCCCGCGCACGCGAGCGTTGTGCACAGTCTTGACGGACACCCGCTCCAGCAGGGCGGCGGTCACCACCTCCAAGCCGAACGGATGGCCGGAGAAGCGCTGGTCCCGGTCCCAGCGGTAGCTGTCGTCGAGCCACCAGCGATCGGCCAGCGCGGCGCGCAGCGCATCGGCCAGCGCCGCAGGCTCGCGGTGGACGAGGCGGACGAGCCCGTCCAGGGTCCGCTCGAACTCACTCACATCGTCGTCGGACCGCAGCTGGACCACCACCTCCTCGACGAGCTCGGCCACCGAGTCCGCGGCGGGTGCGAGCCTCCGGGGTTCCGCGGCGGGCGGCAGGATCTCCATGTATTCACCCGGCACCCCGTCGTCCGGCAGGGCGCCGAAGATCTCCACGGCCGCCTTCCGGTGCGCCGGGCTCAACAGGGTCGCGGCCGCGGCCAGTTCCTTGCGCAGGCTGTCGTCGGCGGCGGGCAGATGCCGGCCCACCAGCTTCAGCGCCCGTTCCTGAACGCCTACGTCCTGGTGACCGAAGGCATCCGCGAGCATCGGCAGCAGCTCGTCGGCGGCGCCCGCGTCCCGTCGCAACACCTTGCCCAGCAGCACCAGTTGGGCCCGCACCAGCTTTTTCTCGGTACGGAAGAGAACGGCCCCCGACACTTCGGCCAGGGTGGAGGCAGAGAGCTCGCCGCTCTCGGCGAGCCGGGCCAGCACATCCTGGGCGTGCGCGGCGACCGTGGACATTCCGTCGGCCGCCATGCCGGTCCAGTCGGCGACCCTGGCGCCCTCCTCCGCCGGGGTCAGCTCGAGCCGGCGCAGCAGGACGAGGAAGAACCGCATCTCACCGGGCCGTCCGCCGCGCAGCAGCCGGGCGACGCAGGCGTCCACCAGCACCGTCCGGTCGAGCACCCCCTCCGTGGCCAGCGCGGTGAGCGCCGTCGGCCAGTGGTTGGGCGCTTCGGGGTCGTTGTACCAGGCGAGCGGGCGGGCCAGTTGAGGTGTCTCGAACAGCCGCGGTACCAGGGTCCGTACATGAGGGTCCTCGCCCAGCCTGCCGAGTCCCCTGCCCCGGGCCGAGGTGACCGCCTCGGCCCAGCCGTACACCACGCCGTCGGTGGTGGGAATCCCGCACTTCGCGAGCCGCACCAGCTCATCGATCAGCGGGTAGTCCTCCTCAGCGGTCGAGGAGCGCCCGGCCAGCCGGTGGGCGAGATCGCCGAGCCACTCGGGGTCGCGGTCCGAGAGCAGGTCGATCAGCATTCCGTGCAGTGGCCGGTCCCCGTCGCGCAGATCCCGGGCGCCGATCCAGGCGGCCGTCGCCGCGGCGCCCGTGTGGCAGCCGGCGCCCGCGGGCAGCAGCGCCCTGCTGACCTTGAAACGCTCCTGCCAGCGGTCCCAGTCCCAGCCGCGCAGCTCGGCCCGCAGTGCCTTCAACTCGACGAGGCACGCCTTGCGTTCGGCCGGTGTCAGTGGCTTCAACAGCCCCGGGACATCGCCGGCACGCCCTTCCCGGACGGCGGCGAGCAACTCCTTCATCGCGTACCTCCGGCGGTGAGGGCACTCGTCCCGGTCGTTCCGGTCGCGGCCACCGCCACTCTCGCGCCGGTCGCCACAGCCCCGCGCCGCGCCATGCGGACCGCCAGCGCGTGTTTGCAGGGGCCACGCCGACCTTGGTAGTCCGACCACCACTGGCAGGTGCAGCTGAGCACACCGCCCGTCTCCCGCACCTGGTATCTGCGCTCACCGGAGAAGACGGACGCCAGGTCCCCGGCGAGCTCCACCGACCCGGCCGCAACCAGTGCGCGGGCGGCGACGAGCCGCGGATTGTGCCGCTCGGCACGGTCCGCGTCGTACGGCAGCTCCCGGTGGAAGTACGCCGCGTCCGCGATGTCGTAGCCCACCCGGCCCGCCGTGCCGAGCCGGGTCAGCGCCGCCCGTACCCGCTCGACCGTCAGGCCGGACTGCGCGGCCAGCTCGGCCGGGTCGATCCGCGGCTCCCACGCCAGCAGTACGGAGATCAACTCCGCGTCCTGGGCGGCCTCTTCGGTGGCCAGCGCCTCCAGTACCCCGCCCTCGCCGGAGAATCCGCGCGACGCCTCGGGCGAGAGGGTGAGCGTGAGCCGCATCCCCGGCAGCACCACCTCCCAGGCGCTCGCGGTCGCCGCTCCGTCGGCCGGGGGCCCGTACACCCGAAGCGCCGTCGCCTGCCGCAGCACCCGCTGCAGCGCGGCCAGCCGCTCCGGCCCCGGCAGGCACACTGCCCCTGCTACCGGCCGGGTGGTCGGCCGCAGTGTCTTCCCGGCCGGCACCACCCACATCGCACCGCGGGACGCGCCGCCGGACCCACGGGGCAACGACCGCAGAAACCGCACCGCCTCGGCGGCGGGCAGCTCGGCCCGCAGATCGAAGGCGACGCTCGCCACCTGAGCCTCGGCGAACCCTCGCAGCCAGCGGTCCGGCAGCGGAACCTTCTTCTCCACCACGGCGCCGTCCAGTGTGGTCACCGCCAGCTCCTGCGGACCGACCCGCAGATGGAGCGGCTCGTCGCCGGTCATCCGCGAAAGAGCCTCGCGCAGCGGGTTGTTGACATCCACATTGGTCGTGCCGTGCCCGGTCTCCGCGCCGTCCAGCCCTTCGCGCAGCACATCGAGGCGGGCATACACCCCGCAGCAGCCGGAGAACGACTCGAACCGCAGCCGGTCGCCGTTCCCCGTCACCACCGGGTCGAGCAGTGGCCGCCGAGTCCGGTCGATGTACCGGGCGGCCGCGACATCCGCGACAGCCAGCAGCCCCCGCGCCGCTGTCTGCGGCGACGTCAGGAAGCCGGAGAAGAAGTGGGGATGCGCCTGGGCGCCCGTCGGTGTCCGCCCGCCGGAGGTCTCCAGACCGAGGAGCCGTCCGCCTTCGGCGGATGCGAGGGCGGACGGTCGGGCGTAGGCCAGTGCCTGCACTGATCGCGTCATGGAAACGACGCTAGAGCCCAGCACTGACAATCGCCCCGGAGGCTAGGAGAGTTCAGGCCCCCGGCGCGCGGCGCGTGCGGCGAGGGGACGAGGTCACTGGCCGACGCGGCCCGGCTGGAGCACCTTGCTGAACAGGACCGTTCCGCCCTCGGCCCGCAGCCGCACCGTCAACTCGCCGCTGCCGCCGTCGATGTCGACCTCGCCGAAGTACTGCGGGGACTCCATCGGCGACACATTGGCACGCTCCGGTGCGCGGACGAAGACGCGTTCGGGGCCGAAGGTCGAGTCGAGCGCGTTGGCCGGGAAGCCGCCGGCGGCCAGCGGGCCCGAGACGAACTCCCAGAACGGTGCGAAGTCCTTGAACGCCGCCCGCTCCGGGGCGTAGTGCTGTGCCGAGGTGTAGTGCACGTCAGCCGTGAGCCAGAGCGTGCCCGTGATCCGGCTGTGCTTGATGTACCGCAGCAGTTCGGCGATCTGCAGCTCGCGTCCGAGCGGAGCGCCGGGATCGCCCTGTGCCACCGCCTCGAAGTTCGCCGCGCCGTCCGGGACGACCAGCCCCAGCGGCATGTCGGAGGCGATCACCTTCCACACTGCGCGCGACCGGGACAGCTCCCGCTTCAGCCAGGCGAGCTGCTCGGCGCCGAGGATGCCCTGTGTGTCGTCGGCCTGGCGGCCGGGGGAGTTGGCGTTCCGGTAGGAACGCATGTCGAGTACGAACACGTCGAGCAGCGGCCCGTAGCGCACCACGCGGTGGACGCGGCCCTCGCGCCCGGGCGCGTGGAGGGTCGAGATCGGGAAGTACTCGCCGAAGGCGCGCACCGAGCGCTCCGCGAGCACATCCACGTTCTTCTCTGTGTAGCGAGCGTCGTCGAGGATCTGTCCCGGGTACCAGTTGTTGCGCACCTCGTGGTCGTCCCACTGCACCACCGTCGGCACCTGTGCGTTGAATCGCCGGACGTTCTCGTCGAGCAGGTTGTAGCGGAAGTTGCCGCGGAAGTCGGCCAGTGTCTGGGCGACGTGGGACTTCTCCTCCGTGGTGATGTTCCGCCAGATCCGGCCGTCCGGCAGGGTCACGCTGGGCTGGATCACGCCGTCCGCGTAGACCGTGTCGCCGCTGCACAGGAAGAAGTCCGGGTCGAGACGCCGCATTTCCTCGTACGCGCGGTAGCCGCCGATGTCCGGGTTGATGCCCCACCCCTGGCCCGCGATATCGCCCGACCAGAGAAAGCGCACGCCCTCGCGGCGCTTCGAAGGAGCCGTACGGAACGTCCCGTACACCGGCTCTCCGGTGCGCCGCGGGTCGTCGGGGTCGGCCAGCGTGACCCGGTAGTGCACCTGCTCGCCGGCGGGCAGCCCGCGCAGCGACGTCGTACCGGTGAAGTCCGTGCCGGATCCGAGCAGCGGGCCGTGCCAGCGGTGCGCGCGGCGGAAGGAATCGGTTGCGGAGGTCTCCACGATCATCCGCGCCGGCCGGTCGGAGCGCACCCACACCAGGCCGGACGAGGCGGTGACATCGCCGGTCTGCACACCCCAGGCGGCGCCCGGGCGGCCGGACAGCGCCAGGGCGGGCGCCGTCGCCAGGGTGGGAAGGGCCAGCGCCGCCGAGGCGGCGACTGTGCCACGCAGTACGGAACGGCGGTCGGGGGACGATATCCGCGGGCTCTGCGACATCGCTGCGCCTCCAGGGGCAGGTCGGGCGGGTGTGCCGAGCCATGCCTAACGCCCCGCCGCGGCCGGTGCGCGAACCTCACGTGAACAACTGGTCCGTTGCCCTTGCGACGCAGGATCAACGGCGGCTGGTCCGGTGCGTGCGTGGCTGGTCCGACGACTTCGAGGACTCAGTCAGTTCACTGCTGCCCCGGCCATCAGCCGCACTCCGCGCGTGATGTCGGACGGCGCCAGATGGGCATACCCGAGGACCAGCCGTACGCCGTAGTCCTCGGAGTGCGCCACCCGGTAGTCGGCCAGCGGGCGTACCGCCACGCCGGCCCCCGCGGCACGCTCCAGGAAGCGCCGCTCGGGTCCGTACCGCTCGGGCAGTCGCGCAATGATGTGCAGACCGGCCGCGATGCCGCTGACCTCGGCCCCGGGGAAGTGCTCCGCAAGGGCGCCGACAAGTGTGTCCCGGCGCTCCCGGTAGGCGCGTTGGCAGCGGCGCAACTGCCGGTCGTAACCGCCGCGGTCGATGAAGTCGGCGAGCAGCGCCTGGTCGAGGGCGGGATTGCCGAGGTCCATGGTGCGCTTGCGCTCCACGACCTCCTCGACGAGTCGTGACGGCACGACCAGCCAGCCGAGCCGCAGCCCCGGAGCGAGTGACTTGCTGACCGATCCCGTGTACGCGACACGCTCCGGGTCGAGGCCCTGGAGGGCGCCGACCGGTGCCCTGTCGTAGCGGAAGTCCCCGTCGTAGTCGTCCTCGACGATCAGCCCGTCCACGGCCCTGGCCCAGCCGAGGAGTTCGGCTCGACGCTGCGCGGAGTAGGCGATTCCGGTGGGGAACTGGTGGGCCGGAGTGGTCACCACCGCACGTACGCCCGACGCCGCCAGCGGCCCGGTCGCCAGTCCTTCGTCGTCGAGCGGCAGTTCCGTCATGGTCAGCCCGGCCGCCGCGAACAGCGGTGCGTGCTCGGGGCTTCCCGGGTCCTCCGTGCCCACCGTCCGCAGGCCGTGTCCGTGCAGTACGAAACCGAGCAGCGTCATTGCCTGGGCGACGCCCGAACACACCACCAGATGTTCGGGATCGGCGACGACTCCGCGTCGCCTGGTGAGCAACGCGGCGAGCATGGTGCGCAGTTGGGGTAGTCCGCGCGGATCGGGATAGCCGAGCGCGTGGTGCGGCAGCCGCGTGAGCACGGACTTGTGCGCGGCGGCCCACGCGGCGCGGGGGAAGAGCGAGAGATCGGGCGTCCCGGGGCGGAAGTCCACCACCGCCCCGGGGGTGCGGGGCGCCAGGTCCCGCGCCCCGCGCACAGCGGCGCGCGCCGCGTCCCCGACCCAGGTGCCCGCGCCGCGGTCGCTGCGCAGATATCCCTCGGCCGTCAGCTGCTCGTACGCCTCGGTGACCAGGCCGCGGGAGACGCCCAGATCGGCGGCGAGTTCACGGCTGGACGGCAGCCGGGTGCCCGCGGCCAGCCGTCCCGTTCGCACCGCGTCGCGCAGGGCGGACTGGAGCGCTCGGCCGCGCTGCCGGGCGGGTGCGGCCGCCGCGGGCAGCAGCAGTTCCCAGGCCGCGTTCCAGGACGGCTCGCCGGCCGTCGGATTGGTCCCCGATGACGTCATGAAAGTGGACCTTAAAGGGGACCGCTCCGCTGCCTAGCGTCGGCTGCATGAACCATGTGAACGCGGGCGCACTGCGCGGGGTCGTCCTCGTGTCTTTCGCCTACTCCCTCGTCGGCGCCTCCTTCACTGCCAACAGCGTCCTGGGCGACTATCCCTACGCGGGCGGCCAGGCCCTGCGCTACGCCCTCGCCGGTCTGCTCCTGCTGCCGCTGCTCGGCGGACGGGCGGCCGTACTGACCCGACTGCGCACCCTTCGCGGCCGGCAGTGGGGACGGCTCGCCCTGCTCGCCGCGGTCGGCATGGTCGGCTTCAATCTGGCGATCCTGGCCGCGGAACGCACCTCGGAGCCTGCCGTTCCAGGCGTGTTCGTGGGCTGCGCACCCGTCATCGTCGCCGTGCTCGTACCGCTTCTGGACGCTCGCCGGCCCGCTCGGCTCGTGCTGTACGGAGCGCTGCTCGTGGCGGCCGGGGCCTTCACCGTTCAGGGGTGGGGGCGTACCGACGCGGTGGGCATCGCCTGGTCGGTCGGCGCGCTGGCCGGCGAGGTCGGCTTCGCCGTGCTTGCCACGCCGGTGCTGCGCCCGCTCGGCCCCAGACTGCTCACCGCCACCGTCTGTGGCGTCGCGGCCGTCGAGTCCACGCTCCTCGGCCTGGTCCTCGACGGCACCGGCTTTGTGCGCACGCCCAGCCAGGCGGAGACGCTCGCCCTGTTGTGGCAGGCGGCCGTCGTCACCGTCGTCGGCTTCGTCACCTGGTACATGGGCGTGCAGCGGATCGGCACCGAGCGCGCCACGCTCTTCACCGGCCTCATCCCCGTGGCCGCCGCGCTCACCGCCCCTCTCGTCGGCACGGGGACGTTCGGTCCGGCCCAGGCGGTGGGCGGCGTCCTGGTCGGGGCGGGCGCGGCGCTCGGCTCGGGCGTGTTCAGCAGGCGGTCAGCGGCTGCCGTCCAGGATGACGCGCGCGACGAGCGCGGGGTCGTCGTTCATGGGGACATGGCCGCAGCCGGGAAGTCGCACCAGCCGCGCCCCCGGGATGGCGTGCTTGGCCCTGATGCCCTGACGGCGCAGCAGCAGCCGGTCCTGCATACCCCAGCCGATGGTGACGGGCAGATCGGGGATGTCGTCGGCGAAGACGATGTCGCGGCCGGCGGCGAGCGTCTGGTGGAAACCGGTGGCAGCGCGCAGTGCGAGGGTCTCCGCGACGGCCGCTGCGGGTGAACGCCGTCCGGGCCGTGCGTAAATGGTGCTGGTCAGCGCCGCCCGTCCGGCCGCCGACCGGGACAGCCCCTCGATCAGCGGCAGCGGCAGAGCCCGCGCCGCGCGACGCATGGTGAGCAGCATCCCGAAGGCGTACTGCCGCTCGCCCGGCGACCAGAAGCCGGCGGGCGACAGCGCCGTCACCGACCGCACGAGCTTCTCCCGGCCCAACTCCAGGGCGAGCAGCCCGCCGAGGGAGTTCCCCGCGACATGGGGGCGGTCGATCTCCAGCGCCTCGCAGAACCCGCCGAGGGCCGAGCCCACGGTGGTGAGGTCGTACGAGACCCCCTGGGGCAGTGCCGGGGACGTGCCGAAGCCGGGCAGGTCGATGGCGATGACATCGCGCTCGGCGGCCAGGATGCCCATGACCGGCTCCCAGGCCTGCCAGTGGTGCCCGATGCCATGCAGCAGCAGCAGCGGCTCACCCTTGCCCGCACGCTCATAGCTGACGGACAGCGTGTGGCTGCCCTCGGGGGACTCGATGGAGAACGAGATCTTCGCGGCCATGCTTGCTGCTCCCTGGTGTCGCCCACGTGAATACGCTTTAGACGGCTCGTCAGTAACAATTACCGCTCAGTAGCTTCCAGTTCAAGTGGGGAGCGCCGTTCGGGCGGGTGCTGCGCGCCGTACCTGCCCTGCACTGTGTGTGCGACGTGCGCAACCCCGCCTGACCCGCCTCGCTGGCCGAGGTGTGGCGGGCTCCTATCCAGCCACTTCCGTCGCACGTCAGACCCCGTGTTCCGCGAGGAAGCGGGGTCTTGTGCTACCTGTGTTTCACAGCGGCGCGAACGGCTTGTGAACGCTCTGCGAAACCGCTTGGTTTCGCTGTGTGACCGACGGAGGATTGGTCTTGACCAAGGGGGGGTGCCGCCCTATGGTCGCAGTGGTTAGTGCAGGAACCTTTAATAAACAAGGGCGCGGAATAGCCGCCGCTGACAAGGCGATTGCGGAGGATCAGGGTGGGGACCACGCAGCTGGAATCGGTGCCGGAGCCCAAGTACTGGCACCTCAAGACCGTGATCGGTGAAGCGCTCGACTCTGATTTCGCGGTGGGGGAGATCCTGCCCAACGAGCGCGATCTGGCCGCTCGCTTCGGAGTCGCCCGCGCCACGCTCCGTCAGGCGCTCGAACAGCTCGAGCTCGAGGGCCGGTTGCAGCGCCGTCGCGGCGTCGGCACGACCGTCGCCCCGCCGCGCATGGGTGTCGATGTCTCCACCACCCAGCAGGCCTGGCCGGGCACCGGACAGGACGCCTGGCAGTCCGTCGACTGCACCACCATGGTGCCGCCGACGGCGGTCGCGCGACTGCTCGACACCGACAGTGACGCCGACGAAGAGACGTACTCCGTCCGCAGGCTGCGCGTCAGCCAAGGCCAGTCGGTCGCGGCCGAGCTGCTGTACATCCCGGCCTCGTCCCTGCCCGAGCTCACGGCCATCGACGCGCCGTCCGGGCCCGCCCGCGCCCGCGCCGTACTGCGTGAGCTCCAGCGGCTCGAGCTCGAGGGCCAGGACCGCGCGGTGGAGCTGGGCTCGGCACGGGCCGACCACGCCAAGGAGCTCGACCGGCTGCCGGGCGCGCCCGTCCTGGTCGTCACCACGCGGTACTTCTCCGAGGGCAGGACGGCGGCCGTCTCGGTCGCCACCTACCGCGCCGACACGTGCCGGCTGACCTTCGGGGACTCGGGCGATCTGGAGATCAGCCACGACGACCAGGAGCGTCGCGCTTCCTGAGCCGTCTGCTCTGTCGTACGGCCCGTCGCACCGAGCCCTGCTCAGCGGCGGGCCGTCACCGTTCCCTCGACGGCGAAGAGCTGCTCCTCGACATGGTCCAGCGCCAGGCGCAGCGCACCGGTGGCCACGGCCGCCTCGCCGAGCAGCGACAGCGCAACGCGCGGCGGACGCAGACAGTACCGGGACAGCTCGTCGCGCAGCGGATCGAGTACGCCGTCGAGCCCCGCGGCCCAGCCGCCGATCACCACAAGCTCCGGGTCGAGCGCCAGCACCAGCGCCGCCACATCGTGCACCAGGCGCTGGATGAACCGCTCGACCGCGGCCTGCGCTCGGGGGTCTCCCTGCCTGGCGTGGGCGAAGACAACGGCGACAGCCTGCTCGTCCAGTGGGTGCAGCGGCTCGTCCGTCGTCGACAGCAGCCGCTCCGGGGTCGCCTCGCGGCCCAGCAGGTGCAGCGCCCCGATCTCGCCCGCCGCCCCGCCGAAGCCGCGGTGCAGCCGGCCGCCGATCAGTGAACCCGCGCCCGGGCTGAGCCCTGCCAGCACGAACACGATGTCGTCGGACTCGGTCGCGGCGCCCTTCCAGTGCTCGGCGACCGCGGCGGCGTTGGCGTCGTTCTCGACCAGCACGGGACATCGGAACGACCTGCGCAGCCGGTCGCCGAGCGCGAGCCCGGTCCAGCCCGGCAGCGCGGTCCCGAGTCGTACCGTTCCATCGGCCTCGACGATCCCCGGGGAGCCGATTCCGACGGCCCGCAGGCTGCTGCGCGCGACACCCGCCCGGCGCAGCACATCGGCGACGAGCAGCCGGACCCGCTCGAGCCGCTCGTCCGCGGAGGCCGTCTCGGACACATCCTTGGAGCCGGCACCGATGATGCGCCCGTCCAGGCCCGACAGCAGTGCGGCGACCCGGTGCGGGCCGATCTCGACACCCAGCAGATGGCCGGCCTCGGCCCGGAATCTGAACCGGCGGGCCGGGCGTCCCTGGCGGCGCGTGCCGCCCTCCTCGGGGATGCTCTCGACGACCAGTCCGCCCTCGATGAGCCCTTCGATCACACCCTCGACGGTCGGCCGGGACAGACCGGTGATTCGAGTCAGATCCGTGAGCGTGGGGGAGTCCGCGCCCCGCAGTGCATGGAGTACCACCGCGGAGTTGATCCGCCGCAGCAGCGACGGGTCTCCGCCGGTCAGCCGCCCCACTGTGTGTCCTTCCAGCTCTAGCGCGTGTCTGCCGGATCGTACTCGCTGGTTGTACGGCGCGCTGGATCTCGGCCAACCGTGGGCAGCCCCGCTGTCGCTGGTGCCTTCTGACGGGGAGCCAATTGTCAGTGGGGGCCGGTTTACTGGGTGCATGACCACCGCACGGCACCTCGAGACGATCGACTTGCTGCGCTCCCGGGCCTTCCCCACGGAGTTCGGCCCGTCGGACGTCGGCACGGAAGGCCCCGGCTTTCACATGGCGGAGCTGAACGGGCATTTCGGCGACGGGGCGGACGGGGACGGGGAGGGCGATGGTGACATCGACGCGACCGCTGAGAGGGAACAGCGCGTGGCCGAGCACGACGACCTGCTGGACAGGCTGACAGACCGCTGGGGCGAACCGGATCTGTTCAGCCTCGCCGGCACCCAACTGCGCGATGCGGCGGAGGAAGACCTGCCGGAACCATGGCTCCGGCTCAGCCGGCTGATGGGCTGGCTGCATCTGTGGCGGGCAGAGGGCCGGTGGATAGCCGTCGGCCGGACCAAGTCCCAACTGCTCGCCGTGGTCACCGAAACGGACCCTCCCTAGCCCGGCCCGCACGCCCGCACCTTGCAGAGGCACCCGCGCGCCTAGTACGAGCCGTCCTCCGTCGCCGTGCGCAGCCGGGTGAACTCCTCCGCCATCGTCTGTGCGGTCCAGTGCGCATTGAGCCCGCTGGGATTGGGCAGCACCCAGATCTTCGTGTCCCCGATCGTGCGCTCCTGAGGCCCGATCTTCGCCTTCTTCTCGCCGAAGGCCGTGCGGTACGCGGTGATGCCCACGACCGCCAGCCACCGCGGGCGCAGCCGCTGCACCTTCGCCGTCAGCAGCCGTCCGCCTTCGCGGAACTCCTCGTCGCTCAGCTCATCGGCGCGCGCCGTCGCCCGCGCCACCACATTGGTGATGCCCAGCCGACGGCCCAGCAGCTTCTGCTGCTCCGCGGGCTTGAACCGATGCGGTGTGAAGCCCGACAGATGCAGCACCGGCCAGAACCGGTTGCCGGGGCGGGCGAAGTGATGGCCCGTCGCCGCCGTCATCAGGCCGGGATTGATGCCGCAGAACAGCACGGAAAGACCGCCCGCGACCACATCCGGAACGATGCGGTCGCGGGCGGCCTCAAGCTCTTCGGGGGTCAGAGGATCGACCCCGGGGTGTAGCCCGCGGCCTCCGGGTGCTGCTTGACGATCTCCTCGATGCGCGAGGCGACCGACGCGACCTGGTCGCCCGCCGCGCCCGTGAAGGACAGCTTGTCGGCCATCAGCGCGTCCAGCTGCGCCCGGTCCAGCGGAATCCGCTCGTCCGCGGCGAGCTTGTCGAGCAGCTCATTGCGCTCGGCACCCTGCTCACGCATCGCCAGCGCCGCGGCCACCGCGTTCTCCTTGATGGCCTCGTGCGCGAGTTCGCGGCCCACCCCGGCCCGTACGGCGCCCATCAGCACCTTGGTCGTGGCGAGGAAGGGGAGGTACCGGTCCAGCTCACGGGCGATGACTGCAGGGAACGCGCCGAACTCGTCGAGCACCGTGAGGAAGGTCTCCAGCAGGCCGTCGAACGCGAAGAACGCGTCCGGCAGCGCAACGCGGCGCACCACCGAGCAGGAGACGTCGCCCTCGTTCCACTGGTCGCCCGCCAGCTCGCCCGTCATCGACGCGTAGCCGCGCAGGATGACCATCAGGCCGTTGACGCGCTCGCAGGAGCGGGTGTTCATCTTGTGCGGCATCGCGGAGGAGCCGACCTGGCCCGGCTTGAAGCCCTCGGTGACCAGCTCGTGCCCGGCCATCAGCCGGATCGTCTTGGCGAGTGACGACGGCGCGGCTGCGAGCTGCACCAGCGCCGAGACCACGTCGTAGTCGAGGGAGCGCGGGTAGACCTGGCCGACCGAGGTGAAGGCGTTTGCAAAGCCCAGGTGCCCGGCGATGCGCTGCTCCAGCTCGGCGAGCTTGGAGGTGTCACCGCCCAGCAGGTCGAGCATGTCCTGCGCGGTGCCCACCGGGCCCTTGATGCCGCGCAGCGGGTAGCGGCCAAGCAGGTCCTCGAGCCGTCCGTACGCCACCAGCAGCTCGTCGGCCGCGGTTGCGAATCGCTTGCCCAGCGTGGTGGCCTGCGCGGCGACATTGTGCGAGCGACCGGCCATGACCAGCTCGGCGTACTCGCCCGAGAGCTTGCCCAGCCGGGCGAGCACCGCGACCGTGCGGTCCCGCATCAGCTCCAGCGAGCGCCGGATCTGCAGCTGCTCGACGTTCTCGGTCAGATCGCGGGAGGTCATGCCCTTGTGGACCTGCTCATGGCCCGCGAGCGCGTTGAACTCCTCGATCCGCGCCTTCACATCGTGGCGGGTGACCTTCTCGCGCTCGGCGATCGAGGCGAGGTCGACCTGGTCGAGCACCCGCTCGTAGTCGGCGATCGCGGCCTCGGGCACCTCGATGCCGAGGTCCTTCTGAGCGCGCAGCAGAGCGAGCCAGAGCTGACGCTCCAGCTTCACCTTCTGCTCGGGGGACCAGAGGACGGCGAGCTCCGCGGAGGCGTAGCGGCCGGCCAGGACATTGGGGATGCGAGGCTTCGCAGGAACGGCAGTCACGTGTCGAGATTCTACTGGCGGTTTCTGCAGGCCAGCGCCGCGGCCCGGGTTGTACGTTGCTACGAGAGCGGCGGTGCACGGCACCGGGCCCCCGCGCCCGGTGCCGTTGCTAGTCGACCGGCGGCTCGTACGGGAGCAGTTCGGGTCGCTTGGCCGGCCGGCCGTCGCCCGACGAGCGGCCCGTCAGCCGGCGCCCTATCCACGGCCCCAGATGCGTGCGTGCGAACCGCAGATCGCCGGCCCGCCGCGCCGCCCAGCCCGGGCGTACCGCGGGTGGCAGCAGCGCCTGCCAGTCGTCCTCGGCGGCCAGGCCGAGGGTCTGCCAGACGGCCTCGGCGACGCGTCGGTGCCCATCGGCGGTCAGATGCAGCCGGTCCACGTCCCACATCCGCTGATCGGCGAGCACCTCGGAGCCGTAGAGGTCGACGACCAGGGCGTTGTGCCGGGCGCCCAGTTCGTCGACGAATCCGAACAGCTCTTCCATGCGGGGGCGGAACCGTTCCATCACCGGGCCGTTGCGGCCCGGGCTGCGCATCAGGACGAGCCGGTCGCAGGACGGACGCAGCTTCTCCACGGCCTCCTCCAGGAGCCCGCGTACCCGCCCCATGTCGCACTTGGGCCGGAGGGTGTCATTGAGCCCGCCCACCAGCGTGACCACATCGGCCTGCATCGCGGCCGCTGCGGCCACCTGTTCGTCGACGATCTGGCCGATGAGCTTGCCGCGTACGGCGAGATTCGCGTACCGGAAGTCCGGCGTACGGGTGGCCAGCCGGCCCGCGAGCAGATCCGCCCAGCCGCGGTACGAACCGTCCGGCAACAGATCGGACATGCCTTCGGTAAAGGAATCGCCGACCGCGACAAAACTGGTGTAACTGGCATTCATCTCCATGGCGGAGAGATCGTACCGCGCGGTAAGGTCCCTCGGTTCCGTACCGGGAGGGGAGCGCTGTGAGTGACGCACTGCTGAACGCCCTGGCCGAGGCACTGGCCGATCTGGTGACCACGATCGACACCTGCGACGACGATGTTCTCGACCCCGACACCGCGGTGAAATGGCTGGAGACAACGGGTTATCTCCTCGACCGGCTCCCGCCCGCCGACCGCCGGACCCTCTCCCTGCTGGTGCGCCGGGCCGCCGCGCGCCACCCCGAGGGCGCCTGGCGGGACGAACTGCTGGGCATCCCCGAGGGCTTCGGCCTCGACGACGACCAGCACGAGCTGTACTGCGACGTCATCGAGCAGCTGGAGAAGCGATTTGTCGAGACGGTACGGGACGTGGATCCGGCCACGCCCGTGCCGAGCTGCCCCGGCTGGACCTTCGCCGACCTCGTCAGGCACCACGGCACCACGCACCGCTGGATGGAACACCTCGTACGGACCCGGGCCGCCGAGCGCGTCTGGTCGCGGGACGTCCCGCTCGAACTCCCCGAGGACCCGGCGGCGTATCCGCAGTGGCTGGCCCGCGGCGTCGAGGTCACGCTGCGCACCCTGCGCAGTGTCGACCCCGAGACCCCGATGTGGTCCCACGGCGCCGACCAGCGGGTGCGCTTCTTCCCGCGGCGGCTGCTCTTCGAGGCCGTCGTCCATCTCGCCGACGCCGAACTGGCCCTCGGTCTCGATCCGCGTATCGCGGCGGGCACGGCCGCCGACGGCATCGAGGAGTTCCTGGAGAACCTGCCCTACTACACCTGGATCGCCGAGCCGGTCGCCGCTCTCGCCCAGGGCTCGGTCCGGCTGACGGCCACGGACACCGGCGCCGCCTGGACGATCGGCTTCGGTGCGGACGGCTTCTCCTGGACCAAGACCGAGCGGGAGGCGTCCGCGGCCGTCGAGGCGACCGCGGGCGATCTGCTGCTGCTCGTGTACGGACGCCTCCGGGCGGACGACGCGCGCTTCGCCATCAGCGGCGACCGCGCCGTTCTTGACGTCTGGCTGGCGGCGACCGCGTTCTGATTCCCCGCCGGGTCTGTCGCTGCGGCGATTTCCGCAGTATGTCCAGTACATGTTCACCGCAGACTTCTGGAAAGCCACCGCGGAGCGCGCCGTGCGCACCTTCGCCCAGTCCCTGGTCGCCGTGCTGACAGCCGGTGCGACGAACCTCTTCGACGTCGACTGGCAGGCCGCACTCGTCACCGCGGGCCTGGCCGCCGTTCTCGCCGTACTCACCGCGATCGGCACGGCAACAGCCGGACGGCCCGGCCCGGGTCTCACCGAGACCACGGAACGGGCCGCCACCGCAACCACGGTGAGTCAGCCGGGCACGCCGACGAGCTAGCCGGGCCCGCCGTCCGGTCAGCCGGGCATTCCCACCAGTTCGCGCAGCACGTCCTCCATCGTCACAAGGCCCACCGGCGTGCCGTCCTCGTCCAGCACCGCCGTGAGGTGCGTACGGCTGCGCCGCATCGCCGTGAGCACATCGTCGAGCGGTGTCTCCGCCCGCACCCGTGCGATCGGGCGCAACGCCGTGACCGGGAACGGCATGTCCCGCCCGGTGGCGTCCAGCGCGTCCTTCACGTGCAGATACCCGAGGATCCGGCGGCCCGAGTCCACCACCGGGAAGCGGGAGAACCCGGACTCGGCAGCCAGCAGCTCCAGCTGCGCGGGCGTCGTTTCGGTGCGCGCGTACACCACGCGCTCGACCGGCATCACCACATCCCGCACCGGTCGGCGGCCAAGCTCCAGGGCGTCGCGCAGCCGCTCGGCGGACCGGCCGTCGAGCAGCCCTGCGTTGTCCGCGTCGCGCACCATCCGGGCCAGCTCGTCGTCCGAGAAGGTCGCCTCCACCTCGCCCTTCGCCTCCACCCGCAGCAGCTTCAGCAGGCCGTTGGCGAGGGCGTTGACCGTGAAGATCACCGGTCGCAGCCCTCGCGCCAGCGCGACCAGCGGCGGGCCCAGCAGCAGCGCGGTCCGGGTGGGTTCGGCCAGCGCGATGTTCTTCGGGACCATCTCGCCGAGCAGCATGTGCAGATACGTCGCCACGGCCAGCGCGATCACGAACGAGATCGGGTGGATCAGGCCGTGCGGCACGCCCACCGCGTTGAAGACCGGTTCCAGCAGATGCGCGATGGCGGGCTCGGCGACGATGCCCAGCACCAGGGTGCACAGCGTGATGCCGAGCTGCGCGGCCGCCAGCAGCGCGGAGACATGTTCCAGGCCCCACAGGACGCTGCGCGCCTGCCGGTTCCCGGCCTCCGCCTCCGGCTCGATCTGGCTGCGGCGTACGGAGATCAGGGCGAACTCCGCGCCGACGAAGAAGGCGTTGACCACCAGCGTAAGGAGGCCGATGAGGAGCTGGATCGCGGTCATCGTCCGGCCTCCTCGGTGTCGTCGGTGTCGTCGTCCGACGGCGGGGGAGCATGCAGCAGCACCCGCGCCGCACGCCGCCCTGATGCGTCCACGACATCGAGCCGCCAACCCGCGAGCTCGATCCGGTCGCCCTCGGCGGGGATGCGCCCGAGCTCGGTGGCGATCAGGCCGGCGAGCGTCTCGTACGGCCCTTCCGGCACCCGGAGTCCGATCCGCTCCAGCTGGTCGGTGCGGGCAGCGCCGTCCGCCGACCAGAGAGTGCGTCCGTCCGCGTCCTCGCCCGCCGGCGCCAGGTCCGGCGTCTCGTGCGGATCGTGCTCGTCGCGCACCTCGCCGACGACCTCCTCCACGATGTCCTCCAGCGTCACGACACCGGCCGTGCCGCCGTACTCGTCGACGACGATTGCCATCGTGTTCTTCCCGGACAGCCGGTCGAGGAGACGGTCCACGGTCAGTGTCGCCGGTACGAGCAGTGGCTCGCGCAGCAGCTCGGAGACCGGGTGACGCCTACGGCGTTCGGCCGGGATCGCCAGGACGTCCTTGATGTGCGCTATGCCGACGACGGTGTCCAGGCTGCCCCGGTAGACGGGGAAGCGGGACAGGCCGGTCGCGCGCGTGGCATTGGCGACGTCCTCGGCGGTGGCCTGCACTTCGAGGGCCGTGACCTGGACCCGCGGGGTCATCACGTTCTCGGCGGTCAGCTCGGCCAGTTTGAGGGTGCGTACGAACAGCTCGGCGGTGTCCGCCTCCAGCGCACCTGCCTTGGCGGAGTGGCGGGCCAGGGCGACGAGTTCCTTCGGGCTGCGGGCGGAGGCGAGTTCCTCGGTCGGCTCCATGCCGAGCCGCCGCAGAATGCGGTTGGCCGAGTTGTTGAGGTGGCTGATGAGGGGCTTGAAGGCGGCGGTGAAGACCCGCTGCGGCGGGGCCACCACCTTGGCCACGGCGAGCGGGGACGAGATGGCCCAGTTCTTCGGGACCAGCTCGCCGACGACCATCAGCACCATCGTGGACAGCGCGGTGCCGATGACCAGAGCGGCTGACGACGCCACCGACGCGGAGACGCCGAGCGCCAGCAAGGGGCCGCGGATCAGCTTGGCGATGGACGGCTCGGAGAGCATGCCGACGACCAGGTTGGTGACGGTGATGCCGAGCTGGGCTCCGGAGAGCTGGAAGGTGAGACTGCGTACGGCCTTGAGGGCACTGGCCGCCCCGCGCTCGCCGCGCTCCGCGGCCCGCTCGAGTTGGCCGCGCTCGACGGTCGTGAGGGAGAACTCCGCCGCGACGAAGCCGCCGCAGGCGAGCGCGAGCAGCACTGCCACACAGAGGAGGAGCACTTCGGTCATCGGTTCACCTCCGTCCCATGATCGGGCAGGGGCAGGAGGAATGCTCGATGTCTGCTACTGGGAGGCTCGCCCATGGGCGGACGCTCACACCTTTCGTCGGGACTGTGTCGTGCTGGGGAACCCCCGGACGCCTGGCGGAAGAGCAGGAGGCCGGGCCGAACTGTCCACCATGGTAAAGGACAGGTAAATACCTGGTGCACGGCTCTGGACGATTGATTCCAAGGTGTCCCGTCTCACTCGACCTGGCCCCCAATCTCTCCGTTCGGCAACTTCCGTGGGCGGTTTGTACGCCTTCGATTCAGCGTGGCCGCAGTCCGTCGAAGACGACCTCGAAGATCCGCTCCCGGGGCGCCGGATCCGCTCCGAGCTGTTCCATCGCCCTGCCGACGCCGGCCAGGAGCGCGATGAACTCCGGCAGGCCCAGCTCCGGGCGGACCGCCCCCGCCCGTTGCGCCCCGGTCAGTAGATCGGCCAGCCGAGCCTGGATCTCCATGGTCGGCTCCTGCAGGGACGCGTGGACGTTCACCCCGGCCGCAGCGAGAGCCTGGGCGAACTCGTTCTTGCCCGCGGACTGATCCACCACCAGACGGAAGCAGGCGAAGAAGGCTTCGGCGGGCCCGGCCTCGGCGGCCAACTGCGCGGTCTGGGCTGCCATTTCCTCCAGTCTGCGCACCATCACCGCCTCCAGCAGTGCCTCCTTGGTCGGGAAATGCCTGAAGAGCGTGCCGACTCCGACCCCGGCGATGCGGGCGATCTCCTCGGTCGGCACGCTGACGCCGCGGGCGGTGAATACCTCCGTGGCGACATCCAGCAGCCTGGCCCGGTTGCGGACCGCGTCCGCCCGCAGCGGGCGCTCCTGAGCGCCACCCATCCCTCTCCCATCCCTTCGCCGGCGACGGCAGAACCACCCTGGACAACCGGAGTCTCCAGTCCGTATCGTAAAAACGGAGTCGCTAGTCCGATTCTAGCCGTGGATCCCACCGGAGGTTTGTCATGCCTGAAACGCTGTCACCGCGCGAGGTCTTCCAGGAGCTGATCGAGGGCATCAGGGCGGGGCGGTTCACGGAGCTGGCCGAGCTCTATGCCGAGGACGCCGTAGTGGAGACCGTCTTCGAGCCGGTCGGTCCGCGCCGGTTCGAGGGGCGGACCGCGCTCAAGGAGCGATTCGCTCAAGTCTCCGCAAGTTCGCCCGTGGAGCTGACCCCGGCGAACGTGGTCGTCCGGGAAACCGACGACGCGGAGGTGGTCGTCGCCGAGTTCGACTACCACGTGCACCACCGGTTGACCGGACGGACCTTCGAGGCCTCCAACATCCAGGTGCTGCGGGTCCGCGACGGCCTGATCGTCAGCAGCCGGGACTACCACGACCACCTTGCCCTCATCGTGGCCGGCGGCGGTTTGTCTCAGCTGGTGGCGGCGCTGGAAGGCAAGTAGCACGAGTGCGGTGCTCAGGGCCGGGATCCCTGAGGTCCCGGCCCGCATCGCGTTTCCGGCGCCGGCTCAGTGCTTGGCGCGGGCCGCGAACGGCTTCACCCAGCGCCGCCAGTGGTCCTCGCGGTGGTACCCGGCCGAGGCCCACGCCCGCTGGGCAGGCTCATTGACCTCCAGCACCATCGCGTCACCGCGCCTGCCGCCCACCGCCAGGAAGCGCTGCTCGGCGGTCTGGAGCAGTGCCGTCGAAACGCCCTGCCGGCGGTGCGACGGCAGCACGGCGAGCCGGTAGAGCGAGCAGCGCCATCCGTCGTATCCGGCGATCACCGAGCCCACCACCCGGCCCTGGGACTCGGCCAGGATCAGCGCTTCGGGATCGCGCACGATCAGGCCCCTGACCCCGGCCACGTCGTCCGTGATGCTCGTGCCCTCCGCCGCCTCCTTCCAGAAGCGGAGAACGGTCTCGGCCTCCTCGGCCCCGGCGGTGCGTATCTGCAGGTCGATCATGGCCGGAAGCCTATTCGGGCGCGCGGCTACTCGTGTGCGATGGCTGTCAGCACGTTCATCCGCGAGGCGCGCAGCGCCGGGAGCACCGCGGCCGCAAGACCCACGACGACCGATCCCACCACGACCGCGATCACCGTCCCCCACGGAATGGCGAACGCCGTCAGCCCCTCCAGCGCAAGCACCTGCTGCACCGCCACACCCCACACCATGCCCAGGGCCAGACCCAGCAGCGCACCGAAGACCGCGATCACGACGGATTCCAGCCGGATCATGCGCCGCAGCTGGACCCGGGAGAGACCGATCGCCCGCAGCAGACCGATCTCCCGGGTCCGCTCCACCACCGACAGGGCAAGGGTGTTGACCACACCCAGCACGGCGATCACGATCGCCAGGCCCAGCAGCGCGTACACCAGATAGAGCATCACGGCGATCTGCTGGCGGATCAGCTCCTTGTAGTCGGCCTGGTCCCGCACCTGTACCTGCGGATAGGGGTCGAGCGCCCGCTCCAGGCCCTTGCGCAGTTCCTTGGCGTCGCTGCCGCCCGCGGCGTTGACGTACAGCGCCGCGTCCTGCCCGCCCGGCAGATACTTCTCCACCGTGCCGAGCCCCATGAACAGGCCGCCTTCCATCCCCGGCCCACCGCTCTGGTCCATGTCCGTGAGCGCTCCGACCGTCAGCCTGGTCTTGTTTCCGCCGGCGAACTCGGCAGGCAGGACCGACCCGATGCGCACCTTGTGCTCCTCGGCATATCCGCGGTCCATCGCGATGCTGCCGGGCGCCAGCGCGGCCGCGGTGTTCCCGCTCGCGTAGGTGATGTGCGCGGCCTCGTCCAACTGCGGGTCGTAGCCGGAGGCGGTCGACTCCACCCGCTTCCCGTCGGGCAGATTCAGCGCGAGCGGCGCGAAGCGCTGCCGTACGACGGTGCCCGCGCTGTCGACGTCCTTCACCTTCTCGGTGATCTCCTGCGGGAACGGCTGGAAGTTGCTGTTCTGTATGACGAAGTCGGCGCCCAGTGTCTTGTCGATCTGGTTGTCGAAGGACTTGGTCATCGAGGCGCTGGCGATCGAGAGCCCGCCCACCAGTGCCAGGCCCACCATCAGCGCCGCCGCGGTGGCGCCCGTGCGCCGCGGATTGCGCAGCGCGTTGCGCTGGCTCATCCGGCCGACCGAGCCGAACAGCTTGGGGAATGCGCCGCCCAGCACCCGGATCACCGGCCGGACCAGCAACGGCCCCGCCACCACCGTCGCGATCAGCGTCAGCACCACGCCCAGGCCCAACAGCGAGGAAGCGGTCGCGGTCTTCCCGCTCACCGCGCAGCCGACGAGGGCGGCCGCGCCCGCCGCCCCGACCATGGTCCCGGCGATCGCCCGGACCGTCAACGGCCGCCCCACGCCCGCGACTTCGGCATCGGCGAGCGCGGCCATCGGGGAGACCTTGGCCGCCCGCCGGGCCGGCAGATACGCGGCCACGAAGGTGACCCCGAGCCCCACCGCATACGCGGACACCGGCGTCGCGACCTTCACCACCATCTCGGCGGCGCTGAGATTCATGCCGAGCAGACCCATCAGCTCGATCAGCCCGGCCGCCAGCCCGATGCCCGCGGCAAGTCCGAGCGTCGAGCCGACAAAACCCAGCAGCAGTGCCTCCGTGAGCACCGAGCGGCGCACCTGGCGGCGGTCCGCGCCGAGCGCCCGCAGCAGTCCCAGCTCGCGGGTGCGCTGGGCGATCAGCATGGAGAAGGTGTTGACGATCAGGAAGATGCCGACCAGGACCGCGACGCCCGCGAAGCCGAGCATCACCCACTTGATGACATCGAGGAATCCGCCCAGCTGGGCGGCCGCCGACTTGGCCTGCTCGTCCGCGGTCTTGAGTTCGTACACATCACCCAGCTCGGCCGCGACACGCTGCTTGAGCGTCGCGTCGTCGACCCCGTCCGCGGCGTCCACCGAGATCGCGGTCGCGACCCCCGCCCGGCCCAGCAGCTTGGTCTGAGCGGTCGGAGTGTCCAGGAAGACCAGCGCGGCGCCGGGGTTGGTGGTGGTGAAGGTGGCGATGCCGACGATCTCGACCTTGAAGGAGCCGGGCTGCGCGAGAACGGTCAGCGTGTCTCCGATGCGCAGCTTCTTCTTGTCGGCCGTGTCCGCATCGAGCAGCGCCTCGCCGGGCCCGTGCGGCGCGTGCCCGCTGGTCAGCTTCACCGGACTGCGTTCGGTGACATACCAGTTGGTGGCGATGGTGGGCGCACCGGTCGTCGGCCCGACCGCCTTGTTGGTCGCGTCGACGACGGTGATGTTCTCCACGGCGGCGTCGACATGGGTGGCCTTGACGCCGTCGACCGAGTCGATCCGCTCGGCGAGCGAGGCAGGGACGGTCCGTACGACTCCCGTCGGCAGGCGCTCGTCGAGGCCCTTCTTGGGCTCGACGGTCACGTCCGCCGATGTGGAGGCGAAGAGCCGGTCGAAGGTACTGGAGACGGTGTCGGAGAAGATCAGACTGCCGCTGACGAAGGCGACCGACAGCAGTACCGCCAGTGCCGACAGCAGGAGCCGGCCCTTGTGCGCGAAGAAGCTCCGCAGTGTCGCTCTGAGCACCGTGTCCTCAGCTCTTTCGCAGGGCGTCGAAACGCTTCATGCGTTCCAGCACCGCCTCTGCCGTCGGTTCCGGCATGACATCGACGATGCGTCCGTCCGCGAGGAAGAGCACCAGGTCGGAGTGGGCGGCCGCGCCCGGGTCGTGCGTCACCATGACCACCGTCTGCGCCAGCCGGTCGACGGCCTCGCGCAGGAAGGCGAGCACCTCGGCCCCCGCGCGCGAGTCGAGATTTCCGGTCGGCTCGTCGGCGAAGATCAACTCGGGGCGGGAGGCCAGCGCACGGGCGCAGGCGACGCGTTGCTGCTGCCCGCCGGAGAGCTGGGCGGGCCGGTGACGCAGCCGGTCGCGCAGTCCGAGCGTGTCGATGACCTGCTCCACCCACTCGCGGTCCGGCTTGCGCCCGGCGATGTCCATGGGGAGCGTGATGTTCTCGGCGGCGGTCAGGGTGGGCAGCAGATTGAACGCCTGGAACATAAAGCCGATCCGGTCCCGGCGCAGCCGGGTGAGCTCGCGCTCCTTCAGAGAGGTGATCTCCGTGTCGCCGAGCCAGACCTGACCTGCGGAGACGGTGTCGAGACCGGCGAGGCAGTGCATCAGGGTGGACTTGCCGGAGCCGGAGGGGCCCATGACCGCGGTGAACCGGCCGCGCGCGATGTCGACGTCGACGGCGTCCAGGGCGCGGACGATCGTCTCCCCGCTGCCGTACGCCTTGGTCAGGCCCCGCGCCCGGGCGGCGAGCGGCACGTCCGCCGACTGGTCGTGGGTGAGTGCTGTGGCAGGTGTGGACAAGGCCGCCTCCCGGGTCGTGGCCGCTCCCTCTCCCGTACAGGATGCGAGGGTAGATCGAGTCTGCGCACCTCGGTATCCCTCGTAGGTCCGGTCCTCGCGGTTGATGTAAGGGGCACGGGATGCTTGCGGGGTACGTTGGGGGCCCTCTTGCCGGTGCTAGCGCCGACACGCTAGCTTGAAGTGTGGCGAAGACTCAGCTGAACGTGAGAGTGGACGAGACAACCGCGGAGGCCGCGCGCCAGCGGGCGATGCAGCGCGGGATGAGCGTGAACCGCTACATCGAGGAGCTCGTCAAGCAGGACGCGGGCGAGGTGGGACGCACCTTCGTCGAGGCGGCGTCGGACTTCATGAAGCAGTACGAGTCCGTGTTCGCCGAGGAGTTCGGCGAGCTCGCCACGGATGACGGTACGGGCACCGGCAGCGGCGGCGCGCGTACGGGCAGCGGACGCGAAGGCACCCGTTGAGTCTTCAGATCGACCTCGCCTGGCTGCTCATGGTCGCCGAGCACAAGACCCCCGGCGATCCGCAGGTCACCGACTGGGGCGCGCTCGTCGCCGCCGTCAGCCGTCATGACGCCGAGATATTCGGCATCCCCGTCTACAGCGACCCGCACGCCCGTGCCGCCTCCCTGCTTCAGCTGCTGCTCCATGTGCCCGCGCTCGAGCACTCGAACGCGATGTTCGCCTCCGCCGTCGCGTACGGCTATCTGGTTGCCGGCGGACTGAAGGTCGTCACCTCGCCCGAGCAGGTGCGAGACCTCGCCCGGCTGGTCAAGGAGGGCAAGGCGGACGTGCGGACCATCGCCGCGGAGCTACGGCAGTGGAGCGAGTGAATCCTGTTGAGCGAGCTGTTCCTGTTGTACGGGATCACTGGAAGCCCTCCGTCCGGGCGATGCCGGCCGCCGCGGTTGCCTGCGAGCTAGCTGGGGTCCGTGACGAAGGGACGGCGGGCCACGCCCAGCACACAGGGGGACGAGGGCAGTCGCACACCGCCCTCCGGCACCTGGAGTCTGCGGTACGAACCGAGCTCGAAGCCCGCGGACTCGATCGCGGCGATGGTGTCCCGCGCGGTGTGGCAGCCGCCGAACAGCAGTGGCCAGACCGTGCGGTCCAGCGCCCGCTGGGTCCTCGCCATGCCTCTGCTCTCGGCCAGCCCGTGCTCGAAGAACCGCAGTTCACCGCCGGGCCGCAGGACCCGTCTGATCTCGCCGAGCGCCCGCGGCAGATCCCGTACGGAGCACAGCACCAGTGAGGCCACCGCGGCGTCGAAGGCCTCGCTCTTGACCGGCAGCGCCTCCGCCGCGCCCGGCACCACGTCCACCGGGACGTCCGCGCGGCGGGCGGCCTGCGTGGCCAGATGCCGCAGGATGCGCTCGGGTTCAATCGCGACGACCTCGGAGACGGCCGACGGGTAGTGGGCGAAATTCAGCCCGTTGCCCGCGCCGATCTCGATGACCCGGCCGGAGAGCCCGGACAGCAACTCCTTGCGGTGGTCGGCGATCTTGGCGTTCTTGTCGGCCACCACGCTGATTCTGGCGTAGAAGCGGGCGAAGAGCGGATGGTGCACGGCGTCCCGGGGCACTTTGGTGCTGCGCAGGGGCATTGCGACCTCCTCGGGACGGCGGTGCACTCACCGACATTGTCCCCCCGGTCAGACGAAGCAGAACTCGTTGCCCTCGGGATCCGCCAGGACCTGGAAGCGGCCGTGGTCATCGGTGATGGCCGGTCCCATCCGTACGGCGCCGAGACCGACCGCCTCGTCGACGGCCCGGTCGACATCGCCTGCGTCGAGATCGAGATGGAGCCGGTTCTTGACCGCCTTGCCCTCGGGCACGCGTTGGAAGGCGACCCGTACGAATCCGGGCGGATCGATGTACGACCAGTCGGCGCTGCGGTCGACGGGGTCCCCGCCGAGCAGGGCGGCCCAGAAGCGCACCAGGCGGGCGGGGTCCTGGCAGTCGAAGACGATCTCGTCGATCCGGGCTCGCATGGGCTCAGCGTACGGCGGCGGTGAACGCCTCGGCGTCCCAGACGCCGCCGAGCGTGGGCGCGAGCCAACGTGCGGCCCGCGCCCGGAACTCGGCGGGAGCCAGCGCACCGGCCCCGGCCGGCACGGCTCCGAGGAGCGGCGCCCCGGCCGCCTCGGGCAGGTCCACGAGATTGCACCGCGCGGCCAGATCCGGCTCGGCGGGCCAGCTCCCGACGACCACGCCGAGCTGCTCCAACTCCCGCGCGCGCAGGGCCTCCGCGGTCAGCGTGGTGGTATTGAGCGTCCCGAGTCCGGCGGGTACGACGACGAGCACGGGCGCGCGGAGCAGCCCCGCGACGTCGGCGAGCGTCGCCCCCTCCTCGTCGAACCGTACGAGCAGGCCGCCGGCGCCCTCGACGAGTACGAGGTCATGATCTGCGGCCAGCTTCTCCACGACCTCGACGACGTCCCGCGGCCGGACGGCGTCCATCCCGGCGCGCAGCGCGGCGGTCGCGGGAGCGAGAGGCTCGGGATACCGCGCGATCTCAACCCCGTTGACGTGCCCGGCGAGCCGCACGACCTCGTCCACGTCGCCGGCCTCCCCGGGGGCCACCCCGGTCTGCGCGGGTTTCACCACGGCGACGGAGGAGCCTCGCCCACGCGCGAGCGCGGCAACGGCGGCGGTGACGACGGTTTTACCGATCTCGGTTCCGGTCCCGGTGACGACGATGACTGCCATTGCTGCGGTCTGCCTTTCTGTTCATGTGCACGCCCTGAGTCCGGGGCTGCCGCCCCTTCCCGTAGCCGGGGCTCCGCCCCGGGCCCCGCGCCTCAGCCGCCGGCGGGGCTTGAAATCAAGCCCGTCCGGCGCTTGAGGACACGCGGCCGAAGGTCGCGTTCGGGGGCTGGGGGCGGAGCCCCCGAGTCCGCGCCGCGAAGCCGGCGGCCCCTGGGGTGCGAGGGCGTTAGCCCCCGCGGGTCCCGGGTCCCGGGTCCCGGGTTCCGGGGCGGGGCCCCGGTCGTGGTCAGCCCGCGGACGCCGCCGCGCATACCGCCCCGCAGACCCGGGCCAAGTCCTCGTCTCCCGTCACATACGGCGGCATCACATACACCAGGTCCCGGAACGGCCGCAGCCACACCCCCGCCCGCACCGCAGCCTCCGTCGCCGATGCCATGTTCACCTCGTGGTCCAGCTGTACGACACCGATCGCCCCCAGCACCCGTACCTCCTTCACACCCGGCAGCCCTTCCGCCGCGGCCAGCCCTTCCCGCAGGCCCGCCTCCAGGCGTTTGACCTCCCGCTGCCAGTCCTGCGCCAGCAGCAGATCGATCGAGGCGCAGGCCACCGCCGCGGCCAGCGGATTGCCCATGAACGTCGGGCCGTGCGCCAGCACCGGGACCGCGCCGCGCGAGATGCCGTCGGCCACCTCCGCCGTGCACAGCGTCGCCGCCATCGTGAGATAGCCGCCGGTCAGCGCCTTGCCCAGGCACATCACATCCGGCGAGACTCCCGCGTGCTCCGCCGCGAACAGCGTGCCGGTACGGCCGAACCCCGTCGCGATCTCGTCGAACACCAGCAGCACCCCGTGCTCGTCGCACGCCTCCCGCAGCACCCGCAGATACTCGGGGGAGTGGAACCGCATCCCGCCCGCACCCTGCACCACCGGCTCCACGATCACCGCGGCCAGCTCGTCCGCGTGCCGCGCGACAAGATCGCGCAGCTGCTGTGCGTACGACTCCTCGAAGCCCACCGGCGGCGCGTCCGCGAAGATCTGCCGCGGCAGCACCCCCGACCACAGCTCGTGCATGCCGCCCTGGGGGTCGCACACCGACATCGGCTGCCAGGTGTCCCCGTGGTAGCCGCCGCGCCAGGTCAGCAGTCGCTGCTTGGCCGGCCGCCCCACCGAGCGCCAGTACTGCAGGCACATCTTCACCGCGACCTCGACCGAGACGGAGCCCGAGTCGCAGAGGAAGACATGCCGCAGCGGCTCGGGCGTGATCTCGACCAGCCGGGCGGCGAGCCGCACGGCGGGCTCGTGCGTGAGCCCGCCGAACATCACATGGCTCATCCGCTCCAGCTGGCCGTGCGCCGCCTCGTTGAGGACAGGGTGGTTGTAGCCGTGGATCGCCGACCACCAGGACGACATGCCGTCGATCAACTCGCGCTGCCCGTGGACCGGTTCGGCGAGCCGCAGCCGTACGCCGGACGCGGACTCCACGATCAGCGGATCCGTACGGCCCGGCATCGGGCCGTACGGATGCCAGACATGCGCCCGGTCCAGCGCCAGCAGCTCGCCGGGGCCGTAGCCGGACTCCGGTACGGACTCAGGCATTGGGCGCGAGATCCGTGCCCGCGCCACGGCGGCGCACGGCGACCAGATCCGTACGCGCCGCGGGAACCTCGGCGACGGGCTCGGCGACCGCCTCACCGTCACCGCACGGCCCGCACCCGCCGGAGCCGGAGTGCGAACCGCAGCCACCCGCGAGCGCGTCCGCGCGGTGCTCCGGCAGCGTCGTCGTGTCCGTGCCCTCCACCTCGAAGCCCGCGTCCGCGATCATGTCGAGGTCGGCCTGGCCCGCCTGCCCCTCGCTCGTCAGATAGTCGCCGAGGAAGATCGAGTTGGCGAGGTTCAGCGCGAGCGGCTGCATCGAGCGCAGATGCACCTCGCGACCGCCCGCGATCCGTACCTCCACATCGGGGCAGACGAAACGGACCATCGCGAGAATCCGCAGACAGCGCTGCGGGGTGAGGTTCCACTCCTTGGCCAGCGGTGTGCCCTCGAAGGGGATCAGGAAGTTGACCGGCACCGAGTCGGGGTCGAGCTCGCGCAGCGAGAAGACGACGTCGACCAGGTCCTCGTCGCTCTCACCCATGCCCGCGATCAGACCGGAGCAGGCGGAAAGCCCCGCGGCCTGCGCCTGGTGCACGGTGTCCACCCGGTCCGCATAGGTGTGGGTGGTGGTGATGTCCCCGTATGTCCCCTCGGACGTATTGAGGTTGTGGTTGTACGCGTCCGCGCCCGCGGCCCGCAGCCGCTCCGCCTGCCCGCCCGAGAGCAGCCCGAGGCAGGCACAGACCTCGACGCCCTCGTTCTGCTCCTTGATCGCCTCGATCGTCTTCGAGACCCGGTCGACGTCCCGGTCGGTGGGACCGCGGCCGCTGGCGACCAGACAGACCCGCTTCGCGCCGCCCGCGACACCCGCGGCGGCCGCCTGCGACGCCTCGTCCGGCTTCAGCCAGGTGTACTTGAGGATCTCGGCCTTGGAGCCGAGCCGCTGCGAGCAGTACGAGCAGTCCTCGGGGCACAGCCCCGACTTCAGATTGACGAGATAGTTCAGTTTCACCCGCCGCCCGAACCACTGGCGGCGCACCTTGCCGGCCGCCGCAACCACTTCGAGCAGTTCGTCGTCGGAGGTCGCCAGTACGGCGAGGGCTTCTTCACGGGTCGGCAGCTCGCGCCGCAACCCCTTCTCCACCAGGGTGTTCAGCAGGTCCATGGCGCCGATCCTGACGTACGGCACACGCCGCGGCCAAGGAGGAACCACACAAGAGACCGTGTTTGAGGTGTGTGCATGGCCACATCCGTTCCTCGAGTGACCCCGGTTAGGGTCTTGTGCGCTGCCTACAAAAGGACCGGACCACCATGCCCCAGGATCCTTTCGACTGGATCGACGACGAGTCGCGCCGCCGTGAGCGCGCGGGCCTCGTGCGTACGCTCCGGCCGCGCACCGCCGAGTCCGAACTGCTGGATCTCGCCAGCAACGACTATCTGGGCCTCACCCGCCGTTCTGAGATCACCGGCGCCGCTGCCGAAGCGGCCCGCCGCTGGGGCGCCGGGGCCACCGGCTCCCGGCTGGTCACGGGCAGCACCGCGCTGCACGCCGAGCTCGAGCGGGAACTCGCCGCCTTCTGCGGCTTCGAGGCAGCCCTGGTGCTTGCCTCCGGCTATGCCGCGAATCTCGCCGCGGTGACCGCGCTGAGCGGCCGCGGCTCACTGATCGTCTCCGACGCGGGGAACCATGCCTCGATCGTCGACGGCTGCCGGCTCTCGCGCGCCGAGACCGCGATCGTGCCGCACGCCGATGTGGAAGCCGTACGCAAGACGCTCGACGCGCACCCAGGGCGGCGGGCCCTCGCGGTCACCGACTCGGTCTTCTCGGTGGACGGCGACGCCGCGCCGCTGGCGGCCCTCGCTCAGGCCTGCGGCGAGCACGGCGCGGCGCTGCTCGTCGATGACGCGCACGGTCTTGGCGTGCTGGGCGACGGCGGCCGCGGGGCGCTGAACGCCGCAGGCATCGCGGGCGCCTCCGGCGTCGTCGCCACGCTCACTCTCTCCAAGTCCCTGGGCAGCCAGGGTGGGGCGGTACTGGGCCCGGCCCGGGTGATCGAGCACCTGGTCAACACCGCCCGCACCTTCATCTTCGACACGGGCCTGGCTCCCGCCGCCGCGGGAGCCGCGCTGGCGAGCCTGCGGCTGCTGCGCCGCGAGCCCGCGCTGGCCGACCGTGCCCGTACCGTCGCGTCGACGCTGCACCGTCGTCTCACAGACGCGGGTCTGACCGCCGCTCGACCCGACGCCGCCGTGGTGTCCGTACGGGCGCCGTCGCCGGAGGCCGCCCTGCGCTGGGCCGCGGACTGCCGGGACGCCGGACTTGTCGTCGGCTGTTTCCGCCCGCCGTCGGTGCCGGACGGCATCTCCAGGATCAGGCTCACCGCGCGGGCGGACCTCACCGATCAGCAGATCGACCGGGCGATCGCCACGATCACCGGGGCCGCGCCGGTCGGATGACGGTCGATTGACCGTCAGTCGGTAGTAAGTCGGTGGTCAGTTGACGGTCTCCTCGTGGATGGCCGTCAGGAAGCTGCTCCAGGCTCCCGGCGAGAAGCGCAGGGCCTGCCGCCTGATGTTCTTGGAGTCGCGTACCGCGAGCGAGTCGTCGGGCAGCCGGGCCGCCTCGACGCAGTTGTTCATCCCCGTGCTGCGGCTGCTGCGCCGCCACCGTAATGCGTCGCGCGTGAGGAAATCTGACATGGAGGGTGCCTCCCTATGCGCCGTCACTGATCCGGGCGATGAGATCCAATGAGTCCGCGGGTGACAGTGCGCGCGCCTGCATCGCTCGGAAGGCGGCGCCGTACACCTCAAGGTCTTCTTTCCGCTCGAGGTAGAGGCTACTCGTCAAATGGTCGAGAACAATCACATCCAGATCAGAAGTGTTCGGAAAGGAGAAGATAATGAAAGGACTGGTGAGTCCCGCATAGCCGCCGACCGAGAACGGCAGTACCTGGAGGTGCACATGGGGCAGTTGTGCCGTCTCCGCCAGCGACCGCAGTTGCTCCCGCATCACTTGGACGCCACCCACTTCACGACGTAGCGCCGCCTCGTCGAGCACCGCGCTCAACTCCAGGGGCCTGTCGCCCCAGAGCACCGACTGGCGCGTGATCCGTACGTCCACCAGCGAGTTGACGGTCACCGCGGACAACTCCTCCAGCGCCGCACGGGTCACCGCACGCGCGTAGTCCGGCGTCTGCAGCAGTCCGGGCACCACCGAGGTCTCCAGGGTGCGCGCCGCGCAGGCATGGGCCTCCAAGCTGATGAAGTCCCGGTACTCGGGCGGGATCAGCCCGCGGTACTCGTGCCACCAGCCGCTGCCCGTGCCGTCGGCCGCGTCCACCAAGGTTTCGAGCAGCGCACGCAGTTGAGGGTCGGCGACTTCGTACACATCCAGCAACAGGTGTACATCCGCGGCCTTGACCCCGCTGGCGCCGGTCTCGATCCGGCTCACCTTCGACTGGTGCCAGCCGGCCAGTCCGCCGGCGTCCCGGCTGGTGAGTCCGGCGTCCAGGCGCAACCTCCGCAGCTCCTCGCCGAGCTTGCGACGGCGCACCGCGGGGACGTGTCGCATCTCGTGCTCCTTTCCACTCGATCAAAGCGAGAGTGTGCCGCCCAAATACGGTCTCGCGTAGCAGAGTTCACCGCTTTGAGCGACAGATATATGCATATCTTGGTGGATCCTCGCCACCGACGGCGTGTGAGGTGGCACTCTGGCGCGAAGCACAATCCGTGGCCGTCCTCGCAATTCCGCTACGAGTCGGAGCCCGGCCCCGGTGGGAAAGGGACAGCTTCGCCATGGCAGATCACCAAGAAGCATCCGTTACTCTGCCGAGCGATCCCGCCTCGGTCTCCGCGGCCCGGCGGTACGCCACACACGTCATCTCCGAATGGGGCCTGCCGGTCGAGACCGACGCCGTCGACACCGTCCGGCTGATCGTCTCCGAACTCGCCACCAACGCCGTCCAGCACACCTTCGGCCAGTCGCCGACCTTCACCGTGGACCTTCGTCTGGAGCGGGACGAGGAACTGCGCATCGGTGTGACCGACAGCCACCCGCGCTGGCCGCAGCGGCTGCCTGCCGCCGTCCGCCAGGACAACGGCCGCGGCATGGTCATCATCCGCAGCCTGACCGCGGAGTGCGGCGGACAGCTCACCGTCACTCCCACTCCGGAGGGCGGCAAGACCGTCTGGATCGCCCTGCCGTGGACCGTACCTGTGCAGAGCTGATCACGGCGTGGCCGGTCGGCCCGGCGCGCCTGGCCGGGCCGTCAGTTTCCCGCGCGGCCGAACGCACCGCGCAGCAGAGCCCGCAGCGACTCGGCCGCCGGGCCCGACTCCTCGCCACGGTGCGCCACCGAGATCGTCCGCCTGAACCCCGCCGACTCCAACTGACGTGCGCTCAATGGTGTCGCGGCCATCGCGGCGACCATCTCCGGCACCACCGCAACCCCGAGCCCCGCGCTGACCAGCGCGCACACCAGCGCATAGCCGGGTGACTCGCACACCACGGCGGGACTCGCCCCGGCGCGTGCCAGGGCTGACTCCACACCCTTGCGGGACGGGTGCGAGGGAGCGCTGCTGATCAGCGGCTGCCCGGCAAGATCGGCCACCGGCAGCCGGCCCGAGCCGCCCGCCAGTGCATGGCCGGGGGCCGTCACCAGTACCAACTCCTCGACCAGCAGGGGCTCCAGGATCACACCGGCGGGCGGCTGTGCGGGCTCGGCCGGTTCGTACGCATGCGTGAGCGCCAGCTCGACCTCGCCGGCCGCCACCGCCAGGACCCCGTCCGGTGGTTCGTACTCCGCGACGGTGAGTTCCACATCAGGATGTGCCCTGCGGAACGTGCTCAGCACCGGGGGCAGCAGATGAACGCCGACGGTGGTGAAGGTGCCGACCCGCAGCCGCCCTCCGGAGAGCCCGGACAGCCGGGACAGCTCATGACGCGCCCGGTCCATCTCGTCCAGCACCCGGCGGGCCCGCGCTGCCAGCAGCTCGCCCGCGGCCGTCAGCCGCGCCCCGCGATGGTGCCGCACCAGCAGTACCGCGCCGGCCTCGCGCTCCAGCTTGGCCAGCTGCTGGGAGAGCGCGGGCGCGGTGTAGCCGAGACGAGCGGCCGCGCGGGTGATCGAACCGGCCTCGGCGACCGCCACCAGGGCCGCCAGCCGTGTCGGGTCGTACATGCCACTCCCTCCCTGCCAGGCTTAAGCATTGCTTTAGGCAGACCCAGAAGTTTATAAGTACACGTTAAGCCCTGCGGCGGGCCACGATGGTCGGCATGGACGCACAGCTGGTCGCTTTCACCGGGGTCGCCGCGGGCATGGTCGCCATGCCGGGCGCGGACTTCACCGTCGTCGTACGCAATGCGCTCGCCTCCCGGCGCGCGGGCGTGGCCTGTGCCGTCGGTGTGGCCGGGGGGCTGCTCGTGCACACCGCGCTCGCCGTCGCGGGACTCGCGGCCGTCCTGGTCGCGGTCCCGGTGCTGTACCGCACGCTCCAGATCGCCGGTGGAGCGTATGTGCTCTACCTGGGTGTACGGGCGGTGCGCTCGGCCCTGCGTCCGGCGCTCGCCGTGCCGGAGACGGTGGGCGAAGCGGCCGACGGCATGGGCCGCAGTCTGCGGCAGGGGTTCCTCACGAACGTCCTCAATCCGAAGGCGCCGGTCCTGTTCCTCAGCCTGCTGCCGCAGTTCGTGCCGGACGGTGCGCCGGTGCTGCCGCGGACTCTGCTGCTCGCCACGATCGTCGTCGTCCTGGCTCTGCTCTGGTTCCCCGCAGTGGCGCTGCTGGTGGACCGGCTGGGGCAGTGGCTGCGCCGGCCGCGCACCACGCGCGCCGTGGAAGGCGTTACCGGCGGGGCGCTCACCGCGCTCGGCGTGACTCTGCTGGCCGAGCCGCTGGCGCACTGACGCCGGGTGCCAGGTGCCGACTGGCGGGTGCCCGGGCGCCCGGGCGCGGGCCCGGCTCGGTCCCGGTGCGCCGACCGCCGGTGATGAGCGGCGATCGGCGCACCATCAGTCAACGGGCCGTCAGCGCACCCGGCCGTACCAGACGCTCTTGCTCCAGATCTTTTCCAGTTTCACCCAGGAGCCGCTCTTCGGCGAGTGCCAGATCTTGTTGCGGCCGGCGTAGATCCCCACGTGGTAGACGCTGCTGCCGGAGTGGAAGAAGACCAGGTCTCCCTGCTGCCGGGAGGACGCCGAGATGTGACGGGTCTTGTTGTACTGCTGCTGGGCCGTACGTGGGAGCTTCTTGCCCGCCTTTTTGTACGAATAGAGCGTCAGCCCTGAGCAGTCGAACCGGCGCGGACCCGAGGCGCCGTACTTGTACGGTGCGCCCTTCTTCGAGGCGGCCACCTGAAGTGCCTTGCTCGCGTGGGTCGTAGCCGCGTATGCCTCTGAGGCTCCCCCCGGAGCCAGCAGCGAGCCACCGACGGCGGCGAGGGTCAGGGCCGATACGGCGCCCGCCCGGCCCATCAGAAACGGGACATGAATCTGCGCAGTCATGCGCAACCCTTCGTCAGCCGCCTGTGAAGGATGACCTGTCGGGTTCGGACGGACGAAGATGCCCGGCCGCGGCTGCGGCTTCACCCCAAGGGACTGCCGACCTTCCGGCTGTCCCGTCGTGCTTGGGTCCTCCACTCCTGCCGATGCACTCCTGTCGACCAGTCATCCGGGAGCGGCGGCAGGACTCGGCGTCCGCCCGGACCGCCCCGCCGCGGTGGCGGGGGCTTGTCGTCCCAGGGATCTTGACCCAACTCATGCCGGATTTCCGAACTGAAACGGCAGTTTGTGAGCTTTACCACCACTCACCTGTTCGGGTGGACAGGGCAGTTTCGAGGGGTGGCAGGGGACGCCTGAGGACCCTTGCACCAGCGGCGGAACAAGTCATTCCGCCAAATCGGTAGCCGTGCCGCGCAAGTTGTCCGTAGGGCTTCGGGGGACAGTGATTACATCGAATGGGGGAGGGCGACCAGTACCCTGATGGCCGTAGACGGAAGAGGTGAGTTCGTCAACTGAGCGGTACGGGCGGCATCGTCACCCGGTGCGCCCGGCGTTCGCCGTCGAGGGCTCGGAGCGCCTCGGCCAGCGTCGCCGCATGGATCTCGCTCTCGCCGCGCATATGCATCAGCGTCAGGGCGTCCTTGAGCGCGCCCGCCCGGCCGGCCAGGGCCTGTGCCGCGCGGAGCGCTCCATAGGTGTGCGTGGCGCGCGCCGGGTTGATGCGCCCCAGCAGATCGAGCACTTCGAGGTAGCTGTCGATGAACTCGCTCTCGGCGCGGGTCAGTGCGGGCAGCGGCGGCAGTTCGGGCGGCAGCACGGTGTGCTCACCTCGAGCCGTGGGACGACAGTGACGCCTTGCGGTTCTTGACCACATGGTCCACCAGCCCGTAGGCCTTGGCGTCGACGGCGTCGAAGATCGTGTCGCGCTCCAGGTCGGCGGCGATCCGCTGGGAGGTCTGGCCGGTGTGGTGCACGAGCATCCGGGCGAGTTGGTCGCGCAGCCGGAGCAACTCCTGTGCCTGGATCTCCAGATCGGATGGCCGGCCCTGCAACGGCTCATCGAACGCGGGCTGCTGGACGACGATCCGCGAGCCGGGCAGTGCCATCCGCTTGCCGGGGGCACCGGCGGCGAGCAGCAGGGCGGCGGTCGACGCGGCCTGCCCGAGGCAGGTCGTCTCCACGTCGCAGGTGACCACCTGCATCGTGTCGTAGATCGCGGACATGGCGCTCAGTGAGCCGCCGGGGGAGTTGATGTAGAGGGAGATGTCGCGGTCGGGCGCGGCGTACTCGAGATGCAGGAACTGCGCGATCACATCGTTCGCCGCGGTGTCGTCGACGACGGTGCCCAGGAAGATGATCCGCTCGTCGAGCAGCTTCGAGTACGGATCGAGGGTGCGGGATCCCGCGCTGGTGCGCTCGGTGAACTCGGGCAGGACATAGCGGGCGGCAGGGCGGTTCATGACGTACCTTTCCACGTGCTCCTCGGTCACTGGCCTGTAAAAAATGTACAGGACGTACAGATTGCGGGCCGGAAGCGGGGCGGATGCTCGCTGAGGGCGAACGGTCACCGCTGTACGACTGCGCCGCGGCATGACAGCGCCCCCGCTGTCCGGGCAGCGGGGGCGGGAGGTCAGGCGCTCAGCAGAACCTGTAGTCGACCCTGGTCGAGTTGTAGGAGCAGGCGTCGACCCGGACGCCCGTCGACTTCCTCAGCGTCGCCGTGTCCTTGTCGTTGTTCCACACGTACCAGGCACGCCCCTGATAGCGGTGCGCCGTGCTGTTCGTCCCCTTGCCCGTGTGGACCGTCACCGTCTTCCCGCTGCCGAGCGTGTACGTGCCGAAGACGTACCTGTGGTTCGACGCGTCGACGAGCGTCCAGCCCTTCAGGCTGACGGCCTTCGAGGTGGTGTTGCGTATCTGCACATATTCGGCGTTCAGGCTTGCGTTGGATCCCCGGTCCGAACCCGGGCTGTCGTAGTAGATCTTGTACAGATGGACGGAGCCGGCCGCGGCCTGTGCCGGCATCGGCAGCAGTGCGAGGCCTGCGGCTGATGCCGCGACAGCGGCAACGGCCATGGTGCGGGTGCGGAGCATGAGCGTTCCTCGATTTCAGGCCGGAATCCCCCCAATTGGGCCCAGCGAGAGGCCCAGACTAATGACGACCCACATGATCCGGGACGGAATCTGTAAAACCGGGACGTCATGGTCGCGGATTAAGCTATGGGCATGGCCTACGAGATTCCGGTGACGCAAGCCCGCGCAGAGCTCGCCGAGCTGATCAACCGTGTTGTCTACGGCGGGGAACGGGTGGTCGTGACCCGGCACGGGAAGCCGCTCGTGGCGCTGGTGTCCGCGGCTGACCTGGAGCGCCTGGAGAGGGATCAGGAAGCGGCCGAGGAGCAGGTCATCAGCTCGGTCTCCAAGCTGGGCCAGGTCGGATCCCCTTCCGGTGAACACGCCCGTTTCGGTCTGACGGCCGAGCACCGGCGCCCTGACCGCCGCGGCTGAACCTGCCACGTATACGACCCGGTCCCCGATCGCGGTGCGGGCTGCTCTGAGGGAGCTGATGTCATGCGTGCCCAAGATCAGTTAACGCGCCGGAAAAACTTTCGTCCTAACGTTCAACCCCTGGTCGCGAGACATCCGTGCGCACGTCAACAGAGTGTTGATGTGAACCGGTGTCCCGCAGCGCCCGGACGGGACTGGGCCGGAAGACAGTGAGGTGGACACGTGCAACTCTCCCCGCACGAGCAGGAACGACTGCTCATCCATGTGGCCGCCGACGTGGCGGACAAGCGCCGAGCGCGCGGGGTCAAGCTGAACCACCCCGAGTCCGTCGCCCTGATCACCTCGCACATCCTGGAGGGTGCCAGGGACGGACGCACCGTCGCCGAACTGATGGCATCGGGCCGCAAGGTCCTCACCCGCGCCGACGTCATGGACGGCATCCCCGAGATGATCCACGACGTCCAGGTCGAGGCGACCTTCCCGGACGGCACCAAGCTCGTCACCGTCCACGACCCGATCGTCTGAGAGGGGCCGCGCCGATGATCCCCGGAGAAATACTGTTCGCCGACGGGAACGTGCCCCTCAATCAGGGGCGCGAGGTCACCCGCCTCGCCGTCGTCAACGCCGCCGACCGGCCGGTCCAGGTCGGCTCCCACTACCACTTCGCCGAGGCCAACCCCGGTCTGGACTTCGACCGCGCGGCCGCCAGGGGCCTGCGGCTGAACATTGCCGCGGGCACCGCCGTGCGTTTTGAGCCCGGCATCCCCGTGGAGGTCGAACTCGTACCCCTCGCAGGCCGTCGGCTCGTCCCCGGGCTGCGCGGCGAGACCAGAGGTGCCCTCGAAGCGACGGGAGATGAAGGTGCCTGAGCTCAACCGTGCCGTGTACGCGGATCTCTTCGGGCCCACCACCGGCGACCGGATCCGGCTCGCCGACACCGATCTGCTGATCGAGATCGAGGCGGACCGCTCCGGCGGGCCCGGACTCGCGGGCGACGAGGCCGTGTTCGGCGGCGGCAAGGTGATCCGCGAGTCGATGGGCCAGTCCCGTACGACGCGGGCCGAAGGCGCACCCGACACCGTCATCACCGGTGTCGTCATCGTCGACCACTGGGGCATCGTCAAGGCCGACATCGGTATCCGCGACGGCCGGATCACCGGCATCGGCAAGGCCGGGAACCCCGACACGATGGACGGCGTGCACGCCGACCTCGTCATCGGCCCCGAGACCGAGATGATCGCCGGCAACGGGAAGATCGTCACCGCGGGCGCCATCGACGCGCACGTCCACTTCATCTCGCCGACGATCATCGACCAGGCCCTCGCCACCGGCGTCACCACGCTCGTCGGCGGCGGCACCGGACCGGCCGAAGGGACCAAGGCCACCACCATCACCCCTGGGCCGTGGCACCTTGCCCGGATGTTCGGGGCGATGGACTCCCTGCCCGTCAACATCGGGCTGCTCGGCAAGGGCAACACGATGTCCCGCGAGGCCATGCACTCCCAACTGCGCGGCGGGGCGCTCGGGTTCAAGATCCACGAGGACTGGGGCGCGACCCCCGCCGTCATCGACGCCTGCCTGAGCGTCTGCGACGAGACCGGCGTGCAGCTCGCCATCCACACGGACACCCTCAACGAAGCGGGCTTCGTCGGGGACACGCTGGCCGCGATCGCGGGCCGCACGATCCACGCGTACCACACGGAGGGCGCGGGCGGCGGGCACGCACCGGACATCATCACCGTGGTCTCCGAGCCCCATGTGCTGCCCAGCTCCACCAACCCGACCCGGCCGCACACCGTCAACACGATCGAGGAACACCTCGACATGCTGATGGTCTGCCATCACCTGAATCCGGCGGTGCCCGAGGACCTGGCCTTCGCGGAGTCCCGGATACGGCCCTCCACGATCGCGGCCGAGGACATCCTGCACGACCTCGGCGCCATCTCGATCATCTCTTCCGACTCCCAGGCCATGGGGCGTGTCGGCGAGGTGGTGATGCGCACCTGGCAGACCGCGCATGTGATGAAGAAGCGCCGGGGCGCACTGCCCGGGGACGGCCGCGCCGACAACCACCGCGCACGTCGCTATGTCGCCAAATACACGATCAACCCGGCGATCGCACAGGGCCTGGACCGCGAGATCGGCTCGGTCGAGACGGGCAAGCTCGCCGACCTGGTGCTGTGGGAGCCCGCCTTCTTCGGCGTCAAGCCGCAGCTCGTCATCAAGGGCGGACAGATCGCGTATGCGCAGATGGGCGATGCCAACGCTTCCATCCCGACCCCGCAGCCGGTGCTGCCGCGCCCGATGTTCGGCGCGCTGGGGCGGGCGGCGTCGCTGAGCTCGTTCAACTTCGTCGCCCAGGCGGCGATCGAGGACGATCTGCCCGAACGCCTGGGCCTGGCCAAGAAGTTCGTGCCGATCACCAGCACACGGCGCATCACCAAGGCGGACATGCGGGAGAACGATGCGCTGCCGCGCGTCGAGGTCGACGCCGACACGTTCACGGTGACGATCGACGGCGAGGCGGTCGAGCCCGCGCCCGCCGCCGAACTGCCCATGGCTCAGCGCTACTTCCTCTTCTGAGCCATGAACGACGCCACGACTGCGCGCGCCCCCGCGGCGGGCGGCTTCGGCCCGGTCGCCGGCGACGGCGGACCCGCTGCGGGCCGCTCCGCGCCGAGAGCGCGCGCGGCCCTGCTCGTCCTCGCCGACGGCCGGTTTCCCGCCGGCGGGCACGCCCACTCCGGTGGGGCCGAACCGGCCGTCAAGGCCGGACGGATTCGCGACGCCCGGGATCTGGCCGCCTTCTGCCGGGGACGGCTGCACACCACCGGTCTCACCTCGGCGGGGCTCGCCGCCGCGGCTGCCCTGGGGCTCGATCCGACGGCACTCGACGAGGCCGCGGACGCCCGTACCGCCTCACCGGCTCTGCGGGCCACCGCCCGCAAGCTCGGCCGGCAGATGATGCGCGCCGCCCGGGCGGCATGGCCGTGTGCCGAACTCGACGCGCTCGCCGCGGCGTTCCCGCGCGGCACGCACCAGCCGATCGTCCTCGGGCTCGCCGCCCGCGCCGCGGGGCTTGGGCCGATCGACGCCGCGCACTGCGTCGCGTACGAGACGGTCAGCGGTCCGGCCACCGCGGCGGTACGTCTGCTCAGTCTCGATCCCTTCCAGGCCACCGCCGTCCTCGCCCGCCTCGCCCCCGACATGGACGAGGTCGCCGCCCGCGCCGCGGCAGCCGCGGCCGAGGGCATCGACGCCCTGCCCGCCGCGTCGGCGCCGCTGCTCGACATCACGGCCGAGCAGCACGCGACCTGGCCCGTACGCCTCTTCGCCTCGTAAGACATCCAGGAGCCGCACCATGCACCTCGACCACTCCCACGACGGACCGGCCGCAGTCGGCGCCGACGCGACCCGCCCCGACGGCACCCGGCGTGCCCTGCGCGTCGGCCTCGGCGGACCCGTGGGCTCCGGCAAGACCGCCACCGTCGCCGCGCTCTGCGGCGCACTGCGCGACCGGCTGTCCATCGCGGTCGTCACCAATGACATCTACACCCGTGAGGATGCCGAATTCCTGCTCCGTAACGCCGTGCTGCCTCCGGAGCGCATCCAGGCCGTGGAGACCGGCGCCTGCCCGCACACGGCCATCCGCGACGACATCTCCGCCAACCTCGAAGCCGTCGAGGAACTGGAGGAGAGCGTCGGCCCGCTCGATCTGATCCTCGTCGAGTCGGGCGGCGACAATCTCACCGCCACCTTCTCCAAGGGGCTCGTCGACGCCCAGATCTTCGTCATCGACGTCGCGGGAGGCGACGACATCCCGCGCAAGGGCGGCCCCGGCGTCACCACCGCCGATCTGCTCGTCGTCAACAAGACGGACCTCGCGCCGTACGTCGGCTCCGACCTCGGGCGGATGGCGCGCGACGCCAAGGAGCAGCGGGGTGAACTCCCCGTCGTCTTCACCTCGCTGAAGGGCGAGGGGGGCGTGGGCCCGGTGGCCGAGTGGGTGCGCGACCGGCTCGCCGACTGGACCGCATGAGCATCCAGGCAACCGCCCGTATCGTCGCCACCCGCGAAGGACTGCCGGAGCTGTTGAGCGACGGACCGCTCGCGCTGCGCCGCACCCGCGCCACCGGCCCGTACACCCGGGTCACCGTCGTCGGCGCGATGAGCGCCCCGCTCGGCGGCGACCGGCTCGCCATCGAGACCGAGGTGGGTCAGGGCGCCCGGCTTCAGGTCGACTCCGCGGCCGCCACCATTGCGCTGCCCGGACGCACACCCGAACAGGCCTGCTACGACGTGCGGCTGACCGTCGGCGAGGACGCCGAGCTGCGCTGGCTGCCGGAACAGCTCATCTCCGCGTACGGAAGTGACCTGCAGATGCGTACGCGGGTCGAGCTGGCTGCCACGGCACGGCTGGTGCTGCGCGAGGAGCAGATCCTCGGCCGGTACGGCGAGCAGCCCGGCACCCTTGCCACCCGCCTCACGGTCCGCCGCGCCGGGCGCCCGCTGCTCGACCAGGAGCTCGGCTACGGCCCGGGCGCGCCCGGCGGCTGGGACGGCGGCGCCGTCCTCGGCGGGCACCGTGCCGTCGGCCAACTCCTTGTGGTCCATCCGGCCTTGGATGACAAACCGGTCGAATCGCGACTCGTCGGCGAGACCGCGGTTCTCACTCCGCTCGCCGGTCCGGCCTTCCTGGTCACTGCCGTCGCACCCGACGCCCGCCAGTTGCGCTGCGTCCTCGACGAGGTGCTGCGCACCGAACTCCCCGGCTGACCACCCGTCGGCGCGTGCCCCGTAATGGTGCACCGCTCAGCGGGACTTGAGTCACCGGTTATTGGTTCGGTAAAGAAACACCAGTACGACCTGTCCTCGGCATGCCCGCAGACGAAAGGATCCCCCCTAGAACTCGACAACAGATAGGGGGAGTTCTACGTGAGACGCACAGCAGTGCTCGGCTCGGCCGGCACTCTGATCGCGGGCACGCTCATTGCAGGCGCGATGGCGGCTCCGGCGGCCAACGCCGAGAGCCGCCATCGCGGCTACTCCGAGGCTCGCGGCGCTCAGTTGGCCGCCGAGCGTGCCGCAAAGAAGGGCATCGACTGGGCGGACTGCCCGGCGGACTGGGGATTCGCCAAGCCCATCCAGTGCGGCTGGGTGAGCGTTCCGCTCGACTACGCGCGGCCCAACGGCAAGCAGATCAAGATTGCCGTCGACCGCATAGGAAACACGGGCGCCGCGGCCGACCGCCAGGGCGCCCTGGTCTACAACCCGGGCGGCCCCGGCGGCTCGGGCATGCGCTTCCCGACCCGGGTCACGAACAAGAACCCGCTCTGGGTGAACACCGCCAAGGCGTACGACTTCGTGGGCTTCGACCCGCGTGGTGTCGGCCACTCGAGCCCGATCTCCTGCGTCGACCCGCAGGAGTTCGTCAAGGCCCCGAAGGCCGACCCGGTGCCCGACAGCGAGGCCGACAAGCGCGCCCAGCGAAAGCTCGCCGCCCAGTACGCGGACGGCTGTGCCGAGCGCAGCGGCTGGATGCTGCCGTACATGACCACGCCGAACACCGTGCGCGACCTGGACGTCATCCGGGCCGCCCTCGGTGAGAAGAAGCTCAACTTCCTGGGCGTCTCCTACGGCACGTACATCGGCGCGGTGTACGCGACGCTCTACCCGGGCCATGTGCGCCGGATGATCGTCGACAGCGTGGTCAACCCGTCGCGGGAGAAGATCTGGTACGAGGCCAACCTCGACCAGGACGTCGCCTTCCAGATGCGCTGGGACGACTGGAAGGCCTGGGTCGCCAAGAACGACGCGACCTACCACATCGGGGACACCCCCGAGAAGGTCGAGCAGCAGTGGCTGAAGCTGCGGGCCACCGCCAAGAAGAGCCCCCTCGGCGGGGTCGTCGGACCGGCGGAGCTCATCAGCTTCTTCCAGAGCGCGCCGTACTACGACTCCTCCTGGGCGCCCACCGCCCAGGCCTGGAGCAAGTACGTCGCCGGTGACACCCAGGCGCTGGTCGACGCCGCGGCGCCCGACCTGTCGGACACCGCGGGCAACATCGCGTCGGAGAACGGCAACGCCGTCTACACGGCCGTCGAGTGCGCGGACGCCAAGTGGCCCACCAGCTGGAAGAAGTGGGACCGGGACAACACCAGGCTGCACAAGGACCACCCGTTCATGACCTGGGCCAACGCCTGGATGAACCTGCCCTGTGCCACCTGGTCGTCCAAGCAGCAGACCCCGGTCAGGGTGAAGACGGGCAAGGGTTTGCCGCAGGTGCTGATCGTGCAGTCGACCCGTGACGCCGCCACGCCCTTCGACGGCGCCGTCGAGCTGCACAAGCGGCTCAAGGGCTCGCGTCTGATCATCGAGAAGGACGCCGGCTCGCACGGTGTGACCGGTCTGGTCAACCCGTGCATCAACGGGCGGGTGGAGGCCTACCTGCTCAGCGGCAAGCTGGACAGCAGCGATGTGACGTGCACCCCGCACGCCACGCCGAAGCCGTAGGACACACCAGCAGCACGGGGGAGGGGCGGCCGGTTCCGGCCGCCCCTCCTCCTCTCAGCTTCTTCGCCGTGGGAACTTCTTCGGCTGCTCCAGCTCCGCCTTGACGTCGGCGGCATAGCGGTCCACGTACTCCTGTCCGGACAGCTCCAGGATCGCGTACATGATCTCGTCGGTGACCGCGCGGATCGCCGCCTTGTGGTTCTCCATTCCCGCGTACCGCGAGAAGTCCATCGGCTCGCCGAACCGCACCGTCACCCGCTTGATCTTCGGCAGGACCTGCCCCGGTGGCTGGATCTCGAACGTCCCCACCATCGCGCACGGCACCACCGGCACCTGCGCCCTGAGCGCCATCACGGCGACGCCGACCTTGCCCTTGTAGAGCCTGCCGTCGTGCGAGCGGGTGCCCTCGGGATAGATCCCCAGCAGCTCGCCCTTGGACAGCACACCGAGGCCCTCACGGATCGCCGCCTGACCGGCCTCCTTGCCGGAGCGGTCCACCGGGATCTGCCCGGCGCTGTGGAAGAACGCCGCCGTGAGCCGCCCCTTGAGACCCGGTCCGGTGAAGTACTCGGCCTTCGCCAGGAAGGTGATGCGGCGCTTGATGATCGCCGGCATCAGGAAGTGGTCCGAGAAGGACAGATGGTTTCCGGCGACGATCGCCGCGCCCTCTGCCGGAATGTGCTCGAGTCCCTCGATCCTGGGCCGGAACAGCAACCGCAACAGCGGCCCCAGAATGACGTATTTGAGCACGTAGTAGAACAATTGAGGGTGCTCCTCACTTGGTCCGGATAGGCGTCAGGACTGCGTTGTGCCAGGTCAGTAGCGTCGCAAGAACGGTCAGTCTAGGTGCAGCCATCGCCCCGCGTAACCGCCTGGTACCGGACAGTCTGCTTGCGCCGGACGGGCGATGTGTTGCGGTCTTGGGCACCCGAGGTCAATCTGGGTGGTGACCCAGAAGCGACACTTGCTCACTCTTCGCACTCGGGGGTCAAGCAGCCGAAGGGGTGACCAGGTCGCGGTGAGGAGTAACGGTCATGCATGTCACGGCCGCCTGCCGCTACACCTTGGAAGTGCAGGCATCGACAGAGCGGATTCCTCAGATCCGGCGCATTCTCGCCGCGCATCTTCGGTACTGGAGCCTGGAAGACCACATCACACCGGTCTGCCGGGCGGTCGACGAACTCATAGGCAATGTCGTCCAGCATGTGAAGGGCGACAAGGCGTGCGTGGTGGAACTGCGCTGGACGGGTCGGCACCTGATCGCGTCGGTGGCGGACAAGGACCGCCGAATGCCTCGGCTGACCAGTTCCAGCCCCTCCAAGGGCGGACTCGCCACCGTCGCGGTTCTCAGCGACAGCTGGGGCACCTGCGGCACCGCCACGGGCAAGGTGATCTGGTTCAGCCGCAGGGTGAAGGAGGTCCAGCGTGTCCGTCGGGCAGCGCCGGTCCCGAAGTCGCCCGTGCCTGAGTTCAAGCCCCTGCCGGTGAGCCCCGTGCTCCACGACGACGGTGTCCCGGCCGTGCCGCAGGAGGCTCGGTCCGTCGATCGCGTGGGCGCGGCCGTGGCAAGCGGCTGACCGCTTGCCGCTGCTTGCAGACTGCGGAGCCGTACGGGCGATTCGCCTCGCCCGTACGCGCTACCCGCCCGCGCGGCCCCTTGTCGACGTCGGCCGTGAGCAGGTGCTCTGGCCTGTGGGTGGTCCGACCCTGCGCCGGGCCACCCAAGACACACGGGCCACCAAGACTCACGGACCATCAAGACTCAGGAGCCCTGGATGCACCGCAGCGCCGTCCTCGTCGCAGCAGCCCTGATGTCCCTTGCTGCGACCGCTGTCCCCGCACACGCTGTCCCCGCACACGCCGTCGGCGACGAGCCGGCCCCCCGAGGCCTGTTCCTCACCGTGTCCGGGAGCGAGAACACCTGGGTGCGCGGCGTGCTGCTGCACTGCTCGCCCGAGCCCGGCGGTGCGCACCCCGATCCCGCCGCCGCGTGCAGCGCGCTCGCGGCGGCGCGCGGTGATCTGGACCGGCTGCCGGGCGATCCGCATCCGTGCACCGAGGAGTTCGCCCCGGTCACGGTCGACGCCACCGGAACCTGGCGCGAACGCATGACCGCCTGGCACAAGACATACGCCAACGCGTGCGCGCTGGACGCGGCAACCGGCGAGGTATTCCGGTTCTGACCGTGCTCGCTCGCTGGTCGCGCGGTGAGGTCCTGTCCTAGTTGCTGCGCGAGGCCACCACCCCGATCGTCACCAGACCGAGTACCACCCAGCCGAACCAGAGCCACCCATTGCTGCCGAGTGCCGCTGTATACGCCGTCACGACCACCAGGGTCCCGACGGTGAGCACTCCCATCGCCTTCGTGGATCCGGACATGCGCGCCCTCCTCCGACGGCCCCGGCCGTCGCCCTCATGGTCACCCGTGAGGAGGGCTGCGCGCTACTGCCCGCGCGCCTGGAGCGAGGCGAGATACGCGTTGTACGCCGCAAGATCCTTGTCGCCGTCCCGGTCCGCGGCCCGGTCCATGCGCCTGGCCTGCCGTTGCTCGGAGCGGTACCACTGGAAGACCAGCGCGATCAGCACCAGCACGGACGGGATCTCGCTGAACGCCCAGGCGATACCGCCGGCCGCGGTCTGGTCGGCGAGCGCGTCGATGCCGAGCGAGGCCGGCGGATTCTCGTACGCCTTGATCATCGGCTCGGTCGCCATCATCAGCGCGATGCCGAAGAAGGCGTGGAACGGCATGCCCGCGAAGAGCTCCAGCATCCGCATCACATAGCCCGGCCGGTGCGGACCCGGATCCACGCCCATGATCGGCCAGAAGAAGACCAGGCCCACCGCGAGGAAGTGCACCATCATCGCCACATGCCCGGTCTTCGACTCCATGAGGAAGTCGAAGAGCGGGCTGAAGTAGAGCGCGTAAAGGCTCGCGATGAACAGCGGGATCGTGAACACAGGGTGTGTGACGACACGCATATAGCGGCTGTGCAGCAGCCCCAGCAGCAGCTCGCGCGGCCCCTTGCGGCCGCGGCCCGCGACCGGCAGCGCGCGCAGCGCCAGCGTCACTGGTGCGCCGAGCAGCAGCACGATGGGCGAGAGCATGCTGATCACCATGTGCTGCACCATGTGCACGCTAAACATGACCATGCCGTAGTCATTGAGCCTGGTGCACATCACCAGCGCCACGCTCAGCACACCGAGCGCGAAGGCGACGGTGCGGCCGACCGGCCAGGCGTCGCCGCGCCTGCGCAGCCGCAGTACGCCCCAGCCGTAGAGGCCGAGCGCCAGCAGACAGCCGACCAGGAAGAACGGGTCCGGTGAGAATTCGAGCCCCCGCCCCAGCGTGAACGGCGGCAGATCCATCGTCATGCCGTGCCCGCTGTGATCCATCCGCCGGCTCCTGTTTCCGCTGCTGGTTCGTGCTGAGATGTCCGCTTGTCCGCACCAGAGTAGAACTGCCCCCGATCGCCTCTGCGACCGGGGGCAATTCGTTCAGATATGGACCGATTTGTGAGGCGCCAACCTCAGGGCATGCAGCCTCAGAGCACGCACTCGGCCTCGGCGTAGCGCTCCGCCGGGACGGTCTTCAGCGTCTCCACCGCCTGGGCCAGCGGCACCATGGTGATGTCCGTGCCGCGCAGCGCCGTCATCATGCCGAACTCACCGCGGTGCGCGGCCTCCACGGCGTGCCAGCCGAAGCGGGTGGCAAGCACCCGGTCGTACGCGGTCGGGGTACCGCCGCGCTGGACGTGGCCGAGGATCACGGCCCGGGCCTCCTTGCCGAGCCGCTCCTCCAGCTCGACAGAGAGCTGCTGGGCCACGCCCGCGAAGCGCTCGTGCCCGTAGACGTCCTTGCCGCCCTCGTTGAACTTCATCGAGCCCTCGCGGGGCTTGGCGCCCTCCGCCACCACGACGATGGCGAACTTCTTGCCCGCCGAGAAGCGCTCACCGACCCGCTGGGTCAGCTCGGCGATGTCGAAGGGCCGCTCCGGTACGACGATGGCGTGGGCGCCCGCCGCCATGCCCGAGTGCAGCGCGATCCAGCCGGTGTGCCGCCCCATGACCTCGACGATCAGTACGCGCTGGTGCGACTCGGCGGTGGTCTTCAGCCGGTCGAGCGCTTCGGTCGCGACACCCACAGCGGTGTCGAAACCGAAGGTGACATCGGTCGACGCGATGTCGTTGTCGATGGTCTTCGGCACGCCGACGATCGGCAGCCCGCCCTCGGAGAGAAGGTTGGCGGCCTTGAGAGTGCCTTCGCCGCCGATTGGGATGATCGCGTCGAGACCGAGCTCGGCGACATGCCCCTTGGCCCGCTCCACGCCGTCGCGCAGATGCGCGGGCTGGACCCGGGAAGAGCCGAGAATCGTGCCGCCGCGAGCCAGGATGCCGCCCACCGCGTCAAGATCGAGCTTGCGGTAGTCGCACTCCAGAAGGCCCTTCCAGCCGTCGTGGAAGCCGATGACCTCGTCGCCGTGATCGACGACGGCGCGGTGCACGACGGAACGGATGACGGCGTTCAGACCGGGGCAGTCGCCGCCGGAGGTGAGCACACCAATGCGCATAGCCCGAAATACCTTTGCAACGTGGGCCGACTTCCGGACCACGTCGTCCGGTTGGATCCCCGCCACCCTACCGGCGATGGGTGACGGGGCCGAACCGGGCGTCCGACTGATGGACGGCAGCTTCCTGCCGGTCCGGTTCCTGCCAGGCGGACCCGGCAGCAGCTCCCGCGCGCAGGCGCCAGGTCAGGCGGGCTGCGTCGCCGACGCGATGCGCTCGGCGCGCAGCGCCTCGTACCACCGGTCGTCCGTCGGCGGCAGCGCGTTCACATCGAGGGCCAGCTTCAGCAGCAGGTCCGCGATCTGTGGATTGCGCGCCATCACGGGACCGTGCATGTACGTGCCGAAGACGGTGTCGTTGTACGCGCCCTCGGTGCCGTCGCCCGTGCCGTTGCCGCGGCCGAGGATCGTGCGCGCGAACGGGCGGGCCGTCGGGCCGAGGTGCGTGATGCCCTGGTGGTTCTCGAAGCCGGTCAGCTGCGGCAGGCCCAACTGCGGGTCGATGTCCGCCAGTACGTCACCGACGCACCGCTCGCCCTCGCCGCGCGTGGAGATCACGTCGATCAGACCGAGACCCGGCTCGCGCTCGCCGAGATCGTTGATGAACTCATGGCCGAGGATCTGGTATCCGGCGCAGACGGAGAAGATGATCGCGCCGTTGGACGCGGCCCGGCTCAGTCCGCCGTCGCGGCGCAGCCGCTCGGCCGCGAGCCGCTGCGGCCGGTCCTCGCCGCCGCCGATCAGATAGATGTCGCCGGAGGTGGGGACCGGCTGGTCGCTGCGTACGTCGATACGCATCACGTCCAGACGGCGCTGCCGGGCACGGCGCTCCACGACCAGCGCGTTGCCCTGGTCGCCGTAGGTGCTGAGCAGGTCCGGGTAGACCCAGACCAGACGCAGGCTGCTGTCGCTCATACTCTCGTCAATCCTCTGCGGTCAGTTGCCGACGCGGCGGCGCAGGTCCTGGAAGGCGGTGTAGTTGGCGATGACCTCGATCCGGCCGGGCGGGGCCAGCTGCACCGCCTCGTCTGCGTTCTCGCACACCCGGAAGTCCAGGCCCGCGACCTCCAGGCGGACGGCCAGGTCCAGCTTGCGGTCGCCGATCACGAAGATCGGATGGCCGGCGAGCCGGGTGTAGTCGACGTCCCAGAGCCAGGAGGTGTCCGTGCCGTCGGCGCCGCGCGCGTTGACCGAGAGGATGACGGGCGTCGGCGGCGGGTCGATCAGGGAGAACGTTTCGAGCCAGCCGGCCGGGTTCTTCGCGAGCAGCAGGCGCAGCTCTCGGCCGAGGAAGCTGACCACGTCATAGCGGCCGGCGACGGCCTGGACCTGGTACATGCGCTCCAGGGCGACCTGCGGCGGCACTCCGAAGCAGGCGGCGACGGCGGCGGAGGTGGCGGCGTTCGCCTTGTTGGCGCGGCCGGGCAGCTGGAGGTGGATCGGCCAGGCCGAGCCGTGCGGGTCGAGGACGTGGTCACCGCTCAGCACCCAGCTGGGGGCGGGGCGCCGGAAGCCGCACTCGCCGCAGAACCAGTCGTCGCCCGGGCGCTGCATCACACCGCCGCAGGACGGGCAGGACCAGGCGTCGTCCTTCCACTCCTGGCCGGCGGCGACCCACACCACATTGGGCGAGGAGGAGGCGGCCCACACGATCAGCGGGTCGTCGGCGTTGGCGATGACCATGGCCTTCGTACCGGAGAGTCCCTCGCGCCACTTTTCGGCCAGCATCCGGGTCTCGGCGGCGCGGTCCAGCTGGTCGCGCGAGAGGTTGAGCAGCGCGATCGCCTTGGGCGTCACATCGCGGGCGACGCCGGCGAGGTACTTCTCGTCGACCTCGATCACACCGAACTTGGCGTCGGAGCCGCCGGCCAGCGCGGAGGTGATGCCGGCGGGCATATTGGCGCCGAGCGCGTTGGAGACGACCGGGCCACTGGCCCGCAGCGCCTCGGCGATCAGCCGGGTGGTGGTGGTCTTGCCGTTGGTCGCCGACACGAGGACGACGTCCAGGTGCTGCGCCAGCCGCCCCAGCAGATCGGGGTCGAGCTTGAGCGCGACCCGGCCGCCGATCACCGAACCGCTGCCGCGTCCGGCGGCGCGCGACACCGCCGCTGCGGCCTTGCCTGCCGTCACGGCGAGCTTGGCGCGCGGCGTCAGTGGCTCCGAGTTGCCTGACATCGTCCTTGATCCTCCTTGCATCGGTCCGGCCCAGCCTATCGAGGTCCGCTCATGCGCCCGTACGTCGGCACCGGCGGAAAACGTGGAGGTCACGGCGGACCGTACGCTTACGGCCATGCGAAACCGGCCGATCCCAGGCAGTTCCGGACTCGTGAGGGGCATGAGCCTGCTCGGAGATCCGGTGCTGCACGCTCCGTGTGAGACCGTCACGGACTTCTCTCCCGTGCTGAAGACGCTCATCGAGGACATGTTCGCGACGATGTACGCGGCGCAGGGGGTGGGCCTCGCGGCGAACCAGGTGGGGGTGCCGCTGCGGGTGTTCGTGTACGACTGCCCGGACGACGATGACGTCCGTCATCTCGGACACATCGTCAATCCGCGTCTGGTGGAGGTGGACGGGGTGATGGTGCGGGGGCCGGAGGGCTGTCTGTCGCTGCCGGGCCTGGAGGCGGGTACGGAGCGCTTCGACCACGCGGTGGTGGAGGGGGTGACGGCGGACGGTGAGCCGGTGCGGGTGGAGGGCACGGGCTTCTTCGCGCGGTGCCTGCAGCATGAGTGCGACCACTTGGAGGGGGTGGTCTATACGGACCGCCTGAGGGGGTGGCGGCGACGGAGGGCGCATCGTGCGGCCCGCCGCGCGCCGTGGTCACGGTAACCGGGGGCTCCGCCCCCAAACCCCCGCGCCTCAATCTCCCCCAGACTTCGTCCGGGGGGACCCCCACGGGGCTGAATGTTCAGCCCGTCCGGCGATTGAGGACACGCCCGAAGGGCGTACTGGGGGTCCCCCCACGCCCGCAGGGCGTAGGGGGAGGGTCTGGGGCAGAGCCCCGGTTCGGGAACAGGCGCACCGCCCGGCCCGGTTCAGAACGCCTGGCCGCCCGGACGGTCCGCCGCCGCGGCCAGCCGCCCCCACAGCAGGTCCGCCAGGCACCGCACCAACTCGGCGCGGGAGCACTCGCGTTCGCCCAGCCACCAGTCCCCGGCCGCGTGCATCATGCCGACGATGCCATGACCCCACACCAGGGCCAACTGCTCGCTGCCCGGCCCAAGGTCGACCCGGTCGTAGATGACCTTCGCCAGCTCTTCGCCGAGCCGTCGCAGCAGCGGCGCCGAGTGCCGGCCGACGTCGAACCCCGCCTCCGAGGGCTGGCTGTCCTCGGCCGGATGCATCAGGAAGCGGTAGACCTGCGGCCTGGCTTCGATCGCCGCGAGATACGTGTCCAGCGTCGCCTCGACCCGCTCGCGGCGCTCGGAAGGCGCGTCGACCGCTTCCCGCAGCGCGTGCAGCAGTGCATCGGTGTGGCGCTTGGCCAGCGCCCGGTACAGGCCGCTCTTGTCGCCGAAGTGCCGGTACAGGATGGGCTTGGTGATGCCCGCCTCCGCGGCGATCGCGTTCATCGACGCCTGCGGCCCGTCCCGGAGCACCACTCGGTCCGCGGCTTCAAGCAGCTGCCGGCGCCGCTGGTCGGCCGACCGCTGTTGGCCGTCCGCCTGCTGTGTGGTCTCCATTGTCGTTTCTCCCCGCCCGTGCGATTGCGTGACGCCTGCGCAACGTAACACCCTGCCAGTCGGTCGAGGTGATCGGGCGGCGGCCGGTTGACATGGTCTACTTGCCGGTAACAGACTGCGGTTACCGCAAGTAACACGCAAGAGGTCACCGCAGTACTGGAGGGGAAATGGCCGAGTTCACGCTCGAACTCAACGACGACCAGAAGCAGATCCGTGACTGGCTCAACGGATTCGCCAAGGACGTGATGCGTCCGGCCGCCGCCGAGTGGGACGAGCGTGAGGAGACACCCTGGCCGGTCATCCAGGAAGCGGCCAAGGTGGGAATCTACTCCCTGGACTTCTACGCCCAGCAGTTCTTCGACCCCACCGGCCTCGGCATCCCGATGGCGATGGAGGAGCTGTTCTGGGGCGACGCCGGCATCGGACTCTCCATTGTCGGCACGGGACTTGCGGCGGTCGGCGTCCTCGCGAACGGCACCGAGGAGCAGATCGGCACCTGGATCCCCCAGATGTACGGCGACGTGGACGAGGTGAAGGTCGCGGCCTTCTGCTCCTCCGAGCCGGACGCGGGCTCCGACGTCGGTGCGATGCGCACCCGTGCGGTGTACGACGAGGCCAAGGACGAATGGGTGCTCAACGGCACCAAGACCTGGGCGACCAACGGCGGAATCGCCAACGTCCATGTCGTGGTCGCGGTCGTCGACCCGGAGCTCGGCTCCAAGGGCCATGCCTCCTTCATCGTCCCGCCGAACACCCCCGGCCTCTCGCAGGGCCAGAAGTTCAAGAAGCACGGCATCCGCGCCTCGCACACCGCCGAGGTGGTGCTGGAGAACGCACGCATCCCCGGCTCCTGCCTGCTCGGCGGCAAGGAGAAGCTGGACGAGCGGCTGGCCCGCGCGCGTGAGAGGGCCAAGTCCGGCGGCGAGAGGGTGAAGAACGCGGCCATGGCCACCTTCGAGGCCTCCCGCCCGGCGGTCGGCGCGATGGCGGTCGGCACCGCCCGTGCCGCGTACGAGGTCGCACTCGACTACGCCATGACCCGCAGCCAGTTCGGCCGCCCGATCATCGACAATCAGGGGATCGCGTTCCAACTCGCCGACATGCGCACCCAGATCGACGCGGCGCGGCTGCTGGTGTGGCGCGCCTCCTGGATGGCGGTGACGGGCAAGCCCTTCACCTCCGCCGAGGGCTCGATGTCCAAGCTGTACGCCTCCGAGACCGCGAAGAAGGTCACGGCGCAGGCCATCCAGATCCTGGGCGGCAACGGATTCACCCGTGAGTACCCGGTGGAGCGCATGCATCGCGACGCCGCGATCTACACGATCTTCGAGGGAACGAGCGAGATCCAGCGCCTGGTGATCGCCCGGACGCTGTCGGGCATGCCGATCCGATAGGCCGGCTGGTCCTCAGCCGCCGGACAGGCATGCGGTCAAGCCCGTCCGGCGCCTGAGGACACCGCGCCCTCAGGCGCCGAGCAGCGCCTCGATCGCCGCGACGACCTCCGGGGCCTCCGGCTCCGTACGCGGGCGGATCCGCGCCACGACATGGCCGTCCTTGCCGATCAGGAACTTCTCGAAGTTCCACTGGACATCGCCGGCCTCGCCGTCCGCGTCCGCGACCTTCGTCAGCTCCGTGTACAGCGGGTGCCGACCGTCCCCGTTCACATCGGTCTTCTCCAGCATCGGGAAGGTCACGCCGTACGTTGCCGAGCAGAAGGACTGGATCTCCTCCGCGTTGCCCGGCTCCTGGCCGGCGAACTGGTTGCAGGGCACGCCCAGCACCGTGAAGCCGCGGTCACCGTAACTCTTCTGAAGCCGCTCGAGACCGGCGTACTGCGGCGTCAGTCCGCATCGAGAGGCGACATTCACCAGCAGCACGGCCTTGCCCTCGTAGTCGGCAAGCGACGCGGACTCGCCGGTCAGGGTGCGCAGCGGGATGTCGGACAGACTCATCGGGTCTCCTTCTGGTGATAGCGATGCGGTCCAGTCTGACAAAGGCCGCAGACACTCCAACGCGCTCCGAAGCTGCTTATGCCTTGAGTTCGAGGAGTGTCACGGTGATGCCTGTCACATGCGCGGAGCCGTACGCCGTGTACCGCGCACGCAGCGCCCGCTCCTGGTCGTCGGGCAGCTCCCTGAACGGATCCCCCCAGTTGCCCGACACGACGAGCCACACGCGCTTGTCGCCCCGCAGACAGGCACCGGGGTCCCCGCACTCCGTGGGCCGCAGGTCGTCCCGGTCGGCGGCCGACTCGGCCAGGAAGACGTCATGCATCCGCAGATCGTCCGGCAGGTAGAAGCGGACCCCCGCGTCGAGCATCCGCCAGGAGTCGTCCCCACGGTCGTAGATCACCGCATCACCGGGCTGGTAGAACTTCTCGATGGTCAGGGCGGCGCCCGGATAGTCCAGGCCGCTGCTGAAGTGCGCGAACGGCTTCCGCAACGCCTGCTGCTCGCGCAAGGTCAGCACCGCGAGCACCACCAGCGCCGCCGCCACGACCGCCCGGCTCCGTGCGGCGACCAGGCCAGCCCCGGCGAGCATCACCCACGCCGGCAGGGTGAACAGAAGGTACCGGTAGAAGAAGTACGACACCTGCCCGTGCGAGATCACCCACAGGACCAGCGGCGGCAGCACCGCCATCGCGGTGCAGCACAGTGCGGCACCGCGGCGCTCGCCCCACGCGGTGACCGCCAGTGCGATCACCGCCCCGGCCAGCATCGCCGACGTAAACAGCTGCGGCCAGATGGCGACCAGGCCCCACACGTCCGGCCGGGGGATCCAGGAGATCTGCCGACCGGTCTGCGCCCTGCCCAGCAGCGCCACGGGAACCGCACCGATCACACCCACCGCGGCCGCGAGGCCGAAGCCCCACAGCACCCGCCGCTCGGCTCGCACCCGGGAGGCAGCCGCCACCATGTGCCCGAGCAGCACGGTCAGTGCCAGCAGATGGAACAGGCCGACCGCCGCCACACCCAGGGCGTACGCGGCCCAACGCCGTCTGCTTCCCGGCCGGTCCAGCGCCCGCAGCAACAACAGCGTGGACAGCGAGACGGCACAGACGACCAGTGCGTAGGGACGAGCCTCGTGGGCGTACCTGCTCACCACCGGGATCAACGCGAACAGCAGGCCCCCGGCCAGCCCGGCTCGGCGCCCGAACAGCCGTTGCCCGCACAGCGCCGCGCATCCGGCGGCACCGGCCATGGCCAGAGCCGAGGGCAGCCGCAGCGCGGTCGCCGAGTCCCCGAAGACCGTCATCCACCCGTGCAGGAACAGGTAGTAGGTACCGAGCACGGCATCCACCCGCTGGACCGTGTCCAGCAGTTGCCCGAGGTCGCGGGAGGCCACGTCCCAGCTGGTGAGCTCGTCCTCCCACATCACCGGGGTGCGGATGCCGTACACCGTGCACGCCAGCGTGGCGACAACGGGCCACAGCCAGACGCTGCGCAGCACCCGATGGGATCTCTGCGGCGCTTCGGGTGTCTGCGAGGGCCCGGTGTCCTCGGCGGGGGCCGACCGGTCGAAGGTTGTCGGGCGGGGGAGAAGTGCCATGTCGGAGCCTTACGTCGCGGCGGTAGCGCGACGACCCTAGGGACTCCGACCTGTCAAACGGGTGGCGACATACCGGATATGGCGGATTTCCCCTGTTCGGGCACTTGGCCCTGTCCGGCCGATCCTGCCGGGCTCGCTCGTCAGTCGCCCAGCCTGCGGAACAAGCCCTCCTGTACCACCGACACCAGCAGCCTGCCCTCGCGGTCGTAGATGCGGCCACGCGCCAGCCCGCGTCCGCCCGTCGAGATCGGCGACTCCTGGTCGTACAGGAACCACTCGTCGGCGCGGAAAGGCCGGTGGAACCACATCGCGTGGTCCAGGGACGCCATGTCGAAGCCGCGCCTGCCCCACAGCGGCTCGACCGGAATGCGGACCGCGTCGAGCAGCGTCATGTCGCTCGCGTACGTCAGCGCGCAGGTGTGCACCAGTGGGTCGTCCCCCAGCGGGCCGACCGCGCGCATCCACACGGCGCTGCGCGGGTCCGCCTCCTTGATCTCCTCGGGGGTCCAGCGCAGCCGTTCGGCATAACGGATGTCGAAGGGCTGGCGGCGGGCCATCCGCTCCAGCGCCTCCGGGAGTTCGCCCAGATGCTCGCGGATCTCCGTGGTGAGCGAGGGGAGGGTCTCGGGGGCCGGGAACTGAAGCCGCGGCGGCAGCTGATGCTCGATGCTGCCCTCCTCCGGCCGGTGGAAGGAGGCGGTCAGATTGAAGATGGTCTTGCCCTGCTGGACCGCGGTGACCCGGCGGGTGGTGAACGAGCGGCCGTCCCTGACGCGTTCGACCTGGTAGACGATCGGCACGCCGGGGATTCCCGGCCGCAGGAAGTACGCGTGCAGCGAGTGAACCGGCCGCTCGCCGTCGGTGGTGCGGCCGGCCGCGACCAGCGCCTGGCCCGCCACCTGCCCGCCGAAGACCCGCTGCAGGGACTCGTTCGGGCTGAGGCCGCGGAAGATGTTGACCTCGATCTGCTCCAGGTCCAGCAGATCGACCAGGCGCTCGGCCGGATTCGTCATCGGGTGGTCTCCTGTGTTCCCAGTGTCAGAGCTGGCCGACGGATGTGACCCGCAGGACGGCCCGGCCTTCGTCGTCGGATGCCGCCAGATCGACCTCTGCGCTGATGCCCCAGTCATGGTCGCCGTTCGGGTCGGCGAAGATCTGCCGGACGCGCCACAGACCGTGCTCCGGATCCTCCTCGATCAGCAGCAGCTTGGGGCCGCGCGCGTCGGGTCCGGTGCCCAGGTCCTCGTACTCGTCCCAGTACCTGTCCATCGCCTCGCCCCAGGCGTCCTCGTCCCAGCCGGACTCGGCGTCCAGCTCGCCGAGCTCGCGGACGTGGTCCAGCGCGGCCAGTTCGACCCGGCGGAACATGGCGTTGCGTACGAGCACACGGAAGGCGCGGGCGTTCGCGGTGACCGGCTTGACCTGGTCGGCCTTCTCCTGTGCCTGCTCGGCGGTCTCGATCTCCGGGTTGGCCAGCTGCTCCCACTCGTCGAGCAGGCTGGAGTCGACCTGGCGCACCATCTCGCCGAGCCAGGCGATCAGGTCTTCCAGGTCCTCGGTCTTGAGGTCGTCGGGGATGGTGTGGTCAAGCGCCTTGTACGCGCTCGCGAGATAGCGCAGCACGATGCCCTCGGTGCGCGCGAGTTCGTACCAGGAGGTGAACTCCGTGAAGGTGAGGGCCCGTTCGTACATGTCACGGATGACGGACTTCGGCGAGACCGGGTGGTCACCGACCCACGGGTGCGACTTCTTGTAGACGTTGTACGCGTGCCAGAGCAGCTCTTCCAGCGGCTTGGGGTACGAGATGTCCTGGAGTCGCTCCATGCGCTCCTCGTACTCGACGCCGTCCGCCTTCATCTGGCCGACCGCCTCACCGCGCGCCTTGTTCTGCATGGCGGCGAGGATCTGGCGGGGGTCGTCGAGCGTCGACTCGACGACGGAGACCATGTCCAGGGCGTAGGACGGGGACTCCGGGTCGAGCAGGTCGAAGGCGGCGAGCGCGAACGTCGACAGCGGCTGGTTCAGCGCGAAGTCCTGCTGGAGATCGACGGTGAGCCGGATGGTGCGGCCCTCGGCGTCGGGCTTGTCCAGCTGCTCAACCACCCCGCCGTCGAGCAGCGAGCGGTAGATGGCGATGGCCCGGCGGATATGGCGCAGCTGCGCCTTGCGCGGCTCGTGGTTGTCCTCGAGGAGGCGGCGCATCGCCTCGAAGGCGTTCCCGGGCCGGGCGATCACCGAGAGCAGCATGATGTTGGTGACCCGGAAGCGCGAGGTCAGCGGCTCCGGCTCGGAGCCGATCAGCTTCTCGAATGTGGTGTCCGACCAGGCGACAAAGCCCTCGGGGGCCTTCTTCCTGACCACCTTGCGGCGCTTCTTCGGGTCGTCGCCGGCCTTCGCGAGCGCCTTCTCGTTCTCGATGACGTGCTCGGGGGCCTGGGCGACCACAAAGCCGGCGGTGTCGAATCCGGCCCGCCCGGCGCGACCGGCGATCTGATGGAACTCGCGGGCGCGGAGAGTGCGTACGCGATTGCCGTCGTACTTGGTGAGAGCGGTGAACAGCACCGTGCGGATGGGGACGTTGACGCCGACGCCGAGCGTGTCGGTACCGCAGATGACCTTCAACAGGCCTGCCTGCGCGAGCTTTTCGACCAGACGGCGGTACTTGGGCAGCATGCCGGCGTGATGCACGCCGATGCCATGGCGTACGTAACGGGAAAGGTTCTGCCCGAACTTGGTGGTGAAGCGGAAGTTGCCGATCAGTTCGGCGATCTTGTCCTTCTCCTCGCGCGTGCACATGTTGATGCTCATCAGCGACTGCGCGCGCTCGACCGCCTGGGCCTGCGTGAAGTGCACGATGTAGACCGGCGACTGCCTGGTCTCGAGCAGCTCGGTCAGGGTCTCCGTGATGGGCGTCGTGACGTACTCGTACGAGAGCGGGACGGGCCGGGTCGCGGACCGCACGACCGAGGTCTCGCGGCCGGTGCGGCGGGTCATGTCCTTCTCGAACATGGAGACGTCGCCCAGCGTCGCCGACATCAGGATGAACTGCGCCTGCGGCAGCTCCAGCAGCGGGATCTGCCAGGCCCAGCCGCGGTCCGGCTCCGCGTAGAAGTGGAACTCGTCCATCACGACCTGGCCGATGTCGGCGTCCTTGCCGTCGCGCAGGGCGATGGAGGCCAGCACCTCGGCGGTGCAGCAGATGACGGGGGCGTCGGCATTGACGGACGCGTCGCCCGTCAGCATCCCGACGTTCTCCGTGCCGAAGAGCTTGCAGAGGTCGAAGAACTTCTCCGAGACCAGCGCCTTGATCGGCGCCGTGTAGAACGTGACCTGGTCATTGGCCAGAGCCGTGAAGTGCGCGCCCGCCGCGACCAGGCTCTTTCCCGAGCCGGTCGGCGTCGAAAGGATCACATTGGCCCCGGAGACCACCTCGATCAGCGCCTCCTCCTGAGCCGGATAGAGCGTGATGCCCTGGCCTTCGGCCCATGAGGAGAAGGCTTCGAAGAGGGCATCTGGGTCGGCGTCCGGCGGCAGCTGATCGATAAGGGTCACGCCCCCATCTTGCCTGGCTTCACCCCCTATCCGGGAACCGGAGGGCAACGGCAAGATCACGGGCGATACGCTGCCCTGTCAACTGGGCTTCACCACAAGAGCAATGGGGCGGGAACGCACATGATGGGACCGGCGCACTCTCTGTCCGGGGCGGCTGCCTGGCTGGGGGTGGGCGCGGCGACCGCTGCCGCCGGCCACCCGATGCCGTGGCCGGTCCTCGTCGTCGGAGCGCTGATCTGCGCGGGGGCTGCCCTCGCGCCGGACCTCGACCACAAGGCGGCGACGATCTCGCGGGCCTTCGGGCCGATATCGCGCGGACTGTGCGAGGTCGTCGACAAGCTGTCCTACGCGGTCTACAAGGCGACGAAGAAACAGGGCGACAAGCGCAGGACCGGCGGCCATCGCACGCTCACCCACACCTGGCTGTGGGCGGTCCTGATCGGCGCGGGCACCTCGGCGCTCGCGATCACCGGCGGCCGGTGGGCGGTTCTCGCGATCCTCTTCATCCATCTGGTGCTCGCCGTGGAGGGCCTGCTGTGGCGGGCCGCGCGAGTCTCCAGCGACGTACTGGTGTGGCTGCTGGGCGCGACGAGCGCGTGGATCCTGGCGGACGTCCTGGACAAGCCGGGCAATGGCTCGGACTGGCTGTTCACCGCCCCCGGCCAGGAGTACCTGTGGCTGGGCCTGCCGATCGTGCTGGGCGCGCTGGTGCACGACATCGGCGATGCGCTGACCGTCTCGGGCTGCCCGATCCTGTGGCCGATCCCGGTGGGGCGCAAGCGCTGGTACCCGGTGGGTCCGCCGAAGCCGATGCGGTTCAGGGCGGGCAGCTGGGTGGAGCTGAAGGTGCTGATGCCGGTGTTCATGCTGCTGGGCGGGGTGGGCGGCGCGGCGGCGCTCGGGTACATCTAACAGCGGGCGGCGGGGCGGCCCGGGGGTCGGTCGAGGACGGCCTCGAGGTCAGTCGGTCAGATCGGCGTGGGACCACACAGTGCCGTCGTCGGCGAGCAGTTCCACCCGGTCGACGGTGCTCGCCGAGCCGTACGCGATCCAGGTCGCGCGGCCGGAGGCCGGCGCCCACCACGCACCGCCGTCACGGACCGTGCCGTCCTTCAGCACCAGCCGGCAGGAGTAGTGCTTGCCGGGTGGTGCGTCGGTGATCTGCATGACGACGACTCGCTCGTCCCCGGCCTGGCTCGGTTCGACCGTGCCCACCGTTGCCCCGGTGCGGGTGACGAGCCGCGCCCCCTGCTCGCTCGCGACGACGGCCGCGGGGCCCTGGTCGACGACGGTCGCCGTCACGGCGGAGCCGATGCCGATCCCGACGGCCGCCGCCGCTGCCGCGAGAAGCAGAGGGACCCGCCGCGACCGGTGCGGAACAGGCTTCTTCACATCCAGCCGTTCAAGGACCCGGGCGTCGAACCCGGCCGAGGGAGCGACGGCCGGCGCGGCAGGCAACACGGCGTCCACGGCCCCCGAGATCTCCTGGTACGCCGCCAGGCACGAGGGGCAGGCGCGCAGATGCTCCAGCAGCGCCGTCTGCTCGTCCGGAGCATCGCCGAGCGCCAGGGCAATCAGCTGCTCCTCGCGGAGGTGCCTATCGGTCACGGCTGTCCTCCTTCATCGAATCCCGCAGCCTGCGCAGGCCGGCCCGGATGCGGCTCTTGGCGGTGCCGAGCGGGATGTCCTCGTGCCGCCCGACCTCGGCGGCGGTGCACCCGCCGATGACTGCGAGCACCACGGCCCGCGCCTGCTCGGTGGGGAGCGACCGGAGCCGACGCACGGCGCGTCTGCTCTCCAGCGCGAGGAGCGCGAGCTGTTCCGGCCCCTCGGCCTGGAGCGTCGCACCGATCAGCCGCTCCAACGTGTCCGCCACGACGGGAGTGGCCCGCCGGGTCCGCACCGAGTCGATGGCGGCATTGCGGGTGATGGTCAGCAGCCAGGTGAGGACGGACGCCCGCCGCGGGTCGTAGCTTCCGGCGGCGCGCCAGGCCCGTACGAACACCTCCTGGCTGACGTCCTCGGCAAGGCCCGGCTCGCGCGTAACGGACAGCGCGAGACCGTACACCGCCGCCTGGAAGCGGCGTACGAACGCGGTCGACGCCGCCTCGTCGCCGATGGCGAGCCCGGCGAGGAGCGAGGCGTCGTCGGCCCGGTCCGCTCGCGAGAACAGCTCCACATCGCATACATACGTCACCACCCCGCCCAGGGATTGCATCGCCGCGCAATCCGATGCTCGGGCCGCTGCGTACAACCGGGGTCGAGAAGGGATCACACATCATGATCAGAAGCACCATCCCGGCGGCCGTGCTCGTCGTGACGGCGGCCCTCGGGCTCTCCGGCTGGAGCAATGGGGGCGGCAACAGCGGCGGCGGATCGAGCGCCATGGACACGTCCACGGTCAAGATCGCCGACTCCAAGCTCGGCAACATCCTGGTCGACGGCAGTGGGCGCACGCTCTATCTGTTCACCATGGACGGCCACAACAAGAGCTCGATGAAGTGCGACGCCGCGTGCCTGAAACTGTGGCCGCCGCTGGAGGGCAAGCCGAAGGCCGGCCACGGTGTGGACGCGAAGCTCATCAACACCACGGACGCAGGCGGGAAGCCCCAGGCAACCTACGGCGGTCATCCGCTCTACTACTACGCCAAGGACAAGGCGTCCGGAGACGTGAAGGGCCAGGGCATCGGCAAGGTCTGGTACGTCGTCGACGCGCACGGCAAGGCGGTCATGAAGGCTGTCGGCCAGAACAGCGGCCAATACGGCTACTGATCCGCCACGGCCCGGGGCCACCGCGGGGGTGGGGTGCCGAGGTCCCGCTGCTGGAGCCATGCCACAGCGGGACCTCACACCTCTTCTCACCCGTGCCAGGACCGCCACAGCGCCGCGTACGCCCCGTCGGCTGCGACCAGTTCGTCGTGGCTGCCCAGTTCGCTGATCCGGCCCTCCTCCACCACCGCGATCACATCCGCGTCGTGCGCGGTGTGCAGGCGGTGGGCGATGGCCACCACCGTGCGGCCGTCCAGGACCCGCGAGAGCGAGCGCTCCAGATGGCGGGCCGCCCGCGGGTCCAGGAGCGAGGTCGCCTCGTCCAGGACCAGGGTGTGCGGGTCCGCCAGGACCAGGCGGGCCAGCGCGATCTGCTGGGCCTGGGCCGGGGTCAGCGCGAGGCCGCCCGAGCCGACCTCGGTGTCGAGTCCGGCGTCCAGCCCGCGCGACCAGGTGTTCGCGTCGACCGCACAGAGCGCTGCCCACAGCTCCGCGTCGGACGCGCCCGTACGGGCCAGCAGCAGGTTGTCGCGCAGCGAGCCCACGAAGACGTGGTGCTCCTGGTTGACCAGGGCGACATGCTCGCGGACGCGCTCCGCGGGCATCCTGGACAACTCGGCCGCGCCGAGCGTGATGCGGCCCGCCCGAGGGGAGTAGATGCCCGCGAGCAGCCGGCCCAGTGTCGACTTGCCGGCGCCGGAAGGGCCGACCAGCGCGAGCCGGGTGCCCGGCGCGACGTCGAGCGAAACCCGGTGCAGCACGTCCACGCCCTCGCGGTAGCCGAAGTGCACTTCGTCCGCACGCACATCGCGGCCGTCCGGAGCGATGTGCGCGTCACCGGCGTCCGGTTCGATCTCGCGTACGCCGACGAGCCGGGCGATCGACACCTGGGCGACCTGGAGCTCGTCGTACCAGCGCAGGATCAGATTGACCGGGTCGACCAGCATCTGCGCCAGCAGGGCGCCGGTCGTGAGCTGCCCGACGCTGATCCAGCCCTGAAGGACGAAAACACCGCCGATCAGGAGCACCGAGCAGAGGATCGTCACATGCGTCACGTTGATGACGGGGAACAGGACCGAACGCAGATAGAGCGTGTAACGCTCCCACGCGGTCCACTCCTTGATCCGCTGCTCGGACAGCGCCACCCGGCGTCCGCCGAGGCGGTGCGCCTCCACGGTCCGGCCGGCGTCCACGGTCTCCGCCAGCACGGCGGCGACCGCCGCATACCCGGCCGCCTCCGAGCGGTACGCGGACGGCGCCCGCCGGAAGTACCACCGACAGCCGATCACCAGCACCGGAAGGGCGACCAGCACGGCGAGCGCGAGCGGCGGCGCGGTCACCGTGAGCGCGCCGATCAGCAGGGCGGCCCAGACCACGCCGATCGCCAACTGCGGAACGGCCTCACGCATCGCGTTGGCCAGCCGGTCGATGTCGGTGGTGATACGGGAGAGCAGATCCCCGGTGCCTGCGCGCTCAAGGACACCCGGCGGCAGCCCGACCGACCGCACCAGGAAGTCCTCGCGCAGATCGGCCAGCATCTCCTCGCCGAGCATCGCGCCGCGCAGCCGCATCAGGCGTACGAACACGGTCTGGACGACCAGCGCGAGCGCGAACAGAGCGGCGGTGCGCTCCAGATGGAGCTCGCGCGCCCCGTCCGCCAGATCCTCGACGAGCCCGCCCAGCAGATAGGGGCCGGCCATCGAGGAGATCACCGCGACGGCGTTGACGGCGACCAGCAGCACAAATGCCCTGCGGTGCCGCCGCAGCAGTTCGCTGACGTACGCCCGCACGGTCGCCGGAGTGCCGACGGGCAGGGTTGCCGCCGTCTCCGGGGCCGCCGGGTCGTACGCCGGTGGCGCCACGCCGATCATGCCGACTCCTCGATCTCTTCCAGTGCGTCCAGCTCGTCGATGGCCGTGATGCCGACGAACCGCTCTTCCTCGGTCTCGCGGGTGACGACCGCCCGGTAACCGGCGGTGCCCTCCAGCAGTTCGCGGTGGACGCCGACCGCCGCGACCTTGCCGTCGTGCACGAAAACCACCCTGTCCGCGTGGTCGAGCAGCAGCGGTGAGGAGGTGAACACGACCGTGGTGCGACCGGCCCGCAGAGCTTTCACACCCGCGGAGATCCGCGCCTCCGTGTGCGAGTCCACGGCGGACGTGGGCTCGTCCAGGACGAGCACCTCGGGGTCGGTGACCAGCGAACGGGCCAGCGCGAGCCGCTGACGCTGCCCGCCGGACAGCGAACGGCCGCGCTCGGTGATCCGCGTCAGCATCGGGTTGCCGTCGCCGTCGCCGTCCACGGACGCCGACGCGAGCGCATCCAGCACATCGCCGCACTGCGCGGCCGTCAGCGCGTCCTTTGCGGACACCCTCCCGGAGGAGGGCACGTCGAGCAGCGCCCGGAGCGTGCCGGAGAGCAGCACCGGGTCCTTGTCCTGTACGAGGACGGCGGCACGCGCCTCGTTCAGCGCCAGCTCGTCCAGCGGCACCCCGCCGAGCAGCACGGACGTGGTGCCTTCCGCGTCGGCGGCCGGGTGCCCGCCGAGCCGTTCGGCCAGCAGTCCCGCCGCGTCCGGATCGCCGCACACCACGGCGGTGAATCGGCCCGTGGGGGCGACCACGCCGGTGGCGGGGTCGTACAGATCGCCGCTCGGGCGCCCGTATTCCACGTCGGAGGGCTCCGTCGTGCGGCGCAGCGCCAGTACCCGCGCGGCACGTTTCGCGGAGGGCCGCGAGAAGGAGTACGCCATGGCGATCTCCTCGAAGTGCCGCAAGGGATACATCAGCAGCGTCACCGCGCTGAAGGCGGTGACCAGTTCGCCGATCCCGATCCGGCCGTCCCGGGCGAGCCCGGCTCCGTACCCGACCACTGTGATCAGCAGCAGGCCCGGCATCAGCACCTGGATCGCCGAGATCAGCGACCACATGCGGGCGCTGCGGACCGCCGCCCTGCGCACCTCTTGAGACGCCTGCCGGTAGCGGCCGAGGAACAGCTCCTCGCCGCCGATGCCGCGCAGGACCCGCAGGCCCGCGACGGTGTCCGCGGCCAGTTCGGTGGCCTTGCCGGCCTTCTCGCGCTGGATGTCGGCACGCCGGGTGGCGCGTGGGAGCAGCGGTAGTACGGCCAGGGCCAGCGCGGGGACGCCGATGGCGACCACCATGCCCAGCTCCGGCTCGTACAGGACCAGGCCGACGCAGACCAGGACCACCGTGACGGCGGCCGCGGCGAAGCGCGAGACCGCTTCCACGAACCAGCCGATCTTCTCCACGTCGCCCGTGGAGACCGCGACCACCTCGCCGGCCGCGACCCGACGGGTCAGCGCCGAGCCCAGCTCCGCCGCCTTGCCCGCCAGCAGCTGCTGGACTCGTGCCGCGGCGGTGATCCAATTGGTGACGGCGGTGCGGTGCAGCATCGTGTCGCCCACGGTGATCGCCACGCCGCACACGACGATCAGCGCGCCGGCGAGTGCGAGGCGGGAGCCGGAACGGTCCACGACTGCCTGCACGGCTCGGCCGACGCCCAGCGGCAGCCCGGCCACCCCGCAGAAGTGCAGCAGGCCCCAGGCCAGTGACCTGAGCTGTCCGCCGAGCTGGTTGCATCCGAGCCAGAGCAGGAACCGCGGTCCGGACCTGGCGTCGGGCACACCAGGGTCGGGATACGGAAGATCGCGAATCTGCATGACGTTCCAAGGCTCGAAAGGGCGGCGCAAACCGTGCAAGGTTCGCCTTTTGCAGCCGCGCCCCGCAATCGATTTTTGTGCGGCAGCACACACAACACGCCAAGATCGAACAACTCGCCCTGGCACTGCGGGCCCGTCGCACGCTTCACTCCTGGCCCATGAGACGACGACAGATCATGTCCATGCTCGCCGGGTCGGCGCTGGCCGCGGGTTCACTGCTCGGCGCCGGGCCCGCCACGGCCGCCGACACACCTCCGGCGGAGTTCGGCACCGACTGGCACGATCCCGTCACCGCGGCGCCGCCCGTCTCGCGCCCGGATGCGAAGTCCTGTCAAGTGACGCTCGCCGAGGCGCAGTTCCGCGACTTCACGCCGTACAAGGGGAGTTATGCGCCGCCGAAGGAGTGCGGCGCGAGCTGGAGCAAGGTGGTGCTGCGGCTCGACGGGAGCGTCAAGGGGCGGCAGTACGACCGGCTGGGCCATCTCACCGTCGGCGGCGTCGAGATCCTGCGCACCTCGACCCCGCAGCCCTCGCCGGACGGCATCGCATGGTCCGTGGAGAAGGACGTCACGCGCTACAGCGACACGCTGCGCAGCACCCAGCCGGTCGAGATGCTCATCGGCAATGTCGTCAATGAGACATACACCGGCATCTTCGACGTCAAGGTGACGCTGACCTTCTACACGGCGAACGGCACGGCCGGACCTGCTCCGACACCCGACAAGGTGCTTGCGCTGGACGGCACTTCGCTGACCACACCGCGCAACACTGAGCGGATTCTCGCCGAGGTGTACGCGACCGGATCGGGCGGCGGCTGCGAGGAGTACTGGTATCTGACCGTCCCGGAGGCCGCCCCGTACTCCTGCAAGGCCACCGGCGGCCCCTACCGCGAGGCGCAGATCAAGGTCGACGGAGAGCTCGCCGGAATCGCCGCGCCGTTCCCGACGGTATGGACGGGTGGCTGGTCCAACCCCTTCCTCTGGTATGTGATTCCGGGGCCGCGCGCCTTCGACATCAAGCCCATCCAGTACGATCTGACCCCCTTTGCCGCCCGGCTCAACGACGGCCGCCCGCACCGGGTCGAGGTCTCCGTCACCGGAGTGCCGGCCGGGCAGACCGGCTGGAGTACGCCCACCAATGTGCTGGTGTGGCAGGACGAAGCCAGCACGGTGGTCACGGGCGCGCTGACCCGCCACGAGGAGAGCGCACCCCTCAACTCGGTGACGTACACCCCCGGTTCGGAGCACCGGCTCGACACGAAGGGCGCCCATCGGCTCACCGTCGCCGGATATCTCAACACCTCGCACGGCCGGGTCACCACGACCGTGAGCCGTGCCCTTGCGAACACCTCGGTCCACCGCTGGACCGAGGGCGAGAACCTCGACGCGCTGAAGGGGAGCTGGCGCGACGACGAGAGTGTGAGAAGCGGGCGGCAGCTCACGGTCACCCACCGGACCTACGCGATGGACGGCGTCACCACACTGGGTGCGGGGGACCGGCTCCGTACCGTCCTTACCTTGAGGGACAGGGCCGACACCGTCGTCGCCCACGGCGGGAAGCGGCTGACGTGGGCGCGGCTGGACGATACGTACAGCGGCGACGCGACCTACACGGCGAATGTGCCGCGCGATCAGCGGCATGCGGTCGGCACGACGGCGGAGCGCTACCGGCTGCAGGGCTCCGAGGGCTGCTACGACCACAGTCTGCAAACGGTGCAGGGAGTGGTGACCGAGGACCGGCGGCGCTGCTGAATCGAGGTGTGCGGGGGCCCGGTTGAGCGGGGTCCGGGGCGAGATGTGCGGGTGGAGGCTCGGGGCCCGGCAGGCGCGAGCCGGGCCCCGACTGTCCTGTCAGGCGGCGGGTTTGGCCGAGTCCACGCCGCTGCGGGACTTGCTCCACTCACCGCGGGTGAAGTCCGGTATCTGCTGCGGAGCGCCCTTCGCCCTGATCGACGCATGGCTGAGCGGCACCGGAGCCGTCCAGGTCGCCGCGTCGTACACATCGAAGTCGGGCACCAGGCCCAGCTGCATGCACTGCATCAGCCGGAAGACCATGATGTAGTCCATGCCGCCGTGCCCGCCGGGCGGGTTGGAGTGCTCCTTCCACAGCCAGTGGTCCCACTCCGCGTAGGAGGCGAAATCGCCCCACTGGTCATTCGTGTGGTCGGGCTCCAGGTAGATCCGCTCCGGGTAGTCCTCGAAGACACCCTTGGTGCCGCCCAGGCTGTTGATCCGGCTGTAGGGGTGTGGAGTCGACACATCGTGTTCCAGGCGGATGACCCGTCCCTTCGCCGTCTGGACCAGGCTGATGGTGCGGTCGCTCTCGATGTATGTCTCCTTCCAGCTCGGGTCGCCCGGCGGCATGTGTGCCTTGCGGTACTCGGCCAGACCGAGGGCCGGGGTGCCGAAGCTGGAGATGCTCACGGCCCGGTCTCCGCGGTTGATGTCCATGTAATTGGAGACGGGACCGAAGCCGTGGTTCGGGTAGAGGTCGCCGCGCAGCCGGGTGTGCCACAGCCGCCGCCAGGGGCCCTCGTAGTAGTCCGGGTCGAACATCAGGCCGCGCAGATCGTGGTTGTACGCGCCCGCGCCGTGCAGCAGATCGCCGAACCTGCCGGCGTGCGCCATGCGCAGCACACGCATCTCGTTCTTGCCGTAGCAACAGTTCTCCAGCTGCATGCAGTGGCGTCTGGTGCGCTCGGAGAGGTCGACGAGCGCCCACAACTCGTCCAGGCGCATGGCGATCGGACACTCCACGCCGACGTGCTTGCCGTTCAGCATGGCGGTTTTGGCCATCGCGAAGTGGAAGTCCCAGGGCGTGGCCACATAGACGAAGTCGACGTCGCCCCGCTTGCACAGGTTCTCGTAGTCGTCCTCGCCGTTGGTGTAGACGGCGGGGGCGGGTTGACCGGCCTTGACCACCTTGGCGGCGGCGCTCTCCGTCTTCGCCTTGACCGGGTCACAGAGGGCGACGACCTGGACCCCGGAGAGGGCGAGAAAGAGGTCGATCATGCTGCCGCCGCGATTGCCGAGGCCGATGATGCCGACGCGTACGGTGCTGCGCCGCTCGAAGGGGACTCCGGCCATGGTGGGCCCCCGGCGGGGCGGGGTGGCTGCCGCTAAGTCCTCGCCCGGCGCGCCCCCGGCCGCGCCGCCCGCCGCGTCGCTCTCCGCGGCCGCGGCGGCGCCCGTGCCCAGCGTGCCGAGGCCCAGCCCCGCGCCCGCCACTGAGGCCGTGGTCCGCAGGACCGAACGACGGCTCACTGAGCCGTCGTCGCCGTCCGCCGTACCGGGGTTCTGCTGTGCTGCGTCGTTCATCGAGCCTCCAGGAAGCCGTCGTTGAGCTGACGTTGCGCGGCGTGTTCATGAACTTCGGTAAGGACCTTGGTAGTTGGTGCTGCTGATACGCAAGGGCAGCGTTTGGACTCCTTGGTCCGAACCCATGGACTCTTCTTCACGGCCGTGTCCGGCCTACGGCACGGCGGCCGGGAGGGATCCGAGGATGAGCTGGGGTCTAGCTCCGTGGAGCGCGGTGGGTCGCCCGCTCCAGCTCCAGCAGGACGGAGCGGTAGCTACGGCCCGTCGCCCGGTCCATGGCGATCTCGCACATCCGGTTGGCGCTGAGATGCGCGTCGAAATGGCGAGCGGTGACCTCGGCCGCCTCGCGGGCCGTCGCCGAGTCCGTGAGCTCCTTGTGGAGCATTCCGCGGTCGCCCGCGAAGGCACAGCAGCCCGCGTCGTCGGGGACCACGACCTCGTCCGCGCACGCCCGGGCGAGCGCGGTCAGCCTGTCCACGTCGCCGAGATGCCGCATCGAGCAGGTGGGATGGACTACCGCGGATCCCGTTCTGCGCCGCACGTTGAGGCGGGGGAGGAGTTCGTCGGCGGCCCAGACGAGGGAGTCGACGACGGTCAGCTCCGCGTGCAACTCCCTGTTGTCGTCGGTGAGATACGGCACCACCTCACGGGCGATGCCGAGCGTGCAGGACGACGCGTCCACGACCAGTGGCAGCCGCCCGCCCGCCGTCCAGCCCCAGGCCGCCTCGACGATGCGGTTGGCCATGAGGCGGTTGCCCGCTTCGTACCCCTTGGAGTGCCAGATGGTGGCGCAACAGGTGCCCACCACGTCCTGCGGGACCCATACGGGCATTCCCGCGCGGCCCGACAGCACGACGACGGCCTGCGGGAGGGAGGGGCCCGTTCGGTCGTCGGAACTGGCGAAGATGCGGTTCACACAGGCCGGGTAGTAGACGGCGGCCGCGCCGACGCGGTTCGTACGGGGCAGGGCACCGGCGGCCGCGCCGGGGATCTGTGGCAGCCACTCCGGTACCAGATCGGGCCGTACGGCCTTGCGGACCAGGCCCGTCACGGACTGGAGAAACCGGTCGCCGATCCGGTCCGCCGCGGCGAGCGCCAGCCGCGCCGACGTCTCGACGGCGCGGAAGTTCTTCGCGGTGAGTTCGGCGATGCGCTCCTCGCGCGGCGAGTGGCGCCGGTGCCGGAAGTCCTTCATCAGGGCTCCGGTGTCGATCCCCACGGGGCAGGCGAGCCTGCAGGTCGAGTCGCCCGCACAGGTGTCGACGGCGTCATAGCCGTACGCATCAAGGAGGGCCTCCTGGACCGCTGATCCGTCGTTCTGGCGCATCATCTCCCTGCGCAGCACGATCCGTTGACGGGGCGTCGTCGTCACGTCCTTGCTGGGGCAGGTCGGTTCGCAGAAGCCGCACTCGATACAAGGGTCGGCGATCGACTCGACCTCGGGGATGGTCTTCAGACCGCGCAGATGGGCCTTGGGGTCGCGGTCGAGGACGATACGGGGAGCCAGCACGCCGTCGGGGTCGATGACCAGCTTCGTACGCCACATCAGCTCGGTCGCCTTCGGACCCCACTCCAGCTCCAGGAAGGGCGCGATATTGCGCCCGGTGGCGTGCTCGGCCTTCAGCGAGCCGTCGAAACGCTCCACGGTCAGCCTGCAGAAGTCGTCCATGAAGGCGGCATAGCGGTCGACGTCGCCCGGCCGGGCGGCGTCGAAGGCGAGCAGGAAGTGCAGATTGCCGTGCGCCGCGTGCCCGGCGACGGCGGCGTCGAAGCCGTGCCGGGTCTGCAATTCGAGAAGGGCCGCGCAGGCGTCCGCAAGACGGGAGGGCGGTACCGCGAAGTCCTCTGTGATCAGCGTCGTCCCGGAGGGGCGGGCGCCGCCGACAGCCGCGACGAACGCCTTGCGAGCCTTCCAGTAGCCGGAGATGGTCCCGGGGTCCCTGGTGAACTCATTGGTCACCGAGGCGACCGGGGCGACCAGTTCCAGTCGGGTGAGAGCCTCGGCCGCCGCACTTTCGTACGCCTGCCGGCTCTGCTCGTCGGGTGCGCGGAACTCCACCAGGAGCGCCGCGGTCTCCTTCGGCAGCCCCGCCCAGTCCGCCGGCACACCCTCGACGCTGACCGAGGCGCGCAGGGTGTTGCCGTCCATCAGCTCGACGGCGATGGCACCCGCGTCGTTGAAGTCAGGGACGGCGGCAGCGGCCGCGGGGAGGCTGGGGAAGAACAGCAGGGCGGTGGAGACCAGGCGGTCCAGCGGAACGGTGTCGAAGACGACCTCGGAGATGAAGCCGAAGCTGCCCTCGGACCCCACCATCAGACCGCGCAGGATCTGCACGGGCGTCGCGCCGTCGAGGAAGGCGTCGAGCCGGTAGCCGTTGGTGTTCTTGATCTCGTACTTGGCGCGGATGCGGGCGGTCAGTTCCGGGTCCGACTCGATCTCCGACTTGATGGCCAACAGGCCTTCGCACAGCCGTGGTTCGGCGTGCGCGAGCTGCTCGTCGGCGTCCGGCTCGCCGGTGTCGACGACGGTGCCCGACGGCAGCACGAAGGTGAGTGAGGAGACGGTGCGATACGAATTGCGGGTGGTCCCGGCCGTCATGCCGGAGGCGTTGTTCGCGACGACCCCGCCGATGGTGCAGGCGATGGCGCTGGCCGGGTCGGGGCCCAGCACCCGGCCGTGGCGGGCGAGCGTGGCATTCGCCCGCATGACGGTCGTCCCCGGGCGGATACGGGCCCGCGCTCCGTCGTCGAGCACCTCGATGCCCGCCCAGTGGCGGCGGACGTCGACCAGGATGTCCTCGCCCTGCGCCTGGCCGTTGAGTGAGGTCCCTGCCGCCCGGAAGACGACGTCACGGCCCTTGCCGTGTGCGTACGAGAGGACGGCGGAGACATCGTCGATGTCCTGAGGGACCACCACGACCTGGGGGACGAAGCGGTAGGGGCTGGCATCCGATGCGTAGCGCACGAGGTCGGAGATCTTCCAGTACACCTTGTCCGCGCCGAGGAGGGCGATCAGCTCGCCGCGCAACGGCTCGGGCGTGCCCCCGGCCTGCCGCTCGGGGACCCGGTCGGGCGACGGCGTCCGCGCACGGTCCGGGCGGAGGGCTTTCGGCTTCGGCTCCAGCAGCGGCATCTCGCGAGCCCCCTCGGCGGCGTCAGCAGCGTGGTCCCGGCCCGTCGACCAGGGTGGACAGCAGCCCGCCGAGCACCTCGCGCTGGTCGGCGGTCAATGGAGCCAGGATGTCCTCTGCGGCTGCGCGGCGCGCGCTGCGCAGTGCTCTGAGCGTGGCGCGGCCGGTGTCGGTCAGCTCGATCCGGATCACCCTGCGGTTGGTCGGGTCGGGCGCGCGGCGGACGCAGGCACTCGCCTCCAGGCCGTCGACGAGGCTGGTCACGGCGCGGGGGACCACCTCGAGGCGGGCCGCGAGATCGGCCATGCGCGGCGGCTGGTCGTAGTGCGCGAGGGTGCGCAGCAGACGGGACTGCGCGGGGGTGATCGCGATGTCGGCCGACTCCAGCTGCCGCTTCTGGCTGCGGTGGAGCCGTCGGGTCAGCCGCAGCAGCTGCTCGGCCAGCAGGCCGTCGGCGTCGGGTGCGGTGAGGGATCCTGGCTCCATGCCGGAACAATATCAGGACCGGATTCATTGTGAGCATAGGTAACAGTGAGCTAAGCTCTTAAAATCTTTGCTGCGCGACCCATCATTTGCCGCAACCCGTCGAAGGAGCCCATGCACCCCGAACCGATCACGTGGACACCCCCGGCCAAGGATCCGGAGCAGCCGCCCGCCCAGGTGTGGCGCATCCTCCGGCTCTTCCGTCCCTACCGCGGCCGCCTCGCCGTCGTCGGCCTGCTCGTCGGCGCCGCGTCGCTCGTCTCGGTCGCCTCGCCGTTCATGCTGCGCGAGATCCTCGACACCGCGATCCCGCAGGGCCGCACCGGGCTGCTCAGCCTGCTCGCCCTCGGCATGATCCTCACGGCAGTGATGACCAGCGTCTTCGGCGTGCTCCAGACGCTGATCTCCACCACCGTCGGCCAGCGCGTCATGCATGACCTGCGCACCGCGGTGTACGCCCAGTTGCAGCGCATGCCGCTGGCCTTCTTCACCAGGACCCGCACCGGAGAGGTCCAGTCGCGCATCGCCAACGACATCGGCGGCATGCAAGCGACCGTCACCTCCACCGCGACCTCCCTGGTCTCCAACCTCACGGCCGTGGTCGCCACCGTCGTCGCGATGCTCGCGCTGGACTGGCGGCTCACTGCCGTCTCGCTGCTCCTGCTGCCGGTATTCGTCTGGATCAGCCGCCGGGTCGGCCGCGAGCGCAAGAAGATCACCACGCAGCGCCAGAAGCAGATGGCCGCCATGGCCGCCACGGTCACCGAGTCGCTCTCCGTCAGCGGCATCCTGCTCGGCCGCACCATGGGCCGGGCGGACTCGCTCACCAGGTCCTTCGCCGAGGAGTCCGAGCGGCTCGTCGACCTCGAAGTGCGCTCCAGCATGGCGGGGCGGTGGCGGATGTCGACCATCGGCATCGTCATGGCCGCCATGCCCGCCCTGATCTACTGGGCCGCGGGCCTCGCGCTCCAGTCCGGCGGACCCGCGATATCGATCGGTACGCTCGTGGCCTTCGTCTCGCTCCAGCAGGGCCTGTTCCGCCCGGCCGTGAGCCTGCTCTCCACCGGCGTGCAGATGCAGACCTCGCTCGCGCTCTTCCAGCGGATCTTCGAGTATCTCGACCTGCCGGTGGACATCACCGAGCCCGAGAAACCGGTCCGGCTGGAGAAGATCCGCGGCGAAGTCCGGTTCGAGGACGTCGACTTCACCTACGACGACAAACAGACGCGGCCGACCCTCGACAGAATCGAGGTGACCGTGCCGGCGGGCGGCAGCCTCGCCGTCGTCGGGCCCACCGGCTCCGGAAAGTCCACGCTCAGTTATCTGGTGCCCAGGCTGTACGACGTCACGGGCGGCAGCGTCACACTCGACGGAGTCGACGTACGCGACCTCGACTTCGAAACCCTCGCCCGCGCCGTGGGAGTCGTCTCCCAGGAGACGTATCTCTTCCATGCCTCGGTCGCGGAGAATCTGCGCTTCGCCAAACCGGACGCGACCGACGCGGAAATTGAGGCGGCGGCGCGTGCAGCCCAGATCCACGACCACATCGCGTCCCTGCCCGACGGCTACGACACCCTGGTCGGCGAGCGCGGCTACCGCTTCTCCGGCGGTGAGAAGCAGCGCCTCGCCATCGCCAGGACGATTCTGCGCGACCCGCCCGTCCTCATCCTCGACGAGGCGACCAGCGCGCTGGACACCCGCACCGAGTACGCGGTGCAGCAGGCCATCGACGCGCTCTCGGCGGGCCGGACCACCATCACCATCGCCCACCGGCTCTCCACGGTCCGGGACGCCGACCAGATCGTGGTCCTGGACGCGGGACGCATAGCCGAGCGCGGCAGTCACGAGGAACTGCTCGACCGGGACGGCCGCTATGCCGAACTGGTCCGCAGGGACGCCCAGTTGGCCCCGGTTGTTGCCCCCTGACGGACCGGCATCCTTTCCACGCCGCCGACCACGTCCAGTGGGACGCGCGGTTCCCCGACCATCCGCTGAGCACGGGTGCGGCGCACGCTCGACGCGCTCGCCGGAGCGGTTCAGGTGGTGCCGGAGTTCGCCGCGCTGCCGCTTTTCGCCCCGTAGCGGACGGTCGTACGGCCGGGGCTGCGGCAACCGGGTCGCGCCGGGCCGGGTGTCTGGAACGGTGCACGCCGCGGGTTAGCGTGCCCGTATGAGGAACGAACCACCGTCGGCAGCGCCCGGGCGCAGGCTCCGGCTGAGCCGCCGGGGCCGGCTGGTCCTGACCCTGGGCGTGATCGTCGCCCTGGGCGCCGCGGTACTGGTGCCGCTGCTGCTGAAGCAGGCCGCCCAGGAGAAGCGGACGCTGCTCGTCCCCGAGGGCTGGCGCGCCTCACAGGTCTACGCGGCGGTCGACGAGGCCCTCGACCAGCCGCCCGGCACCACCGCGAAGGCCGCAGGCACCGCGAAGCTGAAGCTGCCCGCCGAAGCCAAGGGCAACCCCGAGGGGTACCTCTTCCCGGCCACGTATCCCATCGACGCCAAGACCACGCCGACGAGTCTGCTCAGCTATATGGTCAACACCGCCAACAAGCGGTTGGGGTCCGATCGCCTCACAAGTGGCGTGCAGCGCAGCAGGATGACGGTCTATCAGACGGTGAACATCGCGAGCATTGTGCAGGCCGAGGCCGACACACCCCAGGACATGGGGAAGGTTGCCCGGGTCATCCACAACCGGATGGCGAAGGGGATGCCGCTGCAGATGGACTCGACGCTGAACTATGCGCTGAACCGCAGCACGCTGGACACCACGGCCGCCGACACCAAGATCGACAGCCCGTACAACAGCTATCAGCGCCTGGGCCTGCCGCCGACCCCCATCGACAACCCGGGGGAGCAGGCGCTGCACGCGGCCATCAACCCGACACCGGGGAACTGGCTCTACTTCGTCACCGTGGCGCCGGGGGACACCCGCTTCACCGCCAGCTATCGGGAGCATCAGCGCAACGTGGACGAGTTCAACGCCAAGCGCAAGAGCGGCAGCGGCTGACCGGCCTCAGGCCGGAGCCGGTGCGGGCTCCGGGAGCTCCGGCAGTTCAGACCGCTCCGGCAGTTCGGACGGCTTCGGCAGTTCGGACGGCTTCGGCAGTTCCGGCGGCGCCGGCACTTTCGGCAGTTCCGGCGCGTCCAGCAGCCGTGTGATTTCGAGGACGGCCGCCCGCCCGGCCCGGTTGGCGCCGATCGTCGAGGCCGAAGGTCCGTATCCCACGAGATGGATACGGGCGTCCCGTACGGCGCGGGTCCCGTCGATCTGGATGCCGCCGCCCGGCTCACGCAGCTTCAGCGGCGCGAGATGGTCGATCGCCGCGCGGAAGCCGGTCGCCCAGAGGATCACATCCGCCTCCACGGTCCGCCCGTCGTCCCAGGCCACGCCCGTCGGCGTGATCCGGTCGAACATCGGCAGCCGGTCCAGCACGCCCGACGCGCGGGCACGCCGCACGGCGTCGTTCAGGGGCAGCCCGGTCACCGAGACCACGCTCAGCGGCGGCAGTCCACGGCGTACCCGCTCCTCGACCATGGCCACCGCCTCCCGCCCCGCGTCCTCGCCGAACGGCCCCTCGCGGAAGACGGGCGGCCGCCGCGTCACCCACGTGGTGTCCGCCGCCACCTCGGCGATCTCCATCAGATGCTGGGTCCCGGAAGCCCCGCCGCCCACCACGATCACCCGTTGTCCGGCGAACTCCTCGGGCCCCGGGTAGTTCACGGTGTGCAGCTGCCGCCCGCGGAAGGTCTCCTGGCCGGGATAGCGCGGCCAGAACGGGCGGTCCCAGGTGCCGGTCGCGTTGATCAGCGCCCGCGCCGACCAGTTCCCCTCCGAGGTCTCGACGAGCAGCCGCCCGCCCTCGCCCTCGCGCACCGCGCGGACGTCGACGGGCCGGTGGACGCGCAGATCGAAGCGCTTCTCGTACGCCGTGAAGTACTCGCGGATCACCTCGGACGAGGCCCGGGTGCCGTCCGCTCCGGTGAGCTCCATGCCCGGCAGCGCGTGCATGCCGTGCACCTTGCCGTAGGTGAGCGAGGGCCAGCGGAACTGCCAGGCGCCGCCCGGCCGCGGGGCATGGTCGAGGACCACGAAGTCGCGGTCCGGCACCAGTCCGGCGCGCCGCAGATGATAGGCGCCGGACAGGCCCGCCTGTCCGGCGCCGATGACGACCACGTCCATGGCTCGCACCCCGAAGTTGTTCACGTTTCTACCAACCGTGCCGGGGTCGTGGATCTTCCCGCCCACTCGGAGGGGCCGGAGGAAGGGCCCGTCAGAGGAAGTTCACTCCCTGAGCCAATGGCAGGCTGTCCGAGTAGTTCACGGTGTTCGTCGCCCGGCGCATATACGCCTTCCAGGCGTCCGAGCCCGACTCTCGACCGCCACCGGTCTCCTTCTCGCCACCGAACGCACCGCCGATCTCGGCACCCGAGGTGCCGATGTTGACGTTCGCGATGCCGCAGTCCGAGCCGTCGGCGGCCAGGAAGCGCTCCGCCTCCCGCTGGTCCTGCGTGAAGATGCTGGAGGACAGGCCCTGCGGAACCCCGTTCTGCAGCGCGACGGCCTCCTCCAGGGTCCGGTAGGTGAGCACGTAGAGGATCGGGGCGAAGGTCTCCCGGCGGACGATCTCGGTCTGCGCCGGCATCCGCACCACCGCGGGCCGTACGTACACGGCATCGGGCGCCTGCTCCGCCAGCTTCCGCTCGCCGCCGCTGAGGATCTTCCCGCCGTCGGCCTCGGCCGCCGTCAGCGCCTCGGCCATGCCCCGGTGCGCGCTCGCCGAGATCAGCGGGCCCACCAGGGTGGCCCCGTCGAACGGGTCGCCGAGCGGCAGCTGGCCGTATGCGTGGACGATCTTCTCCACCAGCTGGTCCGCCACGTCCTCGTGGACGATCAGCCGGCGCAGGCTGGTGCAGCGCTGGCCCGCGGTGCCCGCCGCGGAGAAGACGATCCCGCGCACGGCGAGATCGAGATCGGCAGAGGAGGTGACGATCGCCGCGTTGTTTCCCCCCAGTTCGAGCAGACAGCGGCCGAAGCGTGCGGCCACCCGCGGGGCGACCTCGCGCCCCATCCGTACCGACCCCGTCGCGCTCACCAGCGCCACACGCTCGTCGTCGACCAGTCGCTCGCCCGTCTCGCGTGCGCCCAGGAGCAGCCGGTGCACCCCATCGGGGGCACCGGTGTCGGCGGCGGCCCGGGCGAGCAGCGCGTCGCAGGCGAGAGCGGTCAGTGGGGTGAGCTCCGAGGGCTTCCAGACCACCGTGTCACCGCAGACCAGCGCGATCGCGGTGTTCCACGACCAGACGGCGACCGGGAAGTTGAACGCGGAGATCACGCCGACCACGCCCAGCGGGTGCCAGTTCTCCGAGAGCCGGTGACCGGGGCGCTCGGAAGCCATGGTCCGTCCGTACAGCTGTCGCGAGAGTCCGACCGCGAACTCGCAGATGTCGATCATTTCCTGCACTTCGCCCAGCGCCTCGGAGCGGATCTTGCCCGCCTCGATGGTGACCAGGTCGGCGAGCTGCTCCTTGTGCTCGGTCAGCAGCTCGCCAAGCCGCTTGACCAGCGCCCCGCGCTGGGGTGCCGGGACCGTGCGCCACTGCCGGAATGCCGCATCCGCCGCCGCGATCGCCGCGTCCGCCTGCTCGGGGGACGTGGCGGGCAGGGTGAAGAGAGTGCCGCCGGTCAGCGGCGTACGGGCGATGACATCGCCGCCCTGTGCGGGCAGCCGGGCGCCGCAGCCGAGCAGGCTCTCGCCAGCCCGGACGCGCAGCGAATCAGTGTCGGGGAGCGTGGTGCTGTTGCTGGTCACGGCGTGTCCTTGGGGAGTCCGATGGCCCGGCGGGCCTGCTTGAGTGAGCTGTTCTGCTGAGCGGCACAGAGATCGAAGGGGTCGTGCACGGGGCGCTCCAGTACGCCGGAGAGCCACTGCTGGTCGTAGTGGGCGCCCCGGGCCGTGGCGTCCCTGGTGCCCTCGTCGGTGAGGTTCGACTGGAAGATCCCGGCGGCCGACCGGGGCAGGAAGTCCTCGTAGACGATGGGGTTGGCGTTCACCCAGCGCCCGTCGATCAGGCCCGCAAGATCCTGCGGCGGGGTGCGGCCGTCCCGTGGGCGGTCGTCGGCCGGTTCATACCGGAAGAACGCCTGCTCCTGGACGGCGAGTTCGCGTTCGGTGCGCGGAAAGCGCTCGGCCCAGACCGGGGCGGGCTCGCCGATCAGCTCGTCGTAGCGGGCGCGGCCCGAGCGGGTGAGCGCGATGCCGCGTGCCTCGACCTCGCCGAAGCGCACCCGCAGGGAACCTTCGACGACGCTGCCGTCCGGCTCGCGGAAGCGGCGCGGTTCGGCCAGTGCGCGGAACGAGGTCTGGCGCAGCAGCACATCGGGGCCGTCCCAGCGCGGCGGACCCTGGATCCGGTCGATCATCGTGATGCCGCGCTCGCCCATGCGCCGGTAGAGCTCGTCGATGTCGAGCACCCGCGGTGTGAGGTGGTTGATATGAGTGCTGCTCACCCCGCCGATATCGGCGGCGACGGCGGAGATCCGTTCCAGCTCGGCGTACCAGGCGCGGTCGACCGGCTCGGGGGACAGCTCGAAGGCGGCGACCGCCAAGGTGAGGAAGCGCTCCGCGGACGGCTCGTCGAGCCCCCGCTCCCGCTCGGCGCGCGCGGCCAGCTCCAGCAGCTCGGGCGGGAAGAGCTCGCGCCGGCCCAGGAACGACTCGAGCCGCGCCTCCAGACCGGCGTCGAAGAACCGCCGGTCGGAGGTGGTGAGCATGGAGGTGAAGACCCGGAAGGGATTGCGCTCCAGCTCCTCGGCGTCGATGGGCCGGAACGCGGTGGACACGACCGGCACCGAGCTCGCCGCGGCCTCGCGCAGATCGTAGAAGCCCACCGGCTGCATGCCGAGCGCGGCGAAGATCTGGGCGGCCTGGCGCATCTCGCGCGGTGTGCCCACCCGGATGGCGCCGTGCCGCTCCGCGGTGACCCGCTCAATGCCGCCGAGCCGTCCCGCGTCGCCGTCCTTGCTGATCACCTCGTCGTTGACCTGCGCCGACACCTCCAGAAGCGTGGTGTACGCGGGAACTTCCGTCCCGTACATGTCGGAGAGCCGACGGGCGAACGCGGCCCGCAGTCGCCAGGTGGGGAGCATTGAGTCCTCCTTCCGGTTCGGTCGTGCGGGGGTCAGATGATGTGGGCCTCGGGGCGGACGGTCGCCCGGCCCTGGAAACGTGCCGCGGACAGCGGTCCCACATCGATGACCGGCGCCGAGTCGAGGTAAAGATCGCGGACGATCTCGCCGACGGCGGGCGCCTGCAGAAATCCGTGCCCGGAGAATCCGGTGGCATACAGGAAGCCGTACACGTCGCCCGAGCGGCCGATCAGCGCATTGCGGTCCGGAGTCATTTCGTACAGCCCGGCCCAGCCGCCCTTCGCCTCCAGACCGGCGAGCGCCGGGGCCCGCCTGCGCGCCGCCTCGCGGAACGGCTCCAGCCACTCCCGGCTGAACTCCCGCCCGAACCCCGGCTCCTGGCTCGGGTCGGACAGGCCGAGGACCAGACCGCCCGCGCTGTCGTTGTGGAAATAGAGCGTCGAGTCGAAGTCGAGGGTGAACGGGATCCGCGGCGGCACGGGGGTCAGCGGTCCGGTCAGCGCGATCTGGCGGCGCAGCGGGGTGACGGGCAGCTCCACCCCGGCCATCGCGCCGACCGCCGCGGACCAGGGACCGGCGGCGCAGACCACCGTCGAGGTGCGCACCGTGCCCGATGTCGTACGCACCGCCCGCACCTGAGTGCCGTCGACATCGATGCCGGTGACAGTGCAGTGCGTGCGGATTCTCGCGCCGAGGCGCCCCGCCGCGCGCAGATAGCCGCGCACGGCGGCCTTCGGCAGCGCATAGCCGTCGTCGGGGGAGTAGGCAGCGGCGGCGATGGAGTGCGGATCCACATAGGGGCACAACTCGTGCGCCTCGCGGGGCGAGATGATCCTGCTGCGGACGCCGAGGTCGTTCTGTACGCCCACGGCCTGCCGGAACGTCGCCACCTCGGCCTCGGTGCCGAGGAGGAAGAGATAGCCGACGCCCTCGACGCCGATGTCGGCCCCGGGGCGGGTGGTGAACGCCCGCCAGGCCTCCAGGCTGCGCTGTCCCAGTTCGATGTTGAGCGGGTCCGAGAACTGGGCGCGGATGCCGCCGATCGGCTTGCCGGACGATCCGGACGCGGGTTCGTCGCGCTCCAGGACCAGGACGCCGCGCACCCCGGCCTCGGCGAGATGGAAGGCGATGCTGGCTCCCACGACGCCACCGCCGATGATGACGACCTCTGCGACGTCCTCAGCGCTGTGACCCATGAATGCATGGTGGACGCGGCCGACTCTTCGCGTCCATTGACAGTTCCGGCAGTCGATCTTTTAGATCCTCTCTATGGAACTGGGTGGAGCGCATCTGCGCGCGCTGGTCGAACTCGCCCGCTGCGGCACCATGACGGCGGCCGCCGCGGCGCTCGGCTACACGCCCGGCGCGATCTCCCAGCAGCTCGCACAGCTGGAGCGGACGGCGGGCGCCCAGCTGATCAGAAGGGTGGGACGCCGGGTCGAGCTCACCGACGCCGGGCACACCCTCGTCGTGCACGCGGGGCACATCCTGCAGGCGCAGGCCGAGGCGGCGGCCGCGATCGAGCGCACCCGCACTCAGATCGCGGCGCGGCTGCGGCTCGGGGTGTTCGGCACGGCGGCCGCGGCGTTCCTGCCGCCCGCGCTGCGATGGCTCGGCGAGCACCACCCCGGTGTGCGCGTGGTGAGCCAGGAGGTGGATGTCGACCAGGCCCATGCCGAGGTCTCCGCCGGGCGGGTCGACCTGGCGCTCGGTCTCGACTACCCCGATGCCCCGCTCGCCCGGGACGCCGCCGCCGATCTGGTACGGCTCCACTCCGAGCGCTTTGCGGTGGCCGTGCCGACGGGCCAGGCGCCGCCCGCCGGGACGTCCTGGCGGCTGACCTCACTGGCGGAGCGGGACTGGATTCTGCCGGCGCCGCACACGTACTACGGCCGTGCCGTGCGCACGGCCTGCCGCCGGGCCGGATTCGAACCGCGGGTCGCCCACGAGGTGACCGACACCGCGACCTCGCTGGCCATGGTCGGGGAGGGACTCGGACTGGCACCGCTGACCGGGCTGATGCTGCGGCTGCGCTCCGAGGGGATCGTCGCCGTGCCGCTCGACGACGTGGTCGAACGCCATGTGGTGGTGGCGGTACGAGCGGCCTCGCGCGGGCGCCCGTCGGTGGAGGTGCTGATCGAGGCACTGCGGCGGGCGGCGACGGCGAGCTCCTGAACGACGCAGCGCAGGGGTGGTCTCCCGTCCGCGCGCAGGTGGCTCGACGGCCCGGGAACGAGAAGATGGACCCATGCCCGGACCCTTCACCACCATGACCCTGACCATCACCACAGGCTCCACCGAGACGGTGACCGATCTGACACACGCCTGCGAACAGTTCCTGCGGGACACCGCGGGCGCCAGGGACGGCCTGCTCAACATCTTCGTCCCGCATGCGACCGCCGGCATCGCCGTGATCGAGACCGGCGCGGGCAGTGACGACGATCTGCTCGCCACGCTGCACAGGCTGCTCCCGGCCGACGACCGCTGGCAGCACCGCCACGGCAGCCCCGGCCACGGCAGGGACCACGTCCTGCCCGCGCTCGTACCGCCGCACGCCACTTTGCCGGTCATCGGCGGCCGTCTTGAGCTCGGCACCTGGCAGTCGGTCTGTCTGGTGGACACCAACCGCGACAACCCGGACCGTCAGGTGCGGCTCAGCTTCCTCGGGTAGCGCGTGAGCTGGGCATGGAGTGCCCTCTCTTAGACCATGGCCGCCCAGTTCGAGCAGATCAAGCTCGAAAGGGGAGGGGGCGTGAAGCGCGCGCTCAGCCGAGCTTGAGGAGCCCGGCTTCGATGACGGTGCGGCCGAAGGGGCTCGCCAGTTCGGCGAGACGTTCGCAGTCGGCGTCACCCAGGGCGGCGTAGGCGGGCAGGGCCAGGCGGTCGGTGCGGTCCTCGATGTGCCGGCGCAGGCGTACGCCTTCCGGGCTGAGGGAGTCGCCGTCGAGGAGACCTCGTGTGCGCAGGCGCTCCTCGGTGTCGGCCCACTCCTCCTCGGGCCATGCGCGGCTTGCCTTGAGGAAGTCGACGGGAACCTCACCGGTGGCAGCGTGCAGAACCAGGGCCTCCAAGCCCCCCACACCCTCGCTCAGCAAGCACGCGACATGGCCGTCTCCACGGAACTCCCGGAGCAGCGTCTGGGCGTGCCACAGCTGCAGTACCGGCTCCTGAGGCCAGGGCAGGGCGGCGTGCGCGGCGAACAGCGGTCGGCCCTGCGCGTGTTCGCAGGCCGCCTCGGCGGCCGTGCGGGTCAGCGCCAGGACCTCGTCCAGAGCAGGGAGTTCGTGGATCCCGGCCCGTCGCAGGGCCTCGCTCGCGGCGGCGTGCCGCGCGTCCAGCACCTGCTGAGGCGTCGCCGCCTCCCACACCCCGTCGACCGCCTTGCGTACGAGACCGGGGTTGAAGTTGTAGAAGGTCGAGATGACCAGGTCGGCGGAGGCTCGGCCGAGGGCGGCGCTCCGGGAGGCGAAGTACCCGGCGCGACCGCTCAGTCCGAGGTCCGCGTACCGTCGCCGTCCCTCGGGGGCGAAGTAGATCATGCCGTGTACAGGCTCGAGCCGGCGCCAGGCTGCTCGCGCTGCCTTCATGGGGTCACCTCTTCTGGGAGTCGGCCGACGGGGTGTTCGCCGTGGTTCCGTATTCGCCGTGCGCTCGCAGATGTTCGAGCAGCAGGCGGCTCAGCGTCTCGGGTGCCTCCTCGGGGATCCAGTGGCTGACGCCCTGGAGGGTCTCGAACCGGTACGGCCCGTTGACCCACTGCCCGGTCTCCCGCGCGGCCGCCGGGCCGAACGCGCTGTCCTGTGTGCTCCAGACGTACAGCGTGGGCACGTCGATGACGCCGATCGCGCCGTCGGGGCGGCCGGCCCGGTACCAGTTCAGCGCCGCGGTGAGAGCACCCGGCTGGGACAGGTGCCGCACATAGGCCTCGGCGCTGGCCCGCGGGACCTTTCCGGCGTACGTGGCGCGAAGTGCCTCGGCATCGCCTGCGAGCATGCGCTTTTCGGTCGCGGGCGTTTCCCGCCAGGCGATCATGTACTGCGATCGTTCGCGCTGGTCCTGGTCGGTGCGCAATGTGGTGGCCAGAGCGCCGGGGTGCGGGGTCGAGACCACCGTCAGGGTACGTACGCGGCCGGGGTGGGCATCGGCGGTCCACCACGCCACCGCGCCGCCCCAGTCATGGCCGACCAGGTCGAACGACGCCCAGCCCAGTTCCTCCGTGATCGCGACCACATCGTCGACCAGGACGCTGATGCGGTAGTCCTCGGGCCGTTCGGGGCGGGCCCCGGGGGAGTACCCGCGCTGGTCGGGTGCCACCACCCGGTAGCCGTGCGCGGCCAGCTCCGCGATCTGCCGTTGCCAGACCAGCCGCGTCTGCGGGAAGCCGTGGAGCAGCAGTACCGGGCGGCCCTCGGGCGGACCCGCCACGATCGCGTCGAACACGCCCGCAGGAGTGGAGATGCTCAGCTCGGTCACGATCTGCCCTCCCAGATGATCTGGTTGAACTTGACGTCGAATTCAACTATACAACCATCGGGACGTCAGGGTGGCTCGGGTTCTCATGAGAATCAGTGGCTGCTGTCGCAACGGCCGGTGGGAAGTCGGCCGTTGTCGCATCGGCCGGTGGGATGCCGGCCGCGAGAGAGGGTGTGGATACTGTGTCGAGCGTGGTGGAAAAGGCCCGAACCGCGGTCCTCGTGGACTTCGGCGGGGTCATCACTTCCAGTGTGTTGCGGGCTTTCACCGACTTCGGCGCCGCGCTCGGCGGCGACCCGCGCCTGCCGCTGGACCTCCTCAGCGGGGACCAGCCATCACGCGCCCTCCTGGCCGACCACGAGTGCGGCCGTATCGACGCCGATGCCTTCGAGCGAGGATTCGCCGAACGTCTTCGTGCCCACGGTGCCGATGTGCCCGCCGAGGGGCTCACGGCCCGGATGCAAGCGGGAATGTCGATCGACCAGGACATGCTCGCCCTGCTCGGTGATCTTCGCGCCGCCGGGTATCCCGTTGCGCTGGTATCCAATTCGTTCGGGCACGGAACCTACGACGGTGTCGACCTCGCCGCTGTGGCCGACGCGGTCGTCATCTCCGCCGAGGTCGGGATCCGCAAGCCTTCCCGGCGGATTTACGCGATCGCATGTGAACGCCTCGGCGTCTCCCCCGAGGAGGCAGTCATGATCGACGATCTGCGGCAGAACCTCGACGGAGCGGCGCGGATCGGAATCGGGGGTGTGCTGCACACCGGTGCCGCCGACACCCGCCGCCAACTCGCCGAACGCTTCAGGATCACCGCCTGACCGATCGACCGACCTGACCGGCCGATCGACCAATCGACGGGAGATGGGTCGCGGGGAACGGTCATGCCCGGGATCGGCACCACCCGCAGGGTGGAGCGACAGTGCTCGCGCCCGCCGATTCCGCCGTCGGCTGACTTGAAGTCGAGGTCGGATTCAATTCTACTGGTGGGCGAGGGGGACCCGTACCGCATCAGCTGCTCACATCCCCGGAAGGCACCGCCCATGGCCAGTGTTTTCGACCCGGTCTGCCGCCACGCGGCTGCAATTCCCGACAACATCGCGCTGCGCGGCGGCGCGGATCAGTGGACCTACCGGCAACTGCGCGACGCGAGCGTCCGGTACGCCGCCGCCCTGGCCACCGCCGGCCTGTCCCCGGGGGACCGGGTGCTGCTGGCGGCGCCGTCGGTGCCCGAGTTCGTGGTGGCCTACCTCGGGATCCAGGCCGCGGGCTGCGTTGTGGTGCCGGTCAACACGATGTCCACCCGGGCCGAGGCCGAGTACGTTCTCGGCGACGCCGGGTGCTCGTTGGCGATCGCATGGCACGCCCTCGGCCCCGCCGTCGCCGAGGCGGCCGCGACGCTCAAGGTGCCCTCCTGGACGCTGTCCCCGGGCGCGACGGTCACCGATGCCGACCCCGTCCCCATGGTCGACCGGGACGGCGACGAGACCGCGGCCATCCTGTACACCTCGGGTACGACAGGGCGGCCGAAGGGCGCCCAGCTCACGGTCGGGAATCTGCTGTCCGCCGGGGAGATCGGCGCCGAGTGCAGCCGCGGATCGAGCGCCGACCGTACCGGCACCGGACTCCCCCTGTTCCATGTGTTCGGCCAGGCGGCGGTCATGATGGCGACCTTGACCGCGGGCGGCTCGATGTCGTTGCTGGCCCGGTTCGACCCGGCGTCGATGCTGGAGATGCTGCGCCGCGACCGGCTCACCATCATGGCCGGCGTACCGACCATGTGGAACGCGATGCTGCACGCGGCGGGCGATGCGGACCCGGCGGACTTCGCCCAACTCCGTGTCGCCGTCTCCGGCGGCGCGTCGCTGCCAGGGGAGATAGCCCGGGCCTTCGAGGCCCGGTTCGGCTGCACCATCCTCGAAGGCTATGGGCTCACCGAGACCACCGCGTTCGGCACCTTCAACGACATCGACCGCGGCGGCAAGACCGGGTACACCGGACGGGCGGTCCCGCGGCTGCAGGTCCAGGTGCGTGACTTCGACGGCAACGAGTGTCCGCCGGGTACCGTCGGCGAGGTCCACATCAAGGGATCCACGGTGATGCGCGGCTACTTCAACCGCCCCGCGGACACCGCCGCGGCGATCTCGCCCGACGGCTGGTTCCGGACCGGCGACCTGGGCGAAACGGACACGGACGGCGACCTGCGCATCGTCGACCGGATCAAGGACCTGATCATCCGCGGTGGCTACAACGTCTACCCCGGTGAGGTCGAGGAAGTTCTCTACGAGCACCCGGACATCATCGAGGCAGCCGTGATCGGCGTTCCCGACGACCACTACGGCGAGGAGGTGGCAGCGCTCGTCGCTGCCCGGCCGGGTTCGGAGCTCGGTGCCGCCGAGGTGTCGAGCTGGACACGGGAGCGACTGTCCGCCTACAAGATCCCGCGCATCATCCGGTTCGTCGACGAGCTGCCCAAGGGTCCGAGCGGAAAGATCCTCAAGCGTTCCATCGACCGTACGGAGCTGACCCGCGACCCCGCGCTCGGCGACGCACCCGCCCGCCGGTAACTGAACATCTGGGGCGCCGGTCAGGGCGTCGGCGCCCCTGCGCGCACGTGGCGAATTTGTGACTCCGGTGTCGGATTCAAGTACCCTTTCGGCGATGGATACCACCGCGCCCGAGGAGAGTTACAGCGAGAAGGCACCGCCTATGGCGCCCCTCTCGTCACTTCGCGAGCCGCCGACGACGAAGCGCGGAGCTCGGACACGGGCCGCTTTGGTGAAGGCCGCGCGGAAGGTGTTCGAGAGGGACGGCTACCTCGACACCCGCCTGATCGACATCGCCAAAGAGGCCCACTGCGCGGCGGGATCCTTCTACACCTACTTCGCGAACAAGGAAGAGGTGCTTGCCGCCGTCCTGCTGGAGGCGCAGGAGGACATGATGCACCCCGGCATGGGCCGGGTGCAGGGTACCGACGATCCGTATGCGGTACTCGAGGCGAGCAATCGCGCGTATCTCGAGGCGTATAAGCGGAACGCGAAGCTGATGGCACTGCTTGAGCAGGTCGCACAAGTGGAGCCGGAGTTCCGTGAGTTCCGGACTCGGCGCACGGATGCGTTCATCAGCCGCAACGCCCGCGGCATCGCCGACCTGCAGGCTCGGGGTGTCGCAGACCGTGAGGTCGATCCGATGTTGGCCTCCCGGGCGCTGTCGGGCATGGTCAGCGTCATGGCCTACAACGCCTTCGCGCTCGGCGAAGGGCAAGAAGAAGGTACGCCGGTGGACTTCGAGGAACTCGTCTCCACGGTCACCCGGCTCTGGGCGAACGCCCTGCGGTTCCCCGGCCACCGCTGATCCTGATCCGGCAGTAGCGCCGGCCCGGGCGAGACCGCCGCCGAGGGTCTTCTCCTCTCCTCCACGGGTGCGACGTCGCGCGCAGGCGGATGGGTGAGCCGAGGCGCAGCCGTCGGACGTCAGCAGTTGAAACGACGCGGCGCCGGGCCGTGCCTTGTTCGGTGGGCCCCTCCTACCCCTGGGGCGGACGAACGTGCGGGGACGCCCACCGTGAATTCTCTGTCCGCGGTCCAGTGGGGCGAGGCGACCTGCTCCGCGTGGTGGTGCACTCCGGACGGTTGAACTTGACGTCGGATTCAACTATACAAAGAGGCGGAGGCCACGGTCGCACCATCTCGGGGGACCGTGTCCGGTACCGCACGCCCCGCCATGGAGAGGGTCCGCTGTGAACGTTGCACAAAGAGTCGCCATCGTCACCGGTGGCGGAGGCGGCATCGGCGGCGCGCTGGTCGCACGGCTCGCTCGCGAAGGTGTCCGCATCGTCGTGGCGGACCTTGATGCGGACACCGCGCGGGCGGTGTCGGAGTCGGTCAACGACGACCATCCGGGAAGCACCGTGAGCGCCGGCGCGGACGCGTCGGACACCGCGCAGATCCAGCAGTTGATCGACCTGGCGGAGAGCGCGTTCGGTCCGGTCGACCTCTACTTCGCGAACGCGGGTATCGCCGGGGCACCCGGCCTCGGCGCGAGCGAGCAGGACTGGGACCTCTCGATCGACGTGAACCTGCGAGCCCACATCCGAGCGGCAACGCTGCTGGTGCCTCGGTGGCTGGAGCGCGGCGAGGGCTACTTCGTCAGCACCGCCTCGGCGGCCGGGCTGCTCACCCAGATCGGCTCCGCCACGTACGCCGTCACCAAGCACGCGGCCGTCGGCTTCGCCGAATGGCTGAGCGTCACCTATGGCGATCGCGGGATCCATGTCAGCTGTCTGTGTCCGATGGGGGTGAACACCGGGATGCTGTCCCTGGGGAAGGACTCCGGGGACGCCCTGGGGCAAGCGGCCACGCGGGCCGTCACGTCCGCGGGTGACGTTCTCGAGCCGGCCGAGGTCGCCGACGCCGTCCTCGCCGCGATCGAGGACGAGCGCTTCCTGATCCTGCCGCACGAAGAAGTTCTGGACATGTACCGGCACAAGGGCTCGGACTACGACCGGTGGCTGCGCGGGATGCGCCGCTACCAGAGCTCCCTGCTCGCGCAGGCAAATTTTCCCTCCCTACCCATCAGGAGTTCAGATGTCGCTGTTTGAGACCTCGGACCGCGCCAAGAAGTACCAGGCGGAGCTGCTCGAGTTCATGGCTTCGCACATCTACCCCGCTGAGGCGGTGTACGACGAGCAGATGCGCGCGTCGGGTGACCCGCACTTCCAGCCCCCGATCATCGAGGACCTCAAGGTCGAGGCCCGTCGGCGGGGACTGTGGAACCTCTTCCACCCGCATCCCGATTGGGGGCCCGGACTCACCAACCTCGAGTACGCGCCACTGGCGGAGATCATGGGGCGCAGCCACATCGCTTCGGAAGCGTGCAACTGCAATGCCCCGGACACCGGGAACATGGAGGTGCTCACCCTCTTCGGCACCGACGAGCACAAGGACAAGTACCTGGGGCCGCTGCTCGAGGGCACCATGGCCTCGGCCTTCGCGATGACCGAGCCGGCAGTGGCCAGTTCCGACGCCACCAACATCGAGCTGCGCATGGAGCGCGACGGCGACGAGTACATCCTCAACGGCCGCAAGTGGTTCGCCTCGAACGCGATGCACAAGAACTGCAAGGTGCTCATCGTGATGGGCAAGACCGACCCCACGGCGGCCCCGCATCGCCAGCAGTCGATGATGGTCGTCCCCATCGACGCCACCGGGGTCACCGTGATCCGGAACCTCCCGGTCTTCGGGTACGCCGATCGCGAGGGCCACGCGGAGATCACCTTCGAGAATGTGCGCGTGCCGGCCAAGGACATCCTCAAAGGTGAGGGCGAGGGTTTCGCGATCAGCCAGGCCCGCCTCGGGCCAGGTCGTATCCACCACTGCATGCGGGCGATCGGCGCGGCCGAGCGGGCGCTGGAGCTGATGTGCCGGCGCGCGCAGTCACGGGTTACATTCGGTCGTCCGGTTGCCGAACGGTCCAATGTCCAGGACTGGATCGCGGAAGCGCGTATCGACATCGAGATGATCCGCCTGCTCACGCTCAAGGCCGCGCATCTGATGGACACGGTCGGGAACAAGGAAGCGCGCACCGAGATCGCAGCCATCAAGGTGGCCGCCCCGAACATCGCGTTGAAGATCATCGACCGCGCGATCCAGGTGCACGGGGGAGCCGGAGTGACCGACGACTTCCCGTTGGCCATGATGTACGCGCACCTGCGGACGTTGCGGCTGGCGGACGGTCCCGACGAGGTCCACAAGAGGGCCATCGCCAGACAGGAACTGCGGCAGTACCGCGACGCGGCCACGGCAGCGGTGAACTGACATGGCCGGACTCGATCTCACCGGTCGCACCGCGGTCGTCACCGGCGCCTCACGCGGTATCGGGCTGGCGATCGCCCAGGTCATCGCCGCGGCCGGCGCAAACGTCGTCCTCACCTCCCGGTCCCAGGAGGCGGCAGACGCCGCCGCGGCCCAGGTCAAGGGAACAGCGGTCGGCGTCGGAGCGCATGCGGTCGACGAAGAGGCGGCCCGGCGCTGTGTGGATCTGACGCTCGAGCGCTTCGGAAGCCTGGACATCCTCGTCAACAACGCGGGGACCAACCCTGCCTTCGGGCCGGTCATCGACCAGGACCACGGCCGGTTCGCCAAGACCTTCGACGTGAATCTGTGGGCTCCCGTCCTGTGGACGGGGCTGGCAACGCGGGCCTGGATGGGCGAGCACGGCGGGGCGGTCGTCAACACCGCGTCGGTCGGCGGCATGGCCTTCGAGGCGAACATCGGGCTGTACAACGCCTCGAAGGCCGCACTGATCCATCTCACGAAGCAACTGGCCCTGGAACTCTCGCCGAAGGTTCGCGTCAACGCGGTGGCGCCGGGTGTGGTGCGTACGAAGCTGGCCGAGGCTCTGTGGCAGGAGCACGAGCAGGCCCTGTCCGCCTCGACGGCACTTGGGCGCATAGGGGAGCCTGCCGACATCGCCGAGGCGGTCGCCTTTCTCGTCTCGGACGCCGCGAGTTGGATCACCGGTGAGACCCTGGTGATCGACGGCGGGCAACTGCTCGGTGACGTGCTCCCGTTCAGGCAAGGGGCCGGCATCGGTGTCTAGCGCGGACCTCGCCGGAATCGACGCCGAGGCGGTGAGCCGCTGGTTCGAGACCCTCGGCGTCGACTTCGCCCGGCCGCTGACCTTCGACCGGATCGGGCTCGGCCAGTCGAATCTGACCTACCTGGTACGGGACCAGGACAGCCGCAGGTGGGTGCTGCGGCGCCCACCGCTGGGTCACCTGTTGGCGTCGGCGCACGACGTGGCACGCGAGGCGCGGATTCTGACCGCGCTGGAGGACACCGCCGTCCCGACCCCACGGGTGCTCGGGCTGACCGGTGACCCTGCCGTGACCGATGTCCCGCTGCTGCTCATGGAGTTCGTGGACGGCCAGGTCGTCGACACGATGCCGATCGCGCAGTCGCTGACGCCCGAGCGCCGCCGGGCGATCGGGATGTCGTTGCCGCGGACGCTGGCGAAGATCCACGCGGTCGATCTCGAGGCGACCGGGCTGACCGGTCTGGCCAGCCACAGGCCGTATGCGCAACGTCAGCTGAAGCGGTGGTCGGGCCAGTGGGAGAAGTCCAGGACCCGCGAGCTCCCCGCCCTCGAGGACCTCACCCGGCGCCTTGTCACGGCCGTCCCGGAGCAGCGCGAACTGACGCTCGTACACGGCGACTTCCATCTGCGCAACGTCATCACCTCCTACGACAGCGGGGAGGTGACCGCGGCGCTCGACTGGGAGCTGTCGACGCTGGGGGATCCGTTGGCGGACATGGGCAGCCTGCTGGCGTACTGGCCGGAACCGGGAGAGGAGGCGACCGGGGGCGATTTCGCCGCCTCCGTCCTCGAAGGCTTCCCGGGCCGTGCCGAGCTCACTCAGACGTATCTGACCGAAACAGGCCGGGACCCGGCGGCACTGAAGTTCTGGCACGTGCTGGGCCTGTGGAAGGTGGCTGTGATTGCCGAGGGCGTCATGAGGCGAGCCATCGACGAACCGAGAAACAAGAGCGCGACAGGCACGCCCACCGTGGAACGCATCGATGCGCTCGTGGACAAGGCATGCCGAATCGCTGACGAAGCCGGGATCTGAGAAGGAGTAGTGATGTCCGCCCAGGGCTCGGCGGTGCTGTTCGAGCGCCGCGAACACATCGGCATCGTGACGTTGAACCGGCCCGAGGCGATGAATGCGGTGAACGCCGCGCTCGCCACCGCGCTCGGGAACGTGCTCGATGAGTGCAGTGCCGATCCCGAGATCTGGGCGGTGGTGATCACCGGTCGGGGCCGAGGCTTCTGCGCGGGCGCCGATCTCAAGGCGCTTGCCGCGGGAGTGAGCATCCATGCCGAAGGCCACCCCGAATGGGGCTTCGCCGGTATGGTCCGCAAGTTCATCGACAAGCCGGTGATCGCAGCGGTCAACGGGTTTGCTCTCGGTGGGGGCACCGAGATCGTGCTGGCCTGCGACCTGGCGGTGATCGATGAGCATGCCGAACTCGGCCTCCCCGAGGTGAAGCGGGGACTGCTCGCCGCAGGCGGTGGGGTGCTCCGACTGCAACGCCAGGTTCCGCTGAAGATCGCGCTCGAGGCGGCGCTGACCGGAGAGCACATGTCGGCGCAGACGGCCCTGAAGTGGGGTCTGGTGAACCGGGTGGCTCCGGCAGGGACATCGCTCGAGGTGGCCCTGGGGCTGGCAGAGACGATCGTGGCCAACGCCCCGGTGGCGGTTCAGCAGAGCAAAGCCGTTGTCCACCGTGCCGCGGCATACGGGTCGGACTGGGAGGGCCCGATGTGGGATGAACTGAACGAGGCCGCCGTACGCAAGGTTTTCAGCAGCGAAGATTCGGTCGAGGGACCAGCGGCGTTCGCCCAGAAGCGTCCACCCCGCTGGACGGGTCACTGACTCACTCGTGTCGAGGCCGTATGCCGTGGACCAATCGGCTGCCACGAGCCGGCCGGGGATCGAGCCGGCGTGGAGCACACGGGCCCCGGCGTGGCGGGAGGCGTCAAGGTCGGCCCGGCGGCCCGCGTGGAAGGCGCCGCGGCTCACTCCTGAGGCGGAGAAGTTCCTGGTGTCCGCAATGCAAGACCTATTCCGGAACTTCTTGACCGAAGTGGTGGACGTCTGCTGAACTCCCGTTCCATGAAACCGCGCGTGGACTTGACTCGGCGGCGCCACATCGATCTGGCGCACGTGTCCAGCGCGTTTTGTTGTCGCTGATCCGGAAAGCGGTCCCCGGCAGCGGCCGGTGTGCGCTGAAGGCGCACATCAGGGACAGGCGGTGTGAAGCCGCCCGCACATCGGTGCCTCCCTGCTGGACCGCCGTATCCACTTCCTGAACGCCTCCTTCTCCGGCTCCTCTGTGCCTCTCTCCTCTCCGCTACGGGGAGAAGTGTGTGCGCTCGCGCCGCCGGCCGGCTTCAGGCAGACGAGGTGACGTACCGTCAGGTGCGGCGGGACAGCACCCGCCGGCCGCGGCGGTCGCACGGCCTTCCCCTGTGGATTGACCTGCATTGGGCGCTCCTCGTGTAGTCGTCGGTCGCTCCCGCAGTACGACCGGACCGACTACTGACTCCGCGGTCGTTCGGCCCCGCGTCTCGCCCGTTCACTCCAACTCCCAGACTCTCAGCACCCGGTGGTGCGCCCACTCCTCGAGGGGGGACCTCCTCATGCCTCCGTCCATCCGCAAACTCACCGGCCGCATCTGCGCGGTCGTAGAGGGCGTCGACTTCACGGCGCCGCCTGATTCCTCGACCGCCACGCACTGCACCAGCGTCCTGGAGGTCGGGGCATGACCGAGATCCGCCTCGCAGCGCCGGTCGTCGGGTCGGCTGCCGAGACGAAGAGCGCGCCGAAACGCGAGGTCTTCCTGCCGCGCAATGCCCGCCGCCAGACGCTGTTCAGCACGCTCCGGGGGCGGCTGCGCTGGCCGCTGGGGATCTACACGACACCGGTCGTGATCCTGATCGCCTGGGAGATCCTCTCCAGGACCGGGGTGCTGACGAAGACCTACGCTCCGGCCCCGACCTCCATTGTGAGGTCCGCTGCTGATCTGTGGCAGCAGGGCGTCCTCGGACCGGACCTGTCCATCTCGCTGCAACGGGCCGGTATCGGTCTTGCGGCCGGTCTGACGGTGGGCATCGCCACCGGGGTGCTCGGTGGTCTGCTGCGCAGCGGTGAGTATCTGTTCAACGGCGTCGTCCAGATCCTGAACACGATCCCGCTTCTCGCGGTGCTGCCGCTGATGATCGTGTGGTTCGGCATCGACGAGCTCACGAAGGTGCTCCTGATCTCGTTCGGCGCCGGGGTCCCGATGTATCTCAATCTGTTCGCCGCGATCCGGGGCGTCGACCAGCGTCTGATCGAGATGACGCGGACGACGGGCGCGGGCGCCTGGCGCCTCGTGACACGTGTGCTGGTGCCCGGAGCCCTGCCGGGGTTCCTGGTCGGCCTCCGGTTCTCTCTCGCGTACAGCGTTCTGGGCCTCGTCGCCGCCGAGACGGTCAACGCCGACAAGGGTCTTGGCTTCCTCATCACTCAAGGGCAGACCTATCTCCAGACCAACCAGGTCTTCGTGGGGCTGGTGATCTACTCGCTCCTCGGTCTGCTCGCCGACCAGTTCGTACGGGTTCTCGAGCGGGTGCTGCTGCGGTGGCGCCCCAGTTATGAGGCGGCATGAGCGCCACGGTTGCGACGCAGCCCCGCAGGCAGGCCGGGGTCGTCGTCGAGAAGGTCGTCCGCCAGTTCGGTGACCGGGTGGTGCTCGACCATCTGGACCTCACCATCGCCGACGAGGAACTGGTGGTCCTGCTGGGTCCGTCCGGCTGCGGCAAGAGCACCCTCCTGAGAGTGCTCGCCGGTCTTGACCGGCCCGACGGGGGGCTGGTGGAGGTCCCGGCGAAGCGCGCGATCGTGTTCCAGGCCGACCGTCTGCTGCCGTGGCAGCGGGTTCTGCGCAACGTCACGCTCGGCCTGTACGGACCGGACGCGGAGCGGCGAGCCCGCGACGTACTCGCCGAGGTCGGACTCTCGGGCCGCGAGAAGGCATGGCCCAAGGAGCTCTCCGGTGGCGAGGCCCAGCGGGTGTCGTTGGCGCGGGCACTGGTCTCGGAGCCCGAACTCGTGCTCCTCGACGAGCCCTTCGCGGCGCTCGACGCGATCACGCGGCTGCGCATGCACGACCTCGTGCGGGCGCTGAGGAGCAAGCACCACGCGGCCATGCTGCTCGTCACCCACGACGTCGACGAGGCGATCGCGCTGGCGGATCGCATCGTCGTGATGAGCAACGGGCGCATCGGCACGTCGCACCACGTCCGGATCTCGGCCGCGGACCGCGAAGCGAGCGTCGCACGTGAGGAGCTCCGCTCAACGCTCCTGCACGACCTCGGTCTCGCCAACCAGCACTGATTTCTCCCCTCACTTTCTCTCACCACAGCACAGAAAGCACCTGAGAACCCATGCCCAACACAGCATTCAGGAACTCCAGACTCGTCGGCGCCGTCGGCCTGTTCGCACTGGCGAGCACCCTCGTCGCGTGCGGATCGACGTCGGAGGCCGCGCCGCTGAGCGGGTCGAGCGCCTCCAGCCACCCCGAGTGGAGCAAGTACACCTTCACCATCGGTGACAACGGCGGTGACGGAAGCCAGGCCCTGGCGAAGATCACCGGAGTGTTCGACAACGCGCCCTACAAGGTGAAGTTCGCCCGGTTCACCTACGGTCCCCCGCTTGTGCAGGCTGCCGCGTCGGGCGACATCGACCTGGGAAGCGTCGGCGATGTGCCGCCGATCACCGGTGCCGCGAAGGAGTACGGCTTCAAGGTTGTCGCGGTCAATCGCTCGCTGAGGCCCACCCAGGCGCTGGAGAACATCATCGTGCCGAAGGGCTCGCAGCTGAAGACGCTCGGTGACCTCAAGGGCAAGAAGATCGCCGTACCGCAGGGCAGTTCGGCGCACGGTCTGGCCCTGAACGCGCTGAAGAGCGTCGGCCTCACCCCCAAAGACGTGAAGCTGGTCTTCCTCGACCCGGCGGCCGGCGCCACGGCGTTCAACACCGGCAAGGTGGACGCCTGGTCGATCTGGAACCCGCAGTCGGCGATCGCGGTCAAGAACGGCGCGCGGATCCTGGCGAAGGGCCTCCCGCCGATCGACCAGACGAGCAGCTACTACGTCGCCAGTGACACGTCGCTGAAGGATCCGGCGAAGCGGGCGGCCCTCACCGATGTCCTGAAGCGGCTGGCCCGCGAGTTCGCCTGGGCCGTCAAGCATGAGGACAAGTACGCGTTGGCGCTCTCCCAGGAGCAGGGCATCCCCCTGTCCGACGCCAAGGCGTCCCTGGCTGCCTTCGAGTCCCGGGTGACTCCGGTGGAGAAGTCGGACATCGAGGCGGAGCAGAAGCTCGCCGACGCCTTCCTGGAGGCGGGCCAGATCACCAAGAAGGTCGACGTCTCGTCCATCACCGACAACCTGCTCCCGGCCGGCTACGACAGCTCGAAGCTGAAGGTCGACTGAGCCAGGTCGTCCACCCCAGAACGGACTCCTCTACAACGGAAAGGAGAGCACTCGTGAGCGCGAGACCGCGCCGGCTCCACCTCAACGCCTTCCTCATGGAAGCGGGCCACCACGAGGCATCGTGGCGGCTCCCGGACAGCAATCCACGGGCCGACTTCGACCTGCAGCATTGGATCAGGCTGGCTCAGCTGGCCGAGAGCGCCGCGTTCGACTCGCTGTTCCTCGCGGACGGCCCGGCGCTCATCGGTACCGGCGAATTCCGGCCGCCGGGCCAGCTCGAGCCGCTGACGCTGCTGACCGCGCTGTCCCGGGCGACCAGCAGGATCGGCCTCATCGCGACCGTGTCGTCGACGTACAACGAGCCGTACAACCTCGCTCGTCGGCTCGCGTCGGTCGACCATGTCAGCGGCGGCCGCGCCGGCTGGAACATCGTCACCTCGGCCGGGGCCGACGAGGCGGCCAACTTCGGCCTCGACAACCGTCCCGACCACGCGGAGCGCTATGCCCGCGCCGACGAGTTCCTGCGGGTCGCCAAGGCACTGTGGGACAGCTGGGAGTCCGACGCCGTCGTCGCGGACAAGGCCACGGGACGCTACGCCGACCCTGAGCGGATCCACAAGCTCAACCACCAGGGCAGCCACTTCAAGGTGGCCGGACCGCTCAACGTCGAGCGTCCGCCACAGGGTTACCCGCTGCTCGTCCAAGCCGGCTCCTCCGAGGACGGCAAGGACTTCGCGGCACGGCACGCAGAGGCGATCTTCACCGCTCACCAGACGTACGAGCGCGCGGCCGACTTCTACGGAGACATCAAGGCACGGGCCAAGGCCGCGGGCCGTGATCCGGACGGTGTGATCGTCCTGCCGGGAATCGTCCCGTACATCGGGTCGACCGAGGAGGAAGCCCGGGCACTGGCGAAGCAGTTCGACGACCTGCGCGTTCCCGAGTACGGGCTGCGCCAGCTGGCTGCGGTTTTCGAAACCGAACCGTCGGTGTTCGAACTCGACGAGCCGTTGCCGGACTTCATCCTGGCGCGGCCGAAGCTGGAGGGGTCGCAGAGCCGCTCCGACCTGATCATCGAGCTCGCGGTGCGCGAGGAGTTGACGGTTCGCCAGATCATCTCGCGACTCGGGGGCGGACGCGGTCACTTCGAGTTCATCGGTACTCCCGATCAGGTCGCGGACACGATCACCGCGTGGTTCGAGGGCGGTGCCGCGGACGGGTTCAACATCATGGCACCCGCCCTGCCGTCGGGCCTGGAGACCTTCATCGAGCAGGTGCTGCCGATCCTGCGCGGCAAGGGCCTGTTCCGAGAGGAGTACGAAGGCACGACCCTCCGCGAGCACTACGGGCTCCCGGTACCGGCCAACCAGTTCCACCGGGCACGGACGCAGGTGTCCGCTGTCTGACGCGTTCGGTGCTCCCGCCGCTTCTCGAGGCGGCGGGAGACCGCGGGCGCTCCCCGTCCAGGGGCTGAGCACGACGTACGGAGGCGTCCGGTCTGCTCGGCGGGTACCGGCGCGAGCTCGGCTGGGGCAAGGGAAGTGCGCTCGGGGCCCGCACCGCGGTCGGGCCCCGGTTCCCGGACGGAGCTTGTCCTGCCGGTCTGGCATTGCACGTAGCGCACGGGTGCGGTGGTCTGCCGGTCTGCTGCGGGAGGATCGCGGCATGAGACAACGACAGTCGGTCACGGTGGGGGTCGACCTTGCTGCGAGCGCACGGCGTACGGCTGTGTGCCGGGTGCGCTGGGGCGGCGGAGACGGCTTGGCGGTGGAGTTCGTCGTGCCCGAGGGGGATGAGGGTCTGCTGGCGGTTGTCCGGGCTGCCGACAAGACAGGCCTCGACTGCCCTCTTGGCTGGCCGTCGAGCTTTGTGGCAACGGTCCTGGCCCACCACCGGGGTGAGCGGCTGCCGCCTGCCGTCAGGTTCGAGGAGCGTGCGGACGGGAGGCCCGGTCTGGATGCGCTGCGATTCAGGGTCACCGACGACCTCACCTGGAAGGCAACCTCGATGCGGCCTCCGCTGTCGGTGTCCACCGATCTGCTGGGCGTCGTGGCGCTGCGAGCGGCCTATCTGCTGGATGGACTCGCGGCGACCGGTGTCCCCGTGCCCCGGGACGGGTCGGGACCGGTTGCCGAGGTCTACCCCGCTGCCGCACTGCGGCGGTGGGGGATCCGCCTTCCTGGTAGCTACAAGAGCGCCACGCCCGGAGCGCGTGCCGTCCGGGAGCACATCGTCCGCTCGGTCGAGGCGGGCTTGGGGGTGGCGCTCTCCGAGCCGGTGCGCGGGCAGTGTCTGGACAGCCACGACCATCTGGACGCGCTGGTCTGCGCCCTGGTCGCTCGCGCCGTCCTGATCGGGGACACTCTGTGGCCGCGTTCTCCGGACGAGCGCGCGGCCGCCCGGCAGGAGGGCTGGATCCACCTGCCCGGTACGGATCTGGCGGCCCTCCGCCCCTGACGACTGACTGAGGATCGCCCCCGCGCGCCCGGGCCGGCCTGCTTCAGGGACCGCCAGGGCCGACGGCGAGGTCGGAGCGCTGCCACAGCTCCTTGATCACGGGCTCGAGAACAGTGCGCGGCAATGCCGCGAATTCCTCGTCGTCGGCACAGAAGATCAGCTCGTGGACAACGCGCCAACCGACGGGGTCGGATCCGGTGACAAGTTCCTGCAGGACCCTGCCGGTGTCTTGGGCATGTTTTTCCAGCAAGGGCCGAAAGAGCCAACGGAACAGCCAGCAGGCGGCCCAGAAGTGCCACTCGTCGTCCGTCTGCCGGTATACCTCCCCTATCCACCGTTCGTCCCGGAGGAGGAATGCGGAGGACAACGCCACACGGCACAGCGCCTCGATCTCCTCGTTGGAGCGCTGAATGTCACGCAGAGCTCCAAGGATCAGGTTGCGCTCGTAGTGTGATGTCCTGGACCGAAGTCGCCCCACGAGTTCTTCGTCCGTGATCGTCTTCAGTTTCTTCTTGACGTCATTCTCCATGTAGTCCGAAGAGGGCTCCCTTTTGGCGAGTCTGGTTAGTTCTTGGGTCAAAGTCGCGCTGTCCTCCGCCGACAGCGCACGACGGCTCGGCAGCTTCCTGGGGAGTTTGTGCACCTTCAGCTTGGCCGGGGGTGTCCGAAGCAGGAGGGGACGTGCATCGGCGATGGGCGGCGAAACAGCAGGACGAATGAGTGCTGCCGACGAATGGGGCGGATAGTCCGGCTTGTGGGGAAGCGGCTCAGGCGTGGATGCCCCGGACCGGTGCGGGTTGAAGTCGTAGTGATGCGACCTCCCGCCGTCGGTCAGCCCTTCGAGGAGAGCCGTGGTGCTGTCTCCCGGAACCTTCTGCGAGACCGGCAGGGAACCTTCCACAGGACGCGGTTCGCCCGCGGCCGGCCCGCCCTGAGCGCTCCGGCCCGGCTCGGCAGGCCCCTCGGGCGCCGGTGGGGACATCCGCGACGGCACGGGGTCGAGCGGCGCGGCCGGTTGCGGGTCGGTCAACCGCTCGGCGGCAGGCGGTTGCTGGAGGAGGGGCGGCGGCCGACGAGCGACGGTTGGCAGCTGTCCGGAGCCGGAAGGCTGCTGCGGAGCCGAACGCTCACTGAGCTGATGGACCGACGGAGCTGAGGGAGAAGGCGGCGACAGCGGCTGCTGCCGAGCGGCACGTTGCCTCATCTCCTCCTCTTCCTGGTCCTCCAGCCGACGTAGTTGCTCCTGTCTCCGCTGCTCCTCGAGCTCCCACTGTCTTTGCTGCTCAGCCTGTTCTTCGAGCTCGCGTTGTCTGCGCTGCTGTTCCAGTCTCTCGAGCTCGCGTTGTCTGCGCTGCTGCTCCAGCTTCTCGAGCTCGCGTTGTCTGCGCTGCTGCTCCAGCTTCTCGAGCTCCAACTGTCTGCGCTGCTCGGCCATTTCGTCGCGCTCACGCTGCTCGGCTTGCCGACGCCGCCACGAGCGCTCCGCCTCCTGCCACGCCCCCTGCTCCGGCTGCGCACGTGTCAACTCCGCGGGTGTCTCCGCCGCCGTGGGCTCGACCGGCCTGCGGTCCGGGAACAACGCCCACTCGATCGCGTCGTAGCGGTCCTCGTCCGGAAGCAGGGCGGCCTCCCGGATTCCGCGCAGCACCGGCTCGTACGGTTCCTGTGGCCTCTGGCGGAGCGCCGCCCGGTAGTGACCGACCAGGTCCCTGGCGCACCGCGCCGCCCGGTCGTCTCTCCGCTCGTCGACGGCCACCCGGGTGAGCCCTGGATCCTGTTGCGCCGACGCGAGCCACGCGCGGACGAAGGTCACCCGTGTCGGGTGCGAGTCCAGCGTGTCGTACGTGGCGTACGTCCAGCCTCCCGGCAGCCAGGTGCCGAAGATGTCGCGCAGCCCCCAGAGCGCGAGCAGCGCCGGGTCGGGGGTGTCGCCCTCGGCGCCGGCGTCCGGCCGCTTCTCCCGTGCTTGCGCGACGGATGCGGCCAGTTCGGCATGCAGCACGGACACGCGTCCTTCCGGGGTCCGCAGCAGCTGCGCGACCAGGGGCACCAGGGCGTCGAGGGCGTACGAGACACCGTGCACGAGTCCGGGCCTCGCCGCTGTGGCCGCCTCCGACAGCGCCGCCCTGCTGAGCGGGTCGATGTCGCCGCTCACCTCGTCGATCCAGGCCGGGTCGGCCCAGGGCACCGCCGCGATGGCCAGGCAGAAGCCCGCACCGAGCTGCTTGCCGGGGCCGACCAGTGCGTGGCATACCGTGGAGCGGCGGCCCCGCTCGTCGCGCGCCGAGCGGCGCCTGAGCAGGACGGCACGGTTCCCGAACCTCAACCGGACGACGCTGGTCGGCACATCGTCCCCCTCCACGCGCAGTACGGGAGCGAACTCCTGCGTCAGCTGCCGCGCGAGCTCAGGGGCGCAGGACTGGGCGACTGCGGCGATCCCTGCACCCGTTGAGCCCTGGTTGCCGGCCCACCGGAAGACCACGTGGTCCACCCGGTCCGCCTGGCCGCCCCCGCCCGAGCGGGCCGGCTGGTCCACCTGTTCCACCCGGCGTCACATCCCCACCGCGTCGGGCCCGTCGGCATCGCCCTCGCCGAGGACGCCGCACATCGCGAGGACCGACACCAGGGGCTCGAGCACCCGCCGCGGACGAGTGCCGTGCACGAAGCTCCCGTCCTGGTCGGCGCTTCCGGTGGCGGACGCGAAGTGCAGCGTGCAGCGCAGCGTCGTGTCGAAGGGGCGGACCCAGGCGGCTCCTGCCTGACTGCGCAGGAAGGCGTATGCGTCGCGGCTCTCCTGACGGAACTCGGAGGCCGACAGCCGGACACGCGGCGGTTCGTCGAGCCAGCGGTCCACGGGCGGTTCGAACCTCAGCAGGTCGCACTTGTTGATGACGACGGCTGACGCCACGCTCAGATAGGAACCGTCGCGCGGCAACCTGTCGAGGACCGTACGGAAGGCGGGGTCACCGCCCTGTGCGACATCCAGCTGGCCGCGGAGCGGGTTCAGATAGGGCGTGGGCAGCGCCCGGAGCGGATCGACGACGAAGATCAGCGCGTCGATGCCCAGGAGGAAGCGCAGCAGGGCGTCGGTGCGGCGCAGGTCCTCGCCGCTGAGGTCGAAGAACGCGACCGGCCACGTGGTGCCGTCGGGCCCCGTCAGCAGCAGCGCATCCTCGAACGAGGCGAACGTGGTGGAGACGGTGTGCGACAGCATCTCGCCGGCCCTCAGCGGGACGACGCGCTTCTCCATGAATTCCTGGTGCTGCTGCGGGTTGACGGACTGCCAGCTGACGCCGAACGGCTCGAGGCCGCCGTCCACGATCGCCCCGATCATCTGTGTCAGCAGGTGGGTCTTGCCGGTTGCGGAGTCACCGACCATGGCGACGGTCAGCGGCCTGCCGTGGCTGAGGTACGGCGCGGCGATGTAGTGCGGCTTTCCGTCGATGACGTTCCCGCAGCGCTGGTACGCGGAGCGCAGAATGTCGGCCCTGCGCAGCGGACTGGTCTGTCCCGCCAGTACGAGCTGCTTGTACTCCTGCTTCTCGTTGCGGGTGTAGAGCTGCCCTTCGTCGTATGCGATCGGTTCCAGGCAGTAGGGGCACAGCATGTCCTCGGCTGAGCCCGCGGCCGAGTTCATCGGTACGGTCATCGGTGTTGGCCCCCTTCGCGGCTGTCGGTGTCGCGGGTGGATGTGCTGCCCCCGACGAACCAGTGCCGGCGCTGCTTGCGTGGCGTGCGCGGTTCGTACTCGAGCGCGACGGGCGCGGCCGGGGAGATGTCCGGCAGGTATTCCATCGGGACGGCGGAGTAGGGATCCGGCGGCGGCGCGGTCGGCCCGGGGAGTGCCGCGTGCTTGCGCCGCATGGCCTCGTCGAACTCCCTGCGGTGCGGTTCGAGTCCGTCGGTGACGCCCGGGGCGAGGGACCGCACCTGGGTGCCGGGATGCAGCAGTTCGAGAAGCTCGTCCACGGTGGGCCGGTCCGTCGCCCTGGGCCGGAAGACGCCGCCCAGGGTCTGCTCCAGCGAGCGGTGGGAGCTCAGCAGGGCCGTGGGGCCGTCGGGGCTGCCCGGACGTCCGGTGACCAGCTGGTGCATCACCTGTCCGACGCTCCACAGGGCGTCTCTGGGGTCGGTCTCCCCGGTGCCCGCCCGCTGTTCCGGAGACGCGAACGGCGACACCCCCCATGGATCGCGGGGGCGGCGGGCACGCGTGCTGGAGCCGAGGTTCCACAACTGGATGCGCTGCCCGTCCCAGCGGACCGCCGCGGGCATGATGCCGCGATGCACCAGCCCTACGGCCTCCATCAGCCCCACTGCCAGGACGAGATCCCGCTCGATGGTGAGCTGCTCACCGGTGGACACGCCCTGGGTGTGCGAGGAGATGGGACGTCCTCGGGGCCCCGCGTAGATGGCGTACGGCTCCTCGGCGTGCATGTCGTATCCGACGAGTACGGGGAACAGACTGCGAAACGATGTCGTGCCGTAGGCGCGCTGCAGGGTCAGCGCCGTGCTGATCTCCGTCTCCAGCAGGCCGTAGGCCGTGTGATCCTTGGCGTTCGACGACGGCAGCCGTACCTGCAGGCCCTTCCATTCGTCACCGAGCTGGACGGCACGGGCCATGGCCGGCGGGCTCACCAGGCGCGGCAGATCGGGGCCGAAGCGGGCGAAGGCAGAACGCAGAGTGCCCTTCTGCGAGATGAAGGTGAGGTCCTCACCACTGGTCACGGCTGTTCCGTTCGTATTCACCATGCCCGTTCCCCGTCGTTTTCGGTTCGTTGTGCTGTTCCTTCTGTGATGCGCCGAACGGTCTCGACCGTGCCGTCCCGCAGCGGCGTGAGCCGCACCGTGCCGGCGAACCGGCCCCCGCTGGTCCAGACCGGGCCTCGGGCCGCGCCGCCCTCGGGCTCGCCGCGTGCAATAGCCGCTCGGACGGCGGCAGGTGCGAACGTGACTGTCTGCACGGCCGCCGGATCCTTGCTGAGCAGCGCGAACTGGTCCCGCGACCAGAGGGGCCGCGACGCCGCCGGGCGGAACTCGGCCCCCAGTGCCTCGCGGACCCGCTGGACACCGGCGCCGAGCAGCGCCATCGGTTCCGCCCTGCGCCGGTTGGGCCGGGTGAACCGGGGCACGGACACTACGCCGTCCCGTTCGAGATGGGTGCGGGCGGCGGCGATGCCCTGGCGGACCGCGGCCGCCATGCTGTCCGCGGTGCCCTCGCCCGGGCCGCTGTGCGCCGAACCAAGAAACCGGCGCAGTGCGTCGACCGTCGCGTCGGCCAGATCCGCGACGAGAGTGGGCAACAGCTCAGGACCGCCGTCACCGGCCTTCCGTTCGAGCCAGGACGGGGTGGCGCCGCTGTCCGCCGGTGGACCGGCGGGCAGCCGGGCGGGTAAGGGGGCACTGTCCGGTCCGGTGCCGGGATCGTCGCCCCAGTCCGCTGCCCAGGTCTGGTCGTGCCCGATCTCGTCCCGATCCGGCTGCCACGGTGTGATCTGCAGCGTTCCGGCCGGCTGCTGCTCGCTCCAGGCGTCCTCGGGCAGGGCGTCCCCGGGCCAGAACTCTTCTGCCGTGACTCCGGGTTCGGGGGCCTCGGAGGTCACGACCGACGCCCGTTCATCGACGGTGTGCGCAGGGACGGGATCGTACGAGAACGGGACGGTGTCCCGGAGTGCCGCGGGCTCGTGCTCTCTCACGCTGTCGGCCGCCGCACGAAGTGCCCCGGCGAGCGCCCGGGCGCCGTCGGCGCACCGGGTCCGTTCGCCTGCGGCCCACCACTGTTGCCGCAGGGCGTCGGTCAGCACGGTGTCGACCCGCCCGAGTTCGCGGCCCACGTCCCTGGTCCGGCTGTCCGCCCACCAGCTGTCCACCGACCTGCGCCAGTCATGCACGAGCAGCAGGACGGCACCGACGCACCCGAGCACCAGACCCGCGATCCAGGCCCAGTCGGGAAGGCTGAGGAAGCGGCACAGGGCCCATCCGGCCGCGCCGCCCACGAGCCCGGCGCCGAGTCGCCCCGCTGCCGCATGGACGACGGGCCCGCCGTCCGTCCGGCCGGGGTGGTTGTATGCGGCTGCCAGCGAACCTCCGGCCAGCAGCAGCAGCGGGATCAGCACCAGCAGTGTGCCCGGCCACGGCCGTAGCCCCGCAAGGAGGGCCATGACGGCAACCGGGGCCCAGCCGACTGGTCCCGGGCGCGCGAAGCGAAAGGGGTGGACCGTCGATACGCGCGGCGTGGCGGCTTCGAGTTCCGCCGCTCTTCCGTGGGCGGACACCGGCATCACACGCTCTGCCAGCGCGGAAAGCCGCGCGGACACCGAACGCAGCGGGAGCCCGGAAGCGAGCATGCCGAAGGCGAGCTCGTTGAGCGCCGCCTCCGCACCGTCGGCCGGGCCCGCCGCGGTGCCCGGCGGCTGCGCGCTCGGGGGCAGGACCCCGGCAGTTCTCAGCCGGAGCAACGCTTCCTCCGGCGGCAGCCCGGGAGCCCCGCCGACGCTCAGCGCGGTCCCGACCAGTCTGCGGTAGCCGTCCGCGGCCGAACTCGCCCTCAACACCGCCTGGACCAGCTCTTGGGCGGTCTTGCGCCCCGTCAGCAGGCCGAACGGGCGGCGCAGTGCGGCGCGGGCCGATGCTGCGGAGCGCAGGGCCTGCACGGCGTCCCGGTGCGCGGTGTCCGCCTGCCCACCAGGCACTCGCAGCCGCTCCGCCGTGACGGGCGGCCCGGTATCGACCAACTCGGCCAGATCCCTGGGCAGGTCGGCCACCGGTATGCCCGTATCTGCCGCTGAGGTGGCCTCTTCGGGCTCCCCGGCGAACCGGGCGAGGGCACTGCGCCAGGCCCTGTCCTTCGTCCCCGGCGGAATGTCGAACTCGACCACGCGGGCCGCGGGAGCCGCGATCCCCGAAGGGCAGCTCCGCAGCGCCCTCAGCACTCCGTCGAACACCTCGGCCGTACGCAGCAGGTCGACGAGGACGCGCGTGGCTGCCTCCGTACCGCCGGCGTTCGTGGCGGCACTGTCCCCACCGGCGAGCGGGTCCCCGGCCCACACAACTCCGGCGGTGGATGCGCGCAGTACCGAGGCGAGCCCGAGGCTGCGGCCGGCCGTGTCGGCGGCGGACAGGCTGTCGGTGAGTCGACCGATGGCCAGACAGATCAGCCGTACCGTGCCGACGCTCGGATAGCCGAGGATCTGTTCGTACGCGGCGGCGTGCGCGGTCAGGCCCTGAGGGGTGTCGAGGACGAGGAAGCGTGGGTGCTCGGGTTCCCGGCCGCCACCGCTGGTGGCGTGAGCGGCCACCAGCTGACGCAGCGACCCCGCGGTGAGCGGCAGATGCCGTTCCGTCCGAAGGTCGAGAACGACCGCAGTACCGAGGTCATTGTCCGCGGTCACTCGGGATCCTCCTCCCACGGGTCGCGGCGGACGGCAGAAGGTTCGCCGGCGGCCCGGTCGTTGTCGACGTCGTCCCAGTCGGCCTCTCCGTCGCCCCCGAATCCCCAGGGCGTCCCGGCCTCCTCACCGGGCCACGCATCTTCGAGGCTGTCGGGGCCGGGATACTCGGGGTAGTCGGCCGGCTGGCGGGGAGCGGTCGGGGGTGCCGTGGGGCGGGGCTGGGCGCCGAGTGACGCCCGGCCCGCCCGGGGCGCCCGGGGCGCGGCCGGTCCCGGCCCCGGCCAAGCCGGCTGGTCGTCTCCCCGGCCTCCGTACGGCTGCCCGTTCTGCGGCATCGCCCCCGCCGAGGAGGCGGCAGCCGGGCCGTGCTCCTGACCGACTACGGGCTCACCCGAACCGTGTGCCCGGGCCCTTTCGTACGAGCGCTCCGCCGCCAGCTCCTGGGGCCGATGCGAGCGGGGCGCCCCGCGGTCGTCGCGCGCCCAGTACTCCCCCCGGTCATGGACCGGCCGGGACGCCTCGTCCCGAGAGGGGGACGGTTCCCGGCGCCAGGTGCCGCTGCGGTCGTCCGGTGACGAGTAGCCGTATCCCCGGCCTCCGTGGGGCTTCGGCTCGTCGGGGGACGGTGCGGCAGGGTGGCCTGTGCCACCCCCGTCGGAGTACCCCCCGCCCTGGACCCACTCCTCGAGTTCCTCCAGGTTGGCAGGGCCCTGTCCCTCGCCACCGGGAAAGGGAAGTTCGAGGGCGGCGGGAAGGATCTCCGCCCAGAATTCCCTCATCGGACGCGCCCATTCGAGGACCCGGCTGCCATAGCGGCGCTCCTCCTCCTCGAGCATGGCCACCTGGCGTGGCGCCACCTCGTGCACGAGCTTCAGGTAGAGGTCCGACGGCTTGCTGCCGGCTGCGCCGAGGCCCTGCGGAAGCACGTCAGCCATGAGGACGCGGCAGTACTCCACGACGATGGACTGCTCCTCGTCGAGCAGTGCCCAGCGCTCGTAGGCGCGCAGCAGGCTCGACCAGCTGGACACACCTTCACGGTGGTCTTCGAGGCGGAGCGTCATGGACGGCTTGTCGGGGCCGAGTTCGTCGTGCAGCCGGAAGCGGACGCGCTCGGGGGAGGAGAAGTGGCCCTGGAAGTCGACCTGCCCGTTCCAGATGGCGCACAGCAGCCGCTGGAGAATGTGCGCGCGGTCCTGGGCCGTGCTGGCCAGCCACTCGTCCTGGTAGCCGAGGCGCTGCCGCCACCGCAGTTTGTCCTCCTCGTGACGATTCTCCTGCGCTTCGGCCCACACCCGCATGACCTGCCGCACACCGGGGATCTGGGAGAGGCTCATCTCGCTGCGCAGCAGCACGACCGTGATCGACTTCTCGTCACCGCCCTGGAAGACGATGTCGCGCCTGCCCTCCTTGGGCAGTCTGAGCGTCTTCTCCAAGTACTCCTTGATCGCGTTGGCGTTGCCCTGGCGGCTGGGGTAGGTGATGAGGATCTTGAGGGGACCGTTGCCCTCGGGGGTGAAGCTGAGGGGGAGCAGTCCTGCCAGCTTGTAGTCGAACTGCTGCACCGCCGTGCTGCCGACCTCGTCCTTCGCGGCCGGGTCGCCCGCCGCGGCGGCGAGCAGCGTCGCCATGCCGGGCAGCAAGGAGGCGGCGCGCCGCCTGCCGCGTGCGGTGAACAGCTCCCGCACATGGTGCTGGAACACGGCCTTGACCATGGCGACGGCGTCCCCGGGGGTGCGACGGCCGGTCTTGTAGGCGAGCTGGCGGTGCTCCGCGTCGACGATCTCGAGCAGGACGTCACCCTCGCTGCCGGTGGTGCCGAGCCCTTCGCTCTCGAGCAGCCGCTCGCGCAGTTCCTCGTAGAAGTCCCGCAGCTCTTTCTGGGGAGGCAACAGATAGGAGACTCCGGCGCGTTCGGTGTAGAGCTCCTTGACCCCACGCTTCCAGGTGCGCGGTTCCTCCTTGACGTGCTCCCGGAAGCACGCCATCAACTGCTGTACGTCCTCCAGAAGATCGTCCGCCCGGTGCCGCCAGAGCGTTTCCTGCGCGTTCCACGCCTCGTGCCAGACGGTCCGGGTGCGCCACTTGTACCAGCGGTCCTGTTCCGCCACGGCCGCGGCCACATCCTCGTCGGTCCAGTGCAGCCGGGTCACCGCGGTCAGCTTGCGCTTGATGCGCGGTACCGAGGGCGGACGGACGTCCAGCCCGACGGGCCGCGGCGGCTCATGACGCCGGTTTTCCAGCATCCGGTGGAACCCGAGTGCGGCCACCTGGTTCTGATGACCCGGCACACCTTTGACGACGGCTTCCAGGGTGAACAGATCGACGGCCCGCAGCATCTTGTCGACGGCGGTCGTGGGATCGAAATCCTTGGCGAGTGCGCGTGCTCTGCGGTCGGCCCGCAGTTTGAGGTCGCCCAGCAGCCGCTGCATGTTGTCGATGCGTTCCCGCAGCGCCTTCTCGATCTCGGTACTGCCCTTGGGGAGCGGGTCGGGCTCGGGCACCGGCAGCGGGTCGCGGCGCCACAGCTCCGCCAGGCCCGACGCGGTGAACATCTCCTTCACCAGGGGCGCCAGGTCCTGGCCCGAGCGTGCCTCGTCCTTGTCGAGGTCACGTACGGCCAGCGCGAGCATGCGGGCGGCGACCAGCTCGGTGAGTTCGTCCAGCGGCGCGGTCATCGACGCCACCAGGCTGGACGAGATGCCCCGCTTGCCAATGCCGATGGGCGACTTGGTGTTGCGCCGGATGCCGCCGTTGACAAAGTTCGACGCGAAGCTCTGGTCCTCCTCGGGCGCTGAGCCGGATCCGGGCTTCCCGGCCGCACCAGGATCGGTGCCGATCAGGGACACGACGAGCGAGACGATGGAGCGGTGCAGATCGTCCGACCCGATGCCGGTGGTGGGGCTGAAGAGGAACGCGGTGGGTACGGTGCCGGACCGTAGCCGTACCGGTGCCATCTGCGGGTAGCTCAGGCGCAGTGTCTCGCGCCGCTCCGTGTCCCCGAGGTCGGACTGGGCGTTGCGGCCGTTCTGTTCGTCGATCAGCCGTGACAGGTCCACCACAGCGCGCGCCGCGTTCAGGTCGGCCTCGCGACCCCCGCCCTGTCCCGGTGAGAACGCCGACGGCATCACCACCAGCGGGTAGATGGTGGCGCTCATGTTCTTCTCCCTGAAGACCTGCCCGATCAGGTGCAGGTAGTCGAGGAAGATGCCGCCGCCGGTGCCGCCCGCCACAGAGAACGCCACGAACACGGCGCAGCCGTCGGCCTGAGGGTGCCCGTTGCCCAGTTCTCTCATCTCGGCGTTCGACAGACCGATCGCGTCGACGGCGCGCCGCAGAGGTTCGAGGACCGGTGCCGGGCCATTGCCCAGGGTCGCGAACAAGGCGGCCCTGCCGACGGTGGGCAGCTGACCCGCACCCGTCTTCAGGGGTGTCACGGTCGGCTCGCCCTGGCTCGGCGGCAGCCAGTCCGACACTGCGGAGCGCAGACCGGCCCGCAGCATCTGGGTGACCTCGGCGCAGCTGTCGAAACCGGCCGGCAGCAGGTCGTGCGTGGCGCGGGAGGTGCGCGCGTATGCGGGCTGGAGGGCGGGGTCGACGCTCAGATGCGGCAGCTTGGCGAGTTCCGCCTCGCTGTAGTCCGCGTACACGAATTGCAGGCAGTCGGGGAGCTGGTAGGGCTGTCTGCGGCCGGTTCCGGTCAGCAGGGTCCCGTCAGGTCCGCACAACTCGGCGCGCAGTCGGCGCTCGAGCTCCGTGCCTATCTGACCGCCCGTGCCGCCAAGGCCGACGAACAGCATGCGCTGGAAGATCTTCATCGGTTCATCCCCTCAGAGGTCGTCGCTGCCGGGGGCCGCCGACGCGTGCGAATAGTCGGGGCCGTCGTCTCCGTCCGGCCCGGAGGTGCCGGTCAGCCCCGTGTCGTGGTCGCTCTCGGGCGGTGCAGAGCCCCGGTCGACCCGTAGCCGTACGTCCTGGACGAGCGGCACGGAAACGCCCGGTGTCAACTGCTGTTCGCCATCGGAGGTCCGCAGCACCGCCCTGCCGTTCTTGTCCCGCTGGAGGGTGTAGGGCCCCGACGAACGCGCCTCGATCCGGGGATCGGCTGAGGCGGGATCAACGACGTCGAAGGTGTACGCACCCTTGACGCGACGTCCGAGCACGACCGTGCTCGTCGCGCGTTCCTCCGTCCCTTCGGGGACGAGCAGGACAACGGTGAGTCCACCGACCGAGGTGACCTCCTTGACCGCGCGGTGCCGCCGGACGAGGTACGCGACGAGGCACGCCAGCAGGACCGCGGCGGTCACGATCAGCCACTTCCACCGCTGCCACAGCCTGGCGGGCCAGCTCGGGGGCGGAACGATGTCCAGGGTGACGAGGCGTGCGTCCAGAGGCTGTTCGCGGTGCGCCTCGTCGTACACGGTGAACCTGCCGGTGACGCGGTGGGTGCGCTCCCCGGCCGGGATGGCGATCGTGCCGTGGACCGTCGTCGACTCTCCCGCGGGGAGCGGCACACTGGTCGGGCTGATCCGCACATCGCCCCGCGTGACACCCAGCATCTCGAGTGTCAAACTGCGTGCGCTGCCGGAGCTGTTGGTCGCCTTCAGGGTGAAACCGAGCCTGTCGCCCGGATGGACGGTGGCATCGTGAACGCTGAGGTTGGCGACAACATCAGGGTTGGGACGGGCGATGGCGCTGTCGAACGGACGGTGGTCGGCCGTCAGGCCGACGGCGCCGAGAACACCCTCCGCCTTGAGATGGCCCGTCGCCTTCAGCGGGATCACGAGGCTGCCGGTGAAGCGGCCGTCGCCGGCCTTGGTGTCGGGTGCCTTTCCGTCGTCCGCCAGATTGACGGGCTGCGGGGAGAATCCGGTGCCGGTCAGCTGCGCCGAGACCTTCAGCCTCGCCAGGTCCCGGGGATCGCTCACCGCGTCGCCCGCCCTGGTCTGCAGCCGCAGATCGACCGTGACCTGCTCCCCGGGGCGCGGCGACGCCGGGGTCATCACGATGGACGAGCCGACCTGGCCGCGCCACTGCACCCCCACGGTGGCGAGCTGGTCGCGGTGGTTCTCCGGCGCCCGCAGGCGTACGGTCCAGTTGCCCGGCCGCGGAGCGGTGATCTGCAGGGACTCCACCTCCTGGTCCGCACCGGTGAGCTGGAAGGTGGAACCGTCCAGCGTGTCCCCGGTGTTGGCCTTCACCTGCTGGCCCCGGGGGTCGATGTACGTGGCGGTGACCTTCGAGTCCCCTTTGGAGACCACGATCGTCGCGAAGGTGGCCAGCGGCGACAGGCGCAGATGGATGTCAGTGGGCGGCTTGCCCGTCCTGGGGTCCTCGGGCACGAGACAGCGCGCCGCGGCGAACGCGTTCTGGAAGGCGTCCCCGACGGCCTTGGCATCGGGAACCAGCTTGCTCGTCGGATGCGCGTCGGGACGGTTGGTGCAGGTGCCCTGGTAACCGCCGGCCGCCATCTGCTTGAGGGCCGACGCCTCCGCCTTGCCGAAGCCGAGCGGCCAGATCTGCACCTCGGCGGCGGCCGCCTCGGCCAGGGCCTCTTTGAGCTGGGTCCTGCCGTTGCTCTCCCGCTCGCCAGGTTTCCCGTACGAAGGGCTGCTGGAGACGTCGAGCACACCGTCGGTGAGCAGGAACAGCACACGCGGCCCACCTGTCGGGTGATCCGTCATACGGGTCACGGCCTGCCGGATGGCCGCGGGGAAGTCGGTACCCGTCCCCTGTCCCTCTCCCCGCCGGTCGATCCGCCCCACGCAGTCGCCGAGCTTCTCGCGTTGGGCGGCACTGAGCACGGCCGTCGGACAGACCTCGTCCACCGGGCTCTGCCGGTCGTCGTCGGCGCTGGCGAAACCCAGCACCGTGAGCCGGGACTTCGCGGAGATCTCACTCACGGCGATGCGTTCGGCGGCGTCACGCTCGCGATCCACGTCCGTCGCGGAAAGGCTGCTCGACTCGTCCACGGCGATCGCCAGGTCGATCGGCGTGAACTCGCTGTCGGCGGCCGCGGCGTGAGCGCCCACAGCCGTCCCCGTGTGCGGCCCTGTTGCTGTGAGCAGCACCGCGGCCAGCGCGGCCCCCGCGCAGGCGGCCGTTCTCACCGTACGTCGCAGCCGGTGCCGCGCAGCGCGCGATGCGCGCCCGCTCGGCCCGGCAGATGGACAACTCCCCATGCTCCCCCACTCCATTTCCACTCTTCACCTGCATCGCTCGGCCCGCTGTCGGGCCCAGCGGTACGCCCCGTGCTCAACCGAGCAGCAACCCCGCGATCCCACAGGCCAGCCCCGAGATCAGTCCGCCCACCGCCCAGCGGATGCAGCGGTACTTCGAGGCGAGAATGTGGCTCATGTCGATGGCCTGGGTGATCAGCCAGCCCGTGGAGTCCTCACTCGCACGGGCCAGTTCCGCCGCCACCCCAGCGGTCCCGACGTCGTTGTGCAGCCTCACCACATCGGCGTAGAACGTGATGCCGGGCTCTGTCCGCGCGGTACGGCTTCGCGGCAGCACCGCCCGCACGAGCGAGGTCGCTCCGAACGACCAGGCGATCCCGGACAGGATCAGCAGGGTGAGGCCGACGGTGGACCGCTGGTGCGGCAGCCGGTCGCTGCCGACGAGGAAGGCCGGCACGGCCAGAACCACCGTGAGCAGTACCGATGCCTTGATATCGGCACGGCCGCTGTCCTCCCGGATCACGGCCAGCAGCCGACCCGCCACGGACTCCGTGGCGAGGACGGTCATGCCGACTCCTCGTCGTCCTCGTCGGACCACGCCTCGGCGGTGGCTGCCCAGTGCTCGTCGTCGCTCCTGCTGACACGCGGCGCGTGTCCTGTGCGCGTCTCGGGGTCTTCATAAGCCGTGTTCCGCTCGTACGGCGCGCTGTCGTCGTCGTACGACGCGTGCTGTCCGTAGGCCGCCGTGGTCCGATCCGTATCGCTGTCCCGGTCCGGGCGGTCGTCCTGGTCGGCCGGCCAGGGACCACGCTGGGCGGGCGGTAGTTCGGGACGTGGCGGTGCGGCGGGCGCCGCGGGTGCGGCCGCCCATTCGGGGGACCGTGGAGGCGGCGCCCAGGACCTGGCTTCCGGCATCACCTGCGCCCGCAGATACGCCTCGAGTTCCGGGCTGGCGATGCGACCGTCCTGCATCATCCGCAGGGCCATCGTCTGGTTCTCCCTGCGGCCCTCCGCGGCCTCCTCGCGCAGCACCTTCAGTGCTTCGTGGATCTGGTGGGGATCGGTGGACGACAGCCAGAGGGCGATCTGCTTCTGCGCGTCGCCCGCGACACCGTCGAACAGGGGCATGCGGCCGCGGATCTTCGCCAACTGGCTCTCTTCCTCGCGACGGGACTGCACCGCCTTGATGTGGGCCCTGTCGGTGCCCACCTCGACGAACATCTGCACCGCCAGGCCCACGTCGCGGCCGAGCCTGGACCACTCGCCGTTCTCGATCTGGGTGCGGATCGCCTGGTTGGCCCACTGGGCCTGGTCCACGGAGTAGCGCTCCGACACCTGCCGCAGCAGGGTCACGATCTCCGGACGGAGGTCCTCCTCGACGCTGCGCAGCCGTTTCTCGGCGACCAGACGGAAGTCCGTCACTTCCCACCGCAGGGACACCGTCGTCTTGAAGAAGGTGGCGGCGCCGGCCGCGGGCAGCATCACCTCGAACGCGGTGACATGGCGTCCCCTGACGATCTCGCACAACGTCGAGATCTTCGCCCACCTGCGGTGCGGCTCGATCTCACGGGCGCCTTCCGTGGTGATGACGGTGCACCCGCCGCCCACATAGAAGACCACGGAGGCCGTCTGCACGCCCTCGTGGCGAAACCGCCCGGTGACGCGCCGCTCCGACAGGAACGGACCCGCGATCTCGTCCGGGATGCCGAGCTCGTCGTCGATGTCGCCGGTCACTGTTCCCCTTCCCGCCGGCTGCGCAGGCCGGCCCCCACCTGATCCAGCACATGGCCCCCGAACACGGCCGTGGCCGGTTCCGAGGGGTCTTCGGCCATCGTTCGCAGCAGCCACTCGAGGCGCTGCCAGTCGCGTTCTCCTCTGATCAGCCCCGGCAGGAACCACAGCAGTGCCGACAGGATCTGTCCGGGTGCGTCTGGTCCGGCCCGTTCGAGCTCCTCAGGTCCGGCGTCGGCGCTCGCCTGGAAGGCGTAGGTACGCGTACCGCCGGAGGAGACACGTGCGTCCTCCTCGGCCGCCCTGAGCCAGCCGCGCAGCGCTTTCTGCGCGGCCTCGCCCGAGAGGTGACTGTCGAGCGTCCACCACAGGAGAGCGGCCAGCGAACCGGCGGCCTCGGGGACGGCGGTGACGAGCGCGAGCCCGAGTGGCCACTGCGACCGTCGCTCCAGCTCCGCGTCCGTGACAGCGGGATCCGCGCCGTGCGGCGCGTTTCCACGTGACCGGCCGGCGCCGGGTGTGCCGTCGTCTTGCACGGAGTCGGGATCCGCGCCGTCCGTGCCTTCCCGCTCCCAGAGGTCCGCGGTATGGGCAAGGAACAGACGTACCCCGGCCAGCAGGGCCAGATCCCGGTGGTCGACGGTCCCCCCGTTCACCCAGACCATCAGGGCGGCGAGCACTTCGGCGGCCCGGCTTCCCGCCGCGAGCCTGGCCAAGGAGTATGAGCAGACTTGGAGTTGCTCGCCCTCGTCGCGTGTGCCGAGTGCACCGAGCAGGTCGACCGCGGAGGCGGTGTCGTCCGTCATCCGTCCGTACCCGATCGCCAGCGCCGCCGTCCAGCGCAGGCCGTGCGAGTCTGCGTCCGCCCACTCGTCGACGACGGACCTGACGGCCGAGCGGAACGGCTCGCGGCGCCCTGCCTGGTCGAGTGCCGATGCGGTGAAGTACCTGCGACGCAGCGAGGGCGCGGAACCAAGCGGCCTGATCAGCTCGACGAAGCCGTACCCCATGTCCACGGTGCACAGCTCACCCGCGGCGACCGCGGCCCGCATCCACACCTGAGGACGGGGGTCCTCCGCCAGCGTGCGCAACCACCGCACCACCGGTGCGCGGGCAGCGTGGTGATTGCGCCACACCTCGGCGAGTACGGCACCGGCGAGTGCGCGCCCGCGATAGGCGACCGTACGTACGGGCACCGGCACGCCGCCGAGACTCTCGTCGTCGCCCTGGCCGATTTCGGCCCGGCACGAGGCGAGCAGACCCGGGAGGTTCTCCGCGAGGACCGGCCTGCCGTGAGCCCTGTCGGGGTCACGCGCCACCAGCAACTCCCAGGCGAGCTGGTCGGCGGCGTCGGCGACCGCGCTGAAGGCCTCACCGTCCAGGACCGCCAGGGCGATGCGGAACGCGGCCTCGCGAAGCGGGCCCTGGGCGTCGCCCGCCGCGGTGTCCGCGGTCGACGGCGCGATGCCGCACAACAGGCTGCTCGTGCCGGTGAACCACTCGTGCGCCTGACGGTCCGCCACCCGCGCGCAGCCGTCGAGCAACTGCCGGCGGTTGATCCGGCCTGCGACGTGCCGACAGAGCAGGTCGGCGACGAATTCGGTCTCTGCCGGGGTGAGGGAGTCGACGCCGACGCCCAAAGCCTTCTGGAACAGCGGATGCCCGAGGATCAACTCGGCGCGGGTCAGCGCGCTCGCGCCGTCGTCCTGGTCGGAAAGCCGGTACGTCAACTGTGCGGAGAGCAGCTCGCGGGCAGGGGCGGGCGGGCAGTTCCTGCCGTATCGACCAGTGAGGAGTGACCCGCCGGGGGACGCCGACGAGACGACGAACACGGCGTACACGTCGCGCTTCTGCGACGCGGCGGCAAGCGCGTCGAGGTGGAGCTCCTCGGGAACCGCCCAGCCGCCGGGCGCCTCCGGAAGGCGCAGCAGAAAGCCGCCCCCGCGCGGCATGCCGTCCACCACGCTCTGCGGGTCGTTCACGATGCGGGTCAGCGCCGAGGGATCGAGACGGCTGACCTTGTCCTGCTGCTCCTCCTGGCCGCCGCCGGCCGCCGTCCGGGCCTGTCGGCCGGTCAGTTCGTCGAGGAGGCAGAGGCCGGTGGTCGTCCGTCCACTGCCTTCCGGGCCACCGAGCACCAGTACCCTGCGGTGACGCAGCGCGTCCCGGAGCGCCTGGTACTCCTGCGGCGGGCGGTAGACCCGGCGCAGCCTCGCCATTTCGTCCGCGGGAATCGCGCCGAACACGGGAGAGCCGGTCTCGTGCGCGCCGATGTACACATCGCCGAAGTGGGCCTGGGCGATGTCGCTGCGGTCGACGACGCTGTTGTAACCGCGGACGTCGAAGCGAGTCCGCGCCTCTTCACGGGCGCGGTTCTTCGCGCGTTCGCCGCCGGCCACGTCGTCGCCGAGCGGGCCGTGCATCGCCTCGCGGAACCGTTCGCTCTGGCGCTCCCGCTCATCCCGTTCTTCGCGCTCGCGGCTCTGGTCGTCGGTGTCCCGGTCGCGGCTGTCACGGTCCGCGTCGGTGCCCTCGTGGTCCTGCTCGCGGGCGTCCTCGCCGTCGCGATCCCGGTGGCCCCGGTCCGCTTCGCCGTGATGGTCGCCTCTGCTCCCGTACGGGGCGCCGTCACGGTCGCGGTTGCCGTCGCGCCCACGATCCCGGTCGCCGTCCCGTTCCCCGTCACGGTCGCGAACGCCGCGGCGGTCCCTGCCTTGAGCGCCGATCGGTCCGTCGCCCGCGTTCCAGCCTTCGTCACGCCCCCGGTCGCCGCCCGAGCCGCGCCGGGCGGCCTGCTTCTGCGCCTCCGGCCTGGGGGCGATGCCTACGTCCTGACCGTGCCCCCCGGCCCCACCGTCACCGCTCACAGGGACCGCCGCTCGTCGTCGCGGCGCGGACCGCGCCCGCCGAACGTGACGGGCTGCTGGAAGACGGCCCGGTCCACGACGGCTACCTCTCCGCCGTGGGAGTCGATGTCGAACCGGGCCCCTTCGCGTCCGCTCCGCTCGTCCGGCTGCGTGTCGTCTGTCTTCGGCCTCTCGGCAGGCGGCCTCTCAACAGACGGCCTGTCGGCAGACGTTGGGCCGGTAGGGGAGGGGCGCGGTGCTTCGTCGTCCTCCGCCCCTGCTTCCTGGTCCCTGCCCGCGGGGCCGTCCTGGGGCGCCCGGAAGCCCTCGTCCTCCGGTAGCGGCGGCCTCTCCTGGCCGGGGACGTGGAACCAGGCGGTGGCCGGTCCTTCCTTGAGCTCCAGTGGGGCGGGCCGGTAGGTGTGCGGCTCGATGAAGCGGCCGCCGTGCCTGACCACCGCCTGATACAGCGCGTCCGACACCACGGCCACCAGATCGCGGGCCGAAGCGGCGAGCACCTGCTTCGTCACCTCGGCGTCGGCCAGCCTGCACACCAGGTCCATGGCTTCACCCGCCAAGCCGTTGGCGTCCTGTTCGACCGGCCCCACGTGCATGCCGACCCGCAGCCCGAGCGGTCTTCCGAGATCTTCGTTTCCGGCCCTCAGCCTTTGGTGCAGTTCGGCCAGCCAGGGGCCGATCAACTGCGCGGGTGGGATCCGGGCGTCGATCGCGGCGATGAACCCGTCACCACGATCCTCCCGGTACACCATCGCCGGGCCGACCCCCACCGCAGCGAACGATGCATTCGCCAGGCCGTAGACGCGCTGACGCATCCGCAGCTTCGCACCGTCCAGATAGCCCCCGGACCCTCGGGCGTCCACGCTCATCAGGAACTTGTAGACAGCACCGTCCGTCATGCAGACCTCCCCCGTATCTCCGTCCGATGCACGCCAGCATCGCGTCCCTCACAGGGGGTGCATGTGGTCGTTTACACATTCGGTGGAGGCAGTTGCATCGATCCGGGAAACGCTCACGCCCTCTAGGTCCTACTGCACGACTCGGTTCACCACTGCACGCCCCCTCGTAGGGGTTGACGATGGGCAGCTCTGCTCGTCACAGCGGTGTTCAAGACTTCAAGAAGGGCGCGGCAGTGGGCCGGAAGGACATATGAGATTGCCGGAGGCATGCCCAGGACAGCTCGGAACCGTCACCGGAGAACCGCGCCGGACCAGGAAGCGGAACCGGCGGGAGGCCGTCAGGACGTACGGCTCTGAAGGTCTACGCTGCCGCCGGCGGCGAGCAGTTCGAGCACCTTTCGATCGGCGAGCTCGATCCTGCGCGTTCTGGTACGAACAACGTCGGCCTCGCGCAGCAGGCGCAGCGCCTTCGCGACCGCCTCCCGCGTCGCGCCGAGCGCGTCCGCGAGATCGTGCTGCGCCAGGTCGACCAGAACGGCTCCCGTGTCGTGCTCGCCCGTCATCCTCGAGGCCGCTGCCGCGCCCAGCCCCTGCGGAACGGCCCTTTCCAGTTCGGCCAGTTCGAGCAGGCGGTCGGCGAGACGCTGGAGAACGGTGAGCGACGACAGGGAGCGGCGTTCGGCATCCGCATTCCTCAGCCGGGCCGCGAGCTGCGCCATGACCAGCCCGTTCGCTTGCGGATTGCGCATGACGAACCTGCGGAAGCGGTCCTCGGAGACGGTCAGGGCGCGCAGGGGCCCGAGCGCGCCGATGGTGGCGCTGCGGGTCGAGCCGTCGAGCATGGCCATCTCCCCGACGAGCTCACCGGGCCCACGCAGGGCGAGGATCAGCCGGGAGGAGGCACGCTCGGTGGCGGTCGAGACGATTGCCCAGCCTTCGAGGAGGACATACACGGCCGTGCCGTACTCGTTCTCCCGCAGCACGATCTCCTGTGCGCGATACCGCCGTTCCACGCCGAGGGCAGTGAGTTCCTCGCGCGCCTGTTCCGACAGCACGTGGAAGTACGGCTGCTTGCGCTCCACCAGACTCATCCTCGGCCCCCGACTCCCGCGCACATCCGCCGACCGCGCGTACGCGCCTTTCGCCGTGTCCGCCCGTGTACCGCCGCACACCGTCCCGCCCGAGCGTAACGGCACCACGTGCGCCGGTCAGCCGGTTCGGAAGCGGGCCTTCCGACGGGGGCTGCCGTACCGGCGAGAGCGAGTCCCCCGAGGGCCTGGCCCCGCAGGTCTGCATCGGGCGAGCCCCGACGAACCGGAGTTGTCCGCGACGCGGTTCAGGACTTGCCCGATGAGATCCAGACCTTGACGGTGCTGCCCGGATCGATGCGGGTACCGCCCTGCGGTTCCTGTTCGACGACTTCTCCCGCCGGCCACAGCTCGTCCGGGACGCTGTGCTCTTCCAGCTTCACATGCGCGATCTTCGCGCAAGCGCGTGCGTCGGCGATGGTCATGTGCTCGAGGGACGGCGGGTAGGGCTCGTCGCTGGTTGCGTACGTATCGCAGTTGGCCAGCTTTCCCGTGGCGCGGGGATCTCCGCCGCTCGAGATCCAGATCTTGACCGTGCTGCCCGCCGGTATCTGTTCCCATCCGGGTTCCTGCTTCGCGACCTGTCCGGCAGGCGTGCGCTTGTCCTGGATGGTCCCGGCTTCCTTCAGCTTCAGATGGGCGATGTCCGCGCAGACGCGTGCCTTGGCCGCGCTCCTGCCGGTGAACGTCGGGTTGGAGATCTTGCCGTGGGTCTCCTCCACCTCGCAGTCGGCGAGGTCGCCCTTGGCCCGGGGATCACCGCCCGTCGATACCCAGACGGTGACCGTGCTGCCGGACTCGACCGACCCGGTGCTCGGCTCCTGCTTCACCACGGTGTCCTTGTCGTACTTCTTTCCCGTGGTGGTCTTCTGCTCAAGCTTCAGCCCGGCGATCTCGGCACACGTCTTCGCCTCCGCCGGTGACATACCGGTGAAGCTGGGGGGTGTGAACTCGCTGTCCCAGGAAGTGATCGGGTCGCAGAGAATGAACGCTCCGGTGGCCCGGGGATCCGGGGTGTAAGACGTACTCGAAACCAGGTACTGCACGCCGTACACGGCCGCGAGCGCCATAGCCACCACCACGCCTACGATCGCCCAGATGTGGGACGCCCGAAGGCCGTTCGTCCACGGTGACAGGCGGACAACGGCCGGACCGTGCCGGCCGAAGGTCACAGAGATGGTGTCGGCCGTGAGCGTGGGGGACACCTGCGGGGGCAACTGCCGAGTGGGTGTCTCACCGGCCGCGATCTTGCGTATGTCGTCCGCCATGGCCTGGGCGCTCGGGTACCGCTGCTCGGGGTCCTTGCTCAGGGCGCGGGCCACGACCGCGTCCACGGCCGGGGGCAGTGACTCGTTGATCGAGGACGGGATCGGCGCGGGCTGCTGCACATGCTGGTAGAGCACGCTCATCGTGGACTCGCCGTCGAACGGCAGCGTGCCGGTGGCCAGTTCGAAGAGCATGCAGCCGACCGAGTAGAGGTCCGACCGGGCGTCGGCGGGCTTTCCCAGCGCCTGCTCGGGCGAGAGGTACTGCGGTGTGCCCAGTACCGTGCCCGTCCGGGTCATCGAGGTGGCGTCGGACTGCAGCGCGCGGGCAATGCCGAAGTCCATCACTTTGACGGTGCCGTCGTCGGTCACCATCACGTTGGCGGGCTTGATGTCCCGGTGAATCAGCCCGCGTTGGTGGCTGCAGGCCAGCGCGTCCAGGACGGCAGCGGTCATTGCCAGTGCCGTGCTCAGCGGGATCGCACCGTCCGCGGCCGCACTGTCCCGGATCAGGTCGCGCAGCGAGCGGCCCGACACGTACTCCATGACGATGTACTGCACGACGCCGGCTTCACCCGCGTCCTCGCCACTGTCGTGGACCGCCACGATATTGGCGTGACTGAGACCGGCGACCGCCTGGGCCTCGCGGCGGAACCGCTCGCGGAAGGACGGATCACGGGCCAGTTCGGAATGCAGGGTCTTCACCGCGACGGTGCGGCCCAGCACCGAGTCATGGGCGCGGTGCACGGATGCCATGCCGCCCTCGCCGAGCGGAGCCTTCAGGACATAGCGTCCCTGTCCCACCGCACGGATCGGTACTCCCGCGTACGCCTGCCCGCCGTCCCCGACGTCCATCGCCCTTGTCCCTCCCCCAGCCGCGCCCCCCGGCGCAGCGACACCGCACCGTCAAGGACCGGCCATCAGCAGGCGAGTCCGTGACTGATGGTCATCGACGATCCGCACACGCGTCCGTGTGTCGGAGGAGTGATCATACTGACCTGCCGTTGGTCGGGCGAGTTCGGTCTGCCAGTCAACGGCGCCCGGCGGAAAGATGATTCAGCGATCTGGTACACGGTCTGGCCGGGCCGGCCCCGGCTGCTCCGTCAGCCGTCCTTGGCGGCCCTCTCCTCCTTGTTGGCCTTGAGCTTGTGCCACACCTTGCTGAGCGCTTCGAGATCCTCCGCATCGAGCAGATCGGTGAAGACCGGCGCCAGACAGGCGCGGCGCGTGGCGTCGGCCTCCTCGAACAGCCGGTGGCCCGCCGGCGTGAGTGCCACCTCGACGGAGCGCGCATCGCGTGGGGACGGGGTGCGGGTGACCAGTCCGCGGCTCTGGAGGGCGTCGACGACACGGGACACCTGGCTGCGGCTGAGCATGGTGCTGTTGCCGAGCACGGAGGCGGGGACCGGATCGGGGCTGGAGGCGAGCCAGAGCATGACCTCGAACCAGGAGACGGGCAGATCGTGGGCCTTGCTCAGGGCGCGGTCCACGCGTTCTGTGAGGACGGTTCCGGCCCACACCAGCCCGTAGAAGGCGTGGTCGGCCACCGGCATCTCGGCCTGGGTGAGCTTCCTTTTTGCCATGGACCCGATCCTACCTATTGCGTGTGCACGCACAGAATGGTTATGGTGTGTGTACACGCACTGAAAATCTCGGTGTGATCGACGAAGGGCGGATCATGTCTTCCAAGGTTGTTCTGATCACCGGCACCTCCTCGGGCATCGGCCTGGCCGCCGCCGTCGGCGCGGCGAAGGCCGGCTGGCGGACCGTGGCGACCCTGCGCGACACCAGCCGCGCCGACGCGCTGCGCAAGGCGGCCGCGGACGCGGGGGTCGAGCTCGACATCCGGCAGCTCGACGTCACCGACCCGGCTTCAATCGCCGCCGCGATCGACGGTGTGATCAGTGACCACGGCCGTCTCGACGCCGTGATCAACAACGCGGGCGCCGGACACCTCGGCACGCTCGAGAACGAGACTGTGGCCGATGTGCGCCAGGTCATGGAGGTCAACTTCTTCGGGGTGCTTCATGTCTCCAAGGCCGCGCTGCCCCATCTGCGCGCCTCCGGTGGCCGGCTGATCACCGTCACCAGTGTCGGTGGTGTCGTCGGGCAGCCGTTCAACGAGGCCTACTGCGCCGCGAAGTTCGCCGTCGAGGGCTATATGGAGAGCCTGGCGCCGGTGGCGGCCAAGGTGGGTGTGACCGTCTCCGTCGTCGAACCCGGCGCCGTGGCCACCGAGTTCGTCAGCAATATAGGTGTCGACCTGGAGGCCGAGGTCGCGGCCGCAGGACCGTACGCGGATGCGCTGCAGGCCTACCTGGACCGCACCGTCTCGCAGTTCCTCAGCGGCGCGCAGACCCCGGCCGAGGCCGCCGAGTCCGTACTGGAGGCGCTTACGGCGGACCGGCCCGCGTTCCGTATCCAGACGTCCGACTGGGCCCGCGGCTTCACCGGCACCAAGCTGAGCGACCTGGACGGATCGGCGGTGCTCGGCCTCACCAGCGGCTGGGTCGGCTGACGTTCCCCGGCGGGGCGCCGCCCTCGCCCGTCAGGTCTCGGGGCTACCAGGTGTCGACATACGGCCGGCGCGTCGTCCCGTCCTGCTGTGGCGACCAGCCGTCCAGCGCCGCCAGGATCCAGCGCCGAGAGTCCGCCGGGTCGATCACCGCGTCGATCTCCAGCGCGGCCGCCGCGTTGACCGCCTTGCCGTGTTCGTACAGCTCGGCGACGCGTGCCTCGAAGGCCCGCTGCCGCTCCCCGGGGTCCTCGATCGCGGCGAGTTCGCTGCGGTAGCCGAGCCGGACCGCGCCCTCCAGGCCCATGCCGCCGAGCTCACCGCTCGGCCAGGCCGCGGTGGCCAGCGGCGCCCGGGTCGAACCGCCCATCATGGCCATCGCGCCCAGTCCGTACGCCTTCCGCAGGATGAGACAGACCAGCGGCACGGCGAGATGGGCGCCCGTCACGAAGAGCCGGGAGAAGTGACGTACGGTCGCGGTCTTTTCGGCATCCGGGCCCACCATGAAACCGGGTGTGTCACAGAGTGAGACGACCGGAAGACCATGGGCGTCGCACAGCTGGAGGAAGCGGGCGGCCTTGTCGGCGGCGTCGCTGTCGATCGCGCCGCCCAGATGGCCGGGGTTGTTGGCGATCAGGCCCATCGGCCGGCCCTCGATGCGGACGAGCGCGGTGACGATGCCCGTCCCGAAACCGCGGCGCAGCTCCAGCACCGAACCGGTGTCCGCGAGCGCGTCGACGGCGGCCCGGATGTCGTAGGCACGACGTCGGTTCTCGGGGACGGCGTGGCGCAGCCGGCGCGGGTCGGGGGAGTCCCAACTCCTGTGCGTGCCTTGGAAGTACGAGAGGTACTGGCGTGCCACCCGCACCGCCTCCGGCTCGTCGGCGACCGCGATGTCCACCACGCCGTTCGGCACCTGCACCGAGAGCGGGCCGACCTCCTCGGGCCGGTGCACCCCGAGGCCGCCGCCCTCGATCATCGCCGGGCCGCCCATGCCGATCGTCGCCTCCGGCGTCGCGATCACCACATCGCAGCAGCCCAGTAGTGCGGCATTGCCCGCGAAACAGCGACCGGAGGCGATGCCCACCAGCGGCACCAGACCACTGAGCCGTCCCATCTGGTGAAACGTCATGAGATCGAGGCCCGCGACCGCCGTGGTGTCGGTGTCGCCGGGCCGCCCGCCGCCGCCCTCCGCGAACAGCACCACCGGAAGCCGTCGCCGCTCGGCGAGCTGCAGCATCCGGTCGGTCTTGCGGTGGTTCTGGTGCCCCTGGGTGCCCGCGAGCACCGTGTAGTCGTACGACATCGCCACGCACGGCGTTCCGTCGACCGTTCCGGTTCCGGTGACCATGCCGTCTGCCGGCGTCGAGACGATCAGGTCCTCCAGGGAGCGGCGGCGGCGCTGTGCGGCGATGGCGAGCGCCCCGAACTCCGTGAAGCTGCCGGGGTCGCACAGTGCGTCGATGTTCTCGCGGGCCGTACGGCGGCCGGTGCGACGGCGCTTGGCGACCGCGTCGGGCCGGTTCTCGTCGAGGCCGATCGCCTGGCGGTGCAGCGCCTCGGCGAGATCCGGCCGTACGGCGTCGAGGTCGACGACTGCCTCGATCGACCCGCCCTCGGCGGGCTCGCTCCCGGCGGGGGCGAGCAGTACCAGGGGCTGTCCCTCGGCCGCCGTGTCGCCGACCCCTGCCCGTACAGCCCTTATGGTCCCGGCCGCGCCCGCCGCGATGACGTGCTCCATCTTCATCGCTTCGAGGACCAGCAGTTGCTGCCCGGCGCGCACCGCGTCCCCGGCGGCGACCGTGACGCTGACGACGGTGCCGCTCATCGGCGCGGTCACCGTGGACGCGTCGGCGTCTGCGATGGTGTGCACGCCGGCGTCCGCGGCGCTCTGTACGTCGGCGAGACGCTGTTCGACGAAGCCGGTGTCCGTGCCGCCCGCTGCGAAGTCCGGATGGCCAAGCACCGCCCGGAGCAACGGAATCCCGGTCCGTACGCCCTCCACGGCGAACTCACCGAGCGCCCGCGTCGTCCGCTCGCACGCCGCCGTGAAACCCGCTCCCGCCGGGACCCGCGCGATCACCTTCGCGAGCAGCGGGTCGTACCGGGTGCCCGTCGTCAGTCCGGTGCGCGTCGCCGTGTCCACCCGTACGCCGGGGCCCGTCGGCACCTCGAAGCGGGTCAGTGTCCCGGGCTCCTCGGCGTACACCCGCGCCTGCACGGCGAATCCGCGGGGCGGCGGTGGCTCCCCGAGCCCCAGCGAAGCGAGCGTGTCGCCCTGCGCCAGGCGCAGTTGTGCCGAGACCAGGTCGACGCCCGTCACCTCCTCGGTGACGGTGTGCTCCACCTGGAGCCGCGGGTTGGCCTCGATGAAGTGGAACTCCTCACCCGCGAGAAGGAATTCGAAGGTCGTCAGCCCGGTGACACCGGCCTTGCGCGCCATCCGCAGCGCCGCGTCGAGCAGCCGGGTCCGCAACCGTTCGGGCAGCGCGGGCGCCGGGGCGATCTCGATCAGCTTCTGGTGGCGTCGCTGGGCGCTGCAGTCCCGCTCCCACAGATGGGTCACCGCTCCGGTGGTGTCACCGAGGATCTGCACTTCGATGTGGCGCGCGCCCTCCAGCAACCGCTCGACATACAACTCGCCCCGCTCGAAGGACTGCTGGGCCTCCGACCGGCAGCGTTCCCACGCCGGTGCCAGTTCGGCGGCCGCGCGCACCGCCCGCATGCCGCGCCCGCCGCCACCGCCGACGGCCTTCACCATCACCGCCCCGCCCGGCCCGAGCCCCGCGAGGAACGCCCGGGCCTCGTCCAGGCCGGTCGCCCCTCGCGTCCCGGCGAGTACGGGTACGCCGACCTGCTCGGCCAGCTCCCGGGCCCGCGCCTTGTCGCCGAACAGCCCCAGCACCTCGGGCGAGGGACCCACGAAGCCGATTCCGGCCCCGGCGCAGCGCGCCGCGAAGCCGGCGTCCTCGCTGAGGAACCCGTAGCCGGGATGCAGCAGCGCGCACCGCGCCCGCCGCGCCGCGGCCAGCATCGCGTCGCCGTCCAGATAGGCGGTGGGCCCCGATCCGGGCAGCGGCAGTGCCTCGTCGGCCAGTCGGACATGAGGCGATGCGACGTCGTCCTCCGCGTACACGGCAGCGGTGCGCATTCCGGCCTCGGCGGCGGCTCGCAGTACGCGTACGGCGACCTCCCCGCGATTGGCGACGAGTACGGCGGCAGAACCCATGAGCCCCTCCCGAACAGACCGGACCGGTGGCCGACAGGCTACGGCCGCATCAGGAGGACGGAGTGGACGGGGTAAGCCAGTCGAAGGCGGCTCGCGCCGTGAACTCTTGCTGCCCGCCGGCGAAGAGCAGCCCCGCCGTCAGGAACGCGGGATCAGCGGCCGTGGCCGGGACATACGGCACGGCGATGCAGCGCATACCGGCGGCGTGCGCTGCCGCCGCCCCGGGCGGCGCGTCCTCCAGCACCACGCAGTCGGCGGGAGCGGCGCCCAGTCGGCGCGCGGCCTCCAGGAAGACATCGGGCTCCGGCTTCCCGTGCGCGACCTCCTCGGCGGAGACGACGGTGGAGATGAACGCGTCCAGACGGGTGCCCGCCAGAACCGCCTCGATGGCGTCGCGGGAGGAGCCGGAGGCCACCGCCATCGGCACACCCTCGGAGTGCAGCAGCTCCACGAACTTCCGCATCTCGGGGAAGACGTCCGTCGAGGCGCGCGCCAGCTCCAGGTAGTGGCGGTTCTTCCCGGCCAGCAGTTCGTCGACAGGCGCCTCGATCCCGTACTCCTCGCGCAGCACCTCCAGGGTCTCCCGCGTCCCGATGCCGATGAACCGGGTGTGGTTCTCCCAGCTGAAGCCGGTCACGCCGTGCTGGGCCAGCAGCCTGCGGCCCGCCTCGTAGTAGTTCGGCTCGCTGTCCACGAGTGTGCCGTCGAGATCGAAGATGACCGAAAGGGTGCGCGCATTGCTCATACGCTCAGCATGCCAAGGAGCGGGCGACGTCCGCCCCCGGTGCCGCTCGGCGGCCGCCGCGTTCAGCGAGACGTGCCCGCCGACCGGCCCACCGACTCCACCAGCGGCAGCAGCCGGTGCGGCACCCGTTCGCGCAGCGCCATCTCCGTACGCGTACGCACCACGCCGGGCAGCTGGATCAGCTGCTGGATGACGTCCTCGAGGTGTCCGTTGTCCCGGGCCGCGACCCGGGTCAGCAGATCCCCGCCGCCGGTGATCGAGAAGGCCTCGATGATCTCCGGTACGGCGGCGAGCGCATCGCCGACCTCGTCCAGATGCCCCTGGGTGACCTCGATGTGGACGAAGGCCAGCACCGGATGGCCCAGCGCGGCGGGCGAGAGACAGGGCCCCGTGCCGGTGATCACGCCATCCCGCTCCAGCCGGTCGATCCTGGCCTGCACGGTGCCGCGGGCGATGCCCAGGATCCGGGCGTACTCGCGCACGCTGGTGCGAGGCTGCTCAATCAGCAGCCGTAGGATCCGGGTGTCGAGCGCGTCCACCGCCATGGTCCGTTGGCCTCCTTCTGGTGCGGTATCTCCTCGCTCGACAGTACCAATGGCACACCCTTCGGCGATCTGGTTGAGCACGGACATGACGGCCTAGCCTGGGAGACACGGTCCAGTCCGGGGGGAATGGTCATGAGGCTGAGCGCGGCGCGGCGAATGGCAGCGGATCTCAAGGGCGGGGCGGCCCCGCTGATACTTGTCACCGCCGGTGTGTTCGCCGGTCTGGCACCCGTGATGGGTCTGGATACCTGGGTGTCGCCCGCGGCGGCGGTGATCGCGGTGCTGTCCGGCGCCAATGTGCTCCGCACCGATGTCCTCGCCCCGATGCGCGCCCGGGCCGTGTCGCGTGCCGTCCGTCCCTTCCTGAGCGGACCGGAGAACGGCCCGTTCCACAGCACTGCGAATGCGCTCCAGATCGGCAAGGGCGTCTGGGCCGCGCCCGCCCATGTCACGCACGAACTGGGCGCGTACCGCGTCAAGTTGCCCGACGGCGGGACCCTGGAACTCTCGCTCGCCCATCTGAGCACCGAGCACGACATCGCGGTGTTCCACTCGTCCGCCGGCTGGCCCTGGGTGGCGAAGCCGCAGTGGGACATGCCCGAACCGGGCGACAGGGCAACGCTGGTGGGGTGGCTCGTCGGGGGAGCCGTGTCGACCGTACAGGCGTCGCTCGATCTCACCGTCCAGGAGTCGCAGGAGCCCGGGTTGGTCACCATGCTGGGTCCGGCACCGCCGCCCGGATCGTCGGGGTCCGCGGTGATCGCCGCGCGGACCGGCCGCGCGGTGGGCATCCTGACCGGTGTCGGTGCGCTCGACCGGCAGCGTGATGTGCCGGACGCGGGGAGCACGGGGATCGTGTTGGGAGTGCGGTTGGCCGTCATCCCGGACCGGTTCCGCTCACCCGCCGGGAGTTGAGCGGCAGCTCTCAGCCGCTGCGGCCGAGCCAGTCCTCCTGGAGCGCGCTCCCGTCGATGGTCTTCAGGAGGCAGATGACCGTGCGGTCCCCGTTCGCCCAGGTGGATCTGCCGGGCGTCACCTTGCCGTAGGTGAGCAGCTCTTCGTCCTCGGCAGGCCAGTCCCGGGAGGCCAGGTAGTAGGCGTCCCAGCACAGGCCGTCCGCCTCTTCTGCGACCACGTCCTCGCCCGGATACTCCGCACGGTCCTCAAGGGTCGCCAAGTCGAGTGTCTGCCGCTCGTGTTCACCGTCGCACGGGACGATCACGTAGAAATTGGTGCTCGACGCCGAGTCGACGCAGTCCCCCACGGACAGGTCGTCGACGTACACCTCCTGCGTCTCCGTGGGTGAGGGTTCGTCGTCCTCAGTGGGTGAAGGTTCTTCCGGGGACGACGAATCCGGGGGATCGATCGGCTCATAGGGCTCGCTGGTCGTCTCCTGGGGTTCGCTGGTCGTCGGTGTGATGTCGTCGCCCGGCTCATCGAGGATGCCTGCGCTGACGCCGGCGCTGTCGTCGGGGCCGGGTTGGCCACTCTGGGTGAACAGCAGGGCAGCTGTGGTGATGCCCGCGACCGCGACCAGCACCGCCCCGACAGGCAGCCAGCGGCGCCGGGGCCCGCGCGGTGGCGGGGAGTCCTCCGTGAAGTGCGCGTCCACGGTGGGGTGTTCGGCGCGCCGATACGGAACCTGCTCGCCGGGCCAGGGCCAGTACGGCGGCTCCTGCCGCGGCTCTTCGGGTGGTTGGGCATCAGGCGGTGCCATGCACTCATGGTGCACGGCCGCCCGGCTTCGTCGCGGGGACATGGTGAAGAAATGCGGAGGAAGTTCTTGATCCTTACAAAGGCGAAGATTCTTTTCTCATCCGGTTCTCTTCGGGCATTCCAGAGCTCTACGGTAGGTGCCCCCACCACTCGGGGGCGGATCGTGCGCCGGCCGTGGGAGCGGCCGGCGGGGGGCGGGAGGTTCGGCGTGTCCTTGGGGGAGCTGGCACGGTGCGCGTTGGACGCGTCAGACCTGATCGAACTGCTCATACGTCATCAACCGGTCGGGGCCGGCAGCGACCCGGCCGTACGAAGCGCCCATCGACGGGCCCTCGAAGCGCTGCGGCAGGCCGCGGAGAGCGCGCGGTCCCCGTTCGGCATCGGGCTGGCCGGTGAGCTGAGCGCCGGAAAGTCGCTGCTGCTGGGACTGCTCCTCGGCCTGCCCGAGCTGCTCCCGGTCGGCGACGAAGCGGTCACCGGCAATGTCACAGTCATCCACGCCAAGGCGGCGGGGCCGGAGGTCCGCGCATCCTCCGAATCGGCTGTACGCGTCGAGTACTTCACCGAGCCGCAGGCGCTCGCCTATCTTCGGCACCTGCGCGACGCCATTGCCGACAAGGCCCAGGAGGGCGGCCTGGACCCGCGGACGGCAGCGCAGCTTCGGCAGGTGGAGTTCCAGGAACCCGACTGCCGGGAGCTGGTTCACTTCCGCGATGCGCACCTCAGCGGAGACCTGGCCAAAGCGATGGCGGGAGTGCTCGGCGAACTCGACCTGATGGACGAGGCGTTGAACCGGGCTCGTGCGCTCGGCCGCCCGCTGCTCGGCTTCACGGCGGAGCTCAACGAGACGCTGGCCCGGTCGGCGGTCGTCCTGCCCGGTCCTGCCGAATACCGGGCGCTGGACCCCCGCACCGTGGGCAACGGGATCACCGCCGAACTGCTCAGGGCGACCCTGCCGCTCGTCCGCAGGGTCGTCCGGGAAGTCCAGGTAGCCCCGTCCGTATGGGACTTGAACGACTTCCCCGGCGGGGAGCTGCTTCTTCTCGACTTCCCCGGGCTGAACAACGCCTTCAGTGCCGTACGGGACCAGTACGTCTGCGGGGCGGAGCTGCGCTCGGTGCACACGCTGCTGATCCTGCTCAAGACCACGGGCGGCGCCACGGACACGCCGGAGCGCATCATGCGCATGTGGCAGGCCGCGCAGCGGCCCGACGCGATGGAGAACTCCGTGCTCGCGGTGATCAGTCGCTTCCACGAACTGCGGGTGAGCGAGGCGACACTGGGGCCCTATCTGGTGTACGACGGCCAGCCGCTGACCCGGGACCGGTTCCTCGACGGGACCCCGGCGCTGCGGGACCTGCTCGCCGGCGCGGGGCGCCTGGTGGCGCGGGGACGCGACGACCGGATCGTCCTCACCTCCGCGATGCGGGCGCTGAGCGTCGGCGGCTGGCGCGAAAGGGTCGGCAAGGACTTCTGGGACGCGCGCCACCTGGAAACCCAGCTGCCACTTGCCGATCAGTCGGCCGCGTTATGGCTGGCGGCCGGCACGCGGCTGGAGACCGACGACGTGGGCAGCGGTCTCGGCCGGATGCTCACGGCCTTCGCGGACGACGGCGGTCTGGCGCGGCTGCGCCGCTGCCTGTTCGACCATGTGACAGAACACGGAGTGGCCCTGCGGATGGGCCAGTTCGCCGACCGGCGCACCAACGCGGCGCAGGCGCTCAAGGAGCTGCATGCCGCACTGGAGGCGTCCGGAGGCCAGGGCCGTGCGGACCACCGCGCCGAGACCGAGGTACGCCGACGGCTCACGGGGCTGATCTCCGTGTGGTCGACGGTGCGGGACACGGCCGGTACGGAACTTCTCGACGCACGGCGCCTGCACCGGCAGTGGGAGGGCACCACACCGGGCGCGACCCTTCTTGAAGAGGTGGAGCGGGACGCGGCGGAGAAGGTCTACGCCTGGCCGTCCTGGGGCCGGTTGCTCGACGCCGTGCACGAAGAGCATGTGGACCCCCGGTATCTGCTGAGCGACCGCCCCGCGCCGCTGCGCACGGATGAACTCTTCGCGGACTTCCGTGACTCGTGCCGGGAGATCGAATCCCGCAACGCCGGGCGACTGCTGGCGGCGGTGGAGGCATGGCTCCTCGCCCATCAGCAGCGCGTGGTCCAGGTGGCGCGCGAGCTGGGCACGGTGATCACCCCTGAGGCCTTCGAGCAGCTGCGCTCCGGCCCCGACGGACCAGCGCTCGTTCGCCGGTTGTCGCGTGCGACGTCCTTCCAGTGGCTGCGGGACGAGGCGGAGAAGGTCCTCCATGACGCGTCGGCCCCGGGCACCGGAGGGGACGAGGACGAACTGCGGGACCGCTTCCCGCTGCGGATGGGCCACCTGCTTCCCTGGCACCCCGACAGCCCGTTCGGCTCCAGCGCGGACTCGGCGGCCCGGCACCAGACCGCGATAGCGCGTCATCGGCGGGACCTGACGGCGATGGTGCTCCACCGGTCGCTGACCAGGCTGGCGGCAACTCAGCGCACCGTGTCGAAGCGGCTCAGGGACGAGACGGACTCCTTCATCGCCGAGCTGCGTGCGGGGCAGTTGGCCCAGGCCCTGGTCACCGCCGTCGCGGGCGGCACCTCCGGGGAGCCGGGATCGGCGCAGTTCATGGAGCAACTGCGGCTGCTCGCCGACGTATCCGTCTACTCATGGCAACGCGGCGCATGGGACTCCGGTCCGGCCGGATCGCCGTTCGGCGCCGCCGTCGACCCGGACAGCGCACAGTACGGGGACGTGTTCCACGGGGGAGGAATGCCATGACACTCGATCTCGGATTCGTCGGCGGTAACGGCCAGGGCGTCACGAGCCTGCGGCCCGACGCCCAAGGGCAGTACCGGCTGCCCGCCGTGCGGCTGTACCTGGGCGAGCCCGGCGCCGCCCCCATCTGGGTGGAGCGGTTCACCTGCCGGGCGGACGGTCTGCCTCCGGCAAGCGGGGCGTCGGCCGAGGATTGGGGCGCCCGCCTGGCAGCCGCATGGGGGAGCGTCGACCCCAGCGGGCGCCGACTCGACCGGACGCTCGACGTACAGGCGCCGCCGGTCGCCCATCCGGGCTTTGTGAGCACCGACGGCCGGGCGTGGGTCCGGCTCGTGTGCGAGGTGGAGTACTTCCACATCGACCGGCTGACCGGCCGTGAGATCAGGGGCATCCCCTATCGGGCAACTGCGGAAACCGCGGTGTCGTTCGCGGCGCCCGAGGCGGTGCCGCCGAGCGGCCCCGCCGCGCGGAGCGCGACAGATGTGCCGCAGCCCCCGGCATGGCAGCCTCACCAGCGCCCCGAGCCCGCCGAGTCCGAGGACGGCGAGTACCTCGGGCATGCCGCGATCGACTACGGAACGTCGAACTCGACCGTGACGCTGTACGACGCCTTGATCCACGTCAAGCAGCCCTTCTCACCGGCGCAGGTGGAGCGCCTGCGCGCGGGGCTGCTGGCCCAGGTACTGGGCGAGCCGTACCCGGACATCGTCGTCGGCGAGTGGGAGTCCGTACTGGCTCTCGCCGCCGCCGGGATGGAAGGCGGCGGCACACCGGAGCCGGCGGGGCTCGCCGACCGCATCCGCTCGGAGACCGGTGCCCAGGGCCTGTTCCGGCTGTGCCTGCTCCTGGAGCAGCGGCTCCCGGACTGCTCCAATCTGCTCCGTACCGAACTGGCGCTGCGTCTGCACCGTTGTTACGACGCGGCCTTCGCCGAGCCGCCGCTGGAGCAGATGCGGCTGTTCCCCGTCGAACTCGGCGACGGCACGGCAGATGTGTCCAGTCGTCTCGAGGTGCTGGCGACGAACCCGCTCACCGTGCGCCTGGGCGAACCGGAGCGGCTTCCGGGCTCGGCGACGACGTTGTCCGGCATCGCGCCGAAGGCACCCCTCGCAACCTTCCGCGGACTGAAGTTACGGCTGGGCAATCCGCGGACGATCGACGAACTGCCCGGTCGTCCGCCCCTCACCTCGGACGCCCTGATCCAGTCCGCGCTGGCCTTTCTGATCGAACGGGCCAACCGCTACATCGCCGGGCAGGCCCACGGCCGGCTCGGCTCCGGAAGACTCAACGACGTGGTGCTGACCTATCCGACCGTCGCCACCCCGGACGTCCGGCGCAGGCTCAAGTCGCTCGTGTCCGACGGGCTGGGCGTGGGCCGCGTGTCCATGCACTTCGACGAGGCCATCGCGGCCGTCATGTTCTTTGTGATGAGGGACTTCGGCGGCGACCTCAACATCGGAGTCGAGGCATTCCGCGCCCGCTCCCGCCCCGCCGGACAGGGGGCGACCTGGACGCAGAACATCCTCGCCCTGGACGTCGGCGGCGGCACCTGCGACATGGCGCTGCTGACCCTGTCCCTGCGGGACACCACACCGCTCGACGTGCTCGCCCGCTCCGACGCGGACCGACTGGGCCGGCACTACACGCTCACCCCGACCATCCGCGGGTCGAGCGGCCACACCAGGCTCGGCGGCGATCTGCTCACCCTCACGGTCTTCCACTGGCTGAAGTCCGAACTCGCGGACCGCCTGATCGCGCTGCACCCCGAGCGCTTCCGTTCGGAGCTGCAGGCCGCCAAGGCCGGCCACCTCGACGAGGCGGGCCACTACATACCGGGACGGCTGGCGGCCCATGCCCGCGCCCAGCAGCCGGAACTGCAGGCCACGGCCCGGCGACTGGCGGAGGCCGCGGTGCCGACCCGCTGGAAGAACGCGGCCGCCAGCGAACAGGACCAACGCCGCTGGACGTTCGAGCAACTGTGGAAGCTCGCCGACCAGACGAAGATCCACTTGGGTGGCTCGGCGCTCCCGGCGGGGACCGAGCCGTCGCCGATGCGCTTCGGCGAGCAGGAGCTCTCCGGTCTGCTGGACAGCCTCGGCTGGGGGCCCACCGGCGCCGGGCCACGCCCCGGCGAATCCATCGCGTTCGAACTGGACGCGGCCGGATTCCGGGAGCTCGTCGAGCCGCATCTGAGGAATGTCGCCGACCTCGCGGACGGGATGCTGCGAGGACGGCTGCTGAAGGACGAACCGCTGGACCGGGTGGTGCTCACCGGGAAGACCAGCGCGATGCCGCTGGTGCGCGATGTGCTGGTGAGCCGACTGGGGCGGGGTCGGAAACTTGACTGGGATCCGGCGAACATCGAGGTGGAACGGGAGTACGCCAAGACGGCGACCTCGATCGGAGCCGCCTGGGCCGAGCATGTACGCCAGGCCGCGTTCACGGCCCCGGGAGCTGTCCAGGCGCTGAACGAGGGGCGCACAGTCGTCCAGATCGATGTCGAGAACCTGTTCTTCTCGCTGCCGTGCCGCTTCGAACTGGCGCTGGCGCACGGGACCGGCGACCTCTCACTGTTCCACGCGAACGATGTGCTGCACCATCTGACCCACACCCATGGGCAGCCGCCGGTCCTTGCCGTACGCATGCAGGAGACCACGGAGCTCCAGGACGCCGTGCGGATCGTCCGGGTCAGGGAAGGCGCGGAGAACATCACCTGGGGCCAGTTCAAGTGCCCCGAGCCGGGACGTCCGCTTCCCGGGGGCCCGCCGGACGCGGTCCTCGACGCGCGCGTGTGGCCGGGACGGATCAGGGTCCGCTACGAGATCACCGTCGACCTGGAGGTGTTCGCCTACTTCTCCCACGGCGAACCGCACTTCACGGTCGGCTCACAGGGCCCGTCCGTCAATGTGTGGCAGCGGATGCACAAGGCGGGGCTGCTGGGCCGCGGCGATCGGCCCGAGCGCCTTCCGCTCTCGATATACGTCAACTACACCATCGCCGGGTCCGCGCAAGCCGGTGAGGGGACGGAGGTCTTCAGCGCCGGCAGCGAATTCACCGAGACGTTCCACGAGTCCGACGCCGCCGACGCACCCGTCCGCCGTGCGATGGTGAGCGGCCATCTTCCCGATCCCCCGGGATCGGGGGAGTGGGAGTTCGGGGTCGTCTCCCGCAAGAAGGACTCCGTACAGACGATCACCCTCGGCCGGCTCGCGCGGCCCCAGACCGCCCCCGGCTCACGTGCGCTCTTCGTCGCCTCGCTCGACGCCGACGGAGCGCTTCGCGTCCACGTCGCGGAAATCCCGTACTGGCAGGCACATGACCTGGTACAGGTCGAACGCGAGCCTGGGCGGGTGCTCCGGCATCTGATGACGGTCCAGGACAAGGACCGGGACGAACAAGACGATCCCTTCGCGGGCCTGCAGTGACCGCGCCGCAGCCGGACGCCGAGGCGAGCGGCCCGTGGGATCAACTGCTACGGACCGAGGGGTCGTTGATCGCCTCGGTGGCCGCCGCGGGACTCGACGGACTGCGCGGCATCCTGCGTGCCGCCCTCGCCGCCGCGCCCGCCGACGAGGGAGCTGCCGCATGCGCGGCCCTGCTCACCGAACTCGACCGGCTGCCGGATCTCAAGTTCCCGGCGCGCACAGCCCGTCAGGTGCCGTCCGGGATGTCCGCCGCCGCCTCCGCGCTCACCGCTTCCACGCTTCCGCCCATGCCGTCGCAGCCACCGCCCGCACCGGTCACCGGCATCACCGCCGTGGCCCGGGAACTGGCCATGTCCGCCCAGGTCGAGGACTTCGCGGCGGGAGCCGCACTCCCCGGCGACGATCCTGACGCCGACGGCCCGAAGGCCGACGAGGACCGGATCCGCCGCTGGTTCCACCTCACGCTGCTCAGACTGCCCGAGCGCTACGCGACGCCGTGGCGGCGCCGGGCGGCCGAGGCGGACCGGCCGGGCGAGGGCCCGTGGCGGACCCTGCGCGGCTGGGCCGACGAGGAGCTGTTGCCGCCCTCCGCGGACGGCCGGCCCGGTATACGTACCGCTCGCGAGAGCTCCGTGGAGCTGCGCGACCTCGCCGAGCTGGTGCTCGCGCTGGGCGAGTACGACGAAGCCCTGTGCCATCTGCTCGACCGGCTGTGGACGGGGGGATCCTCGCAGCTCGTGACGGACGAGGTGCGCCATGCCTACCGTGGGGAGCTGAGCCGGCGGCTGGAACTGATGGAACGCTCCGCCCAAGGCGGCTCCGAGCGCCTGCGTGCCGGTGTCTCCGCGGACGAGGCCGTCTGTTCCGTGACGCACCTGCCTCCCGGTGCCCCCGGCAGCTGGTGGCACCGTCTGGCGGAGGAGTCTCATGGCGTAGCACTCGATCTGTGCCGTGAGATGCGGGCGACGGGCCTGAACGTGGAAGCCGTACTGCCCGCCCGGCCCTACCGGGAGGCGCGCGGCCACACCCAGGGCGACGACGTCCGGCTCGGCGCCGGCGGACGACCGGGTGACACGCTGACCTGCCTGCGGCTCTGGCTGCGGGTCGACGATCAGGTGTTCCCCGGCCGCGTGGTGTACCGGGGCAAGGAATGACGGCCCCGACGCCCTGGCCGGCCAAGCAGCAGTACGCCTCGGCGGTGCGAAGGCCGGCCACCGTCTTCAGCCACCCGCGGCTGGCCGACTGCGAGATCCAGCTCAGCGCCAGTGGCATGCCGCTGACCTCCACCGGCCGTAACGCCATCGTCTTCGCGGCCCGCACCCGCGACGGAGAACGCATCGCGATCCGCTGCATGTCCCGCGAGCCCGCCTCCGGCGGCGAACGGTACCGCGCACTGGTCGCCCACCGGCACGCCAAGCCCGTCGACCACGGCAGCCCGCTGGTCGAGGCCGAGTGGGTCGAGCACGGCATCAGACTGTCGGACCGCTGGTGGCCCGTCGTCCTCATGCCCTGGGTCGAGGGCAGACTCCTGGACGAAGCCGTGGCCTCCGTCCGGGACGACCCGGCGGCCTTGTGCCACCTCGCCGGCAACTGGCGGATCGCGCTGGCGCAGCTGGCCTCCTCGCGGATCTGCCACGGCGACCTCCAGCACGGCAATGTGCTCGTCGACGACGATCTGCGTCTCGTCCTGGTCGACCTGGACGCGGTCTGGGTGCCGTTCGCCGCGCATCTGCCGCCCGCGGAGTTCGGCCACCGCAACTACCAGCATCCACACCGGGACATCAGCCACTGGGGTCCCGACGCGGACTCCTTCTCGGCTCTGGTGATCCTGCTCTCGATGCGCGCGCTCGCCGCCGACCCCGGTCTCTGGGACATCGGACGAGCCGGTGAGAACCTCCTCTTCACCCGCGAGGATCTGCTGTCCCCGGGACGCACGAAGATCTGGAAGGGCCTGCAGCGCTCTCCCGACCCCGCGGTACGACGGCTCACCGAACGCCTCGCCCAGCTGTGCACCGGGCCGGCGGCCGGCGTGCCCCCGCTGGAGGATGTCCTGCGCGCCTGCGAGGCGGGCGGCCCGCCACACGCGTAGGGCCTGACCGGCGGATCATGCCGGACAGGCCCCTGGTCCCGAGGAGGGCTCAGCGCTTGAGCGTGAAGGTGAAGTCGCCGGAGAGCTTGCCGCTCAGCCGGACTGCCGAAACGAGTTTCCCCTCCGTGATCAGTCTCTCGACCTCGGCCCGCGAAAGACCGCACCCTTCAGCGATCAGTCGCACCGGCCGGACAGGGATCCGCGCCGCAAAGCGGACCGAGACGTCGATCACCTCGCGGTCCAGGTGATCCGATCCGCCGGTGTCGAGGCGCCAGGCGTTGTCCCAGTCGAGGGCGATGCGATTACGGCGCCGCACGACCGGATCCTGGAGCAGCTCAGCCGTCAGGCCAGAGTCGTTGTCATGCAGCCGGTCCAGCAGCTCAGGTCGTACGGAGCGCACATTCATCCGCTCCAGGACCGTGAGCTTTGCAGTTTCCCCGCAAGCGGTACAGAGCGCGAGGAGCCAGGCGTCGATGAGCTTGTGGTTTGCGTTGACGCGAAATTTACCGCTTGCCCGGAAGCGCTCGGACGCGCACGCGTGGCAACGGCGGCGAACGAGCGGCAGGCAGGTGGGCACGACCACCCAGTTGTTGAGCACAGAAGTACACCGGTTTCAGTGAGAAGTCCGCAGCAGAAAGGAGCGCGGCGCACATGCGCGACGCGCGACAAATCAGCGCTCGGGAGGTCTCACAGGGTGTACAACGGCACGTCCTTGACTAGACGACTTGATTCGGCAGCACGGTAATGGCGCACAGCGGCGCTGCTCCACTGGTTTTCGAGCGCCTCACCGCCAGGTTCCATCCGGCGGATCATCGACCAGCGTCTGTGTCGTTCGTGGACGATCTTCCACGTGCCGCAACGTGCAGGCAGAGCCCGCCCGGGCACTCCGGTCCGGTCCCGGAAGAGGATCCCTAACCCATCGTGCCGGTCAGACTTCGTCACCGGGAGCGAGCAGGTTCGAGCGTTTCGGAGCCAGTAAGAAACTTGTCCACGCGAGAGTGGCGCACGTGCGCTGAGATGTCCTAAATCATTCCAACCAATAGCCAGTTGGGGCGGACATGGGCGAGATGATCAGAGCAGCACAGCCATCCGGCGGCGCCCAAGCGGCCGCCCTGGCGCAATGCCCGGATTGCATAGCAGCGCGCAAGCGCGGGCCGGGGTCAGCCGAGGATCGGTTTAGGGGGTTGCTGGAGGCGGCCCCGGACGCGATGGTCATCGTGGATGACTCGGGGACGATCAGGTTGGTGAATGCTCAGACCGAGGCGTTGTTCGGGTACCGGCGCGAAGAACTTCTCGGTCATCCGGTGGAGATGCTGGTGCCTGACCGTTTCCGTGCCCACCACACCCTGCATCGTGATGGGTACGCGGCCAACCGGCAGGTGCGGCCGATGGGGGCGGGGCTGGAACTGCATGGGGTGCGCAAGGACGGTACGGAGTTCCCGGTTGAGATCAGTCTCAGTCCCCTGGAGACTGCCGACGGTCTGCTCGTCTCCGCGGCCGTACGTGACGTCAGCGACCGCAAAGCCGCCGAGGATCGGTTTAGGGGGTTGCTGGAGGCGGCCCCGGACGCGATGGTCATCGTGGATGACTCGGGGACGATCAGGTTGGTGAATGCTCAGAC
>NZ_JBJDQK010000010.1:0-121188 GCF_044903445.1 Streptomyces sp. NPDC019890 | reverse complement strand
CCGGTTGAGATCAGTCTCAGTCCCCTGGAGACTGCCGACGGTCTGCTCGTCTCCGCGGCCGTACGTGACGTCAGCGACCGCAAAGCCGCCGAGGAACGCATCAACGAACTCGCGGCGCTCGTTGAATCCTCCCAGGACGCGATCCTCGCCAATACCCTGGACGGCCGCATTACGTACTGGAATGCCGCAGCCCAGCGACTGTACGGCTACACGGCCGCGCAAGTCATCGGGCAGCATGTGAGCATGCTCGCCCCCGCCGACCGCCGGGAGGAAGTCACCGAGCTCCTGGACCGCCTTTGGCGGGGGGAGAGGGTCGAGCACTTCGAAACCCTGCGGGCCACCCGCACGGGTCAAATGCTGGACGTCGACGTCACTCTGTGGCCGACCCGCGCCCCCGACGGCTCGGTCATCGGTGCTTGCGCCATCGTGCGGGACATCAGCGACCGCAAGCGGGCCGAGGCCGAACTCACGGCCCTCTACGAGCAACAGCGACACATCGCACTCACCCTGCAGCGCAGCCTTATGGGTACCCCGCCGAACATCCCCGGTCTCTCCGCTGCCAGTCGCTACTTGCCGGCCACCCAGGGCGCCGGTGTGGGCGGCGACTGGTTCGACCTCATCCCGCTGGGAGCAGGCCGGGTCGGAGTCCTCATCGGGGACGTCATGGGCCGCGGCCTGGAGGCAGCTGCTGTGATGGGCCAATTGCGCTCAGCTGCGCACGCCCTGGCCAAAACCGGCATGCAGCCCCGTCAGCTCATGCAGGCCCTGGACGCAGTCGTCACCGACCTGGACGTTCCCGACCAGCTGGTCACCTGCTGCTATCTGGTCATCGACCCGGATGCCGGGGAGGTGACCATCTGCTCGGCCGGGCACCTGCCGACCCTCGCCGCCGTGCCGGGCGAGGTTCGCACGATTCCCGCGCCCGTAAACGCGCCGCTCGGGGTCGGCGACATCCTCCACCAGCAGACCCGTACAGCCATACCGCCCGGCGCGACCCTCGTCCTCTACACGGACGGGCTGATCGAAACCCCTGGCAGCGACATCGAGCACCAGCTCGCGAAACTCATCACCACCCTCGACGACTTCTTCTCCACGACACCGAGCCTCGAAGCGGCCGCCGACCACGTGCTTGCCACCCTGCTGCCTGATGCCGATGGTCACAATGATGACGTCACCCTGCTCCTGACCCAGTTCCCGGACGCACCACTGGCCACGACCACCATCGATCTGACCGCCGCCCCCTCATCCGTGCCCGAGGGGCGCGCCTTCATCAGCAAGGTCCTCACGACCTGGGAGTGTGCCGAGACGATCGACGACGCAGGGCTTCTGCTTTCCGAAGTACTGACCAATGCAATCCAGCATGCGCAGGGGCCGATCGGCCTGCACTTGCGCCGGACCGTCTCCGAACTCGCGGTGGAGATCAGCGACAACAGCCCTCACTTGCCCCAGCCCCGGCTTGCGGCCGATGACGAGGAGTCCGGACGCGGACTCATCCTGGTCGATACCCTCGCCGACAGTTGGGGCGTGCGGCCCACCGACGAGGGAAAGACCACCTGGTTCACCCTCAAGTTGTAAAGCACATCGGGCGCCGCGGCGAGGTTGGCAGCAAGTGACACCGCATCGCGCTCACCGCTGGTGGTCGCTCACGACTTCGGCGGGGCCGGCGCCTTGCGGGAGCGTCTGCTGCACGGCGCCCTGCTATCGCGCGACCCCGTCCGCCGCGTGGGACGCGGTGGAGACCGCCCTGCACCGGATCAGCGACACATCGTCCGAAGTCATCATCCGCTGCTCCCTCAGATCTCTTACTCTGGCGTCGAATTCGGTCTCGTCCGCGCCCTCGAGGAAGGTCCAGACCCCGCTGCACTCGCCCGCCGACCGCAGAGCCCACTCCGCGAGCGCGTCCGTGGCCAGCAGCAGGGTGTCGTCCGGGCCGCAGACACCCGAGGTGAGGCGGAGCACCCGCTCGAGCGAGCCGAGCAGTTCGGCCCTGGTCGGCACCAGCGCGGGATGCGTGTCGAACTGCTCGGCCCGGTCCAGGGGAAAGACCTCGACCGGCCATCCGTCACGGAGATGGAACAGACACGAATCCCCGACGGCGAAGGCGCGGTACTCCAGAAACGGCGTGGCGCCCGGCCGGTCCGAGCTCAGGTCATGGGTTTCCACGCCCAGGAATGTCGCGGCCGACCCGCGGGCCAGCGCATCGCGTACATAGACCGGCACATCGGTGGCCGACGCGGTCTGCTCGGCCCAGCGTCGCCGGATCTGTGCCAGCCAGCCGTCGAGGACGCGCGTCTCGTTCTCGCCCGACCGGTCGAGTTCGGTGACGAGAAACTCCTGGGCGAGCACGGTGGCCCACCGTCCCGAGGCGAAGGCCCGGGAGGCACCGTCGCAGACCGCCGCCCGGTGGGCATTCCAGGCGTGCGCGTCCTCGCACTCGCTGGCCCGCCCCTTGGGGACGACAAGGGCCTCGCACCTCAGCACGGTTCGGGTCGGCGGCGGACCCAGCTCGTTCAATGCTCGCCGATCAGGGACGTGGTGCTGGTGCCGATGCGCAGGAAGTCCATCAAGGACGCGGCACCCGCGTTGAACACGAAGCCGCGTGCACCGGGGCGGATCCGGTCGCTGTACCCCGAGGCCTGCACGAGCGTGCCGGGCAGTGCGCTGGACATCTCGAAAAGTAACGCCGCCTGCGGTACTCCGGGAGGCGGCTCGAGGGGGAACGGGATCGATTCCCCCTTCGCCTCCGACAGATGGAGGTTGAACAGCAGCGCGGCGCCGTCAGCGGTGCCCAGCCGGGTGATCCGCCGGGCTTCGCTGCGGGGATCTCCGTCCGTGGCCTCGCCGTCCGTGATGTTGAGAACGATCGGCGGGAAGGATGACCGGTGCTGCTTCACCCAGCCGCGCAGGACCTTGTGGGCCATGCCGAGAGCGGCGCACATCGGTGTCATCCCGGAGTTGAGCGGTGCTATCCACTCCGGTGCCGTGGCCCGCTCCTCCACCACGGTCCCGTCCGGCCGGCGCAGCGTATGAGAGTGCTCGACCAGTCGGCCGGTGCCCGCGTACTGGTGCACCGGAAGGAGAGCGCGACGGCGCGAGGTGCCGGGCAGCAGAGGGCGGACCCCCGTCCCGGAATAGCCGATCACCCCGACGTCGAAGTAGTGACGGGGCAGCTCCTGGAAGTCCTTCGTGCACTCCAGAACGATGGCGTACAACAGCTCGTTGATCATGGAGGCCAGCGCGGAGGCCTTCGGCGCCGGGCTGCCGGATATCGGGGCCCCCATCGAGTAGGACTGGTCCAGAAGGAAGAGAAAGCAGCCCGGGTTGCGCCGACTGATCTCCTGTTCGTACACGAGAACTTCCCCCCAAGTGCCCTGTTCTGCCGTGGCTGTCCAGCTTCGCGTTATCCGCCCCGGCGGACAAGGGGCCCGAACCCCGGAGGAAAGGGCATCGCCGAAGGGGTTTGCAGGGAGGGCTCCGCCGCACCGGCATGGTCCGTTGGCGTCCTTCTGGCCAACTATGATCATGGTCTGCTGTACCAATGGCCCACCAGATCGAGCATCACTTGTGCCACTGAGGCCGAAGATGCTGTCATGTAGCCGTCGATGGCGCTGCGGATTCCGCGGCGCCTTTTTCATGCCGAGACGAAGAGGGGCGGGAAGCAGTGCTGAGGAGGATGTTCGTCGCTCCCGATCCCGGGCGTGCGCGACTGCGCGTCTCGACGCGCGCCGTGCTCGGCACCGGCCTCGCGGTCGCCGCGGCCGAACTGGCCGGGCTCTCCCTCATCGCATCCATCACCGGCGGGCTCGCGGCCCTGCTCGCGCTCTTCACGGTCGGCGACCCGACGGTGCGACGCCAGGCAGTCACCACGGCTGTGCTGCCCGCCGTCGGCTTCCCCGTGCTCGCGCTGGCGACCACGCTGCACGGACAGCCGCTGCTGCGCGCCGCCGCCTGGCTCGCCGTGGTCTTCTGCGGCGTCTACGCCAGGCGCTGGGGCCCACGCGGACACGCGCTGGGGATCTTCGCGTTCATGATGTTCTTCATCACCCAGTTCCTGCATGCGGTCCCCGCCCAGCTGCCGGAGCTGTACGGCGCGGTGGCGCTGGCCGTCGCCGCCACCTCCGTGGTCCGCTTCGGGCTGTGGCCCGTCGAACGGCGTACGCCGCCGCCCGCCGCGCCCGTCCCACTGCCCGGCCGCGGACTCGCCCGCCCCACCACCCGCCAGGCCTTTCAGGCGACCTTCGCCTGCGCCATCGCGCTCGCCGCCGGGCAGCTGATCTCGCCGGACCGCTGGTACTGGGCCGTCGGCACCGCCTGGTGGATCTTCGTCAACACCGCCTCGCGAGGCGAGACCCTGGTCCGCGGCTTCCGCCGGGTCGTGGGCACGGTCACCGGCATCGCGGCGGGCCTGCTGATCGCCATCCCGATCGCGGGCGCGCCCGTGCCCACCGCCGCCCTGGTCGCGGTCTGCGTCTTCGGCATCTTCTACACCGCCGCGCCCTCGTACAGCTGGATGATCTTCTTCGTCACCGTCATGGCGGGACTGCTGTACGGACTTCTCGGCGTCCTCCACCCGGGTCTGCTGCTGCTCCGGTTCCAGGAGACGGCGGTCGGCGCGCTCGGTGCCGCTCTCGGCGTCGCGCTGATTCTGCCCGTCACCACCCACGCGGCCACCGACGCCTGGATCCGGCGCGCACTGCACTGCGTGCACGGCTGCACCACCGCGGCGGCGCGCCGTCTCGCCGGGGACGAGCAGGCCGATCCGGCACCGCTCGCCGCCGAACTGGACCTGCTGCTCGGCCGGGTGCGGATGTCGGTCGCGCCGCTGGTCCACCCGCTCAGCCCGCTGCGGGCCCGCAAGGCGCGCGCCCGCCGGGTGATCGTGCTGCTCGACGACTGCGCACGCGAGGTGCGCGGCCTCGCCGCCGTGGCCGCCGACCCGGCCGCCTCGCACGACGCCCGGCTGGCCGCCGCCTGTCAGCGTGTCGAAGCCGCCGTGCACGCCCTGGTGCCGCCCGCGACCCGGCAGAGCGGGACTCATCTCGGCTCCGTAGCGGCGCCGCAGCATCACCCTGGTGCCGAGGCGGCACTCGGTCACCTTCAGGCGCTGGAGCAGGCGCTCGCGGAGCTCGACGCGCCCCTGCGTACCTCCCCGCGAGCTCCCCTCGTGCCCGCCTGACCTGGGCATAGACATATCGCCTGTGAATGAGGCAATTTCCTCCGGCACACACAGGGTGGATCAGCCTGTTCAAGGGGTAACCACAGCGGCATCCACGTAGGTCCATCCAGGAGCCCGGGGGTGCGCGCCATGCAGAACTCTGTGTTCGGATCCGAACTGCGCCAGGAGGCCGAGGACTTCATCAGGCTCTTCCACCGGGAGGAGGCGCCAGGAGATCCGACGGCCAGGATCGCCGCCGTACGCGCGGAGATCGACGAGACCGGCACCTACCGCCACACCCGAGCCGAACTCGACTACGGGGCGCGCGTCGCCTGGCGCAACAGCAACCGCTGCATAGGCCGGCTCTACTGGCGCTCCCTGCGCATACGCGACCGCAGACACATCGACGACGCCGACTCCGTGGCACGCGAGTCCGCCCAGCATCTGCGGGAGGCCACCAACGGCGGTCGGATCCGCCCGCTGATCACCGTGTTCGCCCCCGACGCGCCCTACCGGCCCGGGCCGCGGATCTGGAACGAGCAGCTCGTACGGTACGCCTGCTACGGCTCGGCGCGGGGCGCGGCGGTCGGCGACCCGCGCAACGCCGGACTCACCGGCTTCGCCCTCGGCCTCGGCTGGCCGGGCGGCCCCGGCACGCCCTTCGATCTGCTGCCCCTCGTCATCGAGGACGGCGACCGCAAGCCGCGCTACTACGAGCTGCCGCGCGACACCGTGCTCGAAGTGGAGCTGCACCACCCGGAGGAGAGCTGGTTCGCGGATCTGGGCCTGCGCTGGAACGCCGTACCCGCCATCGCCAACATGTGCCTGGAGATCGGCGGGGTCTGCTACCCGGCCGCACCGTTCAACGGCTGGTACATGGGCACCGAGATCGGCGCGCGCAACCTCGGCGACTGCGACCGCTACGACCTGCTGCCGCTCATCGCCGACCGTCTTGGCCTCGACACCGGCGACGACCGCTCGCTCTGGAAGGACCGTGCGCTCGTCGAGGTGAACCGCGCCGTGCTGCACTCCTTCGACCGCGCGGGCGTCACGGTCGCCGACCACCACTCCGAATCGCGCCGCTTCCTCACCCATCTGGACCGCGAGGAGAGCCGGGGCCGCGCCGTGGGCGCCGACTGGTCGTGGATCGTGCCGCCGATCTCGGGCTCCGCGACACCCGTCTTCCACCGGACGTACGACCCCACCCAGTGGCGGCCCGCCTATGTCCACCACCCCGAGGCGCAGGCGCGCGCTCGCGGCGAAGGGAGAGCACAGACCGAGTTGGTCTAGACCGACTGCTACCGTCGGCCGGACAGCACGCGATCAGTGGGCGCAGACGTGGGCGGAGAGGGGAAACGCAGTGGGTGACAAGGGTGGCGGGCGGGCGTTCATCGGGTCGTTCACCTCGGCAGGGGGCCGCGGGATCATCGCAGCGGACGTGGACGGCCGGACCGGCGCGTTGACGGAGACGGGCTTCAGTGACGCCGTCGCGGATCCCTCGTACCTCGCCCTCGCGACCGGGTCCGGTGGCCCCGTCCTCTATGCCGTCTCCGAGACGGCTCAGGGGGCGGTGGCCGCCTTCGACATCAGCGGTCCCGCGCCGAAGCCGATCGGCACCACGGTCCCGGTGTGCGGCGACGCACCCACCCATCTCGCGCTTGTCGGGGGCCACTTGGTGACCGCCAACTACGGCTCCGGCAGTGTCAGCGTGCTCCCCGTCGGGGCCGCCGGGGAGCCGCGCGCCACCAGCGGCGTACTGCAGCACGAGGGCGCGGGCCCGCACCCGGACCGGCAGCGCGGCCCGCACGCGCACCAGGTGCTGCCCGATCCGAGCGGGCGCTGGGTGCTCGGCATCGACCTCGGCACCGACTCCGTACGCATCTGCGCACTGGATCCGCGGGCGGGCGAGCTGACTCAGCACCGCGAGACCGCGCTGCGCCCCGGGACCGGACCGCGCCACCTCGCCTTCCACCCCGCGGGCAGCCACGTTTATGTGCTGAACGAGCTGGAGGCGACCCTCACCGTCTGCCGCTGGGACGCGGACGCCGGGGAACTCCAACCGCTCGGCGAGACGCCAGTGGTGGCGGACGGCGTTTCGGGGCCGGTCCACCCGTCCGAGGTGGTCGTCTCGCACGACGGCCGGTACCTCTGGGCGGCCAACCGCGGCCACGACAGCATCGCCGTCCTCACGCTCGACACGACGCGCGAGAAGGCGGAGCTGGTCACCACGGTGCCGTGCGGCGGGCGCTGGCCGCGCGATCTGGCCCTGGACCCGACGGGGCGCAGGCTGTACACGGCCAATGAGCGCTCCGGGGATGTCACCTGGTTCGACATCGACCCGCACAGCGGCATTCCGCGCCGGGCGGGCTCCCTGTCCGCCCCCGCGGCCTCCTGCGTGATCTTCGCCTGACCGCGGGGCCGGGCCCTGCACCGTGAGGGTCCGCACCGCCGTGCAAGCGCGCGGGCCCGCACCGATGCACGGCGCGGACCCTTCGTCTACGCAGGGCGGAACCTCAGTGAGGCCTTCGGTGCGACGGCCTCGGGGTGGTTCTAGAGGGAGGGCGAGCCCTGCGGCTGCGGGCTGATGCCCAGCGTCGTCGTGTACTGCGAAAGCACCAGCTTGCCGATCGCCGGGTACGCGCCGAGCGCCTCGGCGGCCGCGCAGCCGGCCTCCTTCGCGGCGGCGTCCAGCAGACCCTCGGGCAGCTCGGGGCCGACCAGATACGGGGCCAGGGCGAGGTTCACCGAGCCGGAGCCGCGCAGCTGCTCGGCTGTCGCGCCGACCGCGCCCTCCTGGTCGAGCGCGGCGGCCATCACCGGCACCGCGAGGCGCGCGGCCAGCAGCATGCCGGTGATCCCGGCGGCCTGGACGGCTTCGTCGCCGCCGACCGTGGCCAGGATGATGCCGTCGGCGGCGGTGGCCACGGTGAACAGCCGGGCGCGGTCGGCGCGCGCCAGACCGGCCTCGGAGAGGCGCACATGCAGGGCCTCGGCGAGCAGCGGATGCGGACCGAGGACGTCCGTCAGCTCGGCCGCCGCGCGGCTGTCCATGACGGCCTGGCGGATGCGCCGCATCAGCGCGTTGTCCGGTCCGGCGAGGAGCGGTACCACCACGGCGGCGGGCCCCTCGGGCGCGGCCACTTCACGGCCGGCGGCCCTCGCGATCTCGTACCGCTCGGTGCGCCGGGCGGCGGTATGTGCGAGGACGCTTTCGAGCGTGGGGTACTCGGCGTCGTCTCCGTCGAGGTAGCCGATGCCCACCTCGAGGCCGGGCAGCTCGGAACGAGCGATGCTTATGACCTCTTCGGCCAGGCTGCGCGTGGCGGGCGCGGGAGCGCCGGGAACGGCGAGCACGAGCGCGGGCGCGCCCTCAGGAGCGGCCACGGGTTCCGGGCGGCGGTGCCGCCCGGACTGGCGGGGTCGCGGCATTCGTACAGGCAGGCCGGGTGCGGGCCCAGTGGGGGAGCTCATGGCGCCGCATGCTACTGGTTTTGGGGTCACTGCTGTTCGGGGAGGGGGCACTCAAGTGTCATCTGTCCATATTTATCCGATGAATGTTGTACGTCTCAACCGTCCAGCTCTGTCGGCACATGCAGCAGCGTCGGATGCAGCGGCAATCGCAGTGAATCGGTGGCGAGCGCGGCCGCGATGGACAGCGCGCCGCTGAGCGGATCGCCGGCCGCGGAAACCCGCCGTGCGTACGGCAGTTGCCGGGCCAGCTCTGCCCTCAGCGGTACCAGCAGCGGGTCACCCAACTTCAACAGCCCACCGGTGAGCGCGACGTGACATTCCTCCGGTGCACCCATGGCGGGCGGGCAGACCGCCGCGGCCGCCTCCGCGATATGCCGGGCGGCCGCGGCGAGGATGCCCGCGGAAACCTCGTCACCCTCCGCCGCACACCGGCCGACCTCCGGCGCGAAGGAGGCGAGCACCGCCGGCCGGTCGGAGCGCGGGTAGAGCAGGCCCGGCATCTCCTCGGCCGGACCCAGCACCGACGTCATCCGGGCCAGCAGCGTCGGCGAGCCTCCCCGTCGCCCGTCGTGGGCGCGCAGCGCGGCCTCGAGACCGGCCCGGCCGATCCACGCGCCGCCGCCGCTGTCGCCCAGCAGATGGCCCCAGCCGTCGGCCCGGTGCCACTGCGACAGATCCGTGCCCGTCGCGATCATTCCGGTGCCTGCCGCCACCACGGCCCCCGGGCGCTGGCCGAGCGCCCCGGCATACGCGGTGATCGCGTCGGCGGCCAGCGCCAGACGTCGTACATCCAGCGACTCGGCCAGTGCCCCGGGCAGTTCGGCGCGCAGCCTGCCGCCGAGCGTGGCCATTCCGGCGGCGCCGATCGCGACCGCGGACAAGGTGCCGCCGCCGGCCCTCTCCAGCAGACCGCGCGCCATCGGCAGCAGCTGGTCCAGCAGATGCTGTGCGTCGATGCCGCCGCTGCCGGTGCGCACCGGCTCGCGCGACTCTGCGGTCCCGACCTGCTCCCGGGAGGACGCGTGGGCGAGTGCCGTACGCAGCCCGGAGCCGCCGGAGTCCACCCCGAGCACCCAGCTCCCGCGGCCGTGGGTCACGGAAGCTGCCAGTCGACCGGCTGCGCCCCCTGGCGTTCGAGGAGTTCGTTGGTCCGGCTGAACGGGCGGGAGCCGAAGAAGCCGCGGTCCGCGGACATGGGCGACGGATGCGAGGACTCGATCGCCGGAAGGTCGCCGAGCAGCGGGCGCAGATTGCGGGCATCACGTCCCCACAGCACGGACACCAGCGGTTTGCCGCGGGCGGCAAGGGCCCGGATGGCCTGCTCGGTCACCTCCTCCCAGCCCTTGCCGCGGTGCGCGGCGGGCTTGCGGGGTGCGGTGGTGAGCGCCCTGTTGAGCAGCAGCACACCCTGCTTCGTCCAGGGCGTGAGGTCCCCGTTGGAGGGGCGGGGGTGCCCCAGGTCCGCGTGCATCTCGCGGAAGATGTTGTCCAGGCTGCCCGGTACCGGCCGCACCTCGGGGGCCACCGAGAAGCTCAGCCCCACCGCATGCCCGGGTGTGGGGTACGGATCCTGACCGACGATCAGGACGCGCACCTGATCGAAGGGCTGCTGGAAGGCCCGCAGCACATTCGGCCCGGAGGGCAGATAGGTGCGTCCCGCCGCGATTTCCGTGCGCAGGAAGTCGCCCATCGCGGCGATGCGTTCGGCCACCGGCGCGAGGGCGTCGGCCCACCCCGGTTCGACGATTTCTTTCAACGGTCGTGCCACGGAGCGTCACTCTACTGGTGCGGCGACCACGCCCCTCAACCCATGGCCGCAGCCCGTACACAGAGGACGTCGGGCAGATGCGAGGCGAGGAGTTGCCAGCTGTCCCCGTCGTCCGCGCTCGCGTAGACCTCGCCGTTGCGATTGCCGAAGTAGACCCCGGCCGGATCGGCGTCGTCCGTGCGCAGTGCGTCCCGCAGCACCGTGCCGAAGTGGTCACCCTCGGGCAGCCCGGCCGACAGCGCCTCCCAGCTGCCGCCCGCGTCGTTCGTACGGTAGACGCGACAGCGGCGTCCGGCAGGCACCCGGTCGCTGTCCGCCGTGATCGGGAAGACATAAGCCGTATCGGGACGGTGCGGATGGGCGGCCACCGCGAAGCCGAAGTCCGAGGGCAGGCCCGCGCCGATGTCGGTCCACTTGGCTCCCGCGTCGTCGCTTCGGTACACACCCCAGTGGTTCTGCAGATACAGCCGGTCCAGATCGCCCGCGTCCTGCGCGATCTTGTGGACGCACTGGCCGAACTCCGGGTTGGGGTCGGGCAGGAAGACGGCCGAAACCCCTTGGTTGGACGGCGCCCAGCTCGCACCGCCGTCCTTGGAGCGGAACACCCCGGCCGCCGACACCGCGACCGTCACCGCCTGCGGGTCCCGGTGGTCGGTCACCACCGTGTGCACCGCCTCACCGCCGCCGCCGGGCACCCACTTCGTACGGCTCGGATGCTCCCACAGCGGCCGTACGAGATCGAAGGTCTCCCCGCCGTCGTCCGAGCGGAACAGCGCGGCCGGCTCCGTGCCCGCGTACACCACGTCCGGCGCGGCGGGGCCGGCCGGATGCAGCTGCCAGACCCGCTCCACGGACGCCCCCGTGTCCTTGGGGAACTTCACGGCCGGTTTCGGTGGCTCGACCCAGGTCCTGCCCAGGTCGTCGGAGTGGAACACCGAAGGACCCCAGTGCTCGCTGTCGCCGCCGACCAGTAGCCGGGGCACGGCACGGCGTGCATCGATCCCGATCGAGTACACGGCCTGGGCATTGAAGTGGGGGCCGTCGAACTCCCATGTGCCGCCGCGCCGGTGGCCGATGAAGAGCCCTTTTCGAGTGCCTACGGTCAGAAGTACGTCGGTCATTGCCTTGTGCCTCCATGACGCCTTTGTCGCGGATTGCTTCGGTTATGGGGCAAGTCTGCACCCGCCCACTGACAGCTCAGTCGACGACGGAACCGCCGGTGATGTTGATCGCGGTGGCCGTCATCGAGCGGGCCATGTCGCTGGCGGCGAAGACGGCCGCATTCCCCACGTCGGCGAGCGATGCCGCCCTCCCCAGCAGGGTCTTCCCCGCGATCTCCTCGGTGATCGCGTCGGCCCAGTCGAAACCGGTGGGGATCGTCTCCGGCACCCCGCCGGTCTGGAGCGCGAGGACACGGATGCCGTGCGGGCCGAGCTCGGCGGCCAGATTCCGGCGGAGGGACTCCAGGGCCCCGAAGGCCACCTGGAGGCCGCCCATGAAGTGGTTGCGCGGTGGGTCGCCGTAGCCGCCGAAGGCGAGGATCACCCCGGACTTCTGCCGGATCATGTGCCGTGCCGCGGCCCTGGAGGTGAGAAACACGGTACGTACGGCGTTGTGCACCGGCTGTTCGAAGTCCGCGAGGGCCATCTCGGCGAGCGGCGTCCCCTGGACGTCCCCGTACGAGATCAGGTTGAACGAGATGTCGAGGCTGCCGGCCCGTTCGACCACGGCGTCGGCGTGCCGGTCGACCGCCGCTTCGTCGAGCGCGTCGACCTGATCGGTCTCGGCCGCGCCCCCCGCGGCGCGGATGGCCTCGGCCACCTCCTCCAGGCTCTTGCGGGTGCGTCCTGCGAGGTGGACGCGGGCACCCTCACGGGCGAAGGCACGGCCGACCGCACCGCCGATCGCACCTCCGCCTCCGTAAATGACGGCGTTCTTGTTCTCGAGCAGCACGATGCGCCTCCTCGGTACGGACCACTCAGTGCAGACCGGCCGCGGCCCCGGAACTCATCGGTGCCGCTGCTACCAGTTCACCGGAGGTGTCCGCCGCCCGCGTGCACCTGGGCGGGATCTCGTACAACCCGGGTCTCAGCGGTGTGCGGGGGTGTCGACCACGCGGAAGGTGGCGAGACCGGGGTCCGCCGCGCCCCGTACGTATCCGCTCGGTGCGGCGACGGTGCGATGGAAGAAGTCGACGAGCTCGGGGGTGATGACCTCGCCGGGCAGCACATTGGGGATGCCGGGCGGATAGGCGGAGAGCGTGTCGGCACTGATGCGGCCGACTGCCCGGTCGGCGGGAACGGCCCGGCTGGGGGCGAGGAAGGCCTCCCGGGTGGTCATGCGGACCGGGCCCGGTTCGGGCAGTCGCAGTCGCGGGGGCTCCGCGGACGGAGCGAGGAGATCCGGAAGGGCGTGCAGCGCCTGTACGAAACGGGCGGTGTCCGGGGACGAGCCCGCCCCGACCACGGCCACGACTGCCGCGTCCGTCGCCACCTCCACCAGGATCTGGTGGTCCTTCATGAGCTGCCAGCGCGCCTCGTGGCCACGGATCCCGCCGGTCCGGGTGTTGATCGCGACACGCAGCGGATCGGCGGCGGCGATGTCGGCGAAACGCCCGAAGTCGTCGCTCACCACCGAGAACCGGCCCGCCGCGCGCACCGCGGCGCGCATGACGTCGGCCGCCTCGACGGACGCGGCGATCGCGTCGGCCGAGTTGGCGAGAGTCTGCCGCGCGGTGTCCAGGGAGGCGAGGAGCAGGGAGCTGGCGCTGGTCGACTGGGTCAGGTGGAACACTCGGTCGACGAGCGGTTCCAGCACATCCGCGAACGGGCCGTCGGCGAGGTGCAGCATCGCGGACTGCGTGAGACTGCCGCCGAGCTTGTGCGTACTGGAGACGACGATGTCCGCCCCCTGCGCCAGGGCGTTGGCCGGCAGGTCCGGATGGAAGCCGAAGTGGGCTCCCCATGCCTCGTCGACGATGAGCGGTACGCCCGCGCGGTGCGACACCTCCGCCAGGGCCCGCACATCGGCCACTGCCCCGAAGTAGCTGGGCGTCACGACATATGCGGCGGCCGCCTCCGGGTGGGCGGCGAGCGCGCCGGCGAGATCGTCGGCGGTGATGCCGTGGGCGATGCCGAGCGACGGGTCGACGGACGGCTGGACGAAGGCGGCCCGCTGGCCCGAGAGGACGAGTCCGTCGATGACGCTCGAGTGCACGCTCCGCTGGACGACCAGGGTCTCGCCGAGGGCACGCGAGACCAGGGTGGCCATGCGATTGCCCTGCGAGGCTCCATTGGTGAGGAACCAGGTGCGCCGGGCGCCCCAGGCCTGAGCGGCCAGGACGAGCGCGCGGTCCAGGGGGCTGCCGGGACCGAGGTCGATTCCGTCGAGCAGCGGAGGGACGTCGAGCGCCAGTGGCGCGGATCCCACCAACTCGGCGAGCGCGCCGAAGCGATGGGGTGCCGCACTGTGTCCGGGGACGTTCAGCCGCAGCCAGTCGGTCTCGGAGTGCGCCCTGAGGGCCTCGGCATACGGGGCGATGAGCTGTGGCTCGGCCGAGGGTCGGACGTTGGCCGGAGGGGCGGTGCTCGTGGTCATGTACGAGACATTGGCAGCGCGCTGGACGTAGAAGAACCCTGCAGTTATCTGTAGATGTACAGAGAACTTCTACAGCTGGATGCACAGTGTTCGATCTTCGCCATCTCCAGGTGCTGCGGGCCATCGCCCGCGAGGGCTCGCTCGCGGCGGCCGCGCGATCCCTGCACCACAGCCACCCGACCATCGCGCACCACCTGACGACTCTTGAGGCGCACTTCGGCGCGCGGCTGGTCCACCGGGGGCCGCGCGGCACCGCGCTCACCGAGGTCGGTGAGGCCCTGCTGCCGCATGCCGAAGCCATCCTGGAACGGATGCTGCTCGCCGAGCGGGAGACGCGCGACGTCGTGGCGCACGGCTCGTGCGCCCTGCGCGTCGGTACGTTCCCCACGGCGGGCGCTCTGCTGCTGCCGCCCGCGGTCAGAACGCTGCACGAGGCCGGGGTGCAGGTCTCGCTCACCGAGGGGGAGCTGCCCGAGCTGCTGCGCGGGCTGCGTTCGCGCCAGCTGGATCTGTCGCTCGTCTTCTCGCAGCCGGGTGACCGCCTCGATCTGGAGGAGGAGTTCACGGTCCACCCGTTGCTCGAGGACCCGCTGCTCCTGGTGCTGCCGGTCGATCATCCGCAGGCCGCCCTGGAGCGCGTCCCGCTCGACGCCCTGCGTACGGACAAGTGGATCATGGGTACGACGGACTGGGACCCCTGCGACCGTGCGCTGTCGTGGGCGTGCGCGCAGCACGGCTTCGAGCCCGTGCACGGGATGCGGACCGACGACTATGCCGTGATGCAGGGGTTTGTCGCCGCCGGGATCGGCGTGGCGCTGGCACCGAGGCTGGGGCTGAACAATCCGCGTACCGACATCGCGGTCCGCCCGGTCGCGGGGCCGCCGCTGGTCCGGCAGATCGGCGTTGCGATGCTGCACGCGACAGCGGCGCGCAGCGCCGGGCAACTGCTCGCGGCACTGCGCGCCGAGTCGGTACGTATTCGGTCGCGCTGGTCGGGTCGCGCGGGTGAGGTCCATGCGTGAGGCTCACGCACGGCCCCGTGCGGGAGGTGTGTCAGGCCCCGTGCGCGAGCCCCTTGCGTGCGTGGCTCCTCAGCCGCGGATTTCCTGAGTGCAGCATTTCGCCCCGCCGCCCGCCTTGCGGAACTCGGAGAGATCCACGGGGACGGGCACATACCCGTGCGCCTCGATGCTGTCGATGAGTCCCGTCGCGTCCTGCGCGATCACCACATTGCGCCCGTCGGATATGGAGTTGAGCCCGAAGGCCAGCGCATCCTCGCGAGCGGAGACGACGGCATCGGGGAAGAGCGCCTTCAGGACCTTCTGGCTGCCCTCCGAGAAAGCACCCGGGTAGTAGGCGATATTGCTCTCGTCGAGAGCGAAGAGCGCCGTGTCCAGGTGGTAGAAGTGCGGGTCGACCAGGTGCAGGCTCACCGTCGGCGTGCCGAAGAATTCCTGGGCCTCGTGATGGGCGGCAGGCAGAGTGCGGAACCCGGTGCCGGCGAGGATGAATCCGCCGACGGGAGTGAAGTCGCCTTCTCCTTCGCAGGTGTGGGAGGGGACGCGCGTCTCGAAACCCGCGCCCTCGAACCAGGTGCGGTAGTGGGCGGCCTCCGGTTGCCGCTCCCGAGCGTGGAACTGGGCGCCGAACACCTTCCCGTCGAGTACGAGCGCCGAATTGGCCGCGAACACCATGTCGGGGAGATCGACGACCGGTTCGACCGTGTCGACGGTATGACCCAGCTCCCGATAAAGGGATACGAGCCCGTCCCACTGCTTGTGTGCCAATGCTGTGTCGACCGGCTCGACGGACGTCATCCAGGGGTTGATGGAGTACCGGACGTCGAAGTGCTCCGGAGGGCAGACAAGATACCGACGCTGCTTCGCTGTTCGGACGGACGGCATCCTCGTGTTCCTTTCCTTGGGCCGCGGGATGCCGACCACGCTAGAGATTGGTGACGGACAGCAACAAGATGAATGAGTTGCGTGTTCTCGCAACTATGTTGCGTATAAGAGGCCTGGAGCCACCACTTGTTACGTCAGGTCCGGCGCGATGCGTCCGGAGCCGGCCTCGGGGCTGCTCGGAAGAAGGTGCGTGAGCACGATGAAGGTGTTGGTGGCCTTCACAAAGGGCTCCGACCGGATCCGTTCGAGGACGTCCTCGAAATGTGCGACGTCGAGCGCCCTGATGTGCAGGATCGCGTCTGCCCGGCCGGTGACCGTCACGGCCGACTGGATCTCGGGGTGAATACGCACCACGTCCGCCAGCCGCCTGGGCGGAGCCGCGTCGTCGCAGAACACCTCCACATAGGCCTCGGTGTGCCAGCCCAGGGCCGAGGGCTTCACCACCGTGGTGAAGCCTGTGATCACTTCTTGCTCCCGAAGGCGGTCCACCCGGCGTTTCACGGCGGGCGCCGAGAGGCCGATCGACGCGCCGATCTCCCGCAGGCTCGCGCGCGCGTCGGCCATCAGCGCCGCGATGATCTTGCGGTCGAGTTCGTCCAGGTCAGCTCCGCGCCGGGACATGGCGTCATCTCCTCTCGCAGTTCGCGGTGATCCTGTCACCCCTTGCCCCGAAACGCGCGTGCGGGCTCCTCGCTGCGCACGCGCGGGGCCCCTTACGCGTCTCGTACGAGATTTATCGTATTACGGCGAGTGTCAAACTACGAAGGAATTCGTACAATGGAAACCCCGGATGAAGTGGAGCCGCCGCCGTGACCACCGCGACAAGCCCCCGCGTGCTCGCTCACCCCACCCGCGACGAGATCCGACTGGAGAACGTGCTCCATGCGCTCTCCGAGCCGATGCGGCTGCGTGTGGTGCGCGAGCTCGCGACGGCAGAGGGCGACCTGTCCTGTTCGCACTTCGACCTGCCCGTGACCAAGTCGACCACCACCCACCACTTCCGCGTGCTGCGTGAGAACGGCGTGATCCAGCAGATCTACCAGGGCACGGCCAAGATGAACGGGCTGCGCCGCGCCGACCTGGACGCGCTCTTCCCCGGCCTGCTGGACAGCGTCCTCGCCGCCGCGGGGCGACAGGCGGAGCGCCATGGCGACAGCTGACGCCGTCCCCGGGCGGCGGCGCCCGACGCTCCGCAGGCCGCCACGGCCTGCGCCACCGCCCGCTCGATTCAGCCGGCCATGCCGTCTCCCGCCGCAGTCAACAGCCCCGGCCAGTCGGCGATCTTGACGGACCCTCGGCCGAGCGTCACGCCCAGCGCCGACTCCGCCGCCTCGATCGCCAGCCAGCCCGGCCACTGGACGGGGCGGTGTCCCGACTCCCGCAGCGCCGCCAGCGGATCGGCGGCGACCGGACGCAGGGCGAGCACTGCCGCGTCGTCGAGCAGTGAGGCCACCGTCTCCTTGGCGCACGGCCGGTTGGTGCCGATCACCCCGGTCGGTCCACGCTTGATCCACCCCGCCACATACTCCCCGGGGGACGGAACCCCTTCCCGCAGCACCCGTCCACCGGTGTGCGGCACTGTCCCGTGCCGCTCGTCGAACGGCAGCCCGGCCAGCGGCACGCCCCGGTAGCCGACCGCCCGCAGCACCAGCTGCGCCGCGATCTCCTCGTACGCTCCGGTGCCCCGCACGCCGCCCTCGCCGTCCGGAACGGTGCGCTCGAACCGTACGGCCGCCACCCGGCCGGCGTCTTCGAGCAGCTCCACCGGGCGCAGGAAGAACCGCAGATGTATCCGGCGCTCCTGGCCCCGGGCGGGCTGCGCCGCCCAGCCGCGTACGACATCGAGATTGCGCCGGTTGACCGCGGGCAGGGCAGCGGCGGCCGAAGGGTCCGCGTACGCGGGGTCCAGTGCGAGATCGGCGGGCTCGACCACCACCTCGGCCGAGGGCAGCGCGCCGAGCTCCCGCAACTCCTTGGTGGTGAACTTCGCCTGTGAGGGGCCGCGCCTGCCCACCATGTGCACCTCGCGGACCCGGCTCAGCCCGAGAGCGCCGAGCGCCGCCTGCGGCACATCGGTGGGGCGCAGCTCGTCCGCACCCCGGGCGAGGATGCGGGCGACATCCACGGCCACATTCCCGACGCCGATCACCACGGCCGAACTCGCCCCGAGTGCAAAGCCGTTGCCCGCCGAGTCTGGGTGCGCGCTGTACCAGGAGACGAAGTCGGTGGCCGAGTGGCTGCCGGGCAGATCCTCGCCCGGAATGCCGAGCCTGCGGTCCCGGGCGGCCCCGACGCAGTACACGACCGCGTGGTAGAGGTCCAGCAGCCGCTCGGGACCGAGCCCGTGCGTGCCCACCTCCACATTGCCGATGAAGTCGATCCGCTCGTGCTCCAGCACGGTGCGCAGATTGTTCTGGAGGGACTTGATCTTCTCGTGGTCGGGCGCGACTCCGTAGCGCACGAGTCCGTAGGGGCAGGGGAGCCTGTCCAGTACGTGCACCCGCACGTCCGGTACCCGGCTCTGCTGGACGAGATCCTGCGCGGCGTAGACCCCGCTGGGTCCCGATCCGACGACGGCGACGCGAAGCACAGCTGCGCTCCTTCCCGCAGGGGGACTCCAGCATTGCACCGGTGTGCGCGGCTGGGGAGATGCCGCTGACGGGGTCCCTTGGGGCGACATGGCGCGCGTGCCGCCCTTGAGACTGATGATTTGCCTGGTTACGTGCTAATTGTGCAAGAAACTACGTTTCTTAACGCTAATGATCAGTATGACCCGGGTGGGCCGGTGCCCTGCCCGCCCGTCTGGGAGCTTCAGGGTCAGGGCATGGTCACCCGCGGCGCGGGATGCGCGCAGGCGCCGCACGACCTTCCCCCGCCCTGGTTCAATGTCCGGCTGACCTTTGCGGACGGCGCGTGGATCGACGTACTCGCAGTCGTCGACGGCGAACGGCTCGCCATCGAGGATCTGCGGGCGGACCCGCCGCTGCCACTGGAGAGCTTCGCGGCGCTCGCCGGCCGGATCGAGGACCCGCTGGGGCACGCGTGCGGGGTGACAGTGCCGGAGCCGCCCGACGGCCCCGCGAGCGCGCCGGAACGGTACGCCGGTTCGGGGGGCACGTTTCAGCCGAAATCGCAGCCGCCGGAGTGGGCCGCGGCCCCCGCCGCCGCGCCGACGGCCGTGCCGGGATGGGACGCCGTCCCGTCGGCCGCGCCGGTATCGGATTCCGGCCCTGCGGCCGCGCCGCGATCGGACGCCGTCTCAGCATCCGCTCAGGTATCGCACTTCGGCGCCACCGGCCCGCCCCGGTCAGCGGCGCCGGAAAGGGGCGCCGTTCCCGCATCCGCTCCGGTAACGGGCGACCCGCACGCGGGTGCTCCGCCGTCGGCCCGGCGGCGGGCGCGGCCGGCCGTGCCGCGTGGCAGAGGCGGCCGGCGGATCGCGGCCGACGCCTACCGGGCCGCGCAGCAGGACGGTCGCGACCCCGTGCTCGCGGTCATGGGTGCGACCGGCCGCAGCCGCCGCAAGGCGCTGCGCCTCATCGCGGGCGCCCGTGACGAGGGCTATCTCCCGCCCCGCCGCAGCCGCCGCCGGTCCAACCCCGCACAGGCGCCCGTCACATCGAGCGCATCCGGTTGATCTCGCTCGTCTGCTGGGCGATCACATCGCCGGCCATCTCCTCGATCAGGACGTTGTTGCCCTCCGAGAGCACCTCCGTGGCCATGTTGAGCGCCCCCTGATGGTGAGTGATCATCAGCTTCAGGAAGAGTTCGTCGAACGCCTTGCCCTTCGCGGCGCGCAACTGCGCCAGTTGGGCCGGGGTGGCCATCCCCGGCATCGCCGCCCCGCCGTGGTTGTGGCCGCTCTTCCCCTTCGCCCCGCCGTTGTTTTTCAGCCAGCCCTGCATCGCGCCCATCTCCGGCTTCTGCGCCGCGGCGATGCGCTCCGCCAGTCGTTTGACCTGCGTGGATCCCGCGCGACTCGGCGCCAGGGCGGCCATCTCCAGTGCCTGGCCGTGGTGCGTGATCATCATCTGTGCGTAGGAGAAGTCGGCCGAGTTGGGGGAGTCGTCGGGTGCGGCCTTCGCGGCCTCTTCCGCCGAGAGTGTCTTCGCCGGCTCGCCCGGTTTGCCCGGCGCCACCACTGACGGTCCGGCACCCCCCTTGGCCTCGGCGGGAGCGTCGGAGCCCGACTCGCAGGCGCCCAGGGCGAGTACGGCGGCAGCAACCGCGGCCAGGGCGAGCGCCCTGCGGACACGCGCGGTCCTACGGCGGTTCAACACTGAGACCTCCTGGGGCACTTGGGGTGTCTGGGGACCGTCCTAGCATGCTTCCGCACGGTGATGATCAAAAACTTTCATTACGTCTCTGTTGCCATCTGTTGAGATGAGCATGCAAAGGACGATACTGCCGAGGTCCGTGAACCGTTCGACTGCGAACGGATACAAGGGAGGACGCAGTGACCCTGTTGCACACCACCCGAGTGCGGCGCAGACGTCTGGGCGTGGCGGCAGCCGCGGCCGGACTCCTCGCCACTCTGCTGACGGCCGGACCCGCGGCCGCCACGCCGGACCCCGGGGACACCCCCGCCCGGGGAAAGGTCTTATCGGGACAGGCCGCCGACACCAAGGCGGCCATCAAGAGCGGCGAGATACCCCCGGTGGACGCGGTCGTCCACAGCGACAATGTCGAACACCTCATCAACATCCCCAAGGACGCCCTCAAGGGCACCAACTCCGACCTGGCCTTCCAGGGCAAGTACGCCTACGCCGGCAATTACGACGGCTTCCGGATCTTCGACATCAGCAACCCGAGGGCCCCCGAGACCGTCGCGCAGGTCCTGTGTCCCGGGTCGCAGAACGATGTCTCCGTCTCCGGTGACCTGCTCTTCCTCTCCACCGACTCCTCGCGCAGCGACAACTCGTGCAACAGCACCACGCAGCCCGCGACGGAGAAGTCGTCCTGGGAGGGCATGAAGATCTTCGACATCAGCGACAAGCGCAACCCGAAGTACGTCGCCGCCGTCGAGACCTTCTGCGGTTCCCACACGCACACGCTGGTGCCGGAGCGCCGCAACGTCTACATCTACGTCTCCTCGTACTCGCCGAGCGCGACCTTCCCGGACTGCCAGCCGCCGCACGACGGAATCTCCGTCATCAAGGTGCCGCGCAAGGCCCCCGAGAAGGCGGCGGTGGTGAACTTCCCGGTGCTCTTCCCGGGTGAGGGCCCGGACGGCGGCGGAAACCCGGGATCGCCCACCAACCCGGGCGTCTCCAAGACCACCGGCTGCCACGACATCACGGTGCTCCCGTCCAAGGACCTGGCTGCCGGCGCCTGCATGGGTGACGGCATCCTGTTCGACATCAAGGACCCCGAGCACCCGAAGGTCATCGACCAGGTCCAGGACAATGTGAACTTCGCGTTCTGGCACTCGGCGACCTTCAACCAGAGGGCCAACAAGGTCGTCTTCACCGACGAGCTCGGCGGCGGCGGCGCGGCCACCTGCAACGCCACGGTCGGCCCGAACCGCGGCGCCGACGGCATCTACGACATCGTTGGCAGAGGCGACCATCGCAAGCTGGTCTTCCGCAGCTACTACAAGATCCCCCGCCATCAGGCGGACACCGAGAACTGCGTCGCCCACAACGGCTCGCTGATCCCGGTCAAGGGCCGCGACCTCATGGTCCAGGCCTGGTACCAGGGCGGCGTCTCGGTCTGGGACTTCACCGACTCCGCCAAGCCCAAGGAGATCGCCTACTTCGAGCGCGGCCCGCTGAGCGCGGACACGCTGGTGGGCGGCGGTGCCTGGTCGGCGTACTACTACAACGGCTACATCTACGCGAACGACATCGCCAAGGGCTTCGACGTGCTGAAGCTCGACGACCGGCGGACCAATCCGGCGAAGCGGGTGCGGCTGCACGAGCTCAATGTGCAGACCCAGCCCGACTACTTCGACCGCGACTGATCGAGCAGGTCCCGGGAATCCGGGGCGCCGACATACGTTCCGCCGGGCGGCTCCCCGCCCGGCGGAACGCCGAGCTCCCAGTCCAGCCCGTACCGTTGGAAAAGGTCCGTGCGCAACCGGGCGCGCGGCATGGGCACTCCCGGCAGCAGAATCGCGAAGACCGCGCCCATCAACTGGGCCCGCAGCAGCGGATAGTCGGCGTCGACGTCATGCGATCCGTACCGCTCCACCGTCTCGCGCAGCAGGGCGGCGAGCCGCTGCTGCTCCGGGCACTGCACAAACCCCTCGGCCTGCAGTACCCCGGACATGTGCGTCCGCATCAGTACGGGATGGTCGACCGCGAGTCCGAGAATGGCGTCGATCGCCCTGGCCAGCAGCTCCCGCCCGTCGTCGGTGCGCGGCTCGCGCTCCAGCGCCGCCGCCAGCGTGAGATGCATCAGGCGGTGCACGGCCGACTGCAGGAGCTGGCGTTTCCCCGGGAAGTAGTACGAGACAAGGCCGCGCGCCGAACCCGCCCTGTCGGCGATGTCGGCCAGCGTCGTCGCCTCGTACCCGCGCTCTCCGACCAGCTCCACGGTCGCCTGCAGAAGCCGCTCCCGGGAACGCCGACGAAGCTCTTCATTGACCGATGCGCTCCGCGGGGACATGCTTGACTCCTGCGTTGACTGGCTCTGAGCCAATATACTCAGGGTGTCCCGCTGTAGGGCCCTCAGGGCCTGGTCAGCGGGCGTGCTGCCCGAACCGGGCGACGCGGGGGATCGTCCGGTTCGGGTGGTTTTGTCATGCCTTCAGTGTGCCTCTGTGCCTCGATTCGAAGCTCTGGCCCCCCGTCTTCCAGCCAGCGAGTCCGTTCAGTCGATGAGCCCGAGCACCGGGCGCAGCCCCGCCGGACGCTCGTCCACCGGCAGATGGTCCACGAAATGGACGGCACACCCGAGATCCGCGGCCCCCGCGTCCGCGGTCCTGTCGTCGCCGACCATCAGGACCTCGCCCGGGGTCCGGCCCAGCGCCTCGCACGCCGCGCGGAAGAGCCGCACATCGGGTTTCTGCACACCGTGCTCGTACGACAGGGCATACGCGTCCACCCACACGTCCAGGCCGTGGGCGCGGAAGACCGGCCGCGGATCCCAGCCGATATTGCTCACCACCGCGACACCCACACCCCGCTCCCGCAGTGTGCTCAGCACCTCCGCCGCATCGGGGTAGGGGCGCCAGGCGGCGGGCTTCATATGGCGTTCGTAGAGCGCGTCGTACAGACCCGGATCCGGCAGCTCCACCTGGCGGGCGAGACCGGTGTAGGCGGCCCGGTGCCGCTCCGCGCTCTCGTCGCGGGTCCGCCACAACTCGGCGAGATGCGGCGGCATCCGGCGCGGGAACGAGCCGCCCGGGAGCGCGCCGGTGTCCGCCAGCTGATCGGCGTACCGGGCCAGTTCGGCCTGGGGCAGACTGCTGCCCCGCTCGTCCAGCACTGCGCGCAGCCAGTCCCGTACCGGTTCGATCCGAAAGAGTGTTCCGGAGAAGTCGAAGAGCACACCCTTGATCGCCATAAGTGCGATCATTCCGGGGTCAGCGCTCCCGGTTCAAGACCACACGTTCGTACGCGGCGATCGAGAGGGCAACCCAACAGGCGCCGATCAGCCAGCCGCCCAGCACGTCCGACGGCCAGTGCACGCCAAGGTAGAGCCGGGTGAAGCCCACACCGGCGACGGAGACGGCCGCCGCCGCCACGCTCAGTCGCCAGAGCCACTTTTCCGCTCCGTACCGCCTGAGCAGCCACAGCAGCAGCCCGCAGGTGACCGTGGCGGTCACGGCATGGCCGGAGGGGAAGGCCGCGTAGTGGGCGGAGTCGACCGGATCCAGCCAGTGCGGCCGCTGCCTGCCGACGGCGGACTTCAGCCCCTGCTGGAGGAAGCTGCCCACCGCGCTCGTCGCGGCGACCCACCCCGCGAGCAGCCACTCCCGCTTCCGCAGCAGCCAGATGACGGCAGCGGCGGTCAGTGCACGCATCGTCCAGGGGTCCCACACCCAGTCGGTGAGCACCCGGTTGACCCGGGTGAGTGCCGGCTCGTGCACCGCCCAGTGGTGCAGCCCGTCCGCGACCGTGCGGTCGAAAGAGATCAGGGGGGAGAAAGACACCGCCACCAGGATCAGCAGCGCGGCCGACAGGACGGCGAGCACCACGCAGGTTCTGGCAGCCGCGGAGAGGGAGGGGCGCGGAGGCGGAGTGGGGGGCGCCGGTCGCGGTAGGTGCATGGGGGAGATCATCGCTGCCGAGCGTCGCGGAAGGCTAGCGGGTGTCTTTTGGATCAGGCCGGATCAGTGAGCGGGGTCTGGCGATGGGGGCACCTCCCGTGCCCGAAGGGCTACGGGGGAGCATCGCAAGGCGGAGGATGGGGGTCCCCCCGCCGAAGGCAGGGGGAGAGTCCATGCGGAGCGTAGGCGACTGACGACAACGCAGCGTGGGGGTACCTCCCGTGCCCGAAGGGCTACGGGGGAGTGCCGTGCCAGGGCACGCGAGCCCGGCAAGATCCGAAAGACACCCCCTCAGCTCAGCGCGCGCAGCCCCGGTCCGAAGGCCACCAGCAGCGGGACGACGGGGACCAGCGCGGCTGCCGCGGTGAGCCCCAGCCGATGGCGCGGGGTCAGTCGCGGCGCCGGGGTCAGCAGCCGGTTCACCCGCTGCGGCAGCTGGGCGTCCGGAGTGGGGCAGGGGCCGAACACCCCGCGGTCCTCGTTGAGTTCGACCAGGGCAAGCGCGATCGTCAGCCGGCCGAAGCGCCTGGAGGCGACGTCGTCGGCGGCCAACTCGACCAGCCGGTGCATCTCGTCGCGGAACGCCGCGAACACCGGGATCTGCGGAAAGCCGCCTGCGAGCGCGGCGGAACAGTGCAGCAGCCAGTCGTGCCGGGCCCGGGCGTGTCCCTGCTCGTGCGCCAGTACGGCATCGAGCTGACGGCCCTTCAGGCGCCGCAACGCGGCCGTCGTGATGACCAGTTGGGGTGCCGCTCCCGACAGCCACCAGGCGTCCGGCCGCTTGCCCTCCAGGACGACGAGAGGCTCGCTGCCCGGCTCCTCACCCGGCAGCCGCGGGGAGCGCACCAGAAGTTCCCTGCGCCGCTGCTTGCGCCGGACACGGGCGCGGTGGATCTCCTGGGTGAGCTTCGCGCCGGTCCACAGGCCGCCGCAGGCCAGGATCACGGCGAGGACGGCGGCCCACGGCTCGTCCGCGCCGAGGGCGTAGGCCTCGACGACGGCATGCGGCGCGGACGCGAAGACATGACCCCGTACGAGCTGCCAGGCGGCCGCCGCGCTGAATGTCATGGAGAGCGCGAAGCACAGCAACACGGCCGCCACGACGCACTGCCAGACCCACAGGGCAAGCACGGGCTCGCGCTCCGGCCACTCCGCGCGCGCCACGAGCCGCGGGGCCACGACGGCGGCCAGGGCGCCGAGCAGCAGCAGCGCGAGGGAGACCCACATGGCGCCAGCCTATGAGCGCGGTGCTACCTGCGGGTATGGCCTTGCACGCCAAGTGATGTACGACACGGTTGCGCTGCCGCTGTCAGCGTGGCGCTCAGAGAGCGAGCAGCATCGCCAGCATGGCGAGGCCCATGGCGAGCCGGCAGGCCGGCGCCAGCTCGGGGCGCGCGCCCCAGGAGACCGTCACCGCACCGCCCGCGGGGGAGGTCACGGGTACCAGCCGGACGCCCGAACGCAGCACATACACGGCGTAGTACGCCAGCAGCGCGCCGGTGAGCAGCGGGACCCCGGCGGCCGAGTGCCCGGCATGGACCCCACCGCCGGTGGTCATCGCCACCGCCATGTAGATCATCGCGAGCGAGCCCACGGCGTGGTGCACATGGTGGCTGCCGCGGTGCGCGGGCCGCAGGGCGCGCAGTGCTGCCGCGCCGAAGACCGCCGCGTACACCACCCACGCCCAGCCGGGCAGCGCGAACACGGCCGCCGGCACCGCCATCACCGCCATCCCCAGGCTCATCAGCGCCTCGCCGCCGGCCGCCGCGCGGGTCTCGCCGGAGCAACTGCGCATCCGCACCAGGCAGTACGCGGCCGTCGCCCCGCACAGCGTCACGAGCAACCAGCCGGACAGCGCGGGTCCGTGCACGGTGCACCTCCCCCTTCGGCGGTGTCGAGGGGTCGATGCCCGGCCGCCGTGGGGCTCACGCGAGCGCACGGGGGTGCAGGGGGAGCACGGGGCGTGGTGCGCGCCCGTGAACAGTGCTTCAGGGGCGGTGGCGCAGCGGATGGTCGGCGGGGACCTCGACAATCGCGATCCGGTGGCCGTCCGGGTCGGCGATCCACATTTCGATCAGCCCCCACGGCTCACGCCGGGGCGGCCGCAGCACCTCTACGTCCTGCCCCACCAGCTCGGCGTGCACCGCGGCCGCGTCCGCCACCTGGAGCCAAAGCTCGGGCCCGGTCGCCGCGGGTGCCTCCGAGCGCCCCGACACCTCGAGAAACCCGCCGCCCAGGAAGTACACGGTGCCCCGCTCGGGGCCCGTCCCGAACTCGCGGTAGACCGGCAGGCCGAGTGTCTGCCCGTAGAACCGCCGGGACCGCTCGGGGTCGGTCGGGCGCAACAGGATCCGGCTGCTCAGCACATGCACCATAAGCAAACCCTAGGTCCTGCCCGGGATAGTCTCGGGACACTTGTGCCGAGCCGAGATGGGAAGACCGCACCATGGACACCGCACCGCCCCGGGACTCCGCCGCTCTCACCTACCGCGACGCCGTCGAGGCCGACGTCCCGGCGCTCGTCCCGCTGATCGAGTCCGCGTACCGCGGCGACGCGAGCCGGGCCGGGTGGACCACCGAGGCGGACATCCTCGAAGGGCGGCGCACCGATCCGGAGGGCGTCCGCGCGGTCATAACGGCCCCCGGCAGCACCCTCCTCGTCGTGGAGCGTGACGGTCGGGTGATCGCCTGCTGCCAGCTCGAACACCGCGGTGAGGCCGCCTACTTCGGCATGTTCGCGGTCCGCCCCGAGCTGCAGGGCACAGGCTTCGGACGGCGGATCCTCGCCGAGGCCGAGCGCACAGCGCGCGAGCGCTGGAGTGTGCGCGAGATGCACATGACCGTGATCTCGGTCCGTGAGGAACTGATCGCCTGGTACGAGCGCCGCGGCTACCGCCGTACGGGAAGGATGAGCCCCTTCCCGTACGGCGAGGAGCGCTTCGGCATCCCGCAGCGCGACGATCTGGCCTTCGAGCTCCTGGTGAAGGACCTGTAAGGCCCTGCAAGCCTCCGAGGTCTTTACATAAGGACGGCAGCGAGGCCGCTCAGGCCGTGAAACGGCCGGTGCGCCGGATCTCGGGGAAGTCGGTGGTCGCGCCGTCCAGCTCAAGGGCGCGCACCAGCCGCAGGTGCTCCTGGGTGTTCACCACCCAGCCGATGACCTGCAGCCCCTCGCCGTGCGCGTGCTCGACGGTCTCCAGGGTCAGCCTGCGGATGTTCAGTGCGAGCGACGCGGCGCCGACCGCCTTCGCCCGGTCCACGATGTCGGCGCCCCAGCGGCTGGCGATGAGCACCGTCCGCGCCCCCGGAACCAGCTTGGCGATCTCGGCGATCGCGTCGTCGTGGAAGGACGACACCTCGACGCGGTGGACGAGATCGCGGCTGAGCATCACCTCGGCGAGCACCCGCGCCGCGGCCACGTCCTTGATCTCCGCCTGGAGCGGCGCCCGCACCGCGTCCAGTACCTCCTCGAAAACCGGCACCCGCTCGCCGTCCCCGGCGTCGAGCTCCCGCAGCTCGGCGAGGGTCTTGTCCGCGATGGGGCCGGTTCCGTCGGTCGTGCGGTCCACGTCGGCGTCGTGCATGACGGCGAGCGCGCCGTCCTTGCTCAGGTGCAGATCCAGTTCGATGGCGTCCATACCGGACTGTTCGGCCCGGACGAAGGAGCGCAGGGTGTTCTCCGGCTCGACGCCCATGACCCCGCGATGACCGATGGTGAGGAAAGTCAAGATTCTCTCGCTTCCGTCGACGGCGGCTCCCGCGCGGCGCATCCCGGCAGCCGCACGGCAAGCACGCAGCCTAACGGCCTGCCTCTGTGATGGAACCGGTCTCGCGCGGCGGAGTGGAGTGGTCCGCTCTGGCTCCCGCGATCCCCAGGACGAAACCGGTGATCAGGGCTGCGGCAAGGACGGCACGGGTGCTCACGCGGCGGGCTCCGGGGCGATTTTGGCGAGATACGGACCCTCCCGTCCTACCGGTGGCGGGCTGCCCGTCGCGAACCGCGTCACCCGCCAGTGGGCGCGTCCTGCGCGGCTTGACGCCCCGCCGAGCCCGCCCCGCCGAGCCTCGCCCACGTACCTCTTCATCGGTATGGGCCGCCGACAACCGTAAAACCTTCGGCGATCATGGGGGTGGGGCAGGATAATTTCCCAAGGTTCTACTTGTACGGAAGAACCACCGACATATACGGTGTCTTGACGCGAGGTTCTCCTGTGGAGGAAGTGACATGACGGAAATTCTTGTGCGGGAAGCTGCCGAAGGGCGCATATCCCACCCTGCACCGGTGATCGAGCACCCGGCCTGGCCGAAGCTCAAGAATGCCGTCGAGGAGATCCGGCCCTGGCAGTCCAAGGACGGCTCCATCGACTTCGACGCCGAGGGCGCTCCCTCGCGCGTCACGGTCGAGGCGGCGCTCGACCGCGTGCTCGACGGCGTGGATGAGCTCTCCCCGCTGGTCCCGCACGACGCCGCGTACCACCGCGCGCTCGTCGCCGATCTGCACAAGTGGGCCGACAGCGGCTTCGGTGTCCCCGACTTCCTTGACTCGCTGCTCGCCTTCCAGCCCGCGGCCTCGCGCGCCGACGGACTGCAGCATCTGGTCCTCTTCCCCATGTACACGCAGAACGGCAACCCGGACCGCAACCTCGAAGCGGTTGTGCTGCGCATGGTCTGGCCCGAGTGGCTCGCCGAGCTCGAGCGCACCCGCTACGACAACCCCCTCTTCTGCGGCATCACCTTCGAAGACTTCACCGCCGGCTACGACACCAACTCCGCGGTGCTCTTCCCGGAGACCATCGCCGTGCGCGAGGCCCCCGAGCGCTTCAGCTGGGGCGGCATCTTCTGCGACCGTGAAGCCGCCCGCTTCCGCTCCGTCACCAGCGAGGCCGTGAGGGTCCTCGGCCTCGAACTGCCCGACGACATCCGCGAGATGGTCGGCGACCAGGAGCGCTGCCAGCAGGCGTTCGTGCTCTGGGACATGGTCCACGACCGCACCCACAGCCATGGCGACCTGCCCTTCGACCCGTTCATGATCAAGCAGCGCCAGCCGTTCTGGATGTACGGCCTCGAGGAGCTGCGCTGCGACCTCACCGCCTTCAAGGAGGCCGTGAAGCTGGAGGCCGAAGGCAACCAGCACGGCCGCGACGTGCAGTACGCGGTGCTGTTCGACCGGATGTTCCGCTTCCCGGTCACCGGCGACCGGGTGCGCAACTACGACGGCCTCGGCGGCCAGCTGCTCTTCGCGTACCTCCACAAGCACGATGTGGTGCGCTGGACCGACAACACGCTGCAGATCGACTGGGACCGCGCGCCGCAGGTCACCAACCAGCTCTGCGCCGAGATCGAGAAGCTCTACAAGGACGGCATCGACCGTCCCAAGCTGGTGCACTGGTTCGCCGCGTACGACCTGGTCTCGACCTACCTCGCACCGCACCCCGGATCCCGCTGGGCCAAGGGCCCCGACGCACTGGATCTGTCACAGCCTCCGCGCAAGCTCGTCGACGACGTGCTTCCCGACGAGTTTCCGCTCAGCATGTTCTATGAGGCGCTCTCCAAGAAGCTCAAGGCTGTGATCGCCTCCACCAAGGGGATCACTGCGGCGGGCGCCGAGCGGATCGCCGCGTGAGCGCTCGTACGGAGGAGACTGGGACCATGAACAGAAACGGCAACGGGCCGCTCGACGGTGCCGTCGTGGCGGTCGCCGGAGCGGCGGGCCCGGCCGGCCGCGCAAGCTTGCTGCGGTTGGCGGAGGCCGGCGCGACAGTGGTCGCCTCCGACGCGGACGCGGAGCGTCTTGCCGAGGCGGTCGACGCCGCACGGTACGCACACGGCGGGGCGACCGTCACCGGCGACACCGTCGACCTGCTCGATCTCAACGCCACCAGGGAGTGGGCGGTCAAGACCGAGAAGGAGTTCGGCAGGATCGACGGACTGGTCCATCTCGTCGGCGGCTGGCGCGGCAGCGCCTCCTTCGCCGAGACCAACCTCTCCGACTGGGTGCTGCTCGAGAAGCTGCTGATCCGTACGGTCCAGCACACTTCGCTCGCCTTCCACGACGGACTGCTGCGCAGCGACCGGGGTCGCTTTGTGCTGGTCAGCGCCGCGGGTGCGAGCAAGCCCACGGCCGGCAACGCCGCGTACGCCGCATCCAAGGCGGCGGCGGAGGCCTGGACGCTCGCACTGGCCGACGCTTTCCGCAAGGCGGGGGGCGAAGAGGGTCCCAAGGCCGCGGCTGCCATCCTGGTCGTCAAGGCTCTGGTGCACGACGCCATGCGCGCCGAGCGCCCGAATGCGAAGTTCGCGGGCTTCACAGACGTCAAGGAACTGGCCGAGGCCGTTGCCGGAGTCTGGGACCGGTCCGCCCGGGAAGCGAATGGACAGCGTCTGTGGCTGACCCCCAAACCGTGAAGACCGACGCCCGGCGCCACCATGACCCCGAGGTACGCGGCTTCGCGAGTGACAATTACGCGGGCGCCCACCCCGAGGTTCTTGCGGCGCTCGCCCTCGCCAACGGCGGTCACCAGGTCGCCTACGGCGGGGATGCGTACACGGAGCACCTCCAGCGGGTCATGCACAGCCACTTCGGGGCCACGGCGGAGACCTTCCCGGTCTTCAACGGCACCGGCGCGAATGTCACCGCGCTCCAGGCACTCACGGATCGCTGGGGTGCGGTGATCTGTGCCGAGTCGGCGCACATCAACGTCGACGAGGGCGGCGCGCCGGAGCGCATGGGCGGGCTGAAGCTGCTGACCGTGCCGACGCCGGACGGCAAGCTCACGCCCGAGCTCATCGACCGGCAGGCGTGGGGCTGGGAGGACGAGCACCGGGCGATGCCGCAGGTCGTCTCGATCGCTCAGAACACCGAGCTGGGCACGGTCTACACGCCCGCCGAGATCCGGGCGATCGTCGAGCACGCCCACGAGCGCGGCATGAAGGTCCATCTGGACGGGGCCCGGATATCCAACGCCGCGGCGTCGCTGGATGCCCCCATGCGGGCGTTCACCAACGCCGTCGGCGTCGATGTGATCACCTTCGGCGGCACCAAGAACGGCATGCTGTTCGGCGAGGCCGTCGTCGTCCTGAACCCGGACGCGGTGAGCCATATGAAGCATCTGCGCAAGCTGTCGATGCAGCTCGCCTCCAAGATGCGGTTCGTGTCGGTGCAGTTGGAGGCGCTGCTGGCGCGCGACCTGTGGCTGCGCAACGCGCGGCACGCCAACACCATGGCCCAGCGTCTCGCCGCCGGCGTGCGCGCGGTCGACGGTGTGGAGATCCTCTACCCCGTCCAGGCCAATGCAGTCTTCGCCCGCCTGCCCCACGATGTGAGCGCCCGGCTGCAGAAGCGCTTCCGCTTCTACTTCTGGGACGAGGCCGCCGGCGACGTCCGCTGGATGTGCTCCTTCGACACCACGGAGGACGACGTCGACGCCTTCGTGCAGGCGCTGAAGGAAGAGATGGCTCCCTAGCCGGCTCTGTGAGTGCATAAATATGCTGCCGACCGGAAATCGATTGACTTCCGGTCGGCCGCTTCCATAGGGTCGGCAGGCATGCAACTGATCCAACAGGTGCCTGAACTGTCCGCTTACCTCGTGGCCGACGAGGTAATCGATCATGAGCACCGGCTCGTGCGCAGGACGGCCGCCCGCCTTCGTGTCGAAGCAGGTGATGCATACGCATACGCCAAGGCGGCCTTCGAGTTTGTGCGCGACACCATCCCGCACTCGTACGACGCGGGCGACACGCGGGTCACCTGGCGCGCCTCCGACGTGCTGGAGCAGCGGACCGGCATCTGCTACGCCAAGTCCCATGCGCTGACCGCGCTGTTGCGTGCCGGGGGCATCCCCGCCGCCCTGTGCTACCAGCGGCTGGATGGCGTGGTCCACGGGCTCGTCGCCCTCAGGCTGCCGGGGCGGGGGCGCTGGTCGCGGCAGGACCCCCGCGGCGGTGAGCCGGGAGCCGGTGCGCAGTTCTCGCTCGACGAGGAGCGGCTGGCCTTTCCCGTACAAGCAGAGTCCAATGATGTGGACTATCCGGTAGCATATGCTGCACCACACCCGATGGTGCTGCATGCGCTGCAGAGTGCGTCGGACCGGGAGTCGCTCTGGCTCCACCTCCCCACCGAACTGTGAGGCATCCTCGGCCATGACACTCACGATCACCGTCTCCGACCAGGTCAGGGCCATCGCACCCGGCTTCGTCCACCTGGCCGTCGAGGCGCGCGGCCTGGTCAACGGGCCCAGCAGTGACGACAGTTCGGCCCTGCTGGACAGTGCCGCCCGCCGGCTCGCCGAGCGACTGGACGGCCGCGCCCCGCACGAGGACCCGCACATTGCCGCCTGGCGGGAGGCGTACGCCGCCTTCGGCGCCAAGCCCTCCCGTACGCGCAACTCCGCCGAGGCGCTGGCCAAGCGCGCCCTCGCGGACGGCGGACTGCCGCGCATCAATGTGCTGGTCGACCTGTACAACGCGATCAGCGTGGCCCATCTGATCCCGGTCGGCGGCGAGGACACCGACCGCATCAGGGGCGGGATGAGGCTCGTGCGCGCCACCGGCGACGAGCCGTTCGGCACCGTCGCGGGCGGCGAGGAGACCCTGGAGCACCCGGAGCCGGGCGAGGTCGTCTGGTGCGACGACGAGGGCGTCACCTGCCGCCGCTGGAACTGGCGTCAGGGCGTACGCACCCGGCTCACCGAGAAGTCCGTCAACGCGCTCTTCCTGCTGGAGGCGCTGGCCCCGACCACGACCGGCGAGCTCGAGGCCGCTGCCGCCGAACTCGCCGAGTGGCTGGAGAAGTTGAGCCCCGGGGCGCAGATCACCGTCCACCCGCCCCGGTAACCGGTGTGACGTTCAGGTCCTGTCCGGACCTAGCCTGCCTCGCGGACCTCGGCCGGAGTCGGCGCCGTACCTCCGAGGTGCGCGGGCACCCACCAGGTGTCGCTCGCGTCCTTGGGGCGTACGGGATAGGCGCGCTGCGCGGCTTCGAGTAGATCCTGCACCCGCTCGCGCAGCCGCCGCGTGATCGCGCCCGCGTACTGGTCGGTGGGTGCCTCGACCGGCGCGCCGACGCGGATCGTCACCGGGATGTGGCTGCGCCTAAAGTTGCGCGGCCGGCCCTTGGTCCAGATCCGCTGGGTGCCCCACAGCGCCATCGGGATCAGCGGCACGCCGGCCTCCTGGGCGAGGCGTGCCGCACCCGACTTGAAGGACTTGAGCGTGAACGACTGCGAGATCGTCGCCTCCGGGAAGACCCCGATGATCTCGCCCGAGCGCAGCGACTCGAGCGCGTGCGCGTACGCCGTCTCACCCTGCGTGCGGTCCACCGGGATGTGCTTCATTCCGCGCATCAGCGGGCCGGAGATCTTGTGCCGGAAGACCGACTCCTTCGCCATGAAGCGCACCAGTCGCTTCTGGGGGAGCGCCGCGAGTCCGGTGAAGATGAAGTCCAGATAGCTGATGTGGTTGCTGACGAGCACGGCGCCGCCCGAGCGCGGGATGTTCTCCGAACCCTGAGTGTCGATCTTCAGGTCCAGCGCCTTGAACATGGTTCGAGCGGCGCCGATGACCGGCCGATAGACGAGCTCTGCCATCTGGAGAAGACCCTTCTGTTGTGCGCCCGGGAAGGGTTTCTCCCGGCGGAAGTTACGCAGCCGTAGGTTTTCGGCGTTGGGCAGATCGTGCCCCATGTGCGGCGTGCTGGCCAGCCCTGGCGCCTGCGGCGGGCGAGATTCTTGTCACGTCGCTCTTTTCACCTCATGGCCAGCTTTTCACATCATGGCCGGACAGTGGGTTCAGGGTCGGACCGCGGTCGCCCGGCGCAGCAGCACATACATCTCGCACCCCAGGCAGTACCCGAAAACTGCGTTGAGGAACGCGGCGGCCAGCGCGCATCCGGTGGCGGCGAGCCCGAGCCACTCCGGCCCCCAGAAGTAGCCGGCCAGGCCGAGCAGGGCGAAGGCCAGCCCCACGCCCTGCGCGAACCGCGGCGGCGCGGGCGACTCGAGCTCCGTCGGAGCCACGAGCCGCGGCCGCACCGTGGTGCGGAAGAGCCATCCGTACGGAGAGCGCTGCACGCCGAACACCACCCCCGCGGCGAAGGCGAGCGCCTGCCAGGCGAGCAGGAGGCCGCTGCCCGTGACGAGAACCGCGGCGAGTACGACTGTGGTGACGGCGGCCCCGAAACGCGGCCCCCTGACGTCGATGTCCATACGGGACAGCATCCCGCAGCCGGTCCGCAGGGCGGGCGCGGGAATCTTTGCTGTCGTGTGAACGCTGGAACCGTGGATGACTGGACTCGTGGTGTGTGTGGTGGTGCTCGCGGCGGCGAGCGCCTTCGGGCTGTGGCAGCGGCGAAGCGGCGGGAGGCTGAAGGTGCGCGGTCGGGACGCGGAGGTACGGCTCGGCGCGGCCGAGTTGGGCGCGGAGCTGGGGCGGCGGGCGACGCTCGTGCAGTTCTCCAGCGCCTTCTGCCAGCCGTGCCGGGCCACCCGGCGCACCCTCGCCGACATCGCGCGCATGGTGGACGGAGTCAGCCATGTCGAGATCGACGCGGAGGAGCGGCTCGCCCTGGTGCGGGAGCTCGGCATCCTCAAGACGCCGACCGTTCTGGTGCTCGACGCGGGCGGCAGGATCGTCACCCGGGCCTCCGGGCAGCCCCGCAAGGCGGATGTGATCGCGGCGCTGGGACAGGCGGTATGACGTCCCGTGACACGTGTCGCACATTGTGGAACGCACTTGACTGCACGCGCCATGCATCGTCACGCTGACGCTGTGCTTCCAGAAATCCTTCTCCATGGGCGGGCCCACGTCGACCTCGTGCGGACCGCGAGCGCGCGCTGTCCGGCTGTCTGAGACAGCCCGGCCGCCCCGCTCGCACCCATGCAGAAGGACAACTCCATGACGGCTTCGCCCGATCTCGGCACCACTCAGTCGGCCTCTCCCGACCTGCTCCGCTCCGTCTTCCGGCAGCATGCCGCGGGCGTCGCGGTGATCACCGCCCAGGGTGAGAACCCCGTCGGATTCACCGCCACCTCGCTCAACTCGGTTGCCGCCGAGCCTCCGTTGATCTCCTTCGGAGTGGGTGCTTCCTCCTCCAGCTGGCCGGTCATCGCCAGGGCCGGGCACATCGGCGTACACATACTCGGCGAGCATCAGCAGGAGCTGGCCGCCACCTTCGCGCGCAGTGGCGCCGACCGCTTCGCGCCGCCGACCGCCTGGCGCACCGGTCCCGAGGGCGTGCCGCTGCTCGACGGCGTACTGGCCTGGCTGGTGTGCCGGATCATCGACCGGGTGCCGGCCGGGGACCACCGCATCGTCATCGCCGAGGCCGTCGTCGGCGACCCCGCGGGCGCCGGCCGTCCGCTGCTCTATCACCAGGGACGCTTCAACACGCTGAGGCACTGAGAGTTCCCGGAAGGCCGCGGTTACGCAGCGTTGGCAAGGTCACAGTCCAAAGCGCTTGCTTAGCGGGATTGCAACGGGTGTACTGGTCGTACTGGCGAGTAATATTTCGTTCGGAGCGCGGCCTGCCCCGACCGGAATCCGCCCCATCAGACGCCTATGCTGCGTGCACAAGGCAGCCCAGTAGAGACGATGCAGTAGGAGAGCCGGCGTGAGCTTGAGGATCGTTGTCTGTGTGAAGTACGTGCCCGACGCCACCGGCGACCGGCACTTCGCCGATGACCTGACCGTCGACCGCGACGACGTCGACGGCCTGCTGTCGGAGCTGGATGAGTACGCGGTCGAGCAGGCACTGCAGATCGCCGACGAGGCGGACGACGCGGAGATCACCGTGCTCACCGTCGGCCCCGAGGACGCCAAGGACGCGCTGCGCAAGGCGCTGTCCATGGGCGCCGACAAGGCCGTTCACGTCGAGGACGACGACCTCCACGGCACCGACGTCATGGGCACCTCGCTGGTGCTCGCCAAGGCGATCGAGAAGACCGGCTACGACCTGGTCATCTGCGGTATGGCGTCGACCGACGGCACCATGGGCGTGCTGCCGGCGATCCTCGCGGAGCGCCTGGGCGTCCCGCAGGTCACGCTGCTCTCCGAGGTCTCGGTCGAGGGTGGCGCTGAAGGAACAGTCAAGGGCCGCCGCGACGGCGACACCGCCAGCGAGCAGCTGGAGGCGTCCCTGCCGGCCGTCGTGTCCGTGACGGACCAGTCGGGCGAGGCCCGTTACCCGTCCTTCAAGGGCATCATGGCTGCCAAGAAGAAGCCGGTCGAGTCGCTGGACCTGGAGGACCTCGAGATCGACGCCGACGAGGTCGGCCTCGAGGGCGCCTGGACCGCGGTGGACTCGGCGGCCCAGCGTCCGGCCCGTACCGCCGGCACGATCGTCAAGGACGAGGGCGAGGGCGGCAAGCAGCTCGCAGAGTTCCTCGCGAGCCAGAAGTTCATCTGAGCTTCGGCCATATCCCCAACCGCCCCCAGATACTTCGCATTCGCAGGAGAGCAATCCCATGGCTGAAGTTCTCGTCTACGTCGACCACGTGGACGGCGCCGTCCGCAAGCCCACCCTGGAGCTGCTGACCCTGGCCCGCCGCATCGGTGAGCCGGTCGCCGTCGCCCTCGGCTCCGGTGCCGAGGCCACCGCCCCCGCGCTCGCCGAGCACGGCGCGGTCAAGGTCCTGACCTCCGACGCCCCGGAGTTCGCCGACTACCTCGTCGTACCGAAGGTGGACGCGCTGCAGGCCGCCTACGAGGCCGTCTCGCCGGCCGCCGTGCTCGTCCCGTCCTCCGCCGAGGGCAAGGAGATCGCGGCCCGCCTCGCGGTCCGTATCGGCTCCGGCATCATCACCGACGCCGTCGACCTCGAGGCCGGCGACGAGGGCCCGGTGGCGACGCAGTCCGCGTTCGCCGCCTCCTTCACCACCAAGTCCCGTGTCTCCAAGGGCACTCCGGTCATCACGGTCAAGCCGAACTCGGCCGCCGTGGAGGCCGCTCCGGCCGCGGGCGCCGTCGAGGCGCTCGCCGTCACCTTCTCCGAGAAGGCCACCGGCACCAAGGTCGTCTCGCGCACCCCGCGCGAGTCCACCGGCCGCCCCGAGCTGACCGAGGCCGCGATCGTGGTGTCCGGCGGCCGTGGCGTCAACGGCGCCGAGAACTTCCACATCATCGAGGCGCTGGCCGACTCGCTGGGCGCCGCTGTCGGTGCCTCGCGTGCCGCGGTGGACGCCGGCTGGTACCCGCACTCCAACCAGGTCGGCCAGACCGGCAAGTCGGTCTCCCCGCAGCTGTACGTCGCGTCCGGCATCTCCGGCGCGATCCAGCACCGGGCCGGCATGCAGACCTCGAAGACGATCGTGGCCATCAACAAGGACGCCGAGGCCCCGATCTTCGACCTGGTCGACTACGGCGTGGTCGGCGACCTGTTCCAGGTCGTCCCGCAGCTGACCGAAGAGGTGAAGTCCCGCAAGGGCTGATCCTGCGGAAGTCTTGTCGGCCGGGGCCGTGCGGTGATCTCCACCGCGCGGCCCCGGGCCGTTTCCGCGCCTTGGTGCCTAGGGGGTCCGCCGGCCCGTGCGGGTTCATCGGTTCGCGCCGCAGTGACCACCACCGTGGCGTAGCGCATCGTGAAGCTGCCTCCCACCGCGTCGACGGCGGCGCCTATGCCCGCCAGTACCTCGTCCCGCATGGCCGGCGGGAGCTGGGCGTGGCCGCCGGTAGTGGGCAGCTGGTCCAGCCACTCGTCCCGGGTGTAGGACCGCTCCCAGTCGAATCGCCACTGCTCCGGGGCGCCGAACGCGCCCACCTCCCGTATCCCGTCGGCTGCCCTGGTGCACAGCACCGAGTACCCGTCCACGGCCGGCATCGTCCATTGGCGAGCAGCGAGCGAGTCGGGCATCACCCGGCGATAGACCTCGGCGAAGGATTCCGCCAGTTCGGGCGGAGGTTGGCCCGCGTTCCAGAACACGGCCAGCCGGCCGCCGGGCCGCAGCGCCTTCCCCGCCCTGGCCGCTCCCGCAACCGGGTCCACCCAGTGCCAGGTCTGCCCGGAGACGACCGCATCGAACTCCCTGCCGGCCGGGTCCCAGGCTTCGAACGCCGACACCTCGACCTCGAGTCCGCGCCGTCGCGCCAGGTCGGCCATCCGCGCGTCGGAGTCGACCCCCAGCACCCTGCAGCCGGCCGCTTCGAACATCCGGGACGCGATGCCGGTACCGCAGCCGACGTCGAGAACTTCGAGAACGCCGGGGCCGGGGCCGGCGGCGACGATCCGGTCCACCAGGGCTTGGGGGTAGCTGGGCCGAGCCCGGTCGTAGCGTTCGGCGTCCGAACCGAACGACTCCGCTACCACGCGATGTTGATGAGGCTCGTGTGCGGAAAGAGGCGCTCGCTCCGGCGGTATAGTGGGCATGCGCCCACTATGAATGGGCATGTGCCCACTCGTCAATCGGAACGGGGTGGGCGAGAGGTGGGAGGAGGCGCACGATGCCGACAGGGGTGGCCATCCGCGACGCGCGCGAGCAGCTGTTCGACGCGGCCGAGCGTGTCCTGCTCCGGGACGGGCCGAGCGCGCTGACCAGCCGGGCGGTCACCATGGAGGCAGGCTGCGCCAAGGGCGTCCTGCACCGGCACTTCGCCGACTTCGACGCCTTCCTCGCCGAGCTCGTGCGGGACCGCATCGCCCGGATCGACGGCCAAGCCGCCGCCCTGCGCAACTCCGCCGGGACCGGCACCGTCGCCGACAACCTCACCGGTGCCCTGACGGGCCTGTTCGGGTCGGTCGCTGTGGCGATCGTCGGCCTCGTCACCTCCCGGGACGACCTGCGCGCCCGGCTCCGCCAGGCCACGCCGACCGGTATCCCGGTACTGACGGAAGCTACGGCCATGATCGCCTCGTACCTCACCGCCGAGCGCGAACTGGGCCGCATTGCGGCGGATGCCGATGTCGACACCCTCGCTCCCACGCTGATCGGGGCCGGTCACATGCTCTTCGCCGACCGGAAAGGCGCCCCGCCGCACGGTGGCGCTGTCCGCAAGGTCGTGACCGCGGTCATCGCCGGCGTGGTGCAGGAACCGCTGCGGTGAACGGCCCAACCGCAGCCCGCACCCGAGGTTGGGGCCCGGTTTCGAGGGATCATTGACGCAGGTCGCGGCCGCACATTAACTTCGCCATACGGATTCTTGATTCCGTGCAGCGGAAAGCTTGAGAGTGTGGAGGATGCAGGATGGGTCAGCAGGAGAAGGCGGCAACGAGCCTCGCCGGCGCGGTCAGCGAGGGCATCAGCGCCTCCCTCGCGCCGGTGGACGCGGAGCTCGCCCGCCGTTACCCGGGCGACCCCGGCACCCGCCAGCCCGTCCACACCGTCTATGTACCGGGCGACGTCTTCGCCGCCGACACGATCCGCTCCTGGGGCGACCGGGCGCTGGCCGCGCTGGACGAGCACGCCCCCGACGCCGCGTCCCTCGCCGCAGTGCTCGGCCTCTCCGACGAACTCGCGGCCCCGGTGTACGACCGCGTACGGGCCAAGCTGGAGCGCGAGCCCGTCGAGGACCTGCGCGTCGACTTCGAGGACGGCTACGGCGGCCGCACCGACGCCGACGAGGACGCGCACGCGGCCCGCGCCGCCCGGCTGATCACCGACGCGTACGCCCACGGCACGGCCGCTCCGTACATGGGTATCCGCATGAAGTGCATGGAGGCCGCGGTACGCGACCGGGGCATCCGCACGCTCGACATCTTTCTCACCGGCCTGATGGAGGGCGGCGGACTGCCCGAAGGACTGGTCCTGACGCTGCCGAAGGTGACGTACGCCGAGCAGGTCACCGCGATGGTCCGGCTCGTCGAGGAGTTCGAGAAGGCCCGCGGTCTGGCGCCCGGCCGGATCGGCTTCGAGATCCAGATCGAGACCAGCCAGTCCATCCTCGCCGCCGACGGCACCGCCACGGTGGCCCGGATGATCGATGCCGCCGAGGGCCGGGCCACCGGACTGCACTACGGCACCTTCGACTACAGCGCCTGCCTCGGGGTCTCCGCCGCCTACCAGGCCAGCGACCACCCGGCCGCCGACCACGCCAAGGCGATCATGCAGGTCGCGGCCGCGGGCACCGGCGTACGCGTGTCCGACGGCTCCACCAACGTCCTCCCGGTCGGTACGACGGAGAAGGTCCACGACGCCTGGCGGCTGCACTACGGCCTCACCCGTCGCGCCCTGGCCCGCGCCTACTACCAGGGCTGGGACATGCACCCGGGCCATCTGCCGACCCGCTACGCCGCCGTGTTCGCCTTCTACCGCGAGGGCTTCGAGCAGGCCGCCGCGCGCCTCGCCGCGTACGCCAACCACGCGGGCGGGGACGTCATGGACGAGCCCGCCACCGCCAAGGCACTCAGCGGCTATCTGCTGCGCGGCATCGACTGCGGCGCTCTCGACACCGCCGAGGTGGCCCGCCTCACCGGGCTCAGCCGCGCCGATCTGGACGGCTTCGCCGCGCCGCGTCGCGGGGACCTCACCGCGACGGCCAAGTAGCCACAGCCGAGCAACAGTTGGCGGCCGTGTCACTGCTGCCCCTTTGGTCTGTACGCGACCACAGTCGCAACAAGGATCGGGGCAGCGGTGGCATCGGGGGAGAACGAGCGGCTCGCCGGCCGTTGCCGGGTGATCGAGCAGCTGGGCGATGGCGGCGACAACGACCAGCCGGTGCCGGGTCTGCCGGTCTGCTGAGGCTAGCGGTCCGCAGGCGGCGGGATCTCGCCCGAGCCGCGCGGGATCAGCACCGTCTCCAGCGCCACCTGCGCCGGCTCGTCGTCCGCGCCGTCAAGGCGGCGGAACAGCCGGTCCGCGGCGGTGCGCCCGAGGGTCGCGGCGTCCTGGGCTATGACCGTGATGCCCAGCAGATCGGCGAGTTCGATGTCGTCGAACCCGACCAGGGCGACCGGGCGCTCGTGCTCCGCCAGGACCCGTACGGCCGTCACCGTCACTCGGTTGTTGCCCGCGAACACCGCGGTGACCGGCTCCGGCCCGGTCACCATCTCGCTGACGGCGGCCCGCACCCGCTCCGGCACGGTCGAGCCCAGCGACACCCACGACTCGTCCACATCGAGCCCGGCGTCCTCCATCGCGGCGCGATAGCCGCGCAGTCGCTCGACGGCGGTGTGGATCCGCGGCTGGTCGCCGATGAAGCCGATACGACGGTGGCCGTGCGCGATCAGATGGGCCACGCCCGCCCGCGCGCCGCCGAAGCTGTCGGACAGCACCACATCGGCGTCGATCTGCCCGGGCGGGCGGTCCACGAACACCGTCGCGATGCCCGCCTTGATCTCCGGCTCCAGATAGCGGTGGTCGTGACCCGCCGGGATCACGATCAGCCCGTCGACCCGGCGGGCGCACAGCGCGAGCACCAGCTCCTGCTCGCGGTCGGGGTCCTCGGCGCTGGAACCGTTGATCAGCAGCGCGCCGTGGGCGCGGGCGACCTCCTCGACGGCGCGGCTCAGCGGACCGTAGAAGGGGTCGGCGAGATCTTCGAGGACCAGGCCGATGGAGGCGGTGCGGCCCTTGCGCAGCACGCGCGCACTGTCGTTGCGGCGAAAGCCCAGGGCCTCGATGGCCTCCTGCACCCGGCGCTCGGTGTCAAGGGTGACACCGGGCTCACCGTTGACCACTCGGGAAACCGTTTTGAGGCCGACTCCGGCCCGCGCTGCGACGTCTTTCATGGTGGGCCGATTGCCGTAGCGGGGCTCGGGACCTCGGGGGCGCCCGTGCGATGCCAGGTGATGGTCGGTCTCGGCCACAGTGCGCTGTCCTGTCGTCGTCGGAGTGTGCAAGGGTGTGGCGTCGAGCATAGGCCCTGGACAACGTTGTCAGGGGAATGGAGACTGTTACCGAAGCCGCAGGTCCCGACAGCTCCCATGGGGGATCCCACACCAATGCATACCGACCTCGTCGCCGCGCTCGACATCGGCGGCACCAAGATCGCCGGCGCGTTGGTGGACCGCAGCGGCAGAATTCTTGTGCGGGCGCAGTGTCCGACACCTGCCCAGGAGGACGGCGAGACGGTGATGCGCGCCGTGGAGTCGGTTCTTGCCGAGCTGGCCGTCTCCCCGCTCTGGGCGCGCGCCGGCGCCGTCGGCATCGGCAGCGCCGGTCCGGTCGACGCCTCCGCCGGTACGGTCAGCCCGGTCAACGTCCCGGGCTGGCGCGGCTTTCCGCTGGTGTCGCGGGTGCGCCGGGCGGCCGACGGGCTGCCCGTCGAGCTGGTCGGCGACGGCGTCGCGATGACGGCGGCCGAGCACTGGCAGGGCGCGGCCCGAGGCTATGACAACGCCCTGTGCATGGTGGTCTCGACGGGTGTCGGCGGCGGTCTGGTCCTCGGCGGCAAGCTCCACCCGGGGCCGACAGGCAACGCCGGGCACATCGGCCACATCAGCGTCGACCTGGACGGGGACCTGTGCCCCTGCGGGGGCCGCGGCTGTGTCGAGCGCATCGCCAGCGGCCCCAACATCGCCCGCCGGGCGCTGGAAGGCGGCTGGCGGCCCGGCCCGGACGGCGACACCTCGGCAGCCGCGGTGGCCGCCGCCGCCGAGGCCGGGAACCCGGTCGCGGTCGCTTCCTTCGAGCGGGCGGCACAGGCGCTCGCCGCGGGGATCGCCGCCACCGCGACCCTGGTGGAGATCGAGATCGCGGTGATCGGCGGGGGAGTCGCGGGCGCGGGCGAGGTGCTGTTCGCGCCGCTGCGCCGCTCCCTGCGGGACTACGCCACGCTCTCCTTCGTGCAGCGGCTGACCGTCGCACCGGCCCTGACGGGCACGGACGCGGGTCTGGTGGGTGCGGCGGCTGCCGCCTCGCTCGGCAGACAGGGCGAGGCGGCAGCGGTGGTCAGCGGCCGGTCCTGAGGCCGACTCAGAAGGGCACGTGAGCAGCTGATCCTGAGGTCGGCCCAGTCGGCGTGGTCGGAGTCGATGCCGTCCCCGCCGTCGGTGACCACGAGGCGAACCACCTTCGCACCACTCACGTCCGCCGAAATCGGCTGCGCGGGTGTGGCGTTGGTCAGTACGCCCGTCGAGGCGGCCTGCACGCCGGCCGGTGCGGGTTCGGCCGGGGCGTCCAGGGCGACGGCCGGAGCGCCGAGGTCCGCCGTACCGAGCAGCATGGCGGCCAGCGCTCCGACGACTCTGAGCGGGTGGTGCGGGTGGGAAGGTGACGCATCGTACCGTTCCTCCCTACTCGCGCAGATTTGGGGTGGCGTGATGCACGTGTCGGGCGCGAGCGTTTCCGGTAGGGCGTGTTGGAGTCTGTTGGAAGCGATGGGGTAACGGTTGTTCGATTTCTCGCCAAAACCCTTGACGACGCCACTTTTGGGGAGTGAGATCCAATCCTCGCGTTGAGTTGTGTTGGGTTGCACCCCGGAGGAGGGGACATGGCGCAGTCATCGTTCAACGGTTCTGTGGCGCCCGGGAGCGTGGCAGGACATCGGATGTCCCGACGGAATCTGTTGCGCGGTGCGGCGGCGGGCGCAGGTGCGATCGCGCTGCCCTCGCTGCTCGCCGCATGCGGCAGTGGACCCGGCGGGGACGGCAAGACCATCCACCTGGGGTCCAACTCGTCCGACCCGGTGCCGAAGAAGGCCTTCGCCGACGCCTTCTCCGCATACGAGGAACAGGCGAAGGACGGACGGAAGATCAAGGTCAACACCGTTGACCACAACACCTTCCAGGAAAACATCAACCGCTATCTGCAGGGCAAGCCGGACGATGTCTTCATGTGGTTCGCGGGCTACCGCATGCAGTTCTTCGCCAAGAAGGGGCTGCTGCACGACATCAGCGACAACTGGGCGGGCTACCAGGGCTTCTCGGCGGCGCTGAAGGCCCAGTCGACCGGCGAGGACGGCAAGCAGTACCTCACGCCGTACTACTACTACCCGTGGGCCGTTTTCCACCGGAAGAGCGTCTTCGAGCAGCACGGCTACACGGCGCCCAAGACTCTTGACGAGTACATAGCCCTCGCCAAGCAGATGCAGAAGGACAAGCTCGTCCCGATCGCGTTCTGCGACAAGGACGGCTGGCCCGCGATGGGCACATTCGACTACATCAACATGCGCACCAACGGATACGAGTTCCACAAGAACCTGATGGCGGGCAAGGAGGCCTGGACCGACAAGCGCGTCAAGGACGTCTTCGACACCTGGCGCAGCCTGCTCCCGTACTGCCAGCCCGGAGCCAACGGCCGCACCTGGCAGGAGGCGGCCACCAGCCTGCAGAAGAAGCAGGCGGGCATGGCCGTCTTCGGACTCCCGCACCCCGGCGCCCAGTTCCCCAAGGCCGAGCAGGCCGACATCGACTTCTTCCCGTTCCCGGTCATCAACCCGGAGCACGGCCAGGACGCCGTCGAGGCGCCCATCGACGGCTTCCTGCTCGCCAAGAAGTCCAAGAACCTCAAGAACCAGAAGAACATGGAGAGCGCCAAGGACCTGCTGAAGTGGCTGGCCACCGGCAAGGCGGAGGACATCTACCTCGCCAGTGACCCCAACAACATCGCCGTGAGCGACGAGGCCGACATCTCGAAGTACTCCCCGCTGCAGAAGAAGGCCGTCGAACTTGTCTCCGGCGCCAAGCAGATCTCGCAGTTCCTGGACCGCGACACCCGGCCCGACTTCTCGTCGACCGTGATGATTCCGGCCATCCAGACCTTCATCAACAAGCCGAAGGACGTGGACGGGTTGGTCAACAGCATCGAGAGGCAGAAGAAGACCATCTTCGCCGCCGAAGACTGAACCGACCACGGCCGACGTCGACTTGGAGCCACCGCCCGTGCCGCTGCTGCAAACCCCCGGGGGACAGCCCCCTGATCCTCGCCCCCGGCCCTCCCGGCCTGGGGGGACCACCAGCCAGGAACCGCAGGCCGCCCGGGGCCGGCGAGCGGAAACCCTGGGGCGAACGAGAGTGAGTACCTCGCGGCGTGCCGCACGACGAGGGCCGCGGCGGTTCACCCGCCGCGACCTCGCGGTCCTCGGCGTGCTGCTGGGCATACCGATCCTGCTCGACGTGTTCATCGTGTGGGGACCGACTCTCGCCTCCGTCGTGCTCTCCTTCACGAGCTGGGACGGCATCGGAGACATCTCCTGGGTCGGCACGAAGAACTACGAGACCCTCTTCACCGGCTATCCGCAGTTCTGGCCGGCCGCCCGCCACAATCTGCTCTGGCTGGCCTTCCTCGGCCTGGTCGCAACACCGTTCGGACTGCTGCTCGCCGTGCTCATCGACAGAGGCGTACGGTTCAGCCGCTTCTACCAGTCCACGCTGTACATGCCGGTGGTGCTCTCGCTCGCCGTCGTCGGCTTCATCGCCCAGCTGGTCTTCTCCCGCGACCAGGGCGCGCTCAACGCGATCCTCGGGAACACCGGCAATCCCACCGACTGGCTCGGCGATCCCGATCTGAACCTCTGGATGATCCTGCTGGCCGCCGCCTGGCGGCACACCGGCTATGTGATGATCCTCTACCTGGCCGGCCTGAAGGCCGTGGACCCCTCGCTGAAGGAGGCCGCGGCCATCGACGGGGCCGGCGAGCGGCAGACCTTCTTCCGCGTCGTCTTCCCGACCCTGCGGCCCGTCAATGTCATTGTCGGCGTCATCACGGTCATCGAGGCGCTGCGCGCCTTCGACATCGTCTATGCCGTCAACAAGGGCAGAAATGGCCTGGAGCTGCTCTCCGTCCTCGTCACCGACAACATCATCGGCGAGGCCAGCCGGATCGGATTCGGCTCCGCGATAGCCGTGGTGCTGCTGCTCGTCTCCATGGGATTCGTCGTGACGTATCTGGTCCAGGAGATCCGTGGGGAGAAGAACCGATGACGCTCGACACCGCCCCGGCGACCGCCGCCACAGCCGCCCTGGCCGCAGCGCCCGGCAAGCGCCGTCTGCGCCCCGGCCGACTCGGCGTGCACGCCTTCCTGATGACCGTCTCACTGGCGTTCCTGGCACCGCTGCTGCTAGCGGTGTACGCCTCACTCAGGCCGTACGACGAAACATCCGAGCACGGGTACTTCTCGCTGCCGAAGAAGCTCTCCTTCGACTACTACCAACAGGCCTTCAGCGACTCGGGGATGACGAAGTACTTCGTCAACACCCTCATCATCGCGGTGCCCGGAGTGCTGCTCGCGCTCTTCTTCGCCTCGTTCGTGGCCTTCGCGGTCGCCCGGCTGAGGATGCGCGGCTCGATCGTGCTGCTGATGCTGTTCACGGCGGGCAATCTGCTGCCCCAGCAGGTGATCGTCACTCCGCTGTACGTTCTGTTCAACCGCATCCCGCTGCCGTACTGGATGTCCGACTCGATGACGATGTTCGACTCGTACTGGGCCGTCATCTCCGTCCAGGTCGGTTTCCAGATCGGCTTCTGCGTCTTCGTCCTCGCCAACTTCATGCGCACGCTGCCCCAGGAGATTCTCGAGGCGGCGATCGTGGACGGCGCGAGTGTGTGGACGCAGTACTGGCGGATCACGCTGCCGCTGTGCCGCCCGGCCCTCGCTGCCCTCGGCACGCTCCAGTTCACCTGGATGTACAACGACTTCCTCTGGGCGCTCGTCTTCATCTCCGACGGCGACAAGCTCCCGATCACCTCGGCGCTGAACAACCTCCGGGGTCAGTTCTTCACCGACTACAACCTGCTCGCCGCGGGTTCGGTGATCGTCGCGCTGCCCACGCTGCTGGTCTTCCTGCTGCTGCAGCGGCACTTCATCGCCGGTCTCACCCTGGGCTCGACCAAGGGCTGACAGCCGTGGCAGAGCCCCCGCCCCCGACCGGGACGGGGGCCGCGCCGTGCCCAGGCCCTGTCCGGCCGATCCTGCCGGCCTCGCGCTGATCGACCGGACAGGGACCTTAGACGTCCGCGGTCTGCTGGTGCACGATCACCAGAAACGCATCCGTGTCCAGGTCCATCACGACCTCCGCGGCCAGGCCCTCGTCCTGCCGGGCCCTGGCGAACTCCTCGGCCGGCCAGCTCCCGCGCGGACCCCCGGCGGGAAACTGCTCCAACACCGTACGGCGCATCCCGCACCCCCTTGTCATTTCCCTGGTCTCGCCAACTCCAACGACGCTCCGCGCCCGGTTGTCACGGCCGGGCGAAGCCGTCGACTCGCTGGGTGAGACGCACCAGGGCGCCGCACGGTGGTGGTGAACCGGCAACGGCGAGGACACAGTTGTGTCCGCGACTGCGCCCCCGATCAACCGGGCCGGTTGCCGTCACGGGTTTCCGTGGCAGGGTGTTGCGGGCAATCCACTGTGGGCTACGGAAGAGGGGGAACCGTGATCGTCTGGATCAACGGTGCGTTCGGAGCGGGCAAGACGAGTACCGCGCGCGAACTGATCGATCTGATCCCGAACAGCACGCTGTACGACCCCGAATTGATCGGCGGCCATTTGCGCCGGCTGCTGCCGCAGAAGCGCCTCGCCGAGGTCACCGACTACCAGGATCTGCCGATCTGGCGACGGCTGGTGGTGGACACCGCGGCGGCGCTGCTCGCCGAGCTCGGCGGTGTACTGGTGGTGCCGATGACCCTGCTGCGGCAGGAGTACCGCGACGAGATCTTCGGCGGGCTCGCCTCCCGCCGGATCCCCGTACGGCATGTGCTGCTGCGACCGGACGAAACGATCCTGCGCGCGCGGATCGCGGCCCGCGAGGAGCCCGGCATCCCGGACGCCGACCAGCGGGTGCGGCAGTGGGCGTGCGAGCACATCGAGCCGTACCTCGCCGCCCTCGACTGGATCGGCGCCGACGCGCATGTCGTCGACACCAGCAGGATCGATCCTCTTGAGACGGCGCAACGGATAGCCAGGGCGATACGGAACGGGGAAGCCGCGGTCTGCGAGATCGTCCAGACGCCCGAGCCGACCGCCGAGACGCTGGCCGCCGGAGTGCTTCTCTTCGACGAGCAGGACCGGGTGCTGCTCGTCGACCCCACCTACAAGCCGGGCTGGGAGTTCCCCGGCGGTGTCGTCGAGAAGGGCGAGCCGCCCGCCCGGGCCGGAATGCGTGAGGTCGCCGAAGAACTCGGCATAGAACTGGCCGAGGTGCCCAGGCTGTTGGTGATCGACTGGGAGGCGCCACGCCCGCCGGGATTCGGCGGGCTCCGGCTGCTCTTCGACGGCGGCACGCTCGACAGCGGCAGGGCCGGGCGGGTGCTGCTGCCGGGCTCGGAACTGCGCGGCTGGCGGTTCGTCGGCGAGCAGGAGGCGGCCGAGCTGCTGCCGCCGGCCCGCTACGAGCGGCTGCGCTGGGCGCTGCGGGCCCGCGAGCGCGGAACGGTGCTCAACCTGGAGGCCGGGGTCCCCGTCGGCTGAGGCGAGCAGTACGGCCGCGGCGTCCTCGGTGAGGGGATCGCCGTGGCCGAAGCAGACCGTGGCCGAAGCAGACTGTGGAAGGACCGAGCGGGGCAAGGCAGCGCATTGATGCCTGTGCCTGCGCACGGTCCACAGTGAAGATGCCCAGCATCACCTGCCCCACCGCGGCGATGCAGTCGCCGGTGAACAGCACGCCGTGGCGGGGCAGATGGATGCCGATGGACCCGTCGGTGTGGCCGCGGGCGTGGATCACCACGGCCCCGTCGCCGAAGTCCAGCGTCGCTGAGCGCTCAATCCTTCTTGGATTCGGCGTAGTTGACCAGGAACAGAGCCTCGGCGACCGACAGCCGCTCCAGCTCCTCGGGCGAGACGGACTCGTTCACCGCGTGGATCTGTGCCTCCGGCTCGCTCAGGCCGATCAACAGGATCTCCGCATCGGGGTAGAGCGCGGCCAGCGTGTTGCACAGCGGGATCGAGCCGCCCATGCCGGAGGCCTGCATCTCCTCGCCGGGGTACGCGATGCGCATCGCCTCGGCCATCGAGGTGTACGCGGGGCTCGTGACGTCCGCCTGGAAGGGCTGGCCCTGGCCCACCTGCTCCAGCGTGACCCGGGCGTTCCACGGCGTGTGCTTCTCGATGTGCGCGAACAGCAGCTTGGTCGCCTCGGCAGCATCCTGTCCCGGCGGCACCCGCAGGCTGATCTGCGCCCGGGCGCTCGCCGGGATGGAGGGAGTCGCGCCCGCCACCGGGTGGCAGTCGATACCGATCACGGTGACCGCCGGACGCGCCCAGATGCGGTCGGCGACCGTGCCGTTGCCGGTCAGGCCGACACCGGCGAGTACCTTGGCGTCGTTGCGGAACTCGTCCTCGGGGTACTGCAGTCCGTCCCACTCCGCCTGGGCCGGAAGGCCGTCGATCACCGTCGAGCCGTCCTCGGCACGCAGCGAGTCCAGTACGCGGATGAGCGCGGCCAGCGCGTCGGGTGCAGCGCCGCCGAACTGGCCCGAGTGCAGATTGCCCTCGAGGGTGTCGATCCGGACGCGGATCATCGTCATGCCGCGCAGCGTCGCCGTCACAGTCGGCAGGCCGACCCGGAAGTTCCCGGTGTCGCCGATCACGATGGCGTCCGCCGTCAGCAGCTCGGGGTGCGCCTCGGCGTACTGCTCCAGGCCGCCCGTGCCCTGCTCCTCCGAGCCCTCGACGATCACCTTCACGGAGACCGGGATGCCGCCGTTCGCCTTCAGGGCGCGCAGCGCGAGCAGATGCATGATGAAGCCGCCCTTGCAGTCGGCGGCGCCGCGGCCGTACCAGCGGCCGTTCCGCTCCGTCAGCTCGAACGGCGGGGTCACCCACGCGGACTCGTCCAGCTTCGGCTGCACGTCGTAGTGCGCGTAGAGCAGTACGGTCGGCGCGCCCTCAGGGCCGGGCAGCAGACCGTAAACCGACTGCGAGCCGTCGGGGGTGTCGAGGAGCGCGACGTCCTGGAATCCCTCGGTGCGCAGGGCGTCGGCCACCCAGTTCGCGGCGGCCTCGCACTCGCTCTTCGGCGCCACGGCCTCGTCCGCCACCGACTGGAAGGCCACCAGCTCCGTCAGCTCCGCCTTGGCGCGGGGCATCAGTGAGGCAATGGTCCCGGCGATCGGATTCGCGGTCATGGGCACGCTCCTTGTGGGTGCGACGTTGTGCGATGTGTGTACTACGAAGGTGTGGTTGATCCTCCCACGGGCCGGAAGCGACCGCGCCGTAGGATGCCGTCGAGGCATGGGTCACGCAACGGATCGGGAGCATAAGCAGATCGTGAGCAGCGAGAACGCAGACGCCGTGGGCGCGCAGGGCGAGCCGGTGTGGGATGTCGTCGTGGTCGGCGCCGGGCCCGCCGGGGCTTCGGCGGCCTATGCGGCCGCGGTCGCGGGCCGTCAGGTGCTGCTCCTCGAGAAGGCCGAACTACCGCGCTACAAAACCTGCGGCGGTGGCATCATCGGCCCGTCGCGCGACAGTCTTCCGCCCGGCTTCGAGCTGCCGCTGCTGGACCGGGTGCATGCGGTCACCTTCTCGCTGAACGGCAGGCTGGCGCGTACGCGCCGCTCGAAGCGGATGCTCTTCGGGCTCATCAACCGCCCCGAGTTCGACGCGGGCCTCGTGGAGCAGGCGCAGAAGGCCGGTGCCGTGCTGCGTACCGGCGTGACCGTCTCCCGGGTCGAGCAGCACGGACCCGCCGTGCCCGACCGGCGTACGGTCGCCGTGGTGCTGGCGAACGGGGAGACCGTGCTTGCCCGGGCGGTCGTCGGCGCGGACGGCAGCGCCAGCCGGATAGGCGCGCATGTAGGGGTGAAGCTCGACCAGGTGGACCTCGGCCTGGAAGCGGAGATTCCGGTGCCGGAGACGGTGGCCGAGGACTGGGCGGGGCGGGTGCTCATCGACTGGGGGCCGATGCCGGGCAGTTATGGCTGGGTGTTCCCCAAGGGGCGGACGCTGACGGTCGGCGTGATCTCGGCTCGTGGCGAGGGCGGCGCGACCAAGCGCTATCTGGAGGACTTCATCGCGCGGCTGGGGCTTGCCGGGTTTGAGCCGGCCATCTCGTCAGGGCATCTGACCCGTTGCCGCAGCGACGATTCGCCGCTGTCGCGGGGGCGGGTGCTGGTGTGCGGGGACGCGGCCGGTCTCCTTGAACCGTGGACCCGGGAGGGGATCTCCTTCGCGCTGCGGTCGGGGCGGCTCGCGGGGGAGTGGGCGGTCCGGATCTCGGAGGCCCATGACGCGGTGGACGCCCGCCGTCAGGCGCTGAACTACGCCTTCGCGATCAAGGCCGGGCTGGGTGTGGAGATGGGGGTCGGGCGGCGGATGCTCGCCGTCTTCGAGCGCCGTCCGGGTCTGTTCCATGCGGCGATCACCGGCTTCCGGCCGACGTGGAAGGCGTTCGCGGACATCACGCGCGGCGCTACGTCGCTGGCGGGCATTGTCCGCACGCATGGGGTGGCGCGGCGCGCACTGGAGTCACTGGACCGCCGCGGCTAGCCGTACGGCCGCGGGGCTTGCGGGGCGTCGCGGGCCGGCGGGGACGGGGCCGGGCCGAGCCGTTGACCGTCCGGTCCGACGGGCCGCCGTCGGCGCTGGCCTCGCGGGCTGGCGGACCGCGGCCGGTGGACCGCGGCGCCTGCGGGGCGTCGCGGGGCGCGGGGCCGCGGCAATGCGTGGGGCGGCGGGGTGATGCGTGTGACCCGGCGGGGCCGTGCGGCCGGTTCGGCGCGGCGTGCGCCGAGGGGCGAGCGCCATGGCGCGTACCGCCCGCCCGCACTCCGCGCGGATCACTTCGTCACGGTGATCCGGAAGACCGGGTGCTTGTGCGCCGCCGCGAGCAGTTCCTCGTCCGTGGACTTGGCGTTGACGTCGCCGAAGAACCGTCCGACTTCCCAGCCCCAGCGCTCCAGGTACGTGCGCAGCAGCGTGGGCTTCTCCTCGTCGGGCAGCTCCACGGCGGTGAACTGCTGGGTTTTGCGCCCGACTTGGAGCTGCCCGCCGCCCGCCGCCCGTAGATTGCGGACCCACTGGGAGTGGCCGCGGGCGGAGATCAGGTACGGGCCGCCCTCGTAGGGCAGCGGGTTGACCGGGATGCGCCGCCATTCTCCGCTCGTGCGCCCGCGTACGGACAGCTCCGCGGTGCCCATGAGGCTGATGCCGCGCCGGGCGAGCCAGCCGATGGCGCCGTTCATGATGCTGTCGAAGCGGCCGGGCTTGATGTAGTGCACCTGCGACATGGTGGTCTCCCTACGACCGAGCTTATCGACTTCGTTGCGAGAGCAGTGCTCTCGGTTGTGAGCAGTGTGCACCGGATCGGTGATCCAAAGCAAGAGCACTGATCTCGTTGTTGGGCAGTGCTCCGAAACATGCAAGACTGCACCCCATGACCACGATCCGTGGGGCCAGGGAACGGGCCCGTATCGAAGTCACCGCAGCCATCAAGGACGAGGCTCGCAAACAGCTCGCGGCCGAGGGCGCGGCCAAGCTCTCCCTGCGCGCCGTCGCCCGCCAGCTCGGCATGGTCTCCTCCGCCCTCTACCGCTACTTCCCCAGCCGTGACGACCTGCTGACCGCCCTCATCGTCGACGCCTACGACGCGGTCGGCGCCGCAGCCGAGACCGCGCTCGCGAACGCCCCCGACCCCGACCCCGACGACCACCCTGCCCGCTGGACCGCGACCTGCTCCGCCGTCCGTGCCTGGGCCCTTGCCCACCCCCACGAGTACGCACTCATCTACGGCTCCCCGGTCCCCGGCTACACCGCCCCCATGGACACCGTCGGTCCCGCATCCCGCGTCGGCCTCGTCCTCATCTCCATAGCCCGCGACGCCCACCGCGCGAGCGGCATCGCGCTGCCGCCACTCGCCGACGAGCTGCGCGCCGAAGCGCACCGGCTCACCTCCGAGATCGCGCCCGATCTGCCGCCCGCCGTGGTCGTAGCCCTGGTGGGTGCCTGGTCGCAGCTGTTCGGGCTGATCTCCTTCGAGCTGTTCGGCCAGTTCAACCGGATCGTCGAGGACCGGGACGCCTTCTTCGCGCATGCCGCGGGCCGCCTCGCGCACGAGGTCGGTCTGCGCCGCCGTCCCGCGGCCGGCACCCAGCGCGGCAGCGGCGCGGAATCCTGAGCCGACGCGGAATCCCGAGGCCGCACCCGCTGCCCCGTACTGCGGGGGGAGTACGTCTGATCGCCCCGCCCGGCTGACGCCCGCGCGCCCGGCCCCGGTCTAGCGTGGCGGCTATGGAAGAGCAGCGCGCCGGCAACTGCGGTGGTCCCCCCTGGGCACGGGGCGGGCCACCGCGGCTGCGGCACTGGGAGGCACGGCGGAAAGCCACCGGGGTGCCCTGGCTCTCCACCGTCGCCCTGACCGTGTTTGTGCTGGTAGGCACGGCCTTCTCGGCGAGGAACCAGCCGGACCGTGAGCCGATCGACGCCCTTGCGCGGCTGCTGATGGTCGTGGGCCCGGCCTTCCTCCTGCTGCGCAACCGCTGGCCGGTCGTCTGTGTCTTCGGCGTCTGCGCCACCGTGCTCGTCTACTTCGCCGGGGGCTACCCCTACGGCCCCCTCTTCTTCGTCGTCGCGGTGGGCGCCTTCGCCGCGATCACCTCCGGTCACCGGCGGGCGGCCTGGTGGGCGGTCGGCGGGCTCTGGGTGGGCCATCTGCTGGTGGCCCACTGGCTCTACCGCTATCTGCCACCGCGCGGCGACGACGCCGCGCCCTGGGGGCAGGAACTCGTGATCGCCGCCTGGGTGGTGGCGATCCTCGCGGCCTCGGAGCTCGTACGCGTACGCCGCGAGGTGTGGGCCAGGGAGCGCGTGGAGCGGGCCGCCGCCGAGAAGCGCCGCGCCGACGAGGAGCGGCTGCGGATCGCCCGCGAGCTGCACGACGTCCTCGCGCACTCCATCTCGGTCATCAACGTCCAGGCGGGCGTGGGCCTCGCGCTGCTGGACACCAACCCCGAACAGGCCCGCACCGCGCTGACCACCATCAAGGCGGCGAGCAAGGAGGCCCTGGGCGAGGTCCGCCAGGTCCTCGACACGCTGCGGGCGCCCGGCGAGGCCCCCCGCGCGCCGGCCCCAGGCCTCGACCGGCTCCCCGAGCTCGTCGAACAGGCCGCGAGCGCGGGTCTGAGTGTGGAGGTCGAGACGGAGGGGGAGCGTGCGGCGCTGCCGCCCGGCACCGACCTGGCCGCCTTCCGGATCGTCCAGGAGGCCCTGACCAATGTCGTACGGCACTCGGGGTCGCGCACCGCGCGGGTGCGGATCGCCTACGCCCCGGGCCGGGTCGTGCTGCGGATCGACGACGTGGGCCCGGCCACCGGCTCGGACGCCGGCGGCAGCGGCAACGGCCTCGTCGGAATGCGGGAGCGGGCGGCCGCGCTGGGTGGCACGATCGAGGCGGGTCCGCGCCCGGACGGTGGTTTCCGGGTCCTGGCCGACCTCCCTGTGCAGCCGAAGGAGACGATGTGATCCGGGTACTGCTCGCCGATGATCAGTTGTTGGTCAGGGCCGGGTTCAGGGCGCTGCTCGACGCCCAGCCGGACATCGAGGTGGTGGGCGAGGCGGCCGACGGCGAGGAGGCGGTGCGGCTGGTGGCCGAACTGCGCCCCGACGTCGTGCTGATGGACATCCGGATGCCGCTGCTGGACGGCCTCGCCGCGACCCGCCGGATCACCGAGGACGAGCGGCTGAACGGAGTGAAGGTGGTCATGCTGACCACCTTCGAGCTCGACGAGTACGTCTTCGAGGCGATCCGCTCCGGCGCCTCGGGCTTCCTGGTGAAGGACACCGAGCCGGAGGAGCTGCTGCGTGCGGTACGGGCGGTGGTGCACGGGGACGCGCTGCTCTCCCCGGGCGTGACGCGCCGCCTGATCGCGGAGTTCGCCGCACGCTCCAAGGCTCCCGGCGATGCCCAGGGCCTTGCCGAGCTCACCGAACGCGAGCGCGAGGTGATGGCCCTGGTCGGCATCGGCCTGTCCAACGAGGAGATCGCCCGCCGGCTTGTGGTCAGCCCGCTCACCGCGAAGACCCATGTGAGCCGCACGATGGTGAAGCTGGGCGCCCGCGACAGGGCCCAACTGGTCGTGCTGGCCTACGAGTCGGGGTTGGTGCGGCCCGGCTGGCTGGGCTGACCGGGCTTGATCGGCTGACCGGGCCTGTCCGCAGTGTCACAGGGCGGCGGCCGACGGACAAGAACTCCCGTCGGCCGCCGCCCCCTTGAGCACGGTTCCGGTCAGTCCCCGACCGTCACCCGCTCCGGCTCCGTCTCCGGAACGGACTTCGCCACCAGGACGCTCTCCTGGGAGCGCCGGGTACGAAGACCTGTCAGCGTGATCAGCAGTCCGGCCGCCGCGATCGCCGTCACCACCACCAGGCCGGGGCGGAAACTGTCCAGCACCTCCTGCGAGGAGCGGCCCGTGCCCCCGCCCGCTGTGATCACCGCGGTGACGACGGCCAGGAAGATCGCCCCGCCGACCTGGATCGAGGTGTTCAGCAGGCCGGAGACCATGCCCTGCTCATGGTCCTCCACCCCATTGGTGGCCTGGATGTTGAGCGAGGGGAAGACCAGCGCGCAGGCCGCGCCGAGCAGCAGCATCGACGGCAGGATCACGGCGGCGTAGCTCGGCGTGAGGTCGATCTGCAGGAAGAGCGCATACGCGATCACCAGCAGGCTGAAGCCGACGGCGATGATGCGGGGCGTGCCGAACCGGTCCACGACCGGGCCGATCTTCGTCGAGGAGAGCGCCACCAGCGTGCCCGCCGGAAGGAAGGCAAGTGCGGTCTGCAGCGCGGACCAGCCGAGCAGGGACTGCATGTACTGCGTGACGAGGAACTGGAAACCGACGTACGAGCCGAAGAAGAAGGCCGCGCCGAGGTTCGCCCGTATCTGGCTGCCCGAGCGCAGCACGCCCAGCCGGATCAGCGGGTACGAGCTGCGTCGTTCGATGGTGATGAAGACGGTGAGCAGCACGGCGACGGCCAGGAACGAGAGCAGGGTGCGCACGGAGGCCCAGCCCGCCTCGGGAGCCTGTACGACGGTGAAGACGAGCAGCAGCATCGAGGCCGTGCCGATGACGGCGCCCGGCAGGTCGTACCCCTTGCCGGAGTCCTCACGGCTGCTCCGCGGAATCAGCTTGAGGCCGGCCGCCAGTGCCATCAGGGCGATGGGTGCGGGCAGCAGCATCGTCAGCCGCCAGCTCACCTCGGTGAGCAGCCCGGACAGCACCAGGCCCATGGAGAAGCCGGTGGCGGCGCAGGTGGTGTAGATGGACAGGGCGCGGTTGCGCTGGGGGCCTTCCTTGAAGGTCGTGGTGATGATGGAGAGCCCCGCGGGCGCGGTGAACGCCGCGCTGAGCCCCTTGACGAAACGGCTGGCGATCAGCAGGGGCCCGGAGTCGACGAGGCCGCCGAGCAGCGAGGCGAGCGCGAAGACGGCGAGCGCTATCAGGAACACGCGGCGCCGGCCGAGCAGGTCGGCGGCGCGTCCGCCGAGCAGCAGCAGGCCGCCGTATCCGAGGATGTAGCCGCTGACGATCCACTGCAGGGTCGAGGTGGACAGGCCGAGATCGGAGCCGATCGAGGGCAGGGCGACGCCGACCATGGAGACGTCGAGGGCGTCGAGGAACATAGCGGCGCAGAGCACGAGCAGGGTGCCCCACAGCCGTGGGCTCCAGCGCTCCTGCGTCACGGGGGCATTGAGCGGAGTGGTCATGGGGAGGACAGTACATGCACATGCATTGAATGCAAGTGCATTTAATTCCGATGCAACAAGTCCGACTTTTCTGCTAACGTGCGGCCATGGCGGCGAAGAAGTCCGAGCGAGCGCTCGAGGAGGAGTGGCGGGACGTCCTCGCGCTGCATGCCCGTACGATCTGCGAGCTCGACCGCGAGCTGCATCAGCACGGGCTGGGCGCCAGCGACTTCGAGGTCCTCGATGTGCTCGCCGAAGAGCACGCGGGCAGCGGCGACTGTTCGCTGCGGGTGCAGGAACTGGCGTCCCGCGTCCATCTGAGCCAGAGCGCGCTGTCGCGGCTGGTCGCCCGCCTGGAGAAGGACGGTCTTGTCACCCGGGGGATGTGCAGTGAGGACCGGCGGGGTGTGCGGGTCGCGCTCACCGACGCGGGCCGGGCCCGCCATGCCGAGGTGCAGCCGCTGCAGCGTGCCGTGCTCTCCCGGATGCTGCCGGACCCGTCGGCGTAAGACGCCTGAAGGGCCCTACGACCAGGTGATGGCGGAAAGCTCGCGCCACAGCTTCGCGAGCTCCGCGTCGCCCGTGACGGACACAGCGGTCAAGGGCAGCCGGTTCCAGAGCGTCAGATACAGCTGCTCGGCCCTGCCGCTCAACTCGCAGTCCGCGGGACCCTCTTCGCTGGGCTCCGTGCGGGGCGCGTCCGTCGACACCCACACGGTCCACACGTCATCGGTGTCGATCGGCCGCACGCGCAGTGAGCGCGGCGCCTCGGAGCGCACCCGGCTCCGGGAGCGGGCGTGGAAGCCGGTCAGCAGCTCGGCGATGCCGTCGGCCGCGAGCTCCGCGGCGATCGGACTGGGCTTGCCGCCCAGCGCCGACTCCGCGTCCGTGCGGTGGATCGCGGTCTCGTGCGCCTGCCGCCGGGCCCAGAACGCGAGCGGCGACGGCGCGGGCAGGAAGGTCCAGCACTCCACATCCGCGGGCGCCTCGCTCAGCGCCGCCACCAGCAGACCGTGCCCCTCCCTGAACCACTCCACCAGCTCGTCACCGTCGAGCTCGGACCGTTCGTCGGCGGCGTGGTATTCGGTATGGCCCTCGGTGATGAAGGCGGTCGCCCACCGGTGGACCATCCCGACGTGCCGCAGCAGGTCCCGCACCTGCCAGCCCGGGCAGGTCGGCACTGCCGCGTCGGGACCCGCTTCGACGGCGGCGGTGGCCAGCAACTGGCCCTCCCGGACGAGTGACTTGATCAGCTCGGCGGTATCCATGCGGGAGTCGGGGGTCTCCATGCGAGAGATTGTGCCACTGCGCTCACACTTCCTGGAGGTGTGCGGAGTGCGGGCACGATTCCAGCGGTGACGACCCCTGCGGTGATGACTCCTGCGGTGGCGAATCCAGCGGTGGCGAGGCGTTCCGGGCCGCGTACCCGATGACTGCCGCTCCGCCCGCGAGAGCGGCCACGGTCGTCAGCGCCACCGGCAGCGAGAAGGCGTCGGCGAGGAATCCGATCGCGGGCGGCCCGAGCAGCATCCCGCCGTAGCCGAGCGTCGACGCGGCGGCGACCCCGCCGGGTCCGGCGAGCGCGCCCGCCCTGGCCACCGCCACCGGGAAGATGTTCGAGAGGCCGAGCCCCGTGACGGCGAAGCCGAGCAGTGCCAGCCAGGCGGTGGGGGCGAGTGCGCCGAGCAGCATCCCGGCCGCCGCCGTGGTGCCGCCCGCGGCGAGCGTACGGGTCTGGCCGAGCCGCTCGAGCAGCGCCGTTCCGGAGAGCCGGCCGACCGTCATGGCCAGCGCGAAGAGGGAGTACCCGGCCGCGGCGATGCCCGGGTGCGCGTGCAGGTCCTGTTCCAGGTGGAGTGCGCCCCAGTCGGCCATCGCGCCCTCTCCGTATGCGGTGCAGAGCGCGATCACGCCGAAGAGGACGACGGTCCTGTGTGTACGGCCCTTCAGCCGGTGCGGCGCCCGATCCTTGGCCGTCCGCCGGGCGACCGGCGCCGGGTGGCGCAGCAGAACACGTCCCGCGACGGCGCTGACGAGCAGGCCGACGGCGGTGAGTGCAAGCAGATGCGCGGTGGGGGAGAGGCCGCCCGCGACCAGCCCGCCGAGGCCCGCGCCGACCATTCCGCCGAGGCTGAACGCAGCGTGGAAGCTGGGCATCACGGGCCGCCGCAGCGTCGTGACCAGATCCACCGCCGCGCTGTTCATCGCGACGTTGATCCCGCCGTACGCGGCCCCGAAGACCAGCAGGACGAGGCTGAGGGCGAGCGCCGAATGCGTGAGCGGCGGAAGCGCGATGCTCAGCGACATCAGTACGCCGCTGACGACTGTCACCGGATGGCTGCCGAAGCGGCGGCACAGCCGGCCGGTCAGCGTCATCGTCACCACGGCGCCCGCCGAGACCCCGAGCAGGGCGAGTCCCAGGTCGCTCGCCGAAGCGCCGGTCTGTTGCTTGATCGCGGGGATGCGGACCACCCAGCCGGCGAACAGAAAGCCGTCGAGGGCGAAGAACACGGTCAGGGCGGTACGGAGGCGGGACAGGGGGAGTGCGGCGGTGTTTCCGTCAGGTCTCCCCGGTGCGGCCGTCCGTGGTTTGTTTAGTAGCGGCACAAACTCAGGATAGGGGCCGGAGGCCGATCCGTACAAGACGGCTGCCGAGCCTCCGGATCATGGGAGACTCACCTCCATGAACGGCAAGGCGACGACCACCAGAAACAGGCTGGAGAGGGGCCGCGGCGCGCTCGGCCCCGCCCTGGAACTGGTTCACACGGGCCGTGCCCCCACCCGGGCCGTGCTCACCGCCGAGCTCGGCGTCACCCGCGCCACCGCGGGCGCGGTGGCCGCGGAGCTCGAAGCACTCGGACTGATCAGGGTCGACTCCAGGCCCGGTGCCGCCGCAGGCTCCCAGGGCCGGCCCTCGCACCGGCTCGCCGTCGACGACAAGGGCCCCGTCGTCCTCGCCGCCCAGGTGCATGCCGACGGATTCCGCGCAGCCCTCGTCGGCCTCGGCGGCCGGACCGTCGCCACCGCACCCGGCTGCGTCACCGTCTCCGCCGACCCGGCCCAGGTGCTGGGCGAGGTCGTCGACGCGGGCGCCGCACTGCTGCGCGAGAGCGGCCGTCGCTGCGTCGGCGCCGGCCTCGCCGTGCCGTCCGCCGTCGCCGAGCCGGAGGGCACCGCCCTCAACCCGCTGCACCTCGCCTGGCCGGCGGGCGCTCCGGTGCGCGACATCTTCGCCGAGCGGGTACGCACCGCGGGCATCCTGGGCCCCGCCTTCACAGGCAACGACGTGAACCTCGCGGCGCTCGCCGAGCACCGGCACGGCGCGGGTCGCGGCGCCCAGCATCTGCTCTGCGTCGCCACCGGCCACCGCGGCGTCGGCGGCGCACTCGTCCTCGACGGCCGTCTGCACACCGGGAGTTCGGGCCTCGCCCTGGAGGTCGGCCATCTCACCGTCAACCCCGAGGGCCGCCCCTGCCACTGCGGCAGCCGCGGCTGCCTCGATGTCGAGGCCGACCCGCTCGCCTTCCTCACCGCCGCGGGCCGCGACCCCGGCCCCGAGGTCTCGCTGCTCCAGCAGTCCCGTGAGCTGCTGCGTACGGAGTACGACGACCCGTCGGTGCGTACCGCGGGCGAGGAGCTCATCGACCGGCTCGGCCTCGGGCTCGCCGGGCTCGTCAACATCCTCAACCCCGACCGCATCATCCTGGGCGGGCTGCACCGCGAGCTGCTCGAGGCCGACCCCGAGCGACTGCGTGCCGTGGTCGCCGACCGCAGCCTGTGGGGACGCAGCGGCGGGGTGCCGATCCTGGCCTGCACGCTGGATCACAACAGCCTCGTAGGAGCAGCCGAGTTGGCGTGGCAGCCGGTACTCGACGATCCACTGGCCGCACTCGGCTGACGGCACCGCAGGGTCGTAGGGTGGCCGGGAAGCGGTGGACCGCGGCACCCGTACGACAGCGGAGATGGCCCATGCGGACTGTTCTCCGGCAGAACCGGATCACAGACGACGACGCCATGAGCGGAGACGAGGAGAAGCCTCCGCTCCCCGGCGTCCCGGCAGGCGGGGACACCCGTCCGGGGGGACGATGGACGCCTCACGGCACACGAACGGGTAGTCGACGACCTATGACCCACGAGCCCTCCGGCGCGGCCGACCATCCGCACCGGTTCCAGGAACTGCGCCGCAAGATCCTCGCGTCGCCCCTCGGGCTCGCCTGGTACCGGGGACGCGAACTGGAACTGATGCACCGCGCCATGGGCTTCGCCGCACTGGGCTTTCTGACCCTGGTCCCCCTGCTGATCGTCGTGGCGGCGGCGGACCCGGCGAGCGGACAGGGCTTCGCCCGCTGGCTGGGCCAGGCGCTGGGGGTCTCGCAGGCGTCCCAGGATGAGGTGGAGCGGCTGTTCGGCGGGCCGGTGGAGGTGCTGCAGCGCACGACCGCGTTCGGTCTCGCCGCGCTCGCCGTCTTCGGCCTGACGTTCGGCTCGGCCGTGCAGACCGGTTACGAGAAGGTCTGGGACCTGACGACCGCCCGCTGGCACACCATGTGGCGGCACGTCGTCTGGCTCGCCCTGCTCGTCGCCGCTCTCCTGGCCTTCGTCAGCACGCCCCTGCCGGCGGACTCCCCCGCGGCCACGGTGTTCGGCGCCCTCGGCGACCTGCTCGGCACCATCCTGTTCTTCTGGCTCTCCCAGCGCGTGCTGCTCGGCGGCCGGGTCCGCTGGCGCGCCCTGCTGCCCGGGTCGGTCGCCACGGCCCTGGGCATGCTCGGCCTGCGGGTCTTCTCGCAGCTCGTCTTCTCGCCGCTGATCGCATCGAACGCCGTCACCTTCGGCCCGTTCGGGACCGTGCTGGTCATCCAGTCCTGGCTCGTCGGCGTCGGAGTGGTCGTCTACGGGGGTGCGTTGGTGGGACGCATTTACCACGAAGAGCGCCTACGGCGACGGCTGAAACGCAAGCCGGAAAGCCTCGCCTAGGCCCCCTGGGAAGCCCAACCGGTCGCGGGTACATCCCCCAAGGACCGTGCGGCCGTGGCTCACCACTGCCGGCCGCGCGCGAGTTCCGCACGCTGCGGGGCGGACAGATGCAGCACCTGGAAAACGTCACCGATCGCCTCGGGCGCGTCCTCGGCCCACAGTGCGAAGTGCAGCAACTCCCAGTGCCGGGGATCGACGGCGACGGCGGCAGCGACCACCCCGTCCGCGCACGCCAGCTGTCGATGCGCCGCGAGCGCCTGCTCCACGGCGAGCGCAGGACGTTCCTTCTCCGGTATCCGCACCCGCCGCCGCGTGGCGGCCCGCGGCACGGCCCCGGCCGCAGGCCCCTCCTCGTACGCCAGTCCCGTCCAGTGCTGTACGACGGGACGCCCGAAGTCATGGACGATGCCCTGGAATCCGGGCCCCCACAGAAAGCTGTTCATGCCTTCGGGGGCGGCCCACAGGTAGAACGGCGCGTACTGATTCACCGGCGAGCCGCCCGCGCGCTCGCGCATCAGATAGGCCTTGAGGCCGAGGCCGGGGAAGTCGTCGAGGAGATGCCCCTTTGTCGCGACCCGACGGCGGATGATCTCCATGTCATAGTCGGCGGGCAGCGTGACCTCGTACTGCATGGCATGCATGTGGTGCTCCGTTCCGCTACGGGGAATCGGTACAGGGAGTGAGCAGCGCGAGCAGCCCGCGGACGCCCGCGTCGAAGGCGGTGGCCGAGCCGGACGCGCGGGCCAGCACATAGCCGCCCTGCACGGTCGCGACGATCGTCGCCGCGATCTCGGCGGGCACCAGCGCGGCGCTCAACTCGCCGCGCTCCCGGCCCTCCTGGACGATCCCGGCCAGCCGTCCGCGCAGCCAGTCGAGGGTCTCGTCGACCGGGGCGCGCAGCTCGTGGTTCGCGATGACCTCCGGGTCCATCGTCAGCCGCCCGACCGGGCAGCCGCGCAGCACATCGCGCTCACGCAGCAGATATGCGCTGATCCGCTCGTACGCCGTGCCGTCACCGCCCAGGACGGCTTCGGCACTCGCGCGCATCTCCTCGGCCGTGCGCCGGATCGCCGCCAGCGCCAGATCGGGCTTGCCGGCGAAGTGGTGGTACATGCTGCCCTGGCCGGCGCCGGCCTGCTCTTGGATCGCCTTGGGGCTGGTGCCCACATAGCCGCGCTCCCACAGCAGCTCGCGGGTGGCTTCGATCAGCCGCTCGGGTGTGCTCATGACGTCACTGTACATACTAGTAGGTACAGAATCCATGGCGGGGTTGGCAGGGGGCAGGGAAGCCTTCGGGAGCAGCCGGGAAAGCCGTGCGTACTCCCGGGGTGGTACGCGCACTGCCGCTGGCCGTACGACGACTTCGGCCACCTCCGGGCGGCAGCCTCGGAAGCGACAAGGAACCCACCATCGCCACCGAGGAGCTGACTCAGATGAACACCCTGGCGTACGCGGACGGGCCCGGCCCGTGGATCCTGCTCTTCCCGCTGATCTGGGCGGCCGTCGTCGTCGGCGTTGTCACCACGCTGCGCCGCACCGGCGTGTGGCGCAGCCGCCGCGGCCCATGGCCGGGACCGCGCCCGACGCCCGGCGAGCAGTCGCCGATCGCGTTGCTCGGCCGCCGTTTCGCCGCAGGTGAGATCGACGAGGACGAGTACTGGCGCCGACTGTCCGTCCTGGACGAGCAGTTCGGCCGTACGGGCAAGGGCGGTGCAGTGTGACCACCACCGCCGTCAGCACCCGGGCCGCGGCCCGGGTCGTCGACGCCGTGAAGGTCTACGGCAGGGGCGACACCGAAGTGAGGGCCCTGGACGGGGTGAGCGTCGACTTCCCGGTCGGCCGCTTCACCGCGATCATGGGGCCCTCGGGCTCCGGCAAGTCCACGCTGATGCACTGTGCCGCCGGGCTCGACACCCTCACCTCGGGCTCCGCCCTCATCGGCGACACCGACCTCAGCGCTCTCGACGACCGGGGACTCACCCTGCTGCGGCGCGACCGCATCGGCTTCGTCTTCCAGGCATTCAACCTCATCCCCACCCTCACCGTCGCCGAGAACATCACGCTCCCCATCGACCTGGCAGGGGAGCGGGCCGACCGTGAGTGGCTGGAGGCCCTCGTCGACACGGTCGGGCTCCGCGACCGGCTGCACCACCGGCCGGGCGAGCTCTCCGGTGGCCAGCAGCAGCGCGTCGCCGTGGCCCGCGCCTTCGCCGGCCGGCCCGATGTCGTCTTCGCCGACGAGCCGACCGGCAACCTCGACTCCCGTTCGGGCGAGGAGGTGCTGCGGCTGCTCGGCCGCACGGTGCGCCAGACGGCCCGTACGGTCGTGATGGTCACCCATGACCCGGTCGCGGCCGCCCACGCCGACGAGGTCGTCTTCCTCGCCGACGGACGGCTCGTCGACCGGATGGAGGCCCCCACCGCCGATCGTGTGCTCGACCGGCTGAAGGCCTTCGACGCCTCCGGCACCAAGGGGGCGACGACATGAGCGGCAGCCGTGCGTCGCGTGGGGTCTCCCCAGCGAAAGCGAGGGGAAGCATCAGCCTCAACTCGCTGCGCGCCCACAAGCGGCGCTTCGCCGGCACCTTCACCGCCGTACTGCTCGGCGTGGCCTTCCTCGCCGGCACGCTCATCATGGGCGACACCCTGCGCGGCAGCTTCGACACGATGTTCGCCGGCGCCACCGGCGGCACGGACGCCGTCGTGCGCAGCTCGAACGTCGTCACGGTGTCCGGTGAGGGCCAGGGCACCCGCCGTCCGGTGCAGACGGATCTTGTCACCCGGATCGAGAAGACGGCGGGTGTCGCCTCCGCGGTGCCCAACATCCAGGGCGCGGGACAGCTCGTCGGCGCGGGCGGCAAGCCCGTCGGCGGTCAGGGCCCGCCCACCCTCGCCGGCAACTGGATCGACGATCCGGAGCTCAACCCGTACCGGCTCGCCGAAGGCCGGGCCCCGGCAAACAGCGGTGAGGTCGTCGTCAACCGCGGCGCCGCCGACAAGGGCGGGCTGAAGATCGGCGACCGTACTGTGCTCCGCACTCCCGACCCGGTGCGGGTCACCGTGGTCGGTCTTGCCACCTTCGGCGGCGAGGACGCCATGGGACAGGTCACCTTCACCGGAATGACCCTGGCCGACGCCGAGAAGTACCTCACCCCCAAGCCCGGCGAGGCGGCGTCCATCCAGGTCCGGGCCGGACCGGGCACCAGCCAGCAGGAACTCGTGGACGCGCTGACACCCGTACTCCCCAAGGGAGTCGAGGTGATCACCGGACAGCAGTCGACCGAAGAGAACCAGGACATGATCTCCGGTCAGTTCCTGAATCTGTTCACCACGTTGCTGCTGGTCTTCTCCGGCATCGTGCTGCTGGTCGCGACCTTCTCCATCTACAACACCTTCGCGATCGTCATCGCCCAGCGCACCCGCGAGAACGCGCTGCTGCGCGCGCTCGGCGCCTCCCGCCGTCAGATCGTCGGCTCGACGCTCGCCGAGGCGGCCGTCGTCGCACTTGCCGCGTCCGCCGCCGGTCTGCTGGGCGGCGTCGGGATCGCAGCCGGACTGCGTGCGCTCTTCCCGGTCATCGGATTCCCCTTCCCGCAGGGCGGCCTGGTGATCAGCGGTGTCTCGCTGCTGCTGCCGCTCGCCGTCGGCGTGCTCGTCTGCCTCGGCTCCGCGCTGATGCCCGCCGTAAGGGCCGGGCGCACCGCACCGCTGGCCGCGCTGCGCGAGACGGCGGTGGACCAGTCGGCGGCGTCGAGGAAGCGCGCGTACGTCGGAACGGGCGTCGCCCTGGCCGGAATCGGCATCATCCTGGCCGGAGTCGTCGCGAGTCCGTCCCTCTGGCTCGCCGCCGCGGGTGCGGTGCTGGCCCTGGCCGCCTTCGTGGTGCTCGGTCCGGTCGCCTCCTCGTATGCCGTACGGATCCTGGGCGGGCCGCTGGACCGGCTGCGGGGCGTCTCGGGCAGCCTCGCCAAGCGCAACGCACTGCGCAGCCCCAAGCGCACCGCCGCCACCGCGACGGCGCTGATGATCGGTGTCGCCGTCGTCTCCTTGTTCACCGTCTTCGGTGCCTCGCTGAAGGCGACCATGGACCAGACGGTCTCCCGGTCCTTCGCGGGCGATGTGGCCGTCAGCGTGCCGGCGTTCGGCGCGGGCGGCAGCGGGCTGAGCCCGAAGCTCGCCCCGGCCATCGCCGCACAGCCGGAGGTGGCGACCGCGGTCGGCCTCGGGAAGGGCGTCGCGGAGGTCGACGGCGCGGGGCGCCCGCTGACCGTCACCGACCCGGTCGCGCTCGGCAGGGCATTCGACCTGGGCACCGTGCAGGGCTCGCTCGACGGGCTCGGCACGAACGGCATGGCCGTCGCGGACACCGAGGCGGACAGGCGGGGCTGGCAGCCCGGCTCCACCGCCGAACTCGCCTTCACCGACGGGAAGAAGCAGACCTTCACGGTCCGCGCCGTCTTCGAGCAGTCTCAGCTGGCGGGCGACTATGTCATCACCCGCGAGGCCTGGGCCCCGCACCGCGGACAGGACTCCGACACCCTGATCTCGGTCGGCTTCAAGGACGGTGTGTCGAGCGCCGACGGCAAGGCAGCGGTAGAGAAGACCGCGGCGGCGTACGGCAATCCCGAGGTGCAGACCCGTGACGAGTACGCGCAGACCGCGGCCGGAGCCATCGACATGATGCTCACCCTGGTCTACGCCCTGCTCGCGCTCGCCGTGGTGATCGCACTGCTCGGCATCGCCAACACGCTCACGCTCGCGATCCACGAACGCACCAGGGAACTCGGCCTGTTGCGTGCCGTCGGACAGACGCGCCGTCAGCTGCGCTCCATGGTGCGCTACGAGTCGGTGCTCGTCGCCGCGTTCGGCACGGCGGGCGGTCTGGCGCTGGGCGGACTGCTCGGCTGGGTGCTCGTCAAGGCTTCCGAGGGCACGGGCGACACCGCGTTCGCGTTCGCCGTACCGCCGGTGCAGCTCCTGGTGGTCGCGCTCGTCGGCCTGGTCGCCGGGGCGGTCGCGGGCTGGCGGCCCGCCCGCCGTGCCGGGCGCCTGGACGTACTGCGCGCCATTGCCACCGAGTAGTACCGGGCTGTCATGGGCGCCTCGTAGTACCTGGCCCTCAGCGCCGCCGCCGCGTAGTACCCGACCGTCATGGGCGCCGGGGCGCCGCCCGGTCAGCCTGCGACGGCCGACCGGGTGGCGGCGGGCTTGCGCGTCGCGTCGTGAGCGCGGGGGTGCCCGTCCTGGGAACCGCCCAGGGGCCCGTCCGCCGACGACGCGTACACCATCGGATACGGCGGCAGGGACACGGTCGGTGCGGGTGCCGCCGAGAGCGTGAACCAGACGATCTTCCCGGTGTCGCCCTTGGGCCGTACGCCCCAGCTCTCGCTCACGGCTGCGATCAGCCCGAGCCCGCGGCCGGAGGTCGCCTGCAGATCCGAGTCCCGTACGGTCGGCAGACGTGGATCGTGGTCGTGCACCGAGACCGTGAGCCGGTCGAGCAGCAGCTCGATCTCCACGGTGCACATCTTGTCCGGCTCGGCGTGCCGGTGGACATTGGACAGCAACTCGGTGACGCCGAGCGCTGCTTGGTCGATCAGAGGATCGAGATGCCAGTAGCGCAATTGCGCCGAGATGATTCTGCGGACCTGACCGATCCGCGACGGCAGGGCCTGGAGCTCCACCGTGCAGTGCCTGCTTGGCTGGCTGATCACGGCTGCGACTCCCCGAATGAGGTCCGGAAGAAGACGAAGGATCGGATCCAGCAGTTGGCTATCTGCTGATTTGTCCGGCGGGCTGGATCACAGCGTCACCGCCGGTGCACCCTGAGTGATGTGAGACAAGCGTGAACCAACCACCTCGGTCCCGCAACTCGCAGCACTCGGGCTGTTACTCTCAGCTCCTGGCGCCGGCGCCGCGCACCGCCTCCAAGAAGCGTCCGGCCAGCAGCCGGGCGTCCGGCCTGCGGCCGCGCTGCCCCATGGTGAGCCGGTACCGCTTGCCGTTGACCGTCGCCACCGTGCTCGCCTCATCGGCGAACCAGGGCTTGCCGGCCCTGACCGCCTGTACGGGGGCACTCTCGATCACCCGGCCATAGCTGGTGAGCAGGGCCAGCCTGCCGTCCTTGATCAGCACCTGTCCGGCCTTGGTGAGCGACCGCGGCCACCGCTCGATCCGCACGCCCGTAGCGCTGAATTCGGGTTCTGCCATCCCCATCGCCCCTCCGCCCCCTTCGCACCGTTTCCTGCTGGCAGTCTGCACAACTTGGGGCAGGTGCACCAGTGCGTGTGGCCTTGCCCGGGCAAGTCCCAGCCTGCAAGTAACCCCTATGGATGCCCAAAGTGAACGTTTGTGCAGGTGAGGGGCTTACTGTGGCAGGAGGGGAACGGATTCGACGAGTTGAGGAACGGCGCGCATGAGCACGAGTGGGAAACCAGTGGCGGGCGAGGCTACGGCCACCGCCGATGTGGACCGCAGCGATCCGGAGTACCGGGCCTGGCTCAAGGAAGCGGTGCGCAAGGTCCAGGCCGACGCCAACCGGTCCGCCGACACGCATCTGCTGCGCTTCCCGCTGCCCGAGCAGTGGGGGATCGACCTCTACCTCAAGGACGAGTCCACCCATCCGACGGGAAGCCTCAAGCACCGCCTCGCGCGGTCGTTGTTCCTCTACGGCCTCTGCAATGGCTGGATCCGGCCGGGCAAGCCCGTCATAGAGGCCTCCAGCGGCTCGACGGCCGTCTCCGAGGCGTACTTCTCCAAGCTGATCGGAGTGCCGTTCATCGCGGTGATGCCGCGCACCACCAGCCAGGAGAAGATCCGGCTGATCGAATTCCACGGCGGGCAGTGCCACTTCGTGGACGACTCACGCAAGATGTACGAGGAGTCGGCGGCGCTCGCGGAGCGTACCGGCGGCCACTACATGGACCAGTTCACCTATGCCGAGCGGGCCACCGACTGGCGCGGCAACAACAACATCGCCGAATCGATCTACCAGCAGCTGAAGTTGGAGCGCTATCCCGAGCCCGCGTGGATCGTCGCGACGGCCGGCACCGGCGGCACCTCGGCGACCATCGCCCGCTATGTGCACTACATGCAGCACGACACCCGTATCTGCGTCCCCGATCCGGAGAACTCCTGTTTCTTCGACGGCTGGACCCGCCACGATCCGGGCGCGAGCAGCGACTGCGGCTCCCGTATCGAGGGCATCGGCCGGCCCCGGATGGAGCCGAGCTTCGTGCCCGGTGCCATCGACCGGATGATGAAGGTGCCCGACGCGGCGAGCGTCGCCGCCGTACGCGCCCTGGATGCGGCCATCGGCCGCAAGGCGGGCGGCTCCACCGGCACCGGACTCTGGAGCGCGCTGAAGATCATTGCCGAGATGGTGGCCGACGGGCGCAGGGGCAGCGTGGTCACGCTCCTGTGCGACCCGGGCGACCGCTACCTCGACAAGTACTACTCCGACGCCTGGCTGGACGAACAGGGACTGGACATCGCGCCGTACACGGCGGCGATCGAGCAGCTCCTGGCGACCGGGGTCTGGCCTGGCTAGGCTGCCGCGAGCCGCCGGTCCAGTTTGCGCACGGCGCCACGGAAGGAGGCGGCCAGGCCCGCTCGGCCCAGCTTCAGCACCAGGCGCATCGGCGTCGGGGCGTCCGTCGCAAACGTCCACTGCACCCGGGTGCCGGCAACTGTGGGAGTGAGCCGCCACTCCTCCAACAGGGCCCGCAGGCCGGGGGCGTTGGTCTCGTCGACGCGGTACGCATACCGCTCGCCGGGGTCCGTGGCGAGTATCGTCTCGCCGAAGCGCACCCCGCCCCTGAGCGTTATCTCGCGGCCCGCGCCCTGGTGGGTGGGCGTCGCGGCAGCGACCGCGCCGAACCAGGACGTCCAGCCCGCAACATCCGCGAGGGCTTCGTACACGGCGGGCGGCGAGGCCGACACCTCGGCCGCGAAGACCAGTCGCAGCGGCGCGGACTCGGTGAAGTCGAGCTCCACGGGGCGCAGTCGGCGTGCCATGGGACCGTACCTCCGGCTGAAAGGGGTGGTGGGCCCGCACACCATAGCTGAGGGGCCGTCAGTTGTCTGCCGGTGGCCTCAGCCCCGCCCGAGCAGTCCGTCGAGGGCGCGGCCGAACACCAGCCGTGCCACCCGGCGGACCAGCGGGTCCAGCAACCGGGGTACGAAGCGGATACGCAGTTCCTCCACCCAGACCACCACCGCGCCCGAACCCTCCGGGTGCACCTCGATCTCCGCCCAGCCCCTGATCACCCGGCCGTGCTTGTGCAGTCGGCAGCGTCCCGTCCTGCCCTGCTCGGGCGGCGCCCAGTGCACGACCTCCATCGGGTCGTCGAAGCCGAGCCGGCCAAAACCCGAGCGCGCCACGAACACCGTGCCCACCCGCGTGGGCCCCGGCGTCAGATGCGACACCCTCGTCAACGGCACCTGAGCGGTGTGCCCCTGCCAGTCGGTCACCCGCAGCCAGGCCTCGCCCGCCGGCAGTGTGACGGCACGCGTGAGCCGGAAGGCGGTCACCCGCTCAGCCGTCCTGGCCGCCGGCGTCCTCGCCGCCGCCCGCCACCACAAGACCCGGCAGATGCTCGGCGATCTCCTCGCGCGCCTCGGCCGACAGACCTGCGTCCGTCACGAGCGTGTCCACGTCGGCAAGCCGCGCGAACGAACTCAGACCCACCGTCCCCCACTTGGTGTGGTCGGCGACCACCACGACCCGTCGCGCGGCCTGGACGAAACGGCGGTTCGTCTCGGCCTCCGCGAGATTCGGTGTGGAGAGCCCGGCCTCCACCGAGATGCCGTGCACCCCGAGGAAGAGCACATCGAAGTGCAGCGAGCGGATCGCCTGGTCGGCCACCGGTCCCACCAGTGAGTCGGACGGGGTACGCACACCTCCGGTGAGGACCACCGTGGCCGCGCCGGGCCGCTGACCGCCCGCCGCACCCGCCCGCTGCGCCGCGTGGAACACATCGGCGACCCGCACCGAGTTGGTGACCACCGTCAGATCCGGAACCTCCAGCAGATGGTGCGCCAGCGCATACGTCGTGGTGCCGCCGGACAGCGCGATCGCACTGCCGGGCACCGCCATCTGCGCCGCCGCCCGCGCGATGTCCTCCTTGGCGCTCAGCTCGAGCGCCGACTTGGCCTCGAACCCCGGCTCGTGCGTGCTCGCCTCGACCACCGGCACCGCGCCGCCGTGAACCTTCTCGATGACCCCCTGCCGGGCCAGCGCGTCCAGATCCCGGCGCACTGTCATGTCGGAGACATTCAGCTTGCGGGTGAGCTCATTGACCCGCACCCCGCCACGCCTGCGCACCTCGTCGAGGATCAGGGCGCGCCGCTGCTCCGCGAGCAGGTTCTGGTTGTCGGTCACTGCCGGGGCCGGTCCTTCCATGTCGTCGTACACCGCCGTCGTCGTACACCGCCGTGGCCAAGGCTGCTCATCCTCGCACGGGCCGGTCGGCCCGGTCCCGCTCGGGGAGATTCCGTGAGAGCCGTGCGGTGAACTGCCACGATCCGGGATTCTTGTCCCGAACCGCCGCGCGGCCGCGCACCGGCCGATCCTCCCATCGAGAGAGCGAGCCCCCTGAAGTGTCCCCTGACACCCCGGTCCCGCAGAGCGGAGGACCGGCGCTGGAACTGCTGGTCCACGGCGTCGGCGGGGCCACCCCGCAGGACATGCTCGGCGATCCCCGTACGGTCCGGATCACCGGTGACGAGAAGGCCGCCGTGTTCCGGCGCACCGACGACGAGCACGCCGAGAGCCACCCCGAGCGGTACGAGGACCGGCCCATCCCCGAGGCCTACTGCTGGTCCAACTTAACCTCGGGCAACGGCGCCCGGGCCCTGTGGCTGCTGTTACTTCCCTTCATGGTGGCCAACCTGGCGCACTGGATGCGCCCGCGTGCCAAGGGCCGCAGGAGGACGACCCGGCTGTACGGAGTGCTGGTGCGGCTCGTCGCACTCAGCCTCACCGTGCTGCTGACGGCCGCCGCCTGCGAGGTCGCGCTCGACCTGGTGGCCTGGCAGTGCGCGGGCTCGCCCGACTGCACCCGGGAGCGGTCCTGGCTGGGCTTTCTGTCCAGCGCCCGGGGCGGCTGGTGGTCCCAGCCGGGCCGCCGCCTCGCGCTCGCCTCGGTGGTGCCCGCCGCCCTGGTGGGCCTGCTGTGGTACCTCTCCAACCGCACCTGGAGCGCATACGAGTCCCAGCGGCCGCCGACCGGCGAGGACGAGGGCGACGAGGGGCTGGAGGAGGACGAGGAGGGCTCGGGACCGACGCAGCCCGTCGTGCGGCCCGCGCTCGGCAGGCCCGGTTTCTGGTACGGCCGCCGGCTCGTCGCCCGGCTGCGCGCCGCGCACACCGCCGCCGGGTTTCTCACGGTCGCCGCGGCGGTCACCGGTGCCGCCGCGCGCCACGACCGCAGAGCCGCAAGCACACCGCTGAACGTCTGCGGCCTCCTGTTGGAGACGGCACTCGTCGTGGTGCTGCTCGCCGTGCTGTGGGTCGTCTTCCGCAGGGGCCGCAGCGAGAAGCGGATCGACGCCCGCCTCGATCGCGCAGCCGTCCGCTATCTGCCCGCCGGCGCCCTCCTGCTGCTCGCCCTGTCGCTGCTGTACGCCTCCTGGTCCCGCCCCGGCTGGGCATCCACCGCAACCCTTCCCGGCGATGTCACCTTCCGCGTCATCGCCCTCGGCCAGGGCGCCCTGGTCGTCGCCCTCGCCGTCGTCGCGTGCGTCCTGCACCGCCGGGAGCGCCACCCCCGTACCGCCATGTCCGGCCTCGGCGGGCCCGCCGTCGCGATGCTCGCCTGCGCCCTGGGCGGGGTGATGACCGGTGGCGTCGCCCAGCGGGTCGCCGACTGGCTGGACGGCCCCGGAACCCCCGGCATGGACGGGGAAGCGGCCATCATCGGGCCTCCGGTGCTGCTCAGCTGGCAGGCCTCGGTCATTCCCGTACTGCTGATCGTCCTGTTCGTCCCCGCTCTCGTCCTCGGTGTACGGACCTGGCTGGCCGCCCGCCGGCTCGCCGGTCCGGTCGAGGCGGACTACGACGAGGGCCGTCGCGACGAAGTCCGCACCCGGCGGATAGCGGGCACCCAGGCCCGGGCCGCCCTCACCGACGCCGCCCCCTGGATCGTCGGCATCGTCTCCGGCGCCACGCTGCTCCTCGGCGCGGGCGCCGTCGCCGGGGCATGGGCGAGCGGCGAGGTGCCGGGCAAGGCGTTCGGCGAGCGCCACGGCCTCGTCGAATCCGTTGCCGAGACCGCCCAGTCGCTGGGCTCCTGGCTGATCGGCTTCGGTTTCATACTGTTCGTGACCTGGGGCCGCCGCGCCTACCGCGACGCCTCGGCCCGGCGCACCATCGGCATCCTCTGGGACGTCGGCACCTTCTGGCCGCGGGCCGCACACCCCTTCGCGCCGCCCTGCTACGCCGAGCGTGCCGTCCCCGACCTCACCTGGCGGATGTGCACCTGGACCGGACGCACCGGCGGACGGCTCGTCATCTCCGGCCACTCACAAGGCAGTGTGCTGGCGGCGGCCGCCGTCTGGCAGCTGCCCGCCGCCACCCGGCGACGGGTCGCGCTGCTGACCTACGGATCACCGCTGGAGCGGCTCTACGGCCGCTGGTTCCCCGCCTACTTCGGACCGCTCGCGCTGCGCGAACTGGGCAGCCAGGTGCACTGCTGGCGCAATCTGTGGCGGCGCACCGACCCGATCGGCGGGCCGGTGCTGGTCCCGGCCGCGGGCGAACACCCCGACGTGGACCATGACGCACTCAAAGACCCTGTGGTCTACGGGCGTTCGGAAAAGCATCCGCTGCCCGAGCCCATCCTCGGGCACTCCGAGTACCAGGCCGATCCGGTGTTCGCCACCGCACGGCGGGAGCTCCTCGACCGGCTCACACCGGCCGTTCCCCGTCAGGCTCAGGGCAGTTCGGGAAGATCGTCCGGATAGAGCAGGGTCAGGTCGTCGGTGTTCGCGTCGGCGAGCTCGGCGACCCGGCCCGCGTGCCGCTCGACCATCGACTCAAAGGTCTGCCGGGCGGTGCGGCCATTGCCGAAGGCGGGCCCCTTGGGCAGCGCGGTGAAGTACTTCAGCAGCGCCTCACCGGTGCCCGTGCCCAGCCGGTACTCATGCTCCTCGGCCTGCTGCTCCACGATCCGCAGCAGCTCCTCGGGCACATAGTCGCTGAAGGTGATGGTCCGTGAGAACCGGGATGCCACACCGGGGTTGACGGACAGGAACCGTTCCATCTCCGCGGTGTACCCGGCGACGATCACCACCACCGCGTCCCGGTGGTCCTCCATCAGCTTCACCAGCGTGTCGATGGCTTCCTTGCCGAAGTCCCGCCCCGAGTCCTCGGGGGACAGGGCGTACGCCTCGTCGATGAACAGCACACCGCCGCGCGCCCGGTCGAACGCCCCCTGGGTGCGGATCGCCGTGGAGCCGATGTGCTCGCCGACCAGGTCGACCCTGGAGACTTCGACGAGATGGCCGCGCTCCAGCACTCCGAGCGAGGCCAGGATTTCGCCGTACAGCCGAGCCACGGTCGTCTTGCCGGTGCCGGGGGAGCCGGTGAACACCAGATGCCTGCGCACGGACGCGGCCTTCAGCCCCGCCTCCTGACGGCGCCTGCCCACCTCGATCATGTTGGTGAGCGTGCGGACCTCGCGCTTGACGCTGTCCAGGCCGACCAGCGCGTCCAGTTCGCCGAGAACGGCGACGGAGGTGCGTACGGGCTCGGCAGGCGGCGCCTCGGCCGCGGTCGGTGCGGGCACCGCGGTGAGCCGCTCCGGGGACTCGGTCGCGGTCAGCACAGTCGTCTGCTGCTCAGCCACCGGCCTTACGGCGCTCTCGTCACTGGTGCAGTCCTCGACGACCACACCGTCCGACTCGGCGAACTCGTAACCGCCGCGGGCACAGCGCTCGGTGCGGCACCGGCTCAGCGTGGTGCGGCAGCCGTCCATCACATGGAAGCCATAGCCTCCGCTGCCCGTGACGCGGCAGCCGCGGAAGGTGCCGCGGCCCTCGGCGGAGACATAGAAGCCCGCCTCGGCGGGCGAGGTGACCGTGCACCGCTCGATCACCGGATCCGCGCCCTTGGTCACGATCACCCCGGTCTGCGCGGCGTCGATGGTGCAGCCGTTCAGCGTGCCGCCGCTGCCGTGGTCACGGAACCAGGCGCCGGTGGATGCCTCCCTGATCCGGCAGTCGTCCAGCTGCGCCGTCGCCCCGTCGCTCACCGACACCGCCGTGTTGCGGACCTGGGAGAGATCGCTGTCAACGACGTCGGCGCGCGAACCGCGGTCGAGCACGAACAGGGCGTCCGGCACATCGTGGATGCGGCACGAGTCGAGGACGGCAGTCGCCCCGTCGCTCACCCAGACCGCCGGATAGTCGCCCGTACTGTCCTGGATCTCGCACTGGTTGGCGTCCACCCGCGTGCCCGGGTCCCACACGGACAGACCGTTGCGGCCGAAGCGGCGCACCGTGGAACGGGTGAGCGTGAGCACGGACCGGGAGCGCAGGTCGATCGCGTTCTCCGGGATGTCGTGGATGTCGCAGTCGGAGAGCGTGAGCACGGCGTCGGTGTCGAGGGTGACGCCGTCGGCCGAAGTGCGGTGCACGGTGGAGTCGGTGAGATGGGCCGCCGCCCGCGAGGCGATCTGGACGCCGGTGCCGTTGATCTCGTACACCTCGCAGCCGATCGCCTCCAGGCCGCTGCCCTCGCCGGTGACGCTCAGGCCCGCGCCCGCCGCGTGGTGCACCCGGCAGCGCTCCAGCCTCGGATGCGCGCCACCGCGCACGGAGACGCCCGACCGGCCGGCCGAGACGACCTCGCACTCCTCGAACACCCCGCCGGCGCCGTCCAGTACGGCGATGCCGACGCCGGCCGGATTGTCGACGGTGCAGCGGCGGACGGTGGGCCGGGCCGCGCCGCGCACCTCGACACCGGCCGCGGAGCGGGTGACGATACGCAGATCGATCAGCTCGGGGGTGCCGTCCTCCACCAGCAGCGCGGGCGCGGCAGCGTCCTGCCCCTCCACCTGGAGGTCCTGGACGGTGGCGGAGGCGCGCACGGTCAGCGGCACACCGTCGGCGGGCGCGATGCGCACCGAGCCGGCCGCGCCCTCGGAACCGCGCAGGGTGACCGCCCGCTGGACGACGAGATTCTCGCGGTACGTCCCCGGGGCGACGGTGAGGATGTCGCCGTCGCCCGCGGCCTCCAGGGCGGCGGCGAGTGAGGGGTACTCACCTGTGCGGCGCCGCCACCGCGAGGTGCCGGTGTGCGTCACCTGGACCGTGCCCTGTGCCATCGTGCTGCTCTGCCCCCACCTCGTGATACTGCTCCGCCGCGCCTCTGAGGGGGACGCACCCTCGGCCCCGTCCGACCGCTCGGGACCCAACCCCCGAGGGGGTCGCACCACCGTAGCGCGCGCGACGAGCGGGAGTTGACGAGTCGGGAAGGGTCAGCTGCCTGCGCCTGCGCGGCCCCAGTCGGGCCCCGCCGCGGCCCACGCCCGGTCCAGGCGCGCGTATCTGCGCCGGACGAGCCGCCAGACCACCAGCCGTCTGGCGCCTTCCACGAGCCCGGCGAAGGAGAGCGTCGCGCCGATCCCCGCGAGGACGGCGTGCGCCCGGGCGGTCGCGAAGTCCATCGGCCGGGTCACCAGGCGGCCGGACCGGTCGGTCCAGACGGTGAACGTGTCGCCGGGCCGCATGGTGCGCAGCACGGTGGAGACCGTGCCGGTGTGCCGACTGCCGTCCACCGCCGTCCACTTCGCGAGGATCGGACGGCGCTTGTCCCGGGCGGCGGCGGACTCCGGATCGTACGCCGAGGGCTTGGGCTCCGCTGCCGGTCTCAGCACCGTCGCGGTGACCGGATGACGCTGCTGGCGCTGGATCCGTACCGACTGGCGCAGCGATTCGTCGGTCAGGCTGCCGCTCAGCCAGCCGAACGCCGGAGCCGCGGTCACCAGGAGCACAGCGGCGACCAGCGCAAGCCACGCTTCCAAGAGATCGGTCGCACGGCGCAGAGGATTGTGGCGCCAGCGCCAGACTCCCGCGGCTGCTCGCACTTCCCGCACCCCCTTCCCCGTCCCGTAATAGCCCTGTACGGAACGGCACATGTGCGGGTGGCACGAAGAGAGAGCAAAGTCACCCCTGCCACCCGCCCGCGTCGTTCCCCCGCGAACTGTCCAACGCATCCGCAGCCACGCAGGGTTCCCGAGGGGCAGCAGTAACGCTTGAGGACGGGTGGAGTCAGGAAGGGGCCAGTACCCCTGCTCTGGTACGGGCTAGTACCCCCTGCCCTGGTACGGGCGGTTGTACGGGTCCTCGTAAGGAGCGGGCGCCGGCGCGGGGCGGGCGGCCGCCGGGCGCATCGCCTCGTATCCGGTGGTCATCGGACGCTGCTGCGGCATGGGCTGGGGTCCCGGGTACCCGCGCGGGACGGAGGCCCCTTGCTGGGGGATGTACGGCGCGGGCGCATGCTGCAGCGGGACGGGCTGCTGCATCTGCTGCGGGTAGCCGTAGCCGTAGGCGGAAGGCGGTGTGGGTGCTGCCGGCAGGGCGGGCAGCGCCGCGGGGAGCGCCGGCAGGTAGCTGTTGGTGGTGTAGCTGCTGCCGGTGTCGTACGCGGAAGGCACTCGGATCGGGGCGATCTGAGGCGTGCCCCGCTCCGCGACCAGGGAGTCGTAGATGGGGGTGTCGGGGAACGACGGCGCGGAGTAGTAACCGCCGCCGTAGGTGGCGCGGGGGGACGTCATGGCACATAAGTTAAGCCCACGATGTGCTGGTTGGGGAGCCCGATAAGAGGGTTGTTTCGGTAGATGCGAGTGACGACGGATCCCCAATGCGAGCGAATCTGGGAAAAACGGTCGCCGGGCAGTGCATCGATCCTGTAAAGGGCAAGCTGAGAGCGGGTTACCCACGGGTCGGCCCGGGCAGCTGAGGCGCCTTGGGCGTTAGGTTGGCGGAGATGAACTTTCAGGCACCCCGACTCGCGATGGGGGCGAGCATGTCCATGCTTAAAGGAGCCAATACTCCGGTGCCGGCGCAGCAGGTTCGCGTCGAATTGGGCTGGCATTCAGGGCCCGGCGTGCCGGACGTCGATGCCTCGGCGCTCCTCCTCGCGTCGGGAAAGGTCCGCTCGGACGCGGACTTCGTCTTCTACAACCAGCCGGCGCACGCCTCGGGAGCCGTGCGCCACGAGGGGAAGCGGACCGCGCCGGACGGTGTGAGTGACCAGGTGTGGGTCGATCTCGAGCGCGTGGAGCCCGCGATCGAGAGGATCGTGCTGGCTGCTTCGGCCGACGGCGGCAGCTTCGGGCAGGTGCCCGGACTCCATATCAAGGTGCTTGACGCGGTCTCGGGCGGAGAGATCGCGCGGTACGACAGCCAGGACGCGACGGTGGAGACCGCCTTTGTACTGGGCGAGCTGTACCGGCGGCAGGGCGCCTGGAAGTTCCGCGCGGTGGGGCAGGGCTACAGCAGTGGACTCGAGGGCCTGGCGACGGACTACGGCATCACGGTCGACGAGCCGCAGCGGACCCCCGCCCCGGCTCCTGCCCCGGTTGCGCCGTCTGCCCCTGTCCCGCCCGCTGCGGTGACGCCGCCTGCGCCCGTGGCACCTCCGGTGACTGCCCCGCCGCCGCCGGCCCCGCCCTCCACTCCCGTACGGCTCACCAAGGTGACGCTGACGAAGGACACCCCGTCCGTCTCCCTCACCAAGCAGGGCGGCACCTCGGGCGCCATGCGCGTCAATCTGAGCTGGCAGGTGCGCAAGCAGTTCCAGGGCTGGGGCGCCAAGCTGGGCCGCGCCGTCGCCATGCACGGCGACCTCGACCTCGATCTGTGCGCCCTGTACGAACTGACCGACGGGCGCAAGGGCGTGGTCCAGGCCCTCGGCAATGCCTTCGGCGCGCTCCACCAGCCCCCGTACATCCATCTCGACGGCGACGACCGCACCGGCGGCACATCCGGCGAGAACCTCACCATCAACCTGGACCACAAGGACCGACTCCGCCGGGTCGTCATCTTCGTGACCATCTATGAGGGCGCGCGCAGCTTCGCCGATCTGGACGCGACGGTGACGCTCCAGCCGCAGCACGGCGCACCGATCGACTTCTCGCTCGGCGAGTGCACCGTGCCGTCGACCGTCTGCGCGCTCGCGCTGATCACCAACACCGGCTCGGATCTCGTGGTGCAGCGGGAGGCCCGCTTCCTGGTCCCGGAGCGCGGCGTGAGCCCGCAGCGCACCATCGACTACGCGTACGGCTGGGGCATGAACTGGACGCCCGGCAGGAAGTAACGCTCGTTGGGCAGGTCACCGATCCGGCGTGGCCTGCGGACGGGCGTACGTACGCCCCTTCCAGGCTGCGCCGCGCCCGCGGTAGTGCTGGATCGCCGAATCGACGGTCATCAGCAGATAGAGGAGCGCGGTGAAGGGCAGCAGGGGCGCGAGCAGCAGCGGCTGCCGGTAGTAGCGCAGCATCGGCAGGTACGTCCCCGTCATCACCGCCCACGCCAGGCCCCCGGCCCAGCCGGCGGCCGCGTCGTTCCCGAGCACGCCGACGCACGCGGCCACGGGCGGCGCGAGATACACCAGCGCGAGCCCCACCACGGTCCCGGCCAGCAGCAGGGGACTGTGCAGCAGTTGGGCGTACGCGCTGCGCGACACCATCCGCCACAGGTCCGCCAGCCGCGGATACGGCCGCACGCTGTCCACCCCGTCCGCCAGCCCCAGCCAGATCCGGCCGCCCGAGCGCTGCACGGCCCGCGCCAGCGACACATCGTCGATCACCGCCTGCCGGATCGAGTCCGGCACGCCCGCCCGCTCGGCCGCCTGCGCGCGCAACAGGACGCAGCCGCCCGCGGCGGCCGTCGTCCGTGCCCCCGGGCGGTTGACCCATCGGAAGGGGTAGAGCTGCGAGAAGAAGTAGACGAATGCGGGCACGATCAGCCGCTCCCATCCGCCGGCGACCCGCAGCCGCGCCATCTGGGAGACCAGATCGAGGCCGTTGGTGCGGGCAGCGGCCACCAACTCACGCAGACTGTCCGGCGCGTGCGCGATATCGGCGTCGGTCAGCAGCAGATACTCGGGCTCGCGCGCTCTCGCCAGCGTGATGCCGTGCCGCAGCGCCCAGAGCTTTCCGGTCCAGCCGGGTTCCGGCTCGCCGGGTGAGACCACACGCAGCGGCAGCCCGCCGTGCTGCTGGGCGGCCAGGGCCCGTGCCAGCTCGCCCGTGCCGTCCGTACTGCCGTCGTCGACCAGCAAGATCTCCGCGCGGCCGGGGTAGTCCTGCGCCAGCAGCGAGGGCAGGCTGACCGGCAGCACCTCCGCCTCGTCCCGGGCGGGCACGATGACGGCGACATCCGGCCAGGTGCCGGGGGCCTCGCGGCGGGGCAGCCGCTGGTCCGTACGCCAGAAATAGCCCTGCCCGAGCAGCAGCCACCCCCATGCGGCCAGTGATCCCACAGCGGTCCAGGCAACGACGCTCATTCGCCGCAGTCTGCCCCACCCCGCCAGTGCCGCAAGGGCAGTCGACTATGGTGACCGGGTGAAGATCGCGCTCATGGACTCCGGAATCGGCCTGCTTGCGGCGGCCGCCGCGGTACGTCGGCTGCGGCCGGACGCGGATCTCGTCATCTCCTCCGACCCCGACGGCATGCCCTGGGGGCCGCGTACCGCGGAGGATGTCACCCGGCGCGCGCTCGCCGCGGCGAGGGCGGCAGCCGAGCACCGGCCCGACGCGCTGATCGTCGCCTGCAACACCGCGTCGGTGCATGCGCTTCCCGCGCTGCGCGCCGAGTTGGAGCCCGCGATCCCGGTCATCGGCACGGTCCCGGCGATCAAACCGGCCTCGGCAGCCGGCGGCCCCGTCGCGATCTGGGCCACGCCCGCCACTACCGGCAGCCCGTACCAGCGCGGACTCATCCGGGACTTCGCCGACTCGGTCGCCGTCACCGAGGTGCCCTGCCCGGGGCTCGCGGACGCGGTGCAGTGGGCGGACGAGAGCGCCATCGACCGGGCAGTGGCGGCAGCGGCCGCCCTGACGCCCGGGGACGTAAGGGCCGTCGTCCTGGGCTGCACCCATTACGAGCTGGTCGCCGAACGCATCCGGGCCGCGGTCGGGCACCCCGTTGTCCTGCACGGCTCGGCGGAAGCGGTCGCCGCGCAGGCACTACGCCGAATCGGTGAGCAGCCCGCCCCCGACGCAGCGCCCAGCAACCGCCTCACGGTGCTGCTCAGCGGCCGCGATTCCGCCCTGCCCGAGCAGGCACTCAGCTACGAAGAAGGCCTGCTGCTACAGGCAGTGACCACCACGCACTGAGGGCATGCCACGCGGTCACCGTTTGAGTACTCTGCTAGGCATGATGGACCACTCCCGCGACCCGGGGCACATGGCAGAGCCTCTGCCCGCCATCTGGACAGGCCGTGCGACAAACCGCATTCAGTGGTTGCTCGCCGCGGCGGGCGCTGCGTGCATCGCGCTCGCCGTCGAACTGGCCGTCGACTCCACATGGGGCTCGGGCACCGCCCCGGTGCTGATGTCAGTGATCGGTCTCATCGCGGTGGGCCTGATGATGCTGTACGGGACCCTCGCCTTCGTCCATGTGTCGGTCAAGGTCGACAGCGACTGCGTCGAGGTGCGCTGCGGCCACATCGGCCTGCCGCGGCGGCGGATCCCGCTGTCCCATGTGGTGGATGCGGAGTTCGCACCCAAGGTGACCCCCTGCCAGTGGGGCGGCTGGGGCTATCGCTGGCGCCCGGAGCAGGGCACGGCCGTGGTGGTACGCCGCGGTGAGGGCGTGGTCGTCACGCTGGGCGACGGCAGGATCTTCACGGTGACGGTGGACGACGCGGAGGCGGCGGTGAAGGCGATCCGGGCCCGCCTGGGCCTGACGGGAGCCGGCAGGCCGGCGAAGGCGTAGGCGACGGTCAGCCCCGGGGTCGTAGCCGGCGCTCGACTGCGGCGTCACTTCGTGGGGGTGTGGCCAGGTTGTCGGGAGGCGAGTGGTTTGCCCTGACCGCCACGGATCGCGGCGCTGCCACTCGTACAACCGTTACAGCGCGCGACTGTCCACCTGGTGGGTCATGTGCCGGGAAGCTTCCGCCGCTCCCTCGCCCGCCACGCGCGCCGTTGCGAGACCCGCCAGCAGCCCCGCGCCCGCCGTCACGGGCGCGAAGCTCAGCGCGTTGCCCACGCTCGCCAGGACCGCCAGCGCCGCCAGTGCCGCGCCCGCGCTCAGGACCACCGGCGTGGAGCGCGGCGAGCGCAGCAGGCCGTAGAGCATCCAGCCGAACGCCGCCGCCAGCAGTGCCACCCCCACGACACCCTGCTCGGCCGCCTGCTGCAGCGAGGCCGAGTGCGGTTTGCCGTCCGAGCCCAGGGACTGCTGCGCCGTGGCGCTCAGCTTGCCGAAGCGATCGGGACCCACGCCCCGTACCGGTTCCTCCTTGGCGAGAGCGACCGCGTCCTGCCACAGCGCCACCCGGTTCTGCGTCAACTGGCCCTCCAGCGAGACCGTGAGCCCGGTCGGCAGGGCGTCCTCGGCGATCCCCCACGACACGGCCACGACCAGACCGGTGGCGAGGGCCAGGCCGCTGAGCGCGAGGGTCCGCCGGCGCATCCGTACCGCCGCGAGCGAGCAGAGAAGCACGCCGAGCGCGGCCGCGAACCCCACCACCGATCCGAGCGCCAGCGCGGTGCACGCGACGGCCGGCGCAAGCAGACGCAGGCACAGACGCAGGGCGGGCGGACGAGCGGCCGAGGCGGCGCAGCAGGCCGCGCCCGCGGCGAGGACCAACAGCGCGGCTCCCGCACCCGTGTGCCCGGGCTGGGTGGCCGCGCCCACGTTCCCACCGGGCACGCCCTGCCGAGAAGCGATCGCCAGACCGAGCGCGGCGAGCGCCGTGGCCGACGCCGCGGCGACCGGCAGCAGCGTGCCGCAGATACGGCCGCAGGCGTACCCCGCGGCCACGGCGAACACCGCGAGCAGCACACCCTCGGGCCTGGCTTCCCGCCCCGCGGCGCTGATCAGCGACCACACGGCGCACCCGCTGAGGACGACGACGCCGGCAACGTCGGTCGCTCTGCCGCGCTCCTGTGCCGCGGACCGGCCGTCCGGTGCAGCCATCCCGTCGACCCCCCGACCTGTGACGGGCCCTGCCGCAACAGCCGAACCGGGTCGGGAGGCAGGGACTGGCGCACACGGTAACGGCAGAGACGGGTGTTTGTGGATGGGTTGCGCAGGAACGTTGCCTCACCTATCACCGGAGGCGGGGCCGACCGGACTGCCGCGGGCACAGCATGCCGCCGTAGACTCCGGCGGGTGAGCACCACCATGACCTCCGCCGACACCACACAGGCCGCCCCCGCCGCAGGCCGATCTCTGCTGCGCCGGCTCGTACGGCCGGGTGCCGCCGCGCTGTCCGGTGTGCTGCTCTTTCTGAGCTTCCCGCCGCGGCCCCTGTGGTGGCTGGTGCCGTTCGCTTTCGCACTGCTGGGCTGGACGCTGTACGGACGGCGGCTGCGGCCCGCGCTCGGTCTCGGCTTTCTCACCGGTCTCGGGTTTCTGCTGCCGCTGCTCGTCTGGACCGGCGAGGAGGTCGGCCCGATTCCGTGGATCGCGCTGGCCGCTGCGGAAGCGTTCTTCGTCGCGCTCGCCTGCATGGGCATCGCCGCGGTGACCCGGCTGCCCGGGTGGCCGGTATGGGCTGCCGCGGTCTGGATCCTGGGCGAGGCGGCCCGCGCGCGGGTGCCGTTCGGCGGCTTCCCCTGGGGCAAGATCGCCTTCGGCCAGGCGGACGGCTTCTTCCTGCCGCTCGCGGCACTCGGCGGGACGCCGCTGCTCGGTTTCGCGGTCGTGCTGTGCGGCTTCGGGCTGTACGAGACGGCCCGGCGTGTCCGCAGGTACCGGCGCACCGGTGAGCTGCCGCGCCGCGCCGCGGCCGCTGCGCTCCTGACCGTGCTCGTTCCGGTCACCGCGGCGCTCGCCGCCCTGCCGCTCGTCGACGACTCCGCCGAGGACGGCACCGCGACGGTCGCCGCGATCCAGGGCAATGTGCCGCGCCTGGGGCTCGACTTCAACGACCAGCGCCGCGCGGTCCTCGACAACCACGCCCGTCGCACCCTGCAGCTCGCCGCGGACGTGAAGGCGGGCAAGGTGGCCAAGCCGGACTTCGTGCTGTGGCCGGAGAACTCCTCGGACCTCGACCCGTACCGCAATCCCGACGCGCGGATCGTCATCAACGACGCGGTGAAGGCGATCGGCGTGCCGACCGTCGTCGGCGCTGTGGTCACCCCCGAAACCGGCAAGCTCCGCAACACGCTGATCGAGTGGGACCCGGCCCGCGGGCCGGTGGACACGTACGACAAGCGTCATGTGCAGCCGTTCGGCGAGTACATCCCCATGCGGCCCTTCGTACGGCTCTTCAGCTCGGACGTCGACCGGGTACGACGCGACTTCGGCCCCGGCCACAGGGTCGGTGTCTTCGACCTGGCGGGCACCAAGGTCGGCATGGTCACCTGCTTCGAGGCGGCCTTCGACGACGCGGCGCGGGCCACGGTCACGCACGGCGCCCAGCTGATCTCCGTACCGAGCAACAACGCCACGTTCGGGCGCACCGAGATGACGTATCAGCAGCTGGCGATGTCGCGGGTGCGGGCCGTCGAGCACGGGCGTTCCGTGGTCGTCCCTGTCACCAGCGGCGTCAGTGCGGTGATCATGCCGGACGGGAAGATCGTCCAGCGGACCAGGATGTTCACGCCCGACGCGCTGGTCGCGAAGGTGCCGCTGCGCTCCTCGCTCACTCCGGCGACCCGGATGGGGACCTGGCCGGAGCGGGCCCTGGTGCTGGTGGCGCTGGGCGGTCTGGGCTGGGTCCTGGTCCCGGCGGTCCGGGCGCGGCGGGCACGGAAGGCGGCGCAGGGCACGGCGGACGCCGGTCAGGGTCGAGCGCATGCCAACCCCTGACTTCATCCGCGAGCTCCGGGCCAGCGCCGGTCATCAACTGCTCCTGCTGCCGGGCGTCAGCGCGGTCGTCTTCGACGACAAGGGCCGGGTGCTGCTGGGGAGACGCGCCGACACCGGCAAGTGGTCCATCATCGGCGGGATTCCCGAGCCGGGGGAGCAGCCGGCGGTCGCCGCGGTGCGCGAGGTGTACGAGGAGACCGCGGTGCGCTGTGTCGCGGACCGGGTCGTGCTCGTTCAGGCGCTGCGCAAGCCGGTCACGTATCCCAACGGCGACACCTGCCAGTACATGGACATCACCTTCCGCTGCCGTGCCGTGGGCGGAGAGGCGCGGGTCAACGACGAGGAGTCGCTGGAGGTGGGCTGGTTCGCCGCCGACGCGCTGCCGGAGCTCAAGGAGTTCGCCCTGTTCCGGATCAAGCAGGCCCTCACTGAGGGACCGGCATGGTTCCACCCCACCATTGAGCAGTGAAGTGTGGGTGGTGACCACATCGGTTGGGGGATGATCACTGCCTAGGGTGCGAAGCATGACCGTGCCCACCACATCAGGTCCCGCACCCCATCACCACTCCCGTACGGTCGACCTCGACCTCGGCGGCCGTACGGCACTCGTCACCGGCGCGGCGGGCGGCATCGGCCGCGCCTGTGCGCTGCGGCTCGCGGCCGCCGGGGCGAAGGTCAGGGCCGTCGACCGGGACGCCGAAGGTCTCGACGCCCTCGCCGCGCACACCGCGCAACTGGCCGGCGCGGTCGAACCGCAGGTCCTGGACCTCGCCGATCTCGATGCGGCGGAGGCCGCAGCCGCCGGCGCGGACATTCTGGTCAACAACGCCGGACTGCAACTGGTACGGCCCATCGAGGAGTTCCCGCCGGACGTCTTCCACACGGTGCTCACCGTGATGCTGGAAGCACCGTTCCGGCTGATCAGGGGAGCGCTGCCGCACATGTACGCGCAGGGGTGGGGGCGTATCGTCAACATCTCCTCCGTGCATGGGCTGCGCGCCTCTGCCTTCAAGTCCGCCTATGTGTCCGCCAAACATGGCCTTGAGGGGCTCTCCAAAACCGCGGCCCTGGAGGGCGCACCCCACGGGGTGACGTCGGTCTGCGTCAATCCCGGGTATGTGCGCACCCCACTGGTCGAGAAGCAGATCGCCGATCAGGCGGCGGCCCATTCGGTGGCCGAGGAGCGCGTACTGGCGGACGTGCTGCTCAAGGACTCCGCGATCAAGCGGCTGATCGAGCCCGAGGAGGTCGCCGAAGCGGTGGTGTATCTGTGTACCCCGCAGGCATCGTTCATCACCGGCACTTCGCTCACCCTCGACGGCGGCTGGACGGCCCACTGACGTTCCCGCCGTCCCACGGCCGCCGACAGCGGGTGACGCCGTTGTCCACAATGGCTTCGTCGTCCACAGGTCTGGTGCGACCACCCGTACGGCAGGTAATCCTGTGTCCATGTCCCACGATCAAGCCTCCTACCTGGAGCTCCTCGCACGCGGTGCCGCCGCTGAGGCGTACGACCGGCCGGTGCTGCTCGCCCGTGCGAGCGGCGCCGGACCGGACGAACTCGCCGACCTCGAGCAGGCCAAGCAGCTCGCGCTGCGGGTCCGCGCCGAGCTGGAGGGACGGCGCCGGCGTGAGGCCGAGCTGTCCGCGCTGTTCGAGACCGCACACGACCTGGCGGGCCTGCGGGATCTCGACGCCGTGCTGCGGGCGATCGTGCAGCGAGCCCGCTCGCTGCTCGGCACCGAGGTCGCGTATCTGAGCCTGAACGACCCGTCGGCGGGTGACACCTATATGCGCGTCACCGAAGGATCGGTGTCGGCGCGCTTCCAGCAGCTGCGGCTCGGCATGGGCGAGGGGCTCGGCGGGCTCGTCGCCCAGACCGCCCGGCCCTATGTCACCGACAGCTATTTCGACGACGCCCGCTTCGAGCACACCAGGGCGATCGACACGGCAGTGAAGGACGAGGGTCTGGTCGCGATCCTCGGAGTGCCGCTGATGCTCGGCAGTCAGGTGATTGGCGTGCTCTTCGCCGCGGACCGCCGGGCGAGAGTCTTCGAACGCGAACAGGTCGCGCTGCTGGGCTCCTTCGCCGCCCATGCCGCCGTCGCCATCGACACGGCGAACCTGCTGGCGGAGACCCGTTCGGCACTCGCCGAGCTGGAGCGGGCCAACGAGATCATCCGCGACCACAGCGGCGTCATCGAGCGGGCCTCGGAGGTCCACGACCGGCTGACCGGGGTGGTCCTGCGCGGCGGCGGCGTCCATGATGTGGCCGCTGCGCTCTCCGAAGTCCTGGACGGGACGGTCGAGTTCACGGACGAGGACCTGGACGCGACCGGCGCAGACGGCCGTGCGGTGCGCCACGGGGACGACTGGGTGGCGGCGGTGTCGGCAGGTGGTGAACTGCTGGGTGCCCTGGTGCTCCGCGGCCATCGTGACCTCGACCCCGTCGACCAGCGCACCCTGGAGCGGGCCGCCATGGTCACCTCGCTGCTGCTGCTCGCCCGGCGCTCGGCCCACGACGCCGAACAGCGCGTGCGAGGCGAGTTGTTGGACGACCTCCTCGACGCCGCGGACCGGGACCCCCGGCTGCTGCGCGAACGGGCGGCGCGGCTCCATGCCGATCTCGACGTCCCGCATGTGGTGCTGGCGGCCCGGACCGACGCCCCCGGCACGGACCTGGCGGGTCGGGGTACCGCCGACCGGCAGGGCGCAGGCCAGCGGGCCGCGGACCGGCAGACCGTGGACCGTCAGCGCCTGTGGTCCGCCGCCTCGCACCTGGCCGCGACCCGCTCGGGCCTTGCGGCGGCCCGCGACGGCGGCGCCGTGCTGCTGCTGCCGCTCGGCCCCGACGACAGCGCGTCCGACCTCGCACGCCAGACCGCGAAACAACTGGGGGGCACGCTCAGGGAGTTGGTCACCGTGGGCGCCTCCTCCCCGGTCGCCGCGCCCGCCGGTGATCCGAGCCCGATAGCGGGTGCGTACGCACAGGCGCGCCGCTGCCTCGACGCCCTGCGCCTACTCGGCCGGGCGGGGCAGGGAGCTGCGGCACAGGATCTGGGCTTCCTCGGCCTGCTGCTGGCCGACCCCGGCGACATCGACGGTTTCGTACAGCGCACGATGGGCGACGTTGTCGAGTACGACCGGCGGCGCGGCACCGACCTCGTCGGCACGCTCGACGCGTACTTCGCGAGCGGCATGAGCCCCGCCCGTACGAAGGACGATCTGCACGTCCATGTGAACACGGTGGCCCAGCGCCTGGAACGAATAGGCCGCCTGCTCGGCCCCGACTGGCAGTCGCCGGCGCGGGCGCTCGAGATCCAACTGGCGCTGCGGCTGCTCGCGATGTCTTCGGCCGTCTCCCGCTGACGCACCACCGCGCGGACCCTCTTCGGGAGGTCCGCGCGGCAGGACGCGAGTTCCGCTCTGCGCTGCCCGTCGGCAGTCCGCGTTGCCCCTCAGGCAGTCCGCACATCCGCAGTGCGCGCGGCAGACGCGTCGTCCACCGGCTCCGCCTCGACTGCGGCGAGATCCCGGTGCCGGGTCTCCCGGGCGCAGCCGATGGCCACAACGGTGAGCAGAGCTGCGGCGATGACGTACAGGGCGATCGGGGTCGACGAGTCGTAGTCGGCGAGCAGAGCCGTAGCGATCAACGGCGCGGGGGCCCCTGCCGCGACCGAGGAGAACTGCGCGCCGATGGAGGCCCCGGAGTACCGCATGCGCGTCGCGAACATCTCGGAGAAGAACGCGGCCTGCGGCGCGTACATCGCCCCGTGCAGCACAAGCCCCACCGTGACAGCGAGCAGCAGACTGCCGAAGCTGCCGGTGTCGATGAGCGCGAAGAAGGGGAACATCCAGGCGCCGACGCCGATCGCGCCGATGAGATACACGGGCCTGCGCCCGATCCGGTCCGACAGCGCGCCCCAGGCCGGGATCACGGCGAAGTGCACGGCCGAGGCGATGAGTACCGCATTGAGCGCGGTCTGCTTGCTCATCTGAACCGCGGTCGTTGCGTACACAAGGATGAAGGCGGTGATGACGTAGTAGCTGATGTTTTCCGCCATCCGCGCGCCCATCGCCACCAGGACATCGCGCCAGTGGTGACGCATCACGGCGACGAGCGGCGTCTTTTCGACCTGCTGGCCGGCGGCGGCCTTGCGCGCCTCGGCCTGCGCCAGCGCTGCCTTGAAGACCGGCGACTCATCGACAGAGAGACGAATCCACAAGCCGACGACGACCAGCACACCGGAGAGCAGGAACGGTATGCGCCAGCCCCATGAGGTGAAGGCGGCATCCGACAGCAACGCCGTCAGCACGGAGAGCACCCCGGTGGCAAGCAACTGCCCTGCGGGCGCCCCGGTCTGGGGCCACGAGGCCCAGAACCCGCGCCGCTTCGCATCCCCGTGCTCCGACACAAGCAGCACGGCCCCGCCCCACTCACCACCGAGCGCGAAGCCCTGCACCAGCCGCAGAACGGTGAGCAGCACGGGTGCGGCGGACCCGACGGTGGCATGTGTCGGCAACAGCCCGATCGCGAAGGTCGCCCCGCCCATCAGCAGCAGACTGAGCACCAGCAGCTTCTTGCGGCCGAGCCGGTCGCCGTAGTGCCCGAAGACGAGAGCCCCAAGAGGCCGCGCGGCGAACCCGACGGCGTAGGTGAGGAACGAGAGGAGAGTTCCGACGAGCGGGTCGGAGCCGGGGAAGAACAGCTTGTTGAAGACCAGCGCGGCGGCCGATCCGTAGAGGAAGAAGTCGTACCACTCGATGGTGGTCCCGATGAGGCTCGCGGCGACGATGCGGCGGAGATTCCCGGGCTTGGCGGGCGTCGGGGGATCGGATGCTGCGGAGGCCATGTGCACCACTTCCAGTGTTCGGTGGGGACGTGTACGTGTCGGCACACGGTAGGAAGACGCAGGTCAGGCGCACATGTGGTGGGACAACATAGTTCCGGGGCGGGGTGTAAGCGTGGCCTCCATGCCAGCGTTCGGGGCCCGAACTGGGCTTGATCTGTGGCGGTGTTGCCGGCTCGGCGCATGTCGGGCCCGGAGCGATGAGTCAGAGCGAGCCGTCGGGCCCGGTGACACGGGACAGCGCCTGCTCGGTCCAGATCGTCTTGCCCGGAGCCGTGTAACGGGTGCCCCACGTCTGGGCCAGCTGCGCGCTGATGAACAGACCACGTCCGCCCTCGTCGACCGTGCCCGCGTGGCGCAGGTGCGGTGTGGCCGAGCCGGCGTCCCGCACTTCGCAGGTCAGGGTGCGGTCGTGGATCAGGCGGAGCTCGAGCGGTGGGCTTCCGTATCTGATGGCGTTGGTGACGAGTTCGCTGACGATGAGCTGGGTGTTGAAGATGGTCTCATCGTCCACGCCCCACGCGGCGAGCTGCTCGCGGGTACGGCGTCGGGCGACGGACACGGCCGCGGGGTCGGAGGCGAGCTGCCACGCCGCGAACCGGTCAGGGGGAAAGAACCGGGTGCGCGCGACGATCACCGCGGCATCGCCGGCGCCCAGATCTGCCGGGAGTGCGTAGACGAGGGCGTCGCACAGGTCCTGGAGTGGGCGGTCGCGGAAGTCCGGCGCCGACGGCAACGGTCCTGAGGATTCGGCGAGATACGCGGTGAGGAGCGGATCACTGGTGAACACCAGGACGCTGCCGTCCGGCACCTCGATGTCGACCGCCGCGAAGGGTGCGCCCTCCGTCATGCCCAGCCGCGGCCCGGCCGCTGTGGCGGGGACGGTGACAGTGCGGTCGGGGCGCACGACGAGGGGAGCCAGTTGGCCGGCTGCTGCCATCGTGCACGTGCCGGTCAAGGGGTCGTGTACCGCGTACACGCAGTCGGCGGTGAGCGCTGCGCGGCGCAGCGGATCGCCGAGCGGGAGATGCGCCCGTTCGGCGGCGAGCTGGCCCGCCGTGTGGTGCAGGCGGGCCAGGAGCTCCTCGGGGGCGAGGTCGAACGCGGACAGGGAGCGCACGGCGGTGCGCAGTTGTCCCATGCTCGCCGCCGCGTTCAGACCGCGTCCCGACACCTTGCCGACGACGAGGGCGGTGCGGGCGCTGGACAGGGCGATGGTGTCGTACCAGGCGCCGGGATCGGCGCCGGTGACAGAGAGGTAGGCGGTCTCCAGCGACGCGTGGGTCTCCGGGCGGCGGGGCAGCAGTTGGCGCTGGACCGTGGCGGCGACCGTGTGCTCCCGCGTGTAGCGCCGCGCGTTGTCGATGCACAGCGCCGTGTGTGTGGCCAGCTCGACCGAGAGCTCCCGGTCACCTTCGTCGAAGGGAGGCGAGTTTCCGGTGCGGTACAGACTGACGACGCCGAGGGCCGCGTCGCGCAGCGCCAGGGGAACCACGAGGAGGGAATGGGCCCCCGACGAGCGGATCGCCTCCGCACCCGGGGAATCGGCGGACAGCCACGGGGCGACCGGATGCAGCGGGACCACGCGCGGACGCAGGTCGGCCAGGGCCTGGGTGAAAGGGGTCGGAGCCGACAGGCGGCGGACGTCGTCCACCGGAAGCGCCTGCGGCGGCCGCGTGGGGCCGCCGCGGAACGCGGTGCGCATCATGGGCGTGCCCGTGGGCATCGGGGCCGACGGCGGGTCGTCGCCGCGGATCACGGCGTCCACCACCTCCACGATCGCGATATCGGCGAACGCGGGAACCACGGTCGCGACGAGTTCCTCGCCGGTCACGACCGGATCCAGGGTGCGTCCCACGTGCCGGCGCACGGCGTCGAGCACCCTTGTGCGGGCACGGGCTCGCTCCCGTTCGGTGACGTCGATCGAGGTGACCGCCACTCCGAGCACCGACCCGCGCGGGCTCTGCAGGCGCAGCGCGCTGATCTCGAATTGCCGTTCCTGCGGCGGGTCCCCCCTGACACGCGTCCGGACGATGTGCCGCAGCAGGGGGACACCGGTGTCCAGCACCTCGCGCAGGAGCACCTCCATGTCGCCGGCCTCGACGATGCCGTAGGCGTCGCGGACCGGGCGCCCTTTCAGCTCGTCCAAGGGCACGCCGCGCATGGCGGGGGTGGCGGTGTTGACCCGCACCACCCGCAGATCGGCGTCCAGCAGGTGGAGCCCGATCGGTGACTGCGTGAACAGCGCCTCCAGCATCGAGGCCGCCGTCTCGTCCACTCGTCGGCCGGGATCGCTGTGCGCCACAGGGACCACCTCCGAGCTCCGTCCTGCGCTTGCTCCGGCGCACGGCTGCCTCGTATCCGGCCTGCTTCCAGCGTGCTCCGCGGTCGGCGCGACCGCACCCGGCCGAGCGCCGGGACACGCCTGCGAGACGTGCGCGACCCATTCTCCGGCGCTGCGCGCCCGGGAAGTCACCCGTGGCGGGGGAGCCCGGCGGCGCCCGGTGTGGAGAGCTGCGCATATGCCCAGGAATACTGGGATGCTGAGGGGAGGGCTGCCCGACGAACAGTGGTGGTGAGCGCCATGCCTGGGTTGGCGGAGAACGGTCCGGAACCGACCACCCCGCGCGCTGATCCCCACGGAGACCCGTTTCTGCCCACGCGGTTCGCCGTACCGACGCGCCCCGCGACGTTCCTGCGGCGGGAGCGGTTGGCCAAGCACCTCGACCAGGCTCTTCTGACGCCGTTGACCATGGTCAACGGAGCCGCGGGTGCGGGCAAGACCCTGCTGGTCGCCGACTGGGCCGCGGGGCGGTCCGTCGTCTGGCTCACCACCGAAGCGGCGGACCAGGGGTGCGGAATGTTCTGGGCGTACCTGCTCCAGGCCCTGCGCGCCTCCGGTGTGCCGCTGCCCGCCGAGGTCGGCTTCCCCGCGGACGCAAGCCGCGTGGACCACACGCTGCTGGCGCGACTCGCCGCCGGTCTGAGCGCTCGGGACCGGCCCGTGATCCTGGTGCTCGACGAATACGATCGTGTGACCGACCCGGAGATCGCGGAACAGCTGGAGTTCGTCCTGCACCACGCAGGACGGGGCATGCGCCTGATCCTCGTCACCCGCACCGAACCGCTGTTGCCGCTGCACCGTTACCGGGCGGCCGGCGCCATGACGGAGATCAGGGGCGCGGAGCTGGCCTTCACTCCCGAAGAAGCGGCCGCGCTGCTGGAGCTGCACGGGTTGCGCCTTCCGGTGCACGCTGCGCGCCCGCTCGTGGAGCGCACCCGCGGATGGGCCGCCGGACTACGGCTGTGCGCCCTGGCCGCGCAGGAGAGCCCGGATCCGGAGACGTATCTGAAGGAGTTCGAGGCCGACCGAACCACAGTCGCCGACTTCCTGCTGGCGGAGGTGCTCAAGCAGCAGACTCCCCAGACGCAGGACCTCCTGCTGCGGGTCAGCGTTCTCGAGCGCTTCTGTCCCGAGCTGGCGAACGCGCTGACGGAGCGCTCCGATGCCGAGTCCATCCTGGCCCGGCTGCACCGCGAGAACGCGTTCGTCGAGCACCTCGGGCACGCCTGGTACCGCCTCCACCCGCTGTTCGGGGAGATCCTCCGTGCTCATCTGCGGGTGCGGTCTCCCGGCCTGGAGCCGGAACTCCACCGGCGGGCCGCGCACTGGCTGCGGCGCTCCGGATCCCTCGCGGAGACGCTCGGCCACGGTGCCGCTGCTGGCGACTGGGAGTTCACCGCCGGCGCCCTCGTCGACGACCTCGCCATTGGTCAGCTCTTCACCGGCCTCCGCTCCGACGACCTGGCCGCGCTGTTCTCACGGATGGGGCCCGCGGGCACGAGCCCCGCCATGGACCTCGTCCGCGCGGCCCGCGAGCTGTCCCGGTGCGACCTCGACCGCGGCCAGACCCACCTGCAGCGCGCCGAGCAGAGCCTGGCGGGGCAGCAGATGCCGACGGGGGACGACGAACCCGGCTCAGCACCGGCCCGGTTGAGCTGTGCCCTGCTGGAAGCCCTGGCGGCCCGGCTGACCGGTTCGCCGGGCAGGGCGGAGACGGCCGCGGAGGCGGGCGAGGAACTCCAGGAGGAGGTGCCCACCCACCTCCTGGACGAGCATCCTGAACTCAACGCCCTCCTGCTGACGCATCTTGGCTCGACGCGGCTGTGGGCCGGGCGCTTCGAGGACGCGCGTGCCGCCCTGACCGCGGTGGCCGGCTGCTCCGGGGGAGCTTCGACGGCGCTCCCGCGCGAGGAGTCCCTGGGCCACCTCGCCCTGATCGACTACCTGAACGGCTGGCTCGGCAGGGCGGAGCGCAAGGCCCTGGCGGCGATGACCGAGACGGAGCGGTTCGGCCTGCCACAGGCGGCCGGCTCCGGCATCGAGCTGCTGGTCCTGGCCGCCGTCGCCGTCGACCGCAACGAACTGGGTCAGGCCCAGGCCCTCCTCGACGCGGCGGCCGACTCGCACTGCGCCATGCGTGACCCGGTGATGGAAGCGGGGCGGGCCATCGCCACCGCGCGTCTGCTGCTGGCCCGCGGAAACACGCAAGCCGCGCTCGCGGCGGCGGAACCGGCCGTCGTCGCCGACGTGGTCTCACCCTGGGCCAAGGGGCACATGGCGCTGGTGGCCTCCGCCGCGCACCTGGCCCAAGGCCGGCCGGAGACCGCCGCCAAGCTGCTGCAAGCGGTGCCCGACGACCAGGTGGCGTGTGCCGTGGAGGCCGCACGGGCCCAACTCGCCGCGGGGAAGCCGGTCGCGGCGATCCACCTGCTCGACAGCTTGCACCCCGAAGGCCGCATCGGCCCCGCGGTGACTGTCCGAGCCTCCCTGGTGAGGGCGCAGGCCGCGGACGGGGCGGGGGACTGGGCCACCTCGCGCAGGCTCGTTGCCCAGGCTCTCCACGAGGCACGGCGCGAGCGGCTGCGGCGCCCCTTCCTCGAAGCCGGACCGTGGATCCGGCCTCTGCTGGGCATGGTGCCACTGCGCGGGCTGGCCGCGGGCTGGCTCACACCCGGTCTGTCGCCACACGGCGGGCCGCCTCGGCCCGACGACCAGCCGCCGGCGCCGGTCGTGGAGGAGCTGAGTGGACGCGAGCGCGATGTGCTGCAACGGCTGGCCCAGATGATGTCGACGGAAGAGATCGCTGCCGATCTGTATGTGTCGGTGAACACGGTCAAGACCCACCTCAAGAGCGTCTACCGGAAGCTGGCCGTGAACCGGCGCCACGACGCGGTGCGCCGCGCGCGCGAGCTGCGGCTGCTGTGACCACGGCCGAGCAGAGGCCGCCCGATGGCGCACCGCCGCGGCCACCGGCGGCCGGTGCCCCTGCGCCCGGCCACCGGCGGCCGGGCAGGGGCCTTCGCGGCTCGCCCGGCTCGCCCGTGGTGGGTGAGGCGCAGGGTGAGTTCTTCGGATGCGATGGGGGTGGCGGCAGGGCGTGTGCCGGCCGCTGCCCGGCGACTCCGCCGGCGTTCCGGGCCGACTCGTCGAGGTGGACACCGTGACGCACTCCCGAGCGCGCACCCTCGAGCGCCGGGCGCATGCCGACTACACCGGTGGCGTCTACGGGTCCATGCTCGCCGCCTCGGTGGTCATCGGCGCCGGCACCCTGGGCTCGTTCCCGCGCCTGGAGCTGGTGTTGCTGCTGTTGCTCACCGGCGTGGTGTTCTGGATCGCGCATGTGCACGCCCAACTGTTCGGCGCGCGCCTGGCTCAGCAGAGCCTGGATCGCCGGATCGTGCTGCACGTGTGCCGCGACGAGTGGCCGATCGTCAAGGCCGCCGTCCCGCCGGCCGCCGCCGTGGCCATCAGCCCTTTGCTGGGCCTCGATGTGCAGGGTGCCTTGTGGCTGGCGCTCGCCGTGGCCGTGGCCGGGCAGGTGGGCTGGTCGGCGGCCGCGGCACGGCGTGCCGGCGCCTCCTGGCGCCTGGCCAGCGTCACCGCCTCGGTGAACCTGCTGCTCGGTCTGCTGATCATCGCGTTCAAGATCTTCCTGACACATTGACAGGGGCCGATCGTGTGCCGGCGGCGGATCACCTCTACGGGGTGAGGCCGGACAGCACCCCGAAGCGGACGATCGCACAGGAAGGGCGCAGTCCGCCTGTCCCGGGCCGCCCGCGGGAGAGCAACTCATGCGCTACGAGATCCGCGTCGACGGACACATGTCGGAGACGTTGACCAAGGCCTTCCCGGAGCTGGACCACGTGGTGATGTCCGGTCAGACCGTCCTGTTCGGCTGCGTCCTCGACGAGGCGCACCTGTACGGGCTGCTGGCCCGCTGCCAGTCGCTGGGACTACGGGTCCTGGAGATGCGCCAGCTGCCGGAGTGACGCGTCCGTACGACGAGCGATGCCACGAGCGGCGCTTCGCGCACGGATCACCCGCCGGGGGTGACCCGGTGGCCGACGGGGGGTGGGACGCTGGCCCGGTGAGATCCCCGCACACCGCCCCCTCGGCGGTCCGGGACCGACCCGCTCGATCGCGCGAGGAGGAGCCATGACCGTGCCGCGTGGTCCAGCACCGCGTACCGGACCGGAACACATGCCCGACGGGGCTGCCCCTGGACCGGCGGGCGACCCCGCCGAAGTGCTGGCGGAACTGGGGCGCTCATGGACGTGGATGCTGGGGTCGGCGGTCGCCACGCTCGTACCGGGCGTTTTGGTACTGGTCTGGCCGGACGAGACCCTGCATGTCCTGGCGGTCCTCATCGGCCTGTACCTGCTCGTGACCGGGGCGTTCCGGTTCGTTGCGGCCTTCACCCGGGAAGAGCACGGCGAACGGCTGCCCGGGCTGCTCCTCTCGGTGCTGTGCATCCTGGCCGGGGTGCTGTGTCTGAGGAACCCGCTGCAGACCATCGCCGCGCTCTCGCTGATCGTCGGGATCGTCTGGCTGGTGTCCGGCATCCTCACCCTCTACACGGCCATCGCCGCCAAGGACCTGCCCCACCGCGGCTTTGTCCTCGGCGCCGCGGTGATCGGCATCGTCGCGGGGATCGTGGTGCTGGCCCTGCCCACCGAGTCGGCCCGCGCGCTGACCCGGCTGATGGGTCTGTGGCTCGTCCTGCTCGGCCTCGCCGAGGTGGCGGTCGCCTTCGCATGGCGAGCCGCACTCCGCAGGTCACGCACCGAGGGGCCGCGCGGCCCCGCCGGGACCGTCTGAGCCCCGCCCGGACGCGACGGAACGTTCGTGGGCGCCCCCGGACCGGGGATCCCGGATCGCCGTGGCGCCGGGACAGGCAGGTCTGTTCACGGCGCCCGTCCGAGCACTTCGCGCCCGGCAGGACATCACCCTTCGTGGGTGAGCGGGGGAGGATCGACGCCGGTTCCCCGCTCGCCGGTCCGTTCGGCCGAGGCGGCGGCCGTCCACTCCGCTCCGGTACGCAGGCGGAAGGCAGTGACGGCGGCCTCCACGGTGGGGAAGAAGTGGCGCGGGTCGATGGTGCGGGTGAGCCCGTATCGTTCGATCTTGCGCCGGACCGGGTCCTTGAGCTCGGCGAACACCAGATGCACGTGCTCGGCGTTGAGGGCCTCGTCTAGTTCCTCGAGAACGTCGGCGGCGGTGGTGTCCACGTCGGTCATCGGCTCCGCCGCGATCACGATCCAGCTCGGCGGCGGGTCCGTGCGGGCCAGTCGCCGGATCCCGTCGCGGAAGGTCCTGGCGTTGGCGAAGAAAAGCGGGGCGTCGAACCGGTAGATCACCAGGCCGGGCAGCTGCTCGGCCTGCGGGTAGGAGCGGATGTCGTGGTAGCCCTCCAGGCCCTTCACCTGCCCCAGCACGGCGTCGTACGGCCACCAGGCGCGCCGGAAGACGTTGAGGACGGACAGGGCCACGGCGATCGCGATCCCGGGCAGGACGCCGAGCAGGGCCACACCGGCGAATGCAGCGATCGACAGCAGGAACTCCGTCCGGCGCTGCCGCCACAGCCGTACGGTCCCGGGGATGTCGGCCAGCGACAGCGACGCGGTGATGACCACGGCAGCGAGGGCGGGCTGGGGGAGGTTGCGGAACAGGCCCGGGGCCAGCACGAGCATGAGGACGATCAGCGACGCTCCGACGACACCGGTGAGCTGGCTCTTGGCGCCCGCGCGCTCCGCCACCGCCGTACGGGATCCGCTCGTGCTGACCGGGAAGCCCTGGAAGAGCCCCGCCGCCAGGTTGGCGACGCCGACTCCCGTCATCTCCTGATTGCCGCGGACCTCCTGCCCGGTGCGGGCCGCGAAGGCCGACGCGTTGGAGATCGTGTCGGCCAGGGACACAAGGGCGATGCCCAGCGCACCGCCGAACAGCGGCGCGAGGTCGGCGAGCCGGACGTCGGGGATCGTGAGCGGTGGGAAGCCCTCGGGCAGCTTGCCGACCAGGCCGACCCCGTGCTCGCCCAGGTCGAAGACGGCGGTCGCGAGGATCGCCAGCACCACCATCACCAGCACTGCGGGGACTTTCGGGAGCCGGCGCTGCAGCACCAGGATCAGGACGATCCCGCAGCCGCCGACCGCGGCCGCGGCCGGCACCGCCGCCCCGTCGGCCAGTGCCTCCACGAGGCCGACGCATTCCCCGATCAGGCTGTCCGCCTCGACCTTGAAGCCGAGCAGCTTGGGCAGTTGACCGATCAGAATGGTCAGGGCCAGGCCGTTCATGTAGCCGATCATCGTCGGTTTGGAGATCAGATCGGCGATGAAGCCGAGCTTCGCCACCGAGGCAAGGATCATGATGGCCGCCACCATGATCGCGAGCACCGACGCCAGCGCGACCGCCCGGCCGGGATCCCCGTCCGCCGCCACCAGGGGCAGCACGGTGGCGGCGATCATCGGCCCGAGCGAGGAGTCCGGGCCCAGCACCAGGATCCGGGACGGCCCGCACACCGCGTAGCCGAGCAGGCAGAGAATCGTCGTGTACAGGCCGGTGATCGGCGGCAGGCCCGCGAGTTCGGCGTACGCCATGCCCTGCGGCACCAGCAGCGTCGTGAGGACCACTCCGGCGACCAGGTCCTTGACCAGCCACTCGCGCCGGTACGACCTCGCCGCACGGATCCCGGGGACGGCCTGCAGCCGGGACAGAACCCCGTGGGTGTCGTGCTGGGTCGTCATGGACCGTCCTTCCGCCTGGCCCGGCCCGCCTCGGGTCCGCACATCCGGCGGGCCCGCCGGGCGAGCAGCTTGCCGAGCTCACACCACGCCGGCGCCGCGATCGGGGGGCACCAGCGCCCAAGCGAACTGTCGCAGATCCAACTGCCCTCGGGCGCCCGGCGTTCCGGCTCCCGCTTGACCGCGGTCAGTTCACGCCGGGCCTGGCCGCCGACCCGCGGACACCGCGGATCGAGACCGATCAGGATGTGCGCCGGCGCCGCGCCGTCGTTCCTTCGCAGGATCGACCGGGCTCGCCGTCGACTGCTTCACCCTCCACGGGTGACCACCCCCGAGCGTGTGCATCCGCGGGGTAAGGTGCACGCCTTTGAAAGGGTGGGAGAACGACGGCTGGAGTTCATCGATGTGTGCTGTTGGCACTCGGACCTCCTCAGCCGAAGCGGCCTGTGATGTAGTCCTCGGTCCGCTTGTCGGCCGGGTTCTCGAAAATCTTCTCCGTCGTCTCGTACTCGACGAGTCGGCCGTGCCGCACCCCCTTCTCGTCGACATCCGACGTGAAGAAGGCGGTGTAGTCGGAGATACGGGCGGCCTGCTGCATGTTGTGCGTGACGATGACGATCGTGAACTCCGAAGCCAGTCCCGCCATCAGGTCCTCGATCTTGGCGGTGGCGATCGGGTCGAGTGCGGAGCACGGCTCGTCCATCAGGATCACCTCCGGCTTCACCGCGATGGCACGGGCGATGCACAGCCGCTGCTGCTGACCGCCGGACAGCGCCAGCGCGTTCGCCTTCAGCTTGTCCTTGACCTCGTCCCACAACGCCGCCCCGGTCAGCGCCTCCTCGACGAGCTCGTCGAGGCTCCCCTTCATCCCGTTCACCCGCGGCCCGTACGCGACGTTGTCGTAGACCGACTTCGGGAAGGGGTTCGGCTTCTGGAAGACCATGCCGATCCGGCGCCGGACCTCGATCGGGTCGACCTCGGCGTCGTACAGATCCTCGCCGTGGTACGCGACCTTGCCCACCACCCTGGCCCCCGGGATCAGGTCGTTCATCCGGTTCAGGCAGCGGATCACGGTCGACTTGCCGCAGCCGGACGGGCCGATCATCGCGGTGATCTGGCGGCGGCCGATGGTCAGCGTGACATCACGTACCGCCTGGTGGTCGCCGTACCAGACGTCCAGGTCGGAGATGTGGAAGACCGGGTCGTCCAGCGAAGGATCGGGTCGGCCGTTGCGCCCGCCGCCGAGCGCGATGGAGAAGCCGTGGCCCTGAGGGGTGCTGTCCTTTGTCATGGCGGTCACCAGCGCTTGCTGTAGTGGTTGCGAAGCCAGATGGCGGTGGCGTTCATCAGGAGCAGAAGGCCCAGCAGGATCACGATGGCCGCGGCCGCCAGGTGGTGGAACTCCTCGCGGGACTGGCTGATCCAACCGTAGATCTGCACGGGCAGCACGGTGTACGCGCTCTGCAGCCCCTCGGGGTTGAAGGCCACGTACGTGACCGCGCCGAGCATGATCAGGGGTGCGGCCTCGCCGATCGCCCGGGAGAGGGCGAGGATCGAGCCGGTCGCGATGCCGGGGACGGCGGCGGGCAGAACCTGTCGGCGCACGGTCTGCCACCGCGTCGCCCCCAGCGCGAGCGAAGCCTGCCGGATGGACTGCGGTACGGCTCTGATGGCCTCCCGCGACGAGATGATCACCACCGGCAGCACCAGCAGCGACAGGGTGAGCGATGCCGTCAACACTGTTGTTCCGAGAGCGAGTTGGCGGGCGAGCAGGCCCAGTCCCAGGATGCCGTAGATGATCGAGGGGACCGCGGCCAGGTTCTGGATGTTCAGCTCGATCAGCCGGTTGTACCAGCGGTCCGGATCGGCGTACTCCTCCAGATAGATCGCCGCCATGATCCCGGTGGGAAGGCAGAACAGCGCGGTGAAGGCGATCACCCAGATCGTGCCGAAGATCGCCGATCGGGCGCCCGCTTCCTCGGGATGCCGGATGGAGGGGAAGTTGGTCCACAGCCGGGAGTCCAGGCGCGGCCAGGCCTCGACCAGGATGTAGATCATCAGCACCGCGAGGAACACGATGCCAATGGCCAGGCAGCAGAACAGCAGCCAGCGGAAGGCGACCTCGCCTGGGCGGAAGCGCGGACCGGCCAGTCGGCGGCCCGGCATAGGGGCAGGGGGTGCGACCGGGTCGCCCACGACGCTCATTCGTACACCTCGCGGTACTTGCGCACCAGGCGGATGCTGATCAGGTTCATCACAAAGGTCAGCAGGAACAGCAGCGCACCGACGGCGAAGATGGTCTTGTACTCGAAGGACGCCGTCGACACGTCGCCGGACGCTGCGCCGGCGATGAAGGCGGTCATCGTCTGCATCTCGTGCAGCGGGTTGAGGGTGAGATCGGGCTTTGCTCCCGCGGCGATCAGTACGATCATGGTCTCGCCGAGGGCACGTGAGATGCCGAGGACGAACGCGGCGACGATGCCGGACAGCGCGGCAGGCATGACGACCCGTACGGACACGGTGCGCTTGCCGGAGCCCAGGGCGTAGGCGCCGTCACGCAGCGAGTGCGGGACGGCCGACATCGCGTCCTCGGCGAGCGAGGCAATGGTCGGCACGATCATCACGCCCATCACCAGTCCGGCGGACAGGGCGTTCTTGACCTCGGGTGGATCGCCGAACGGCCAGTGGTCCTGCAGCAGTGGGGTGATGAAAGCGAACGCGAAGAAGCCGTACACCACGGTGGGGATGCCGGCCAGGACCTCGAGCATCGGCTTGAAGATGCCCCGGGTACGGCGGTTCGCGTACTCGCTGAGGTAGACGGCCGCACCCAGCCCGATCGGGATCGCCACGAGCAGCGCGATGCCGGTGATCAGTACCGTCGCCGTCAGCAGCGGCAGGACCCCGTACTCGGGGCTGGCGAACAGCGCGGTCCACTTGGTGCCGGAGAGGAACTCCCACACCCCGACCTTCTTGAAGAAGTCGACGGTCGGCGGGATGAGCGCCGCCACGATCCCGACCGTGGTGCCGACGGAGACGAGCGCCGCCATCAGAAGCAGCGCCTTGATGGCCCCTTCGCCGTAGCGTGGGCGGGCCCGCCGCAGGGGGCGTCTCCCTGCGGGGGCCAGTGGGGCGGGCGCGGTCACTTGCCTGACTTCAGCTTCTCGAGGTCGGCCTGGAGCTCCTTCTCCTGCTCGGCATTGAGCGGGATGAACTTGGCATCCTTGGCGATCTTCTCGTTGTTCTCGACGTAATACTCAACGTACCCCTCGACCTCGGGGCGCTCCAGCGCGTTGGCGTTGGGGTAGATGAACAGCGGGCGCGACAGCGGCTTGTACGTGCCGTTCTGCGCGGTCTCCACACCCGGGGCGACGCAGCCGGCTCCGCCGTCGATCTTCAGAGCCTTGAGCTTGTCCTGGTTCTCCTCGTAGTAGGAGAAGCCGAAGTAGCCCAGGCCGCCCTTGGAGCCGGCGACGCCCTGGACGGTGACGTTGTCGTCCTCGGTCGGGCTGTAGTCGGTACGGGACGCGCCTTCCTCACCGTTGATCTCCTTGGTGAAGTAGTCGAAGGTGCCCGAGTCGGTGCCCGCGCCGAACAGCTTCAGCGGCTCGTCCGGGAACGTGGGGTCGACCTGGTTCCAGTTGTTGACCTTGGAATTGGGCTCCCAGATCTTCTTCAGATGGGCGACCGTCAGGCAGTCGACCCAAGAGGCATCCTTGTTCACCACGACGGTCAGCGCGTCATTGGCGACGCTGAACTCTTCGTACTTGATGCCCTTCTTGTCGCAGGCTGCTTTTTCCTCGTCCTTGATGGGGCGGGAGGCGTCGGAGATGTCGGTCTCGCCGTTGCAGAACTTCTCGAAGCCGCCGCCGGTGCCTGAAGTGCCGACAGTTACCTGGACCTTGGGCTGCTCTTCGGCAAAGAACTCGGCGGCGGCAGTGCTCAGCGGCGCGACCGTGCTCGAGCCGTCCACCTTGACCTTGCCCGACAGCTCCTTTGTCCCGCCGGAGCCCGAGCCGGTGGCCGCGTCCCCATTCCCGCAAGCGCTCAGTGTGAGGGCTGCGGCGAAGGCCAGCGCTGCCGGCCCGGCGAACCTTCTGGAACCACTGGCTGAGTTCACTTTTCTCGATCCTCGAAGTCGGGCCGGGGTCGAAGGCCGGCGTCCGAGGGACCTTTGTGGAGGCCCCCTCACACTCTTAAATCGAACTTTTACTATATGAACTCACGGTGCACAGGTCCTGGCGCGGCCGAGAACTATAGCCATGCGTCTATATAGACGGTCACCTTTTTATGTGTTGGGTGCATGCAAGAGGGGCGGAGGCTTGTCGCCTCCGCCCCTCTGGGGTGTCGTGGGTAAACCGTCAGGACGGCGCGCCGACTGGTGACTGCAATATGTCCTGCACCGCTTCCATGCCATCGCGGTCGACCGAGTACCAGACCCGGGTGCCACGCTTCTCGCGCCTGAGCAGTCCTGCCGTGGCCATGGTCTTGAGATGGTGACTTATGGTCGGCTGCCGCAGAGCGAGCCTCTCGGTCAGATTGCAGACGCAGGCCTCGCCGCCGGGCGCGGTCTGGATCAGATGCAGCAGCTGCAGCCGGGTGGGGTCGGCGATCGCTTTGAGCACGCGGGCGATGCGCTCGACCTGGTCCCGCTCCATCAGGGGCGTGGTCAGGGAGGGAGCGCATCCCCCGGTGGGCTCCTCGCCCGATACCGGGCCCGATGCAGAGACGGTCATCAATGCAGCATACGAAGCCGATTAGCCCGAAAGGGTGAGCGAAGGCTTCGCGTGCTACCTGTTCGCTTCGAGTTCACCTTTGCTTGGATGCCCCGCCGATCTGTCCAGAACACAGGTGCGAAATCCATTCTTGCTGGTGTGGGCGGCGCAGGGGCCGCCGCAAGGAGGCTCCGATGCCGGCTGTCCCCTCGGCCCGGGCATCTCGCCGCTGCGCGACCCGAGCGACCTGCCGGCGCGATCTGCCCCGCCGCGTGGCGTGTCGTTACTCCGGCACCTTCGGCATCGAGACCGTCGAGTCTTACCGGGACGAATGCCGCACATCTTCGGCGTTGCGTTCCTCGGATCAAATCTTCCCGGACGCTTCCGTCGGTATTCGAACATCGACCAGAATGCCATTCCCTCATGCAACGCACGGAAGGCATGGGTAACTCATGCCCAATGAGCAGGAAATACCCCTATCTGACGCCGAACTCACGGCAGCAATCAGAGAGTTGGAGTCCGACGCCCCAGTGGACGAGTTATACCGACGGCACCGGTCCGCCGTTTTCTGCTACGCACTTGCCTGCTGCCGCGATCGGCACACCGCCGAAGACCTCACCTCGGAAGCCTTCGCCCGCACCCTCCAAGCCGTACGGTCCGGCAGCGGTCCGGAGGCCGCCTGGCGCCCGTACCTCCTCACCGTCGTCCGCCGCACCGCCGCCGACTGGGCGGGCACGGCTCGCCGCACCGAGCTGTCAGCCGACTTCGAGCAGTGGCTCGCCAACGGGTCCGACACCCCCGAGGCGGAGAGCGGCGAGGAGCGGATGCTCCGTCTGGAGGAGAACAGCCTTGTCCTGCGGGCGTTCCGCTCCTTGCCCGAGCGCTGGCAGACCGTCCTTTGGCACACCGCCGTCGAGGAAGAACCGGCCACGAAGGTCGGCCCCCTGCTCGGCCTGGGTGCGAGCGGTGTCAGCTCGCTGGCGTCCCGCGCCCGGGAGGGTCTGCGCGAGGCCTACCTGGCGGTGTACGGCGAGGATGCCTCCGCCACCGACGAGTGCCGCCGCTACAGCTCCCTGCTCGGCGCCGCTGTGCGCCGCACCGGCCGCCGTACGAACAAGGATCTCGAACGGCACCTTGCGCAGTGCGAGTGCTGCCGCAGCGCGCTCGTCGAACTCACCGAACTCAACGAGCGGTTGGGCTCGCTGCTGCCGGCCGCCGTACTGCTGTGGGGAGGCTCGGCATATACAGCGGCGCGGCTGGCGGAAGCAGGCGCGAGTGCCGGTGCCATGGCCGTCGCGCCCGGCGCACCGCACGGTTCCGTCCCTCTGGACGGCGGTACGGGGTGGTGGGCCAAGGCCAAGGTCGCCTCGCTGTCCTCGGGCGCGGTCGCCGGCTCCGTCGTCGCCGCCATCGGGATCGCAGTCCTCGTCGTGCCGATGCCTTTCGGCGACGACGGGAAGGGGGCTCAGGGCGCGCCGCACGCGCCGGTGGCGCAGCCGCCCGTTTCGGATTCCGGTCATCCACCGCCCGTCACGCTCACAGCGACGCCCTCCCGGACGGCGGGCCAGGCCGGGCACTCCGCCGCAGCGTCAGCTCCCGCGTCCGCAGAGTCGGTTCAGCCATCGCCCACGGCGGCCGACCTCGGGGCCGTCAAATGGTCGGGCAGCCTGCGCAACGCGGGAGTCACCGGCATGTGCATCGAGCCGGCCGGTACGAGTGTCGTGCAGAACGCGTGCGACGACGGTGAGGACCAGGTCTGGCAGACCTTTTCGTTCAAGGAGAACAAGGACTACACGTGGCTGCGCAACGCCGCCACCGGCGAGTGCATCGACTACCGCGGTGGCACCCAGCAGGTATTTGACAACGCTGCCAACGTGCGGATCAGGATGGGACCCTGCCGCGCGGCCGCCGACGGACAGCTGTTCCGCTTCGACCCGTGGTGGGGCGAGAGCGACGGCAGTTACCTGGTGCGCGCCGAACTCGAGGACGGCAAGCCCTGGGACGAGATGCAACTCGGCATGCTGGACTGGTGGGAAGGGAACGACCCGCCGCCTGAGAAGGACGCCCCCGTTGTGCTCACGTACAACTACTACAACGCTCCACGGCTGCGGTACCGCATCGACCTCAAGTGACTGACTGGCCAGGGCCCGTGCGACGCCACCCGCGGTCGCACGGGCCCATTGAGCAAAGCGTTGGCAAAGTGGCGGGATGCCCTCTGCCGGGCGCAGTCCTCCTTGTGACCGTCTGTACAAACGACACGCATCTCGGGGGGACCCCCATGGTCCGAAGTGTCCTCGCGCACCACCTTCACCGGCTCTTCAGCGCGCCCGTGCGGCGGCTCTTCAGCGCGCCCGTGCGGCGGCGCTTCTGCGCGCCCGTGCGGCAGGCCGCCGGTGTCCACTCGGTGTATCTCACGGCGTGCCGCGCCGCGGGCAATTCCAGCGTCAGCATCACCGAATTCACCTTCGGCTGAGTCTCCCGGAATTCCTTGCCGGCTCCCGAGCACGACGTCGGCCGGCAGGCCGGTGACGCCATGCGGGCCTTCACCCATGGCTGCCACCGGACTTGAGTGAAAGGTTTCTCGATGCATTTGGTCCTGGGATCGCGGCCGTCGCAGCAGCCTCTTTCCGATGCGGCTCTGATTCATGGGGTGCGCAAAGGCCAAGTCGAACTCTTCCGGCATGTCTATCGCCGCCACTACGCCGCCGTGCAGGCGTACGCCTCCCAGTGCATGCCGGGTCCACTGCATGCGCACGAGGTGACATCACAGGTGTTCGCGCAACTGCTGCAACGGATGGTCTCCGGGGAGGGCTTCGTCGGACAACGTCATCCGGGCTGCCTGCGACCCCAGATACTGGGCAACGTTCGCACCACGGCGATCACGAGGTGGCATCGGGAGCGCGAAGTGCTGTCACCGGACTTCCGGGCCTGGGTGGCCGCGGGAGGCCGGTGGCCCTGGGGAGACGACGGCCAGCTGGCTGTCGCGTTCCAGCGCCTCCCGGCCACCACACAGTGTCTGCTGTGGCACTCGGTGGTGGACCGGGACGATCCCGCGTCGACGGCCCGCATCACGGGACTGGCCCTCCATTTGGTCAAGGACCGCTGCGACGAGGCCAGAAGTGCGCTGCGCCAGGCCCGTACGGACCTGTATCTCGAACGGCTGGAGCGTCAGGACTGCAGGGAGGTGATCAAGCGGCTGCCCCAGGGGCCCGAGGCGCTCCCGGCCGGGGAGGTCGCGGACCATCTCCGTGTCTGTCCGGCATGCATGGGTGTCTACAAAGATGTCTCCCGGCTCGACGGACAGCTGGAAGCGCAGCTGCCCGTACGGCTGTTGGGGTGGTGGACCGGTCAGGATTACCTGCGTGCGAAGGAGGCCATCCCCGCGCCCTTGGACGATCCGCCGTTCCTGACGAGACTGATGGAGCGAGCCGAGGTCCAAACGCAGACGCAGCGTTCGCGCGTGCGCCGGGCCGCCCCGGCGGCCGCCGCCCACCGGCACGGGGGAAAAACAGGGGCGGCGGCTCCGCGAGTCCGCACGGCAGCGGCGTCCCCGCGGGTCCCACGTCGGTCCCGGGCGGCTGTCGCGGTCATTGGCTTCCTGACCGGGATTGGCGCGGGCATGGGTGCCCTGGCCGCCTGCGATCAGCAGCGCGCGGCACAGGAGCACCCGCCGTCTGCATCCCGGTCCTCGCCGACGCCGGACGACTCTGCGTCGCCCGAGGCGCCGGTTCCCCCTGCCTTCCGGGCCGGAGACCGCGTCCCCGCTGATGCGTACACCACCCAGGGCGGGACAACTGCCGGCTCCGGCCCGGGCATCCGCGCCCTGGGAAGCTCCTCCTTGCTGCGCTACGACCGTGTCGCCTTCTCCAGCGGGGACACGCTCGCCCACGCCAGGCTCGCGGGGCCGCCGGGCGGCGGTGCCTGGATAGAGCTCGTGCTCGATTCCCCTGCCCGGTTACCGCTGGCGCGGATCACCCCGACCGCCGATGGCTCCGTTCAGGACATCTCGGTGCCAGTCATCCCGGTCGACGGCGTGCACCGTGTCTACGTGACCGCGCATTGCCCGACGACCGCCGAGCCGTGCGTCGAACTCCATGCGTTCGGTACCGCGTCGACAGGCTCTCGTACACAATGACGACACGCGTCATGTCTCGTCCCTTTCCGCTTCCGTGCCTTCCACCCGGACGGGCCCCGGCCGGTCCGGGTGCTCCGCGGCCGTCTTCACGGACTGCAGTGCTGCCCGCAGGGCGATGCCGACGCCCGGTGAGACGAGTGTCCAGTAGCGGCCGAAGCGCACCGTGGACTCCGGGTCGGTGCACACGGTGCGGGCCTCATAGACCAGGAGGGATCGCCGCGTGCCATAGGGGTGGACGGTGAAAGCGGCCGCCATCTTGGCCCAGCCGGGCTCCTCGAAGCCGGTGAACGCATCCGGCTCGATCCGGCGCCACTCGATGGCGGGCTTCCATACCTTGCCGACGGCTCCGAAGGTGAGTTCCCGTCCCGGGGTCTCCCCCAGGGCCACCCAGGGCTGGTCCTGGTCGTGCGTGTTGACGTCGAACAGATCGGCCACCCGCATCGTCGGCGGCGCCGGCAGGGGGCGCCGACGAAGCCTGTCCGGCACCCCGCGCGCCCACATGACCAGGTCGAACAGTGGCGAGTGAATGGTGAGCAGGTCCAGTCGGCGCGTCGCTTCGTACACCGCATGAGGTGCGGCGTCGATCATCACGCACTCCAGGCGGCTGAACCGGAAGTCCCGCAGCGCGCTGTCGAGCAGCAGGGGTGCGGCAGCCGTGTCCGTGGTCGGGTCGGCGCTCATCGAAAACCTCCCAGGTCCGATACCGGGCCGATATCTCAGTGTGACGTGCCGCCAGGCGGTGCGCAGGTGCCGGACGGTCCCTGTCTCAGCCGGAAACCGGGACCAACAGTGCACCTGCGCCCCTCATCCGTGGGTCAGCTCCCGGACGATCTCAGCCGCCCAGGCGTCGATGGCCGGCCAGTCACGGAAGTCGCCGTACCGGCAGCCCATCAACCGGAATGCCACACGCCCGGTGAAGGGCAAGTGCTCGGGTGCGATGACGCCCGACAGGAGCCGGTGCCCCTGGTAGGGAATGCCTCCCGGCAGATCCGCGGTGATGACGGACTCCTCCTCGTCCGCCCTGCCTTTCCACGGCCCGCGCAGCGCGCTCGGTATGCCCACACTGAAGATCCACACAGGACGCACGCGGAGCAGTTCGCTGTTGCGGCGCAGAAAGTCCTTCGCCGGGTCGAGCCAGGCCTGATCGTGGACCGCGCTGCCGAGCACGAACGCCTCATACGCGTGCGCGTCCTCGACGTCGGCCAGGGACCTGACATCGGCCTTCAGCCCGGTCTCGCCCAGCCGCTTGCCCAGGCGCTCCGCGATCTCGCGGGTGGAGCCGTGTGCGGTTGCGTATCCCACCAGAAGGTTCATGTCCTGGGGGCTCCGCCGTCGGGAGGCACATGGGTCTGTCCGACATGGATCCGGCGGCCCGTGAGGCGGGTGGGTGTGATGGTCACCCACAGTCCGCGGTTGCCTCCCGCCCAGGGGGTGGTGGCCGCCTGTTCCTCCAGGTGACGCACGGCTTCGGCGTCGGTGACGGCACGTGCGGGGCCGACCACGAGAACGCTCCAGCCCTGGCTCAGCGCATCGTCGATGTGATCCACTTCGAAGGCGACTTCTGTGCCTGCCGCCGCAGCCGGAACGGCATCAGGAGCTGTTCTGTACGCCACGACGTCGTTCATGACGAGGTAATTGACGGGAACAATGGCAGGTCCGTCAGAAGTGGACACCGCCACCCTGCCCACGCCATGCGAAGACAGCCGCTTACGGCACTCTTCGGCGGTCATTTCCACCAGCTCCGAGTGGTAACCCGCCTTGCCGATTCCCGGCGGCAGATCCGTGCCGCCCCCGGTCAGGTCGCCGACCGTGGTTTCCAGCGCGTCGGCCAGGCGCAGCAGGAAGCCGATGCCCGGTGCGCCGGCCCGTTCCTCCACGTACTGGAGGTAGCTGGGTGCCGATCCTGCACGCAGGGCGACGTCCTCACGGGTGAGCCCCAGCTCCTCACGGCGCTGTGCCACCCGACGGCCGATGTCGCCCCCCGCCGTCCTGGACTGCTGGTTGGGCGAGCCACCCGGCTCATTCTCCGACATGCGCAACACATCCCTCGGTGATCCACGACGCTCCGTCGCGCAGCGGCGTGTCTTCCAAGTCCAGCCTCCGCCAGGAAGCAGGCGCGCCGCATGGGCCGGTCGGCTCCCGAAGTGGGGTTCATCGGCCCCGTCGCCCAGCCTGCCGTCGCCGCACGGCTCTCGGCGGGGGTGGGGACGGAGCCGTCGGCGTTGGGCAGCCAGGGGTTCGAGGTGTCAGTGGCTGCCTGGCCGGGTCGGCGGCGCCGGCTGCCGTGGATCATGCGGAATGTCCGGTCGTCATCGGCCGGTCGGGCGAACGCGGGACGCGCGAAGGGCGTGGGGCCGAACGTCCCGGATGAGGGCCGAAGCGCCCCTGACCGCGGCTGCGCACACACTGGGACTGTGAGGACGGCAATGCCTCCGATCGGCCGGCTGAAAGGTGGTGGGGACGATGGAGCTGCCCCTTGTCGTGGGTGTGGACGGTTCGGAGCCAAGCCTCGGGGCCGTGGACTGGGCGGTGGACGAGGCAGCACGCCATGGAGTTCCCCTGCGGCTGGTGTACGCGTCCCTCTGGGAGCGTTACGAAGGGGAGGCACCGTCGTACAGCCAGGACCGCCCCGCCGACCAGGTGCTCGCGGACAACATCGTCGGCACCGCCGCGGAGCGTGCCCATCAGTGCAACCCGGATGTGAAGGTGTCCACCGAGGTGGTGCCCGAGGAGGCGGTGACCGCGCTCCTGCGGGAGGGGCACAACGCCTTCGCGCTCGTCATCGCATCACATGGCCGCGGGGGTCTCGCCGGTCTGCTGCTCGGCTCGGTGAGTCTGGCCGTGGCTGCCCGCGCCCATTGCCCGGTGATCGTCGTACGCGGCGACCAGACCGCCCTGTCGGGCAGCCACGAGCGGATCCTCCTGGGCGTCGGTGACCTCGCTGCCGGCTCCAGCGCCGTGGGCTTCGCCTTCCGCGAGGCCGAGGCACGTGGCTGCACCCTCGACGCCGTACGTGCATGGCGCCGGCCCGCACACGAGACGACCGACCATGCCCCGCTCAGCGGCGACGCCGCGACGTTCCACGAGATGCGGGCCGCCACCCTGCTCGACGAGGCGCTGGGCAAGGGTGTGGGCGATCACCCGGCCGTCCGGGTGCGCCGTACCACGCTGGAGGGCCCGGCCCACAAGGTGCTGCTCGAACGTTCCGCCGCCGCCGACCTGCTGGTTGTCGGAGCCGAGCGCCGTCAGGGACACTTCGGCCTCCAGCTCGGCCGACTGGCCCACGCCGCACTCCACCACGCCGCCTGCCCCGTTGCCGTCGTTCCGCAGCGGATGTGAGCGCGTGATTGCCGCGCTGCGGTCCGTGGAAGCGGTGGTTTTCGACGCCGACGGAGTGATCACCGACTCCGCGAGGCTGCACGCCGCGGCATGGAGACCGCCTTCGACGCCTTTCTACGAGACCACCCGCCCGAGGACCCGGAGCTGAGGCGCCCGTGGCCGGCCCCGGACTCGGGTGCCGCGCTGTTGCTCACGCCTTGAACTGCCCGGCGTCAGGCGGCCATGGCCGGGCAGCCGGCTCGGAACCGCCCATGTCCAGCCGGAAGGGCGGATAGGCGTCGGTCATCAGGCTCGCGTAGGCGGCGACCCGCAGAACCCAGCGGTTGAGCCCGATGACGAGGTCGAACAGGTCCTTCGGATACTTCTCGGTGAAGGCGAGGATGACGGCGGCGATGATGGCCAGCACGGAGACCAGCCCACCGTCCCACCAGCCGGCCCGGTATCCGCCGGCGAAGAAGCCGATCACGATGTAGTGCGGGATGGCGAGCAGCCACCACTTCACCAGGACAAGGCCGCGCGACAGCCGCTCCGGGTAGACGATGTCCAGCCGTGCCGGATAGCCGGGCTCCGCCCCGAGACTGAACGGCGGGTAGCGGTCGGTGGCGAGTGCGCTGTACCCGTAGTAAGAGACCCGCCAGGTCCAGCGCAGCACCCCGACGTTGAAGTCGAACAGTGGCCGAGGGTAACGCTCGGTGATCAGAATGGCGAAGAACGCGACCACGCTGACCAGCAGGAAGGCGATCCACAGGAAGAACAGCACAATGTAGTGGGGGATCAAGAGCAGCCACTTGACCAGCCACAGCCAGCGCGACAGCGGTGAGTCCAGCGCTGCTTCCACTCTTACCGGGTCGTACGCCGCAGGAGTCGTAGTCATGACTGTCAGCTCCTTCGTACACAGGACCGCGCAGATGGTGCCTGATTTCAGGTTGGCGGCAAGCAGGCCTCGGCGCGACTTCCCGACGGCGGACTGCTTCCGGACGGCGCACTGTCAGTCCTTGTGCTTCGGTCCGGCGAGCACGACCGGGGCGGGGCCGCGTGTCTCTGTGCCCAGCCTGTGGTGGAGCGACAGCGGACGCACAGGGGCCGTCCGGCCCAGCGGCAGGGCCGCCAGGCCCCTGCCGCTTCTTTCCTCGGCCCGCCAGGCTGTGCACAAGGAAGACACCACTCCGGGCCGTGGACACGGCTTGAGGTACGGAGACAGCAATGACCAAGGCGCCCCCGCTGCTGAGCGTCCTGCCGCCCGAAGCCCGCGACAGGCTGATGGAGCTCGCCCGGGAGACAGCCTTCCCGGCCGGCGTACGCATCTTCGAGGAGGGCGCCCGCGCGGACCGCTTCTGGATCATCCTCAACGGAGCTGTCGAACTCGATCTGCACGTTCCGGGTCGGCGTGCCGCCGTGGTGGAGCGGCTCGGATCCGGAGATCTGCTGGGCTGGTCCTGGCTCTTTCCCCCGCGCAGCTGGCATCTCGGTGCCGAGGCGGCCGGCCCTGTCCGAGCACTGGAATTCGACGCTGCAAAGGTGCGTGCCCTGTGCGACGAGGACCGGGAACTCGGCAAGGCGCTCACGCTCCGTATCGCCGAGGTGATCGCCCACAGACTTCACTCCGCTCGCGGCCGCCTGCTCGACCTGTACGGACCCTCCGGCAGCGAAACCCTGCGCCTGGCCGACTGAGGGCCTCACGCAGCCCGGCCGACCCGTTCGGCTGTGGTGCGGGTGGCCGGTGTGAGTCAGGATCCATGGGGGGGAACAACGCGGCAAGGATCGGACAATGGCCGAGTCACGAACGTTCTCGAACGAGACGCCGATCAAAGTGTTCCTGCTGGACGACCATGAAGTCGTCCGGCGTGGCCTGCACGATCTCCTCGATACCGAGCCCGACATCAGCGTGGTCGGCGAAGCCGGCACGGTCGACCACGCGCTCGCCCGGGGTCCGGCGCTGCGGCCCGATGTGGCCATCCTCGACGTACGTCTGCCGGACGGCGACGGCATCACGGTCTGTAGGGAACTGCGCTCACGCATGCCCGAGCTGGCCTGTCTCATGCTGACGTCGTTCGACGACGACGACGCGCTGCTGGACGCGATCATGGCGGGCGCCGCCGGGTACGTCCTGAAGCAGATCCACGGCTCGGACCTCGTCGCGGCTGTCCGCACCGTCGCATCCGGGCAGTCCATGCTGGATCCGGCCACCACCACCAGGCTGATGCAGTCCCTGCGCCACGACGAGACCGCTCAGGAACCCGAAGATACGGCGCTGTCCGGGCTCTCCCCGCGCGAACACCAGATCCTGCAGCTGATCGGCAAAGGAATGACCAACCGCCAGATCGGCTCGCAACTCTTCCTCTCCGAGAAGACGGTGAAGAACCACATCTCGCGGCTGCTGTCCAAGCTCGGCGTCGAGCGGCGGATTCAGGCGGCTGTCATGGCCACTCGGGTGCAAGGGCCCTCGGAACCGGAGACACACGGGCACCACGGCGGAGGGCCGGACGTATACCCTTGAGACGCTCGCCTCGCTCCCCGCCGCCGCAATCCCGGGCCCATGGGCACGACTGGGGGCAGGTCCTATCGTGGGAGAGACGGAGTGTGACTCGTCGGTCGGTTCGAGTGCGGCGGAGGCTCTGTGGAGCGAGAGCGCGACCTGGGGACCGACAGTCTGCCGCGGCTTCGGCTGGACGAGTTGCTGGAAGAGCTGCACGTACGCATCGACGCGGTACGCGGCACGCGGGACCGTGTCCGTGGTCTGCTGGAGGCCGTGCTCTCGGTCGGGCGTGAACTCGACCTTCCGCAGGTTCTGCGGAGGATTGTGGAAGCCGCAGTGGTCCTGGTGGACGCCGAGTACGGCGCGCTGGGGGTGATCGGCCAAGACCGGAAACTGGCGCAATTCCTGACGGAGGGCATTGACGACGAGTTGAGGGCTCGGATCGGTGATCTGCCGAGCGGCCATGGCATCCTCGGCGAGCTGATCCGGCACCCCGAGCCGCTGCGCCTGGCGGAGCTGTCCGAGCATCCGTCCTCGTACGGCTTCCCGGCGAATCACCCGCCGATGCATTCATTGTCTTCCACGACGCCAAGGCCGCCGGCACGACGATCGTCGGAGTCGCCAGCGGCAGATGCGTGGACGTCCCCGGGGCCAGATCCGAAGACGGTAATGATCTGAACCTCTACGAGTGCAACAACACCGCAGCCCAGAAGTGGACCTTCGGCAGCGCGGGCGGCGAGGTCCGCGCCCTCGGCAAGTGCATGGATGTGGAGGCGGCCCGCCAGGCCGACGGCACCCCGGTGCAGCTGTACGAGTGCAACAACACCGCAGCCCAGAAGTGGACTTATGACCCCCAGAGCCAGGAGCTCAAAGCCTTCGGCAAATGCCTGGACGCCTACGGCGGGGGCTCCTCCGACGGCACCAAGCTGATCCTCTACAGCTGCCACGGCCGAGACAACCAGAAGTGGCGGCTCATCGCGTGATCAACGCCGGGGCGCCCCCGGCTCGGAGCAGCAGACGCTGTTCGACCGGCCGCAGGAGGAGTCGCGATGCGGCACAGACTCGGGCGCTGCCGTAACGGCGGCACCAAGCAGAAGCCCTGGGGAAGGCGACTGCTTCACCATCTGCCGATCAAGCATCACAGAGAGGTTTGCCCATGAGAGCAAGACGCGTATGGCCGGTGACGGCCCTGGTGGTGGGTCTGCTTTTCGGCTCGACGAATGTGGCGTCGGCGGCACCGAACCCGGTGGTGCCCATCTCACCCACCGACACCAACGCGCAGATCATCGCCAAGGCGGCCACGGTGACCCCGAGTGACCGGCAACTGGCCTGGCAGCGTGAGGAGTTGACCGGCTTCGTGCACTTCGGGCCGAATACGTACACCGGTAACGAGTGGGGCACCGGCCTTGAGGACCCAAACCTCCTTCAGCCGTCCAACCTCGACACCGATCAATGGATCAGCACGTTCAAGAACGCCGGTTTCAAGAAGGTCATCCTGGTCGCCAAGCACCACGACGGGATGCTGATGTTCCCCTCGGCATACTCCGATCACGGGGTCGAGCGGAGCTCATGGCTGGGCGGCAAAGGCGACATCGTCAGGTCGTTGACCGACTCGGCACGCCGGCAGGGCGTGAAGGTCGGCATCTATCTGTCCCCGTCGGACCTGCACGAGTACAAGCGGCCTGGCGGCACGTTCGGCAACGGCAGTCCAAAGGCAGACGCCACCATCCCGACAGCAGGCAGCGGCGGCGACCCGACCTTCCAGGTCAAGGCCGACGACTACAACCGCTACTACATGAACACCCTCTACGAGATCCTGACCAAGTACGGCCAGCTCGACGAGTTGTGGTTCGACGGCGCGGACCCGACCGAAGGCAAGCAGCCGTACAACTTCAACGACTGGTTCAAGATGGTTCGTACGTTGCAGCCCTCGGCGGTGATGTTCAACGGCCCGGACATCCGCTGGGTGGGCAACGAGGACGGCTTCGCCCGTGACAGCGAATGGAGCGTCGTACCGCAGAAGGGCAGCCCGGCCCCGGACGGTGAGCGGCACTCGACGTTCGGCGAGATGGCGGACAACATCGCCGGCGACGACAAGCTCACCACAGAGTCCGACTACCTGGCCTGGCATCCCGCCGAGTGCGATGCCCGGCTGCAGCCGGACTGGTTCTGGCACGAGGGGCAGGGCCCGAAGTCCCTGGACCGGCTGATGCAGATGTATTTCGAATCGGTCGGCCGCAACTGCCAGCTCTTGTTGAACATCGCCCCGGACAGGTCAGGCCGCTTCCCCGCCGCCGAGGTTGCCCGGATGGCGGAGTTTGGGGGCAAGATACGGTCCACCTTCGCGACGAACCTGGCCGCGGGCGCGACAGCGGCCGATGACGGCGGAACCTCCCACACCCCGGGCAATGATCCTGCCAGGGTGCTCGACGGGGATGACGGGACGGCGTGGCAGCCCGCCAAGACCACCGGGGGCCTGGTTCTGGACCTCGGGTCGGCCAAGACGTTCAACACCGTGCTGCTGCAGGAGAACATCCAAGTCGGCCAGCGCGTCTCCGGCTTCGCGGTGGATGCCTGGAACGGCTCGTCCTGGCAGCAGGTGACCAGCGCGACCACCATCGGCTACAAGCGGCTGCTGAAACTCGGCACCCCGGTAACCACCCAGAAAGTACGGCTGCGGATCACCGGTTCGCGAGCGCTGCCCCCGGCGATCGCGAACCTCCGGCTCTACGGTGACGGTCCGAACCTTGCCTACGGCAAGCCCGCCGTCCAGTCATCGGCGTTCGCCGACCAGCCCGGCAAGGGTGGCGCCGAGCTGGCGGTGGACGGCAATACGAACGGCGCGTACGGCACCGGTTCGGTCACCCACACCAACCCCGAGCAGCACGCATGGTGGCGGGTCGACCTCGGCGAGTCCAGGGACATCGGCGAGATCGCCCTGTGGAACCGCACGGACTGCTGCGCCGACCGGCTCTCCGACTACTGGGTGTTCACCTCGGAGACCCCCTTTGACACCGGCCTCACCCCGACCCAGCAGGCCGCCAAGCCAGGTGTCTGGTCCAGCCACCAGACCAGCCGTGCGGGCAGTCCGACCCGGATCGAGGTGGGCAAGAAGGCCCGCCACGTGATGGTGCAGCTGTCCGGCAGCAATCCGCTGTCCTTGGCAGAGGTGCAGGTGTTCGGCGCGCAGTCCGGTCGGATCGTCGGCGTCGGCGGCAAGTGCGTGGACGTGGCGGGGGCCGGCACCGCCGATGGCACGAAGGTGCAGCTGTATTCGTGCAACGGAACCGCCGCGCAGACCTGGAGCCGTTCCGGACAGACGTGGCGGGCGCTGGGCAAATGCCTGGACGTGGCGGGGGCCGGCACCGCGGACCTCACAAAGGTGCAGCTGTATTCGTGCAACGGAACCGCCGCGCAGAGCTGGGTCGCGGGTACGGGCGGATCGCTGGTGAACCCCAACTCGGGCAAGTGCCTGGACGCCAAGGACAACAGTTCCGCCGACGGCACCCAACTGATCATCTACGCATGCCACGGCGGCGCCAACCAGACATGGACGTATCCGTAGTCCCCTTCGCATCCGCCTGCACAATCTGCTGAACCGCATCTACTGCGGTTCGAGTCACGACCCTGTTGTGTGGCTGAATCCGGTGCAATGCTGTGCCGGGGGTGATCCTCCAGCCCCCGGCGGAGGCCCCCGCCCTGGCCCCGCCCGTGGGCTGCTACCTGGGCGGGACGCGCCGTCCTGATGCCCATCGTCTTCGCCGCGCTCGTCGAAGCGGTCACCACCCGACCGGGCGGGCAACGCGCCGCGCCCACCTGGCCATCAGTGCCTGCTGCTGCCGCTGTTCCCGCTCGCACGCCTCGGCCTGGCCCACCACCTGGACAAGTAATCCGCGCATCGCCGCCGCCCACCGCATCCTGGACCACATACCCGACGGAGCAACCGTAGCGGCCTCCAACCGTCTCGTTCCACAGCTCACCAGCCGTACCACTGTCTCTGAATTCGGCCTGCCCGGCCGCAGACCCGTCCCTGAATGGATCGTCGTCGATACCGCCGCCCCGCAGGGCTGGCCCATCTCACGTGCCCAACTGGCTCGCGACATCGATCCTGCGCAAGCCCGCGGCTACCGGACAGTCATCGACCGGGACGGCTACCTCATGCTGCGCAGGCCTTGAGCTTCATCCCGTTGCCCCGAGCCCCGAAGGCGCTGAGTGTGCGCCATCTTGTCGAGGGTGGCGGCGGTGCCGCGTTGTGCAGACGCCCGAAGCCGGTGTCGGCGTCGTCGTCTCCCACCATCTCGGCTTGCCTGGCGCTGCCGACCCCCGTCCGCACCGGCGGCGCGTCAACCCCACCAGCCGTACCGGCAGCCGAGCTTCGAGCTGCTGATCGAGCCGGACACGCCTTGCCGACGCTCGTGCAGGCCGGACAGGAGCGGAGAGGAGCGGTGAGATCCGCGGTGGGGGTGCCTCGGGCCGCAGAGTCAGCTTCCTCATCACATCGCGGAACTCCGGCAGTTCGAGCGTTCCGGGTTCAGGCCCGTGCGAGCCTCGCGGAGCGCGCTTCTGTCCTCCTCGCCGCACATGAGGAACTCCTGCAGATCTGTCGGGGACGTCGTTCAGGAGCGCCCCGGCCGTCCTGCTTCGCTGCCCGATCCCCGCGAGCAGGGAGGAATTGACGGGGAGCGAAGTCGACCCGCGACCGAGCCAGCCATCGTCGCGATAGACGGCCCGCAGGATGTGCAGCCCGTCCTCACCCACCTGCAGCACCCAGGTGGTCAATGCATCTCCGCCACGGGGAAACCGGTCATAGCAACCAGTCGCTTCAGCGGATCGAGGGCGAGGACAGACCGTCCGGAGACGAGGCCAGGCCGCCCGGGGGCGTGGATGGGCCGGGTGTGGGAGGGCCCTGGGACCGGTGAGGTTGAGGGTCCCGGGGCCGCGGCGGATGCGGGTCCCGCTCAGAGCATTCGGCGGCGAACGCCCGCACGTGCTGTGGCGGCGTCAGGCGCTCGGCGGGCCAGAACGGCCAGGGCCTGGCAATGGGCGAGGGAGTGTGCCCTGAGGGCGGTGCGGACTTCGGGCAGGCAGGCCGGGGCCATGGACAGGCTGCTCACGCCGAGCCCTACCAGCACCAGGGCAAGGGGCGGGTCGGACGCCGCTTCGCCGCACACGCCGACGGGCCGGCCGAGGTCCGCGCCCTCCTCGACCTGGTCGCCACTACCGCCCGCGGTCACAGACACCCGCCAGCCGGTCGGCGCGCAGCGCGGCCGCCGGGACCTCAACCATCGAACCGGCCACCGGCAGTCCGTAGGAGCGCACCCGGGCGGCGAACTGTTCGGCCTCGCCGGGCAGGGATGACGCTGATCCCGGACGGGCCGAGCCCGTCGACACCGATCCTCCGGCAGGCGCACCCGCCGGAGAGCTCATGACCAGGGGCCCTCCCATGATCACTTCCGTATCCCCGCCAGCCTCCGTCGCCGCGGTCTACCTGCGCTGCCACCCGGCCGACTACTGGCACATGCACACTCTGCGCGAAGCCCTCTGGCACTTCGCCCGCAGCCTCGGATTCGCCGACACGGAGCCCTTCACGGACGACGGGTATGCGTCCCACGCCCACTTGCCCCGTCTCCACCACCTCTTCCAGCTCGTGAAGCAGGGGCACTTCGCAACCGTCCTCGTGCCGGGCTGGTGGGTCTTCTCCATCAAGGACGGCGACGCCAGGGCGATCGGCGACGAACTCCAGAGCCTCGGCTGCCGGATCGTCGAACTCCCGGGCCGGCTTTCGGGATACGTTCCCGGCGACGGCTGGTCGCAGAGCCGCCGCCCGGCCCGGAAGCCCGCGCCGGTGACCGTTCCCGCCCCGGACCACGACCAGGCACCCGTTATCGTCCCGTCTCCGGCGCACCACGCCCCCCACCGCATCTGACGGCACCTCCCCGTGCGCGTGGCCCCGCCGTCACAAGCTATCGCGATGACAAGGACGTGGGCGGACCCGCACACGCACCCCATCAACTCGGCACTGCGTGGGCCGACTTGGTAAAGCATCGGCAAAGTAGCGGGATGATCGCCACCGAACACAGTCCTCCCTCGTGACCGCCGTAAACACCACGCACATCTGGGGAACCCGATGGTCCCAAGTGTCCTCCTGCACACCACGTCCGCCAGCGGCTCGGCCACGCGCAGATCGGACCCCGTGCGACAGGGCAGAGCGGCAGCCTTCCGGGCTGTTGTGGTGCGCAACAGGGCCGCGGTCCTCGATGGCACGTCAGCAGGCTCATGGCGGGTGGCTGCGCTGACAGGCGCGCGCATGCCGGCGCTGCGCGGGTGGAACCGTGCGTCGGACACCACGTACGGGCCCGGCAACTGGTTGGCGGGTGTCCTCGCGCTTCTGGGAGGGAGAAAGGAATGCGTCATGTGGACTGTCAGGTGCAGGCGGCTGCACAGACGTTGAGCTGACACGTCACCCTGGCGTCGCCGGTGGCTGCTTTCATGTTTCCGGAAATTATGCCGAGGCAGGCTGCTTGTCGGCGGTCTGCACCGTGTCACGGTAATGGCAATTTCTCATCGGGCGCGCTCCCGGCTCATTCCCGAAGTAATGCATGGCTCAGTGGCTTTGCCCTGCGGCGGCGCCTTCCATCGATTACCGATGTGACCTTTCGGGCCTTAAATGATCTTCATTTCCGGGTGTGATCGGCAGGCGAGGAAATTTGAATGCCGACGCTGAACAGAATATTGAATCGGGACGTACTCCATGGCGCACGGATCGAAATCCGACCGTGTTCCGCGATCGAGAACGGAGTTGAAAGTGTCCCGACAGAGAATGGTCAGCAAGAAGAAGATCGTCCTGCTCGCCGGTACCATCGCACTGGTCGGTGGTATGGCATTCGCGATGACAGGAACCGGCAATGCCGGCCAGGGGAGGGTCAACCTGTCGTCGTCACGGACGTGTGACGCGCTGGCCAGGGCTCTGGCGAGCAACCAGCAGTTCATCGCCAATGAGCGGGCCAACCCCAATCCCAACTCCCGGGCGAGGATCGCCAACCGGCAAGAAGTAATCGGTCTCATCAGGGTGCAGCAGCAGGCTGAAGGCTGTCGCGGGTCGGGCGGCCGCCAGGCTGCTCCACCGGGGGGACGCCAGAGGGGTGGGGCTGCTGCGGGCCAGGTGGTCTGCAAGGGGTCGACGGTGACGCTCTCCGGAGAAAGGGGTGCGCCGGCGGCGTCCAGCAGCCAGTTCCCCGCCGGGACCAGGCTGAGGGTGACGAACCTGGACAACAACAGGTCGACGACCGTCCAGGTGAATTCGGTCTCCGGTAGTTGTGTGCTGCTGAACAACGCGGCGTTCGAGCAGGTCCGCGAGCCGGGCAAGTTCCTGATCCGGAACGCACGGATCGAGCGCGTCGGATAGCTCGGGAGTAGCGCTGAATTCTCTCGCTCCCGCCCTGTCGTCCCAGGGACGGGAGCGGGGCACCCGCCTCCCTGCTACGCCGCGAATTCACCTCATTCGTATAGAGGAAATTCCACTACATCTGAAAGGAGGACCGTTCGCCCCGCCCGACTCTGTGCAGTAGGACGGTCCTGGAGTGATTCCGGGGGCGTTCTTACCTGCCGCGCGCTGCCCCCGGGCGCCCCCGCGTCCCCATGGGATTGACGGATACTCGCCTCCTCGCGCCCCAGGTCTCCTCCCTGGTCCCGTCTCAGATCCCCTCTCTCGTCTCAGCTCGCACCCGCCCTCGTCTGGTCTCGTCTGCTCTCGTCTCAGGGACGCCGTCATATCAAAGGAGGAGGAACGGGCCGGGCGATTCCACCCCGGGGAACGGGCACCGGGACTGACGATCCGTAACCGGGCGGCGGACAGCATGGGGTGGTTCCCACAGACCACCTCGACAGGAGAGTTCCCCCTTGACCGCCACCCCCATCGCTCAGGAGGGGGTGGTTCCCACAGACCACCCCGCAAGGAGAGTTCCCTCGTGACCACCACCCCCATCGCTCACCGCGCCACCGCAGTGGCCGCCCGCGCCACGGATCTGTCCAAGGTG
>NZ_JBJDQK010000009.1:0-320903 GCF_044903445.1 Streptomyces sp. NPDC019890 | reverse complement strand
GACTACCCGGTCATCCTGGGCGGCGCGGCGCTGACCCGGGCGTATGTCGAGCAGGACCTGCACGAGATCTACGAGGGCGAGGTCCGCTACGCCCGCGACGCCTTCGAGGGCCTGCGCCTGATGGACGCCCTGATCGCCGTGAAGCGCGGTGTCCCCGGGGCTGTGCTTCCCGAGCTCAAGCAGCGCCGGGTCCGCGCCACCACCAACACGGTCGTCGAGGAGCGCCCCGAAGAGGGTGCGGCCCGTTCCGATGTGGCGATCGACAATCCGGTCCCCGAGCCGCCGTTCTGGGGCACCCGGGTGATCAAGGGCATCCAGCTCAAGGAGTACGCCTCCTGGCTGGACGAGGGCGCGCTGTTCAAGGGCCAGTGGGGACTGAAGCAGACGCGGGCCGGCGACGGCCCGACGTACGAGGAGCTGGTGGAGAGGGAGGGACGGCCGCGGCTGCGCGGCTGGCTGGACCAGCTGCACACCCGGGGCCTCCTGGAAGCCGCCGTGGTCTACGGCTACTTCCCGTGCGTGTCCAAGGGCGACGACCTGATCCTGCTCAACGAGGACGGATCCGAACGCACCCGCTTCTCCTTCCCCCGCCAGCGCCGTGGCCGCCGCCTCTGCCTCGCCGACTTCTTCCGTCCCGAAGAGTCCGGCGAAACAGATGTGGTGGGACTGCAGGTCGTCACGGTCGGCTCGAAGATCGGTGAAGCCACCGCGGAGCTCTTCGAGTCGGACTCGTACCGCGACTATCTCGAACTGCACGGGCTTTCTGTGCAGTTGGCGGAGGCGCTGGCCGAGTACTGGCACGCCCGGGTGCGCGCCGAGCTCGGCTTCGCCGGCGAGGACCCGGCCGACATGGAGGACATGTTCGCGCTCAAGTACCGCGGCGCCCGGTTCTCGCTCGGTTACGGTGCGTGCCCGAACCTGGAGGACCGCGCCAAGATCGCGTCGCTCCTCGAACCCGAGCGGATCGGTGTCCGGCTGTCGGAGGAGTTCCAGCTCCACCCCGAGCAGTCCACCGACGCGATCGTCATCCACCACCCCGAAGCGAAGTACTTCAACGCACGTTAGTCGGCCACGTCGTACACTTGTCGGTCCAGTGCAGGCCGGTCGCCTCCCCACCTGGGAAGGCGGCCGGCCTTCTCGTCCCTAGTGGAGGTGTGCCGGATGACCAGTACGGTCCCCGCGTCCATGACCCGTTCAGCCGAGGGCTCCGCTCTTCAGGCTGTCTTTCTCGACATGGACGGCACCCTCGTGGACACCGAAGGCTTCTGGTGGGACGCCGAGGTGGCGGTCTTCGCCGATCTCGGCCATCGGCTCGACGAGGCCTGGCGGGATGTGGTGGTCGGCGGCCCCATGACCCGCAGTGCCGGTTACCTCATCGAGGCCACCGGCGCCGACATCACGCTCGCCGAGCTGACTGTGCTGCTCAATGAACGCTTCGAGGACCGCATCGGGCGCGATGTACCGCTGATGCCGGGCGCCGCCAGGCTGCTCGCCGAACTGGCCAAGCACAATGTGCCCACCGCACTGGTCTCTGCCTCCCACCGCCGCATCATCGACCGCGTCCTCGCCTCGCTCGGCCCCCAGTACTTCGCGCTCTCGGTGGCGGGCGACGAGGTGCCGCGTACGAAGCCGCACCCCGACCCCTATCTGCTGGCGGCCCGGGGCCTTGGGGCCGAGCCGACGAGATGCGCCGTCATCGAGGACACCGCGACCGGTGTCGCCGCCGCAGAGGCGGCGGGCTGCCGGGTGGTCGCCGTGCCGTCCGTGGCGCCGATCGCGCCTGCTGACGGCCGGGTGATCGTACGGTCGCTCGAAGAAGTGGACCTTGGTTTTCTGCGCACTCTCATCACCACGATGAACTGATTCGTTTACTGTCCGTGCATTCTCGAATGCGCCGGAAACTCTGGGCAGCGGAGCGTGTTTTTTCCGTGACATGAGCCAACGCTTTTCCGGATCCGGTCAAGGACGTTCATGGAGTGATGTTTGTCACTGAGGGTGCCCTTGGTTCGCTTGGTCCCGGCCGTCCGATGTCCATTTTGGGAGGTGTCGGGCGTGCCTTTGTGTCCGCTTTGATGGGGCACTGTGCGAATAATTCCGTGGCGTAACCATCTACTCACCGACATGCGTGATCACTCAGCGGATACGCTCCAACTCTCGCTGCGACGAGTGTTCCTGGCGTTGCCGACTAATCTCATCGCGAGAACTTCGTTGCTCAACGATCTGTCTCGGCGGCCACCCAGCCATGGGGAACACAGTGCCGATCGCTCTGTTTCCCCGGCCCGACCGCACCGCTCCGAACGGGCGGCCGCGACGGAGGTCCCGCAGGCATCGCTGTAACCCAGCGCCCGATGAGGAGAACGTCCAGGATGAACCGTAAGACTTTGGTGCTGCCGGCCGTGGTCGGCCTGCTCGCGCCCGTGCTCGTCGCGTGCGGCGCGGCGGACGGCGGGTCCGGCGACGGAGCTGCCATTGTCGTGGGCACTACGGACCAGTTCGTCGCCAACGAAGACACGCCCGCGCCCCTCGACCCGGCTTACGCGTACGACACCGGCGCCTGGAACGTGCTGCGGCAGACCCTCCAAACGCTGATGCATGCCCCGCTCGGCGGCGGTGAGCCGGTGCCCGACGCGGCCGAGTCCTGCAGCTTCACCGACAAGGTGAGTGAGAGCTACCGCTGCAAGCTGCGCAGCGGCCTGAAGTTCGCCGACGGCACCTCCGTCACCGCCGAGGACGTCAAGTTCTCCATCCAGCGTGTGCTGGACATCAACGCCGACAACGGCACGGCGGCGCTGCTCTCGAACATCGACACCATCGACACCAACGGCGACGAGGTGGTCTTCCACCTCGCCACGCCGGACGCGACCTTTCCGTACAAGCTCTCGACGCCGGCCGCCGGCATCGTCAGCAAGAAGCACTACGACGGCAACAAGCTGCGCGAGGGCTTCGGGGTCGACGGTTCGGGCCCGTACACCATGAAGACCGAGCTCAAGGGTGACCAGATCACCCGGGTCGTCTTCAGCAAGAACCCCAACTACAAGGGTGACCTCAAGCTCCGCAACGACAAGGTCGAGCTGCGGTCCTTCGCCGACGCCGACTCCATGGGCAAGGCGCTCGAGTCCGGCGACATCGACATCATGACCCGTGCGATGTCGCCCGAGCAGATCAAGAGCATGTCCGAGAGCCCCAAGGAGGGCATCGAGCTCACCGAAATGCCGGGCCTCGAGATCCGTTACCTCGGCTTCAACACCAATGACCCGTCGGTGAAGAACAAGGCCGTCCGGCAGGCCATGGCGGCGGTCGTCGACCGCGGTCACATCGCGGGCCAGGTGTACGGCTCCACCGCCGAGCCGCTCTACTCGCTCATCCCGACGAGCATCGCCGCGCACACCAACTCCTTCTACAACAAGTACGGCGAGCCGAGCGGCAAGAAGGCCGCGGAGATCCTGCGCGACGCCGACATCACCACACCGGTGAGGCTGAAGCTCCACTACACGACCGATCACTACGGTGCCGGTACGGCAAAGGAGTTCGAGGCGCTCAAGGAGCAGCTGAACTCCAGCAAGCTCTTCGACGTCAGCATCGAGGGCACCGAGTGGTCCAAGTTCCGTCCCGCCCAGAAGCGCGGTGACTACGCCGTCTACGGTCTCGGCTGGTTCCCCGACTTCCCGGACCCGGACAACTACATCGCCCCGTTCCTGGACAAGGGCAACTTCCTCAACACCCCGTACGTGAGCACGGTGGCCCGCAACCTCATCCCGCAGTCGCGGCGCGTCGCGGACCGCACCGCCGCGTCCGACGCCTTCACGCAGATTCAGCAGATCGTCGCCACCGACGTGCCGATACTGCCGCTGTGGCAGGGCAAGCAGTACGTCGCCGCCCGCACCGGTGTCACGGGCGTCGAGCGGTTGCTCAACTCCAGCTCGGACCTGCAGCTGTGGGAGCTGGGACGCGGCAGCGCGTAACCCGGGGCGACCCTGAGCACTGACGACGGCGGCGGGCATCAGCCCGCCGCCGTTCGTTCTTGCCGGTGCTCCGACTACTGCGCGCCGGGGCGCACCAGACCGCTCTCGTACGCATAGACCGCAGCCTGCACCCGGTCGCGCAGGCCCAGCTTCGTCAGCACATGGCCGACATGCGTCTTGACGGTCGTCTCGCTGACAAACAGATCCGCGGCGATCTCCGCGTTGGAAAGCCCCCGCGCGACCAGCTTGAGCACCTCCACCTCGCGCTCGGTCAGCGTGTGCAGCGTGTCCGGCACCGGCTCCTCGCCGGAGGGCAGATGGCCCGCGTACTTGTCGAGGAGCCTGCGGGTGATGCTCGGCGCCAGCATCGCCTCGCCCGCCGCGACCACCCGGATCGCCTGGACCAGCTCATCGGCGGGCGCGTCCTTCAGCAGGAAGCCGCTCGCGCCGGCCCGCAGCGCCTCCACCACGTACTCATCGAGATCGAAGGTGGTCAGCACCAGCACCTTCGCCGGGCCGTCGCGCCCGGGGCCGGTGATCTGCCGGGTCGCCTCGACGCCGTCCATCCGGGGCATCCGGATGTCCATCAGCACCACATCGGGCTGCAGCGCCCGCACCTGGTCGAGTGCCTGGAGGCCGTCCCCGGCCTCGCCGACGACCGCGACGTCCTGCTCCGCCTCCAGGATCATCCGGAAGCCGGTGCGCAACAGCGGTTGGTCGTCGACCAGTAGGACGCGGATAGCCACAGGTACTCCTTTTTTAGACCGGGCCCATTCTGCCCTGACCATCCTCTTCCGGCGCCGTCGGGGAGATGCTCAGCGGATATACCGGGGGAGTGCCGCCGAATTCGGGACAGACCGCCTGATGGTCGCACCAGCCGCACAGCTTCGTCGGCCGCGGCCGCCAGTCACCCGTCTCGGTGGCCAGCCTGATCGCGTCCCAGAGGGCCAGCAGCTTGCGCTCCATGCGCTCCAGGTCCGACGGGGCCGGGTCGTACGTCAGCACATCGCCGCTGCCCAGATAGACGAGCTGGAGCCGACGCGGCACCACCTTCTTCAGGCGCCAGATCACCAGGGCGTAGAACTTCATCTGGAACAGCGCGCCCTCGCTGTACTCCGGGCGGGGGGCCTTGCCCGTCTTGTAGTCGACGATCCGGACCTCGCCGGTGGGCGCCACATCGACCCGGTCGATGACGCCGCGCAGCCGCAGGCCCGACTCCAGCTCCGTCTCGACGAACATCTCCCGCTCGGCGGGCTCGAGCCGGGTCGGGTCCTCCAGCGAGAACCACCGCTCCACCAACTGCTCCGCCTCGCCCAGCCAGCGCGTCAGCCGCTCGCCCTCGGCGTCCTCGGCGAACAGCTCGCCCAGCTCGGGTTTCGTCTCGAGCAGCCGGTCCCACTGGCCCGGGATCAGCGCCTTGGCACGCGGAGCCGTGCGCTCCGCCGCCGGGGCGTCGAAAAGCCGCTCCAGCACCGCATGCACCAGAGTGCCGCGGGTAGCCGCCTCGCTGGGCTTCTCGGGCAGCTTGTCGATCACCCGGAACCGGTACAGCAGGGGGCACTGCATGAAGTCGCTCGCCCGCGACGGCGAGAGCGAACTGGGCTGCTGACTCGTACTCATGACACAGACCCTACGGCCCGCCACTGACAGCGAGCGGAATACCATCGACCTCAGACCGTGCGCACTGCAGGATCGAGCGAGCGGCGCAATCGCAACGAAAGGATCCCGTGAACGAGGACGACACGAGCGGTGAGCGCGAGCGACCGCGGTCCACTGCGGGAGGAACGAACCCCGACGGCGGCAAACCGCGACGCTCCGACGGCCCCGGCGGCGGCATTCTGATGGGTCGTCCCTTCGGCGTGCCCGTCTATGTCGCCCCCAGCTGGTTCATCGTCGCGGCCCTCATCACCTGGGTCTTCGGAGGTCAGCTCGACCGGGTGCTGCCCGAGCTCGGCGGCATGCGCTATCTCGTCTCCCTCTTCTTCGCGGTCGCCTTCTACGCCTCCGTACTCGTCCACGAACTGGCCCACACCGTGGCCGCGCTGCGCTTCAAACTGCCGGTGCGGCGCATCCAGCTCCAGTTCTTCGGCGGGGTCTCGGAGATCGAGAAGGAATCCGAGACGCCGGGCCGCGAGTTCATCCTGGCCTTCGTCGGGCCGCTGCTCTCGCTCGTCCTGGCCGGTCTCTTCTACCTGGGGATGCAGGCCGTCGATCCCGGTACGGTCCCGGGCGTGCTGCTCGCCGGCCTGATGATCTCCAACCTGATCGTCGCCGCGTTCAACCTGCTGCCCGGTCTGCCGCTGGACGGGGGCCGGATGCTGCGCGCCGTGGTGTGGAAGATCACCGGCAAACCGATGTCGGGCACCGTCGCGGCGGCCTGGGTGGGCCGGGCGCTGGCCGTCGCCGTCCTGATCGGTCTGCCGCTGCTCACCCACACCGGCGCGCTCGGCAATGCCACCGAGGACATCGGCGGCATGGAGACGGTCACGGACGCACTGCTCGCCGCGATCCTCGCCGCGATCATCTGGACCGGCGCGGGCAACAGCCTGCGCATGGCCCGGCTGCGCGAACACCTCCCCGAGCTGGAGGCCCGCACGCTCACCAGGCGCGCTGTCCCCGTCGAGTCCGACACCCCGCTCTCCGAGGCCCTGCGCCGGGCGAACGAGGCCGGGGCCCGCGCGCTGGTCGTCGTCGACGGGCATGGCGACCCGAAGGCTCTCGTCCGCGAGACGGCCATCGTCGGCGTCCCCGAACACCGCCGGCCCTGGGTCGCGGTGAGCGGCCTGGCCCAGGAGCTCACCGAGGGCATGAAGGTCTCCGCGGAGCTGGCGGGCGAGGCGCTCCTGGACAAGCTGAGGGCGTCGCCGGCGACGGAGTACCTGGTGGTGGAGGAGACGGGCGAGATCTACGGCGTGCTGTCCACGGCGGACGTGGAGCGCGCGTTCGTGGCCGCCATGGCCCGGCCCTCTTCCTGAGGGCTCGGTTCTCCTCCGGGGCGCTTTAGCGTCTGTCGACGGTCGACCGTGCTCGACCACTCGTTCCTCGCGGCCTCCACGCGCTCTCCCTTTCGACACCCGCGCGCCCCTTCGGCTCACTCACCAGCCGATACGGGCGCTCAGGGAACGCTCGGGGCGGGGCCAGGCCCACGGGCCCTCGGGCTCCCACGGGCCCGGTCACTCGCCGGGCGGCCGGGGTGGTGCCACCGACCCAAGGGCCTGGCGGCAGGGCGCAGCCCCGAGGTTCGGGGACTGCGGCCGGGCTCACCAGCCGCCGGGGTGAGGCCGTCCGGCAGGCTTCCCGTGGTCACCGGGGCCCGGTCGGGGCCGGTAGGCTGGTCACATGTCCGAACCGACCGGTGCCGCCCGCCGACGCGGGCCCTTCAAGGTCGGGGACCAGGTCCAGCTCACCGACCCCAAGGGACGCCACTACACGTTCACGCTCGAGGCCGGGAAGAATTTCCACACCCACAAGGGTTCCTTCCCGCACGACGAGCTGATCGGCGCTCCCGAGGGCAGTGTTGTCCGTACCACGGGAAACGTCGCCTACCTCGCGCTGCGCCCCCTGCTCCCCGACTATGTCCTGTCCATGCCCCGCGGCGCCGCCGTGGTCTACCCCAAGGACGCGGGGCAGATCCTGGCCTTCGCCGACATCTTCGCCGGCGCGCGCGTCGTCGAGGCGGGGGTGGGCTCCGGCTCGCTCAGCGCCTTCCTGCTGCGCGCCATCGGCGACCACGGCATGCTGCACTCCTACGAGCGCCGCGAGGACTTCGCCGAGATCGCCCAGCAGAACGTGGAGCGCTACTTCGGCGGCCCGCACCCCGCCTGGCAGCTCACCGTCGGCGACCTTCAGGACAATCTGACCGACGCCGACGTCGACCGCGTGATCCTGGACATGCTCGCCCCGTGGGAGTGCCTGGAGGCCGTCTCCAAGGCTCTCGTCCCCGGCGGCATCCTCTGCTGCTACGTGGCGACCACCACCCAGCTCGCGCGCACCGTCGAGTCCATCCGCGAGATCGGCTGCTTCGCCGAGCCGCAGCCGTGGGAGTCGATGATCCGCAACTGGCACGTCGAGGGACTGGCCGTCCGTCCGGATCACCGGATGATCGGCCACACCGGATTCCTCGTCACCGCCCGTCGCCTCGCCGACGGAGTCGAGCCCCCGATGCGCCGCCGCCGGCCCGCCAAGGGCGCGTACGGCGAGGACTACGAAGGCCCCAACAAAGGCTGACGTTCCGGACAAGGGATGACACTTACCCAACGCACCGAAGCCGCCGCCGAGTTCCCGCGACACCAAAGGGAACTCGGCGGCGGCGTCCTTTTGTTGACTGCTTCTTGAAGCACACAGTCGGACCCTGCTGTTCCGCTCCCGCTGTGACGTATGGCACGATGCGAGGCACCCCCACCGGCACCGCCTTCACAGGAGACTTCCCGCGTGCAGACCTCGGCCGTCCCGGACCTTGCGCACACCCACGCCCGACCGGTGCACTGGCTCGCCACGGCCACGGCGATGGCCGGAGTCATCGCGGCCGCCGGACTGCTGCAGCCCAAGTCCGCGACCGCATCCCAGGCGGGCCCGCCGCAGACGGAGACCGCCGCGGCCCCCGCGCCCGACCCGGCAGCGGTTGTGCTCCCGCTGCAGTGCGGCGGCGTGAAGAGCGTGGTGACAAAGCGGGCATCGGGCGATCTCGACGGCGACGGCGGCCTCGAGACGGTGGCGGTGGCCCGCTGCGACGCCGGCTCCGGCACCCCGCCGAGCGGTATTTACGTACTGACCGGGGGCAGGGGGACGGCCCCACGCGTCGTTGCGACGCTGGTGGAGCCCGCGCAGAAGCTGAGCGTCAAGGAGTTCGCTGTACGCGACGGAGCGGTTACGGCGACCCTGCTCGGCTACTCGTCGCCGGATGTGCCGAGCTGCTGTCCCGATGAGCTGGAGAACGTCAAGTGGCAGTGGCGGGGCGGGAAGTTCGTCCGCACCGCCGAGCCGGAAGCGGGCAGTAGCTGACGCGTCACTCTGCGTCGGGACCGTAGACCTCGACGCTGTCCGAAACGCGACGCACATGGATGCAGTCGCCCGGGCACTCCTTCGCGGAGTCCACGACATCCCGCAGCAGCGGCAGGGGCACGGGCGTTGTGGCGCCCGGGTTCTGGAGAAGTTCGTCCTCGCCGCTCTTCACATAGGCGAGCCCGTCGATGTCGAGCTCGAAGACCTCCGGAGCGTACTGGGCGCAGATCCCGTCCCCGGTGCAGAGGTCCTGGTCGATCCAGACCTCAAGGGCCTCCTCGACGCCCTCGGCGGCGGCCTCGTGCTGCACGGTCATATCTCCTGCCGTTTCGTTCGTCGGGTGGCGCGATGTGAAGCAAGTCGTGCCAGCCCTGACGGGTGTTGAACGCTTCGACGATACCTCCGTCCGCTTTCCGATGTTGATGGGTGGGTATTCCACTGGCGTGAGGGAGAGCGCAAGGGTGAAGATCGGACACACCCCTACCGTCTTTGTGATCTAGGGGTTTCAATCACCACCCACCCAGGTAGGGTCAGGAAGCGTCCAGCTCCCCTTGGAGGAGGTGAGGACCGTGGCAGCCCACGACGACGACATCAACCGCGGCATCCGGCCGGGGCGGGGGTCTGAAGACCCAGCCGGCCAGGTTGCCTATCTCGAGCAGGAAATCGCCGTCCTGCGCCGCAAGCTCGCCGACTCTCCGCGTCATACGAGGATTCTCGAAGAGCGGATCGTCGAGTTGCAGACAAATCTGGCCGGCGTGTCCGCACAGAACGAGCGGCTCGCCAATACGCTCCGCGAGGCCCGCGACCAGATCGTGGCCCTCAAGGAGGAGGTCGACCGGCTCGCACAGCCGCCGGCCGGCTTCGGTGTCTTCCTGCAGGCGAACGAGGACGGCACGTGCGACATCTTCACCGGGGGCCGCAAGCTCCGGGTGAACGTCAGCCCCAGCGTCGAGCTCGAAGAGCTCCGGCGCGGCCAGGAAGTCATGCTCAACGAGGCGCTCAACGTGGTCGAGGCCATGGAGTTCGAGCGTGCCGGGGACATCGTCACCCTCAAGGAGATCCTTGAGGACGGCGAGCGCGCCCTGGTGATCGGGCACACCGACGAGGAAAGGGTGGTGCGGCTCGCGGACACGCTGCTGGACATCACCATCCGCCCCGGCGACGCCCTGCTGCTCGAGCCCCGCTCCGGCTATGTCTATGAAGTGATCCCCAAGAGCGAGGTCGAAGAGCTCGTCCTCGAAGAGGTCCCGGACGTCGACTACGACAAGATCGGCGGTCTGGGCGGCCAGATCGAGATGATCCGCGACGCGGTCGAGCTTCCGTACCTCTACCCGGATCTCTTCAAGGAGCACGAACTGCGGCCGCCGAAGGGCATCCTGCTCTACGGCCCGCCCGGATGCGGCAAGACGCTGATCGCGAAGGCGGTCGCCAACTCCCTTGCCAAGAAGGTCGCCGAGGTGACCGGTCAGCCCGCGGGGAAGAGCTACTTCCTCAACATCAAGGGCCCCGAGCTCCTCAACAAGTACGTCGGTGAGACGGAGCGGCACATCCGCCTCGTCTTCCAGCGTGCCCGGGAGAAGGCGAGCGAGGGTACTCCGGTCATCGTCTTCTTCGACGAGATGGAATCCCTCTTCCGCACCCGTGGCTCGGGCGTCAGCTCGGACGTGGAGAACACCATCGTCCCGCAGCTGCTGGCCGAGATCGACGGTGTGGAGGGCCTGGAGAACGTCATCGTCATCGGTGCCTCCAACCGCGAGGACATGATCGACCCCGCGATCCTGCGCCCCGGCCGGCTCGATGTGAAGATCAAGATCGAGCGTCCGGACGCGGAGGCCGCAAAGGACATCTTCGCCAAGTACCTGACATCCTCGCTGCCGCTGCACTCGGACGACCTCTCCGAACACAACGGCTCCAAGGAGGCCGCGGCGCACGCGATGATCCAGTCCGTCGTCGAGCAGATGTACGCGGAGTCCGAGGAGAACCGGTTCCTCGAGGTCACGTACGCCAATGGCGACAAGGAAGTCCTGTACTTCAAGGACTTCAACTCCGGCGCGATGATCCAGAACATTGTCGACCGGGCCAAGAAAATGGCCATCAAGGCCTTCCTCGACCACAACCAGAAGGGCCTTCGGGTCTCCCATCTCCTCCAGGCATGCGTGGATGAGTTCAAGGAGAACGAGGACCTGCCGAACACCACCAACCCGGACGACTGGGCCAGGATCTCCGGAAAGAAGGGCGAGCGGATCGTCTTCATCCGCACCCTTGTCACCGGAAAGCAGGGCGCGGACACCGGACGTTCCATCGACACGGTGGCGAACACCGGTCAGTACCTGTAGGACGCAGATCGGCTGCGGATGCTGGAGGTCCCCCCGCCGAAGGCAGGGGGCCGGGCATCCGCAGCCGACTGTTTTCCCGACAGGTCCAGCCATAGCCGGAGCAATGACGAAATTGATCTCCCCACCCGCGCAGAGGCGTTCTAGGCTCTTCGGTACCGCCGAGTCGCGCAGTGCGGGGACGGGCACCGCACACGCACCGGAGCAACAGCGGTACTTGAGCGCCGTTCCCGGAGGGGAGCGCCGCCGGGCAAGGAGGGCCGCATGACCGTACGGCGAGTAATGGGCATCGAGACGGAGTACGGCATCTCCGTCCCGGGCCACCCGAACGCCAATGCCATGCTCACCTCGTCCCAGATCGTCAATGCCTACGCGGCGGCGATGCACAGGGCGCGGCGCGCCCGCTGGGACTTCGAGGAGGAGAATCCGCTGCGGGACGCCCGCGGCTTCGACCTCGCCCGGGAAGCGGCAGACTCCAGCCAGCTCACCGACGAGGACATCGGCCTGGCCAATGTGATTCTCACCAATGGTGCGCGGCTGTACGTCGACCATGCGCACCCCGAGTACAGCTCTCCCGAAGTCACCAACCCGCGCGACGCCGTCCTGTGGGACAAGGCCGGGGAACGGATCATGGCGGAGGCCGCCGAGCGTGCGGCCCAGCTCCCCGGTGCCCAGCCGATTCACCTGTACAAGAACAACACCGACAACAAGGGCGCGTCCTACGGCACGCACGAGAACTACCTGATGAAGCGGGAGACCGCCTTCTCGGACATCGTGCGCCACCTGACGCCGTTCTTCGTCTCCCGGCAGGTCGTCACCGGCGCCGGACGGGTCGGAATCGGCCAGGACGGCCATGAACACGGCTTTCAGATCAGCCAGCGCGCCGACTACTTCGAGGTCGAGGTCGGGCTCGAGACCACGCTGAAGCGGCCCATCATCAATACCCGCGACGAGCCCCACTCCGACGCCGAGAAGTACCGCCGGCTCCATGTGATCATCGGCGACGCCAACCTCTCGGAGATCTCGACGTACCTCAAGCTGGGCACCACAGCCCTGGTCCTGTCGATGATCGAGGACGGCTTCATCGCGGTGGACCTGGCGGTCGAGCAGCCGGTGCGCACCCTGCACCAGGTCTCCCACGACCCCGGCCTCAAGCGCCTGGTCACGCTGCGCAGCGGCCGGACACTCACCGCGGTCCAGCTGCAGATGGAGTACTTCGAGCTGGCCCGCAAATACGTCGAGGAGCGGTACGGCGCGGATGCCGACGAGCAGACCAAGGACGTCCTGCTCCGCTGGGAGGACACGCTCAACCGGCTCGAGAACGACCCGATGAGCCTCTCCGGAGAGCTGGACTGGGTCGCCAAGAAGGAGCTCATGGAGGGCTACCGCAGGCGGGACAGCCTGGAATGGGACGCGGCACGGCTGCACCTGGTGGACCTCCAGTACGCGGACGTGCGCCCCGAGAAGGGCCTGTACAACCGCCTGGCGGCCCGCGGCAAGATGAAACGGCTGCTGGACGAGGCTGACGTCGTACGAGCCGGGACAAAGCCTCCTGAGGACACCCGGGCCTATTTCCGCGGCCGCTGCCTGGAGCAGTACGCGGACGACGTCGCCGCCGCCTCCTGGGACTCGGTGATCTTCGATCTGCCTGGCCGGGACTCGCTGCAGCGCGTGCCAACCCTGGAACCGCTACGCGGAACGCGTAATCACGTCAAGGAGCTCCTTGACCGGTGCCGCACCGCGGAAGACCTGGTCCGGGTGCTGTCCGGCGGCTGACGGGCGGCTGAAACGGCTCAGGTCCGGGAATCATGGAGGTGGTACCCGGACGTTGAGGGAAGTGCGGGGCCGATGTCAGGCCCTGCTTGTAGGGTCTGATCTTGACGATCGAACTCACGTCAGGGCAAACCGAGCGGGGTGAGGGATATGGCGACCAAGGACACCGGCGGCGGGCAGCAGAAGGCCACGCGTTCCACTGAGGAGGTCGAGGAGCAGGCGCAGGACGCGCAGGCCTCGGAGGACCTCAAGGAGCGCCAGGAGAAGCTTTCGGACGACGTCGACTCCGTACTGGACGAGATTGACGATGTCCTTGAGGAGAACGCCGAGGATTTCGTGAGGTCGTTTGTTCAGAAGGGTGGCGAGTAGTCACCGAATGTCCGAATTGCATCACGCTAAGAAATGCTCGCGATGCAAACGGACTCTGGACCGTGACGCATTCGCCAGCAACAGCTCCACGGCGGACGGCCTCCAGGCGTACTGCCGGGAGTGCTCTGCGGAGTACTACCGGCAGCGCCAGGAGGCCAAGGGGCGCACTGTGCGGGTGAAGGTGCCCGTGCAGCGTGGCCACAAGCGGTGTCCAAAGTGCGGGGAGATCAAGCCGCACACGGAATGGGAACGCAACAAGACATCCTCGGACGGCTGGGCGAGCTACTGCCGCGAATGCCGCGCACAGCGCAATCGTGACAGTTGCTTCCGCCGTAAATACGGACTCAGCCAGGCTGAGTTGACTCAACTCATCGACGAGCAAGGCGGTGTCTGCGTGATCTGCCTTGCTGCTCCGGCAGAGCATGTGGATCACGACCACGAGACGGGTAGGGTCCGAGGCGTACTGTGCTTCAGCTGCAATGCCGCACTGGGGCAGTTCAAGGATCGGCCGGATGCCATAAGGCGTGCAGCCGCATACGTGGAAGGAAACGCGTGGAAGCCAACACTCGTAGCACCGGGCGTCTACCGGCTGCCTTCCTGACGCCCGGCTCGTCCTCGTTCATGGACTTCCTCGGCCAGCACTCCCCGGAGATGCTGCCCGGGAAGCGCATCCTGCCGCCCGTACAGGGCGCCATCGAGGCGCCGCACGGCACGACGATCGTCGCGACGACGTTCCCGGGCGGTGTGGTGCTCGCCGGTGACCGGCGGGCGACCATGGGCAACATGATCGCGCAGCGCGACATCGAGAAGGTCTTCCCGGCCGACGAGTACTCGGCCGTGGGCATCGCGGGCACCGCGGGCCTCGCGGTGGAAATGGTCAAGCTCTTCCAGCTGGAGCTGGAGCACTTCGAGAAGGTCGAAGGCGCCCAGCTCTCCCTGGAGGGCAAGGCGAACCGGCTCTCCACAATGATCCGCAGCAACCTCGGCATGGCCATGCAGGGCCTGGCCGTGGTGCCACTCTTCGCGGGGTACGACGTCGACCGCGAGAAGGGGCGCATCTTCTCGTACGACGTCACCGGCGGCCGTTCCGAGGAGCACGGGTACGCGGCCACCGGCTCGGGCTCGATCTTCGCCCGCGGGGCGATGAAGAAGCTCTATCGCGACGACATGACGGAGCAGCAGGCCACCACTCTGGTGATCCAGGCGCTCTACGACGCGGCCGACGACGACTCGGCCACCGGCGGCCCCGATGTGGCACGGCGGATCTATCCCATCGTCACCGTCATCACAGACGAGGGTTTCCGCAGGCTCACCGAGGCCGAGTCCTCCGAGATCGCACGCTCGATCCTGGAGCGCCGCCTCGAACAGCCCGACGGCCCGCGCGCCGCGCTGCTCTGACGGCACCCTCTTCTGAACCGATATGCCACTGACAGAAAGGGACGGATAGCCGGTGTCGACGCCGTTCTATGTGTCACCCCAGCAGGCCATGGCCGACCGGGCGGAATACGCCCGCAAGGGCATCGCCCGTGGTCGTAGCCTCGTTGTGCTGCAGTACTCCGACGGCATTGTCTTCGTCGGTGAGAACCCGTCCCGTGCGCTGCACAAATTCAGTGAGATCTACGACCGCATCGGCTTCGCCGCAGCCGGTAAGTACAACGAGTACGAGAACCTGCGGATCGGTGGTGTGCGCTACGCCGACCTGCGCGGATACACCTACGACCGTGACGATGTGACGGCCCGCGGTCTTGCCAATGTCTACGCCCAGACGCTGGGCACCATCTTCTCCAGTGCGGCCGAGAAGCCGTACGAGGTCGAGCTGGTCGTCGCCGAGGTCGGCGACACACCGGACGGCGACCAGATCTACCGGCTGCCGCACGACGGATCGATCGTGGACGAGCACGGCTCGGTCGCGGTCGGTGGCAGTGCCGAGCAGATCAGCACCTTCCTCGACCAGCGGCACCGCGACGGGATGTCGCTGGCCGAGGCGCTGAAGCTGGCCGTACAGGCTCTGTCCAACCAGAGCAACGGCAGCGAGCGGGAGATCCCCGCGGATCGCCTCGAGGTGGCGGTTCTGGACCGTACGCGACCGCAGCAGCGGAAGTTCAAGCGGATCGTCGGACGGCAGCTGGCCCGTCTCCTTGAGGCCGACGGCGCCGCGTCGACCCCGACGGACGCACCGTCGGACATCGAGGACATCGAGGAGACGGGGGAGGGCGGGAAGTAGCCCTGCGGTGAGCTCCCACCACTGACGCGGCTGCGCCCCGGACCGCCCGTGCGGACCGGGGCGCAGCCGTATGCAGCCGGACCGGCAGCCATTCCGCGGCTCAGGGAAGCGCCCAGTGGTGGAGGCGTTCGCGGTCCCTGGTGAGCCAGGTGCCGTCGCCGAGCGGCGTCACGTCCCCGCCCACCGCCACCGGATACCGCACCCGGCCCAGCGGGCGGAGCGTCAGCGCGTCACACAGCCAGTGACGGACCGCAACCGGCCGCCCCGGCAGATAGATCCGGCCGGTGACCAGGACCCGCGCGGTGTCGATCAGGTACGCGCCCGCGAACTCGTCGTTGTCACGGTCGACCGCCAGCTCACCGAGATCGAAAAGACCCGACGGGTCGTCGGCTGTCACATCGTGCGAGGCGAGTTCGTCACGGTCGTCGTTGAACGCGATCCCTTCGGCGCGGCGCAGCGTGAGCACCCGGGACGCGTCCGGCAGGAAGCCGATCACCTCGCGCATCGACGTGCCGCCGCGGATGTGCAGCCCGTCCTGCCGCGGCTCTATCCACCAGGTCGACCAGCTGTACCAGGCCGTCCAGCAGGAGAGCGCGAGCAGCGAGCCGTCCGGATGCCACCGCTGCGTCACGTCCGAGGAGATCGCCGCGATCGGCCGGCGGGCCCGGACGTCGCCGGACGCGGCGTCGAGCAGCAGCAGGGTGTCCCGCGCATAGCGGTGCCGCGGCGGCTTGTCACTGATCAGCACGGTGCTGCGCTCGGCGGTGGCGAGCGTCGGCACGACGACGCTGATGAGCCTGCCGTCCGGGCTCACCGCTGGTGGTCCCGGCGGCCGGGCGTCCCGGTGGCCGCCGTGCCAGCGGGCGTGCAGCAGTTCCCAGCGGGTGCCGCCGTCGGGGCCCAGCGCTCGGACCCTGGTGGCCTCGGCGACGACGAGGGCACCGCCGGGCAGCGGGACCGCCGCAGCGTACGGCGGCAGCCGTACGGACCGGGTGGGGGTGAGGGTCCCGGAGAGAAAGCGCTCCGCGTCGTGGATCTCCAGCCGCTCGTCGGTTCTGACGGCGAGCCGCCCCTCGGCGAGCGGTGTCACGGAGCCTGTCGCAGGGACCGTCCCGATCAGCGTCGCGTCGATCGGGGTCTCCCACGTACTCGTCATGATCGTGATCGTTCCACGGTGGGTGTCGCGGTCTCAAGGGCGCTGCCCCGGGTCCACACGTAAGGGGTCAGCCGACCGGTGCCGGTGCTGACGAGCCGCGCGCCACCAGCTCGACCGGGAGGTCGCCCTCCTCGGGCGGGCGGCCTTCGAGGACCGCGAGCAAAGCGGACATACCGCGCTCGCCCACGCGTTCCGCGGGCAGCCTGATCGTGGTGAGCTCTGGCTCCACGGCGGTGGCGAGCGCGAGGTCGTCGAAGCCGGTGACGGAGATGTCCTCGGGAACCCGCAGGCCCAGCCGTCGTACGGCCTTGCAGGCACCGGCGGCCAGGATGTCGTCGTCGCAGACGATCGCGGTGGGCCGCGGTCCGGGACCGGCCAGCGCCCGCTCGGTGGCCTCGCGGGCACTGCCGACGTCCAGGGGCGCCGGGACGGTCCGTACGACGGCATCGGGGACGCGGTCCAGAGCCGTCGCGAGCGCCCGGGCCCGTACGTCGAAGGTCCACGAGGTCACGGCCGAGGCGAGATGGACGAAGCGGCGGTGACCGAGCGCCAGCAGATGGTCTGTCATCTGCCGCATGCCGTCGGCGATGTCGAGGTTCACATGGGCCGCCGCCCCGGGATCGGCCGGGTCGCTGTCGAGCATCACCAGCGGGAGATCGCTGCCGTGGATGGCGGTCAGCGCCTCTGCGGCCATCGAGGAGGCGATCACACCGTCGAGCGCGGCCCGCGCCGAGGCGAAGGGGTCTCTGGCCGGGCCGACTCCCTCGGGCGAGGGATAGAGCACCACACCGAAGTCGTGCTCGGCGGCGACGGCGGCCGCGCCCGTGTAGACGCGGGCGAAGAACTCATTGGTGAGGGCGGGGACGACGAGCAGTGCGGTCCTGGTCCGCCCGAGCCGCAGATTGCGCGCGGCGAGATTGGGCCGGTACCCGAGTTCCCGGGCGGCGTCCCGCACCAGACCGGCGGTCCGCTCGGAGACCCGCCCGCGCCACTTCTCACCGAGTACGAGGGAGACGGTGGCCTGCGAGACACCGGCGAGGCGGGCCACATCCCGGCTGGTGGGCCGCACGCCGCCGGGCTGGAGGGACCCGTGTGCCATCGATGCCGTCCTCAGCCCTTGCCGTCCATGCGTCCGCGGTGGACCCGGGGACTGCCGACATGGTACGTATGAGGAGGACGTTATACGTAAAACCTCGATTGCGGGGGTGAGGGGCAGAACATGGGCGCGGGAGCCACCGGCTACGCAGACATACTCAAGGCACCGCACGCCACCCGGTTGCTCGCCGGCACGCTCATAGGACGGCTGCCCAATGCCACCGGCCCCGTGGCCATCGTCCTGTTCACCCGCGCCGAGGGCGGCAGCTACAGCCTCGCCGGAGGGCTCGCCGCCGTGTACGGCATAGCCACCGCGACAGGCCAGCCCCTCCTCGGCCGCGCCGTCGACATGCGCGGACAGCCCCGCGTCCAGTTTCCCGCGGCCGTCGTCTCGGCACTCGGCATGGTGCTGCTCGCCGCCGCCGGGATCGGCGTGCTGCCGCTCGCGTACGCGGCCGTCGCCGTCGCCGGCGTCTTCACGCCACCCCTCGAAGGCGGGCTGCGCGCCTTGTGGCCCAGCGTGCTGGGCGGCGAGGACCGGGTGCACCGGGCCTACGCCATGGACGCCGTCGCCCAGGAAATCATGTTCACCGTCGGCCCGTTGCTGGTCACAGTGCTCGTCTCGCTCTGGTCGGCGGGCGCCGCACTCCTGGTCATCAACGCCATCGGCGTGCTCGGCGCGCTGTCCGTCGTACTCTCCGAGCCCTCCCGCCGCTGGCGCTCCGCACCCCGCGAGGCCCACTGGCTGGGCGCGCTGCGCTCGCCCGGACTGCTCGCGCTCCTCGGATCCTTCTTCTTCGTCGGCCTCGCGCTCGGCTCGATCACGGTCGCCGGAGTGGCGTACGCCGACGACCACGGCCGTGCGTCGGTGTACGGCTGGCTGATGGCCGCACTCGGCCTCGGGGCGCTGATCGGCGGTGTGCTCTACGGCATGCGGCAGTGGGCCGGAGCCCCCGAGCGCCGGCTGCGGGCCATCGTCGCCCTCCTGGCCCTCGGCTATCTGCCGCTCGCACTGACGCCGGGCGTGGCCGCCATGACCGTGCTCGCCGCCGTCTCCGGCGTCTTCCTCGCGCCCGCGATCGCCTGCGCCTTCATCGTCGTGGACCGGCACGCCCCGAGCGGCACGGTCACCGAGGCCTTCTCCTGGCTGGTGACCACCTTCGGCGTCGGCGCCGCCGTCGGAACGGCCGTCGCGGGCCCCGCGGTCGAGCTCGGCGGCACCGCCTGGAGCTTCGCCGTCGCGGGCGCCGGAGGCATCGCCGCCCTGCTGGTTCTGATGACCACTCAGCGGGTCCTCGCAGTTCCCGGCCACACCGTGGCCGTCGTGGGTTCAATCTCGGACTCATCGGAAAATGATCGAAACGGTGCTGCCGAACCCGGTTTCAGCTCAGGCCGTGAGGCGTAATGTTCAGACATGGACCGCCGCATTTTCGGGCTGGAGAACGAGTACGGCGTCACGTGCACTTTCAGGGGACAGCGCCGACTGTCACCTGACGAAGTGGCGCGCTACCTCTTCCGCCGTGTTGTCTCATGGGGCCGCAGCAGCAACGTCTTCCTGCGGAACGGCGCCCGCCTGTACCTCGACGTGGGTTCGCATCCGGAATACGCAACTCCCGAATGCGACAACGTGACCGAACTGGTCACCCACGACAAGGCCGGCGAGCGCATTCTCGAAGGCCTGCTCGTCGACGCCGAACGCCGCTTGCACGAGGAGGGAATCGCGGGCGACGTCTATCTCTTCAAGAACAACACCGACTCGGCTGGAAACTCCTACGGCTGCCACGAGAACTATCTCGTCGCCCGCCATGGAGAGTTCTCCCGGCTCGCGGACATCCTCATCCCGTTCCTGGTCACCCGTCAGCTGCTGTGCGGCGCGGGCAAGGTACTGCAGACCCCGCGCGGCGCTGTCTACTGCGTCAGCCAGCGCGCCGAGCACATCTGGGAGGGCGTCAGCTCCGCCACCACCCGCTCGCGCCCGATCATCAACACCCGCGACGAACCGCACGCGGACGCCGAGCGCTACCGCCGTCTGCATGTCATCGTCGGCGACTCGAACATGTCCGAAACGACGATGCTGCTGAAGGTCGGCGCAACCGATCTCGTACTGCGCATGATCGAGGCGGGCACCGTGATGCGCGATCTGACCCTGGAGAACCCGATCCGGGCGATCCGCGAGGTCAGCCACGACATCACCGGCCAGCGCAAGGTGCGCCTGGCCAGCGGACGCGAAGCCTCCGCGCTCGAGGTCCAGCGGGAGTACTACGAGAAGGCAGTGGACTTCGTCGAGCGGCGCGGGATCCGCACCGGCACCGTCGAGCAGGTCCTGGAGCTCTGGGGCCGCACCCTCGACGCGATCGAGGCGGAGGACCTCGACCGGATCGGCACCGAGATCGACTGGGTCATGAAGTACAAGCTCATCGAGCGGTACCGGGCCAAGCACAACATGACCATGTCGCATCCGCGGGTCGCCCAGATAGACCTCGCGTACCACGACATCCACCGCAGGCGCGGGCTCTACTACCTGCTGGAGCGCAAGGGACAGGCCGCCCGGATCTGCAACGACCTGAAGATCTTCGAGGGCAAGTCGGTGCCCCCGCAGACCACCAGGGCGCGGCTGCGCGGTGACTTCATCCGCCGGGCGCAGGAGCAGCGGCGGGACTTCACCGTCGACTGGGTGCACCTCAAGCTCAATGACCAGGCGCAGCGCACCGTGTTGTGCAAGGACCCGTTCCGGTCGGTCGACGACCGGGTGGAGAAACTGATCGCAGGCATGTAGCCCGACAGGTTGAGTGGAACGCCACTCGGGCCCCGTACGTTCTCGTACGGGGCCCGTGGCACGCCCTAGAGTGTCCGGGACCTACTGTGCCGTCTGAGATCTGAGGAACACGTGCGCCGACTAGCCGGCCTTCTCGTCGTCCCCTTGCTGCTGCTGTCGGCAGTGGCGTGCGGCAGTGACGACAAGGGCTCCGACTCCGCCTCCAAGACCTCACTGCCTGCGATCACCGCAGGCGCCAAGTTCGGCGAGAAGCCGACCCTGGCGAAGGGCGAAGGTGATCCGCCCAAGGCGCTGAAGGTCGAGGTGATCAGCGAGGGCAAGGGCGCGAAGCTGAAGAAGGGCGACCCGGTCAAGGTCAACTACCTCGGCCAGATGTGGGACTCCGCCAAGCCCTTCGACAACAGCTTCGACCGCAAGCAGCCCTTCGATCTCACACTCGGTGCGGGCGGCGTCATCCCGGGCTGGGAGAAGGGCCTGGAGGGCCAGAAGGTCGGCAGCCGGATCGAGCTGTCGATCCCGCCGGCGCTGGGTTACGGCGAGCAGGGCCAGGGCGAGATCAAGCCGAACGCGACGCTCGTCTTCGTCATCGACATCCTGAAGTCCACCCCCGTCCCGGTGTCCGCCAAGGGCACCGAGGTCGCCCAGGAGAACATCGACCTGCCGAAGGTGGGCACCAACACGGACGGTCAGGCCCCCTCGCTGACCTTCCCGAAGCAGGCCGACCCGCCGAAGAAGCTCGTCTCCAACTATGTGATCGAGGGCACGGGCCCCGAGCTCACGGCGAAGGACACCGTCGTCGTGAAGTACGTGGGCTCCCTCTGGGCGGGCGGCAAGAAGTTCGACAGCACCTACGACACGGGCAGGACCCAGACCTTCCCGCTGGCGCAGGTGACGCTGAAGGGCCTCAAGGACGGCCTCATCGGCAAGAAGGTCGGCAGCCGCGTGCTGCTGGTCATCCCGCCGGACCAGGCCTTCGGTGACAAGGAGCGGCAGGGACTCCCGAAGAACTCCACGCTGGTGTTCTCCATGGACCTTCTGGCGAAGGTGTAAGACTGTCCCGGTTGCCCCGTTCATCATTTAGAGGAGCAGTTCAGTGAGCATCGACAAGCCCGAGATCGACTTCCCCGAGGGCCCGGCTCCCACCGAGCTCGAGATCGTCGATCTGTGGGAGGGCGACGGGCCGGTCGCGAAGGCCGGGGACACCGTCTCCGTCCACTACGTCGGCGTCGCCTACAGCACCGGCGAGGAGTTCGACGCCTCCTGGAACCGTGGCACCCCGCTGCAGTTCCAGCTCGGCGTCGGCCAGGTCATCGCCGGCTGGGACCAGGGCGTGCAGGGCATGAAGGTCGGCGGCCGCCGTCGGCTCACGATCCCCGCGCACCTCGCGTACGGCGACCGCGGCGCCGGTGGCGGCACTATCGCCCCCGGCGAGACGCTGATCTTCGTCTGCGACCTGGTCGCCGTCTGATCACGTTCGGACACCAAGAGGGTCCATGCTGTCCCCGGCTCCGCCCGGGGGGCCCGGCATGGGCCCTCGGCTTTTGCCCGGACAACGCGGAGCGGTACGGTCAACGCTCAGAAGCACTGTGAGGAAGGGCGTCGATGGCCATTGCCAAGGCCGAGCGGCTGATGAATCTGGCGCTGTGTCTCCTGGGGACCCGCCGCCCGCTCAGCAAGCGCGAACTGCGCGGGTCCATCGAGGCCTATCTGGAGGCCGGTTCGGACGACTCCTTCAACCGGATGTTCGAGCGTGACAAGGACGATCTGCGCGAACTCGGCCTGGTCATCGAGACGGTGGACAACCTGGACGGCGAGACCGGCTATCTCGCCCGCCGCGACTCCAACCGGCTGCCCGCCATCACGCTCGACGCCGAGGAGGCCGCCGCACTCGGCCTCGCCGCCAAGGTCTGGCAGCAGGCGAGGCTCGCCGGCGCCGCGAGTGGCGCCCTGCAGAAGCTGCGTGCGGCCGGCATGCCGGAGGCCGAGGACTCGTACGAGGCGCAGCACAGCGCCCTCGAACCGCGCATCCCCGTCCATGAGGCCGCCTTCGAACCGCTGATGCTCGCCTGCCGCGACCGGCGGCCCGTCGTTTTCGACTACCGCAAGGCGAATGCGGCTCGCCCCGAGCCCCGCCATGTCGAGCCCTGGACGCTGGAGTGCTGGCGCGGCCACTGGTATCTGGCGGGCTGGGACCGCGACCGCGGCGCCGAGCGTGTCTTCCGGCTCTCCCGCATCACCGGCAGGGTTCGCTCCCGGGCCGGCTCCTTCACCGCGCCCGTGCCCGACGTGGTGACGGTCCGGGAGACCGTCGAAAGCTGGGCCGGGGAGACCGCGACCCGTTCCGCGCGGATCCGGCTGCGCACCGACTGCGGCTATCCGCTGCGCTCCAGAGCCCAGTCCATACGGGAACTCGGGGACGGCTGGGACGAGTTGGAGATTCCGTACGGGCACGGGCTCGACGCCTGGCTGGTGGAGTTCGGTCCGGACGTCGTCGTGCTGGAGCCCGCGGATCTGCGGGCGGATGTCCTGGACCGGCTGCGCGCCGTGGCCAAGGGCTGAGGGGGACTCGTACACACCATGGCCGCCAACGCCATTGACCAGACCCGGCGGATGCTCTCGCTGGTGACCTACCTGCGCGAGCGTCCCGGCGCCCGCGTCAGCGACGTCGCCCGCGCCTTCGGCATCACCGAGGACGAGCTGATCTCCGACCTCGATGTGCTGCCCATGTGCGGCACGAGCTTCCGAGGCGGCGATCTGCTCGACATCGACACCGACGGTGACCGCATCTGGTGGCACAACGCGGACGATGTCGCCGAGCCGCTGCGGCTCGCCGCCGACGAGGCGACCGCGCTGCTGGTCGCCGCGCGCGCCGTGGCCACGCTGCCCGGGCTGCGCGAGAGCGACCGGGACGCGCTGGTACGGGCGACCGCCAAGCTCGAGGCCGCGGCGGGCGAGACGGCCGGGGCCAGCTCCCGGCTCTCGGTGACCTTCGAGTCCGAGGGCGGCGTCTTCGCCGATGTGGACCGCGCGATCTCGGAGCGGCGCCGGCTGTGGCTCAAGTACTACTCGCCCGCGCGCGACGAGCTCACCGAGCGGGAGGTCGACCCGATCCGGCTGTTCGCCGTGGGGCATACGTATATGGAGGCCTGGTGCCGGCTCTCCGAGGCGCGCCGCACCTTCCGCCTGGACCGGGTGGCGGAGATCAGACTCCTTGACGCACCCGCGGCGCCGCCCGAGATCGAGCTGCGGGATCTGTCGGAGGGGCTGGTTCAGCCGTCGGCGGACGACCCCGAGGTGGTGGTCGAGGTCGGCCCCGGCGGGCGCTGGGTCGCGGAGTACTACCCGCACGACAGCGCGGAGGAGCTGCCCGAGGGTGGCCTGCGTATCACGCTGCGTACCCCTGATCCCACCTCGCTGCGACGGCTCGCCCTGCGGCTGGGGCGGGACGGGCGGATCGTCTCGCCCCAGGATCTGGCGGACAGCGCCCGGCAGGCAGCGCGCGAGGCGCTCGCGGCCTACGACGGTCAGGAATAGGGAGATCCGTACAACATGCCTCTGATGTCAGGGATCGCCGCGCCCAAGGCGCCGGTGCTCTTCAAGGCCGGCTGCCCCGACTGCCGTGCCCGCGTCGAGCTCTCGGCGGGAGCGCTGCGGCTGGCGATCGGCGGCAGCCGCCGTACCACCTTCTACTCCTTCACCTGCCCCGAGTGCGGCTCGGCCGTCCGCAAGCCCGCCGGGGAGCGCATTGTCGAGCTGCTCACCGGCGGCGGCGTACGGACGCTGCGGCTGCACTCCACCCCTCTAGAGACGGTCTAGGCTCTGCGCATGTTCTGGCCCATGCTCGCCATTGCCCTCGGTTTCCTCGGGATCGCCGTGCTCGGCGTGCTCGGCATCCGGGTCTTCCTGGAGGCCGAGCGCCTGGGCCGCGAGGTGGCCCGCACCACCGAGAAGATCAATCGCGCGGCGGAGGATCTGGAGCGGGCGGCGACGGATCTGGCCCGTACCGGCCAGGCTCTGTGACTGTCCGGGTGCGCTCTGATGTGCGGGTCGTCCGAGCTGTAGGCTCTCGGCCTAGCGGCCCGAATGAGCGAGCACGGGCTGCAATCGTGCGTATGCACAGGCATTGCCCGGTGTTTACTCCTGCGGGTTACGATCGCTGGTAGCGCGGAGGCCAGACATTTGTCCGGCAGTCGGGCACGAGACACACTGTCGCCTCGGTGAAGAAGGTAAAAAGCTATGGGTAGGCTCGGCCCCACCGAGATCATTCTCATCCTTGTCGTCATCGTCCTGCTGTTCGGAGCCAAGAAGCTTCCGGACATGGCCCGTTCGCTGGGCAAGTCGGCCCGAATCCTCAAGAGCGAGGCCAAGGCCATGAAGTCGGACGACGCGCAGAGCGCCCCGGCCGACCCGCCGCAGCCGGGCGCAGCCCAGGACCAGCCCGCGCCGCGCACGATTCAGGCCGCGCCCGGTGATGTGACCAGCTCACGTCCCGTGACCGAGCCGACCGACACCACCAAGCGCTGACCCTGGGCCGCCGCAGGCACCGAGAAGCACGGTGACGGCCTGCCGCACGAGATGAGGACGTGGGTTGCTCAAGTCTGCCCGCAAGCAGGAGAAGGACCCCGAGGGGCGGATGCCCCTGGTGGAGCACCTGCGAGAGCTTCGCAACCGCCTCGCGAAGGGGCTGCTCGCTGTTACGGCGGTCACAATTGTGGCCCTCGTGTACAGCGAGGAACTCATGCAGTTCCTGACCAAGTCGGTGCCCAAATGCCCGCCGGGCGTCACGAGCGACGGCGGTAACTGCGCGATCGTCTCCTTCAACACGCTGATCGCGCCGTTCAGCACGACGATCCAGCTGAGCTTGACGACCGGTCTCGTTGTCGCGAGTCCGGTCTGGTTGTACCAGCTCTGGGCGTTCGTGGCACCGGGACTGCACAAGAACGAGAAGCGGTACACATACGCCTTCGTCGCCGCGGCGGTACCGCTGTTCTCCGCCGGTGCCTACCTTGCGTATCTCATCCTGCCCGTCAGCGTGAAGGTCCTGATCAGCCTGACGCCGAACGGCTCGGCGAACATCCTGTCGCTCGGCGACGTCCTGGACTTCACCCTGCGGATGGTGCTCGTCTTCGGGCTCGCCTTCGAGCTGCCGCTCGTGCTGGTGATGCTCAACCTCACGGGTGTCCTCAGCGGCAAGCGTATGGCTCGGTGGTGGCGCGGCGTCATCATGGGCGTCTTCGTGTTCGGCGCAGTGATCACTCCGACGACGGACCCGATCGGCATGCTCGCGTTGGCGGGGCCGATCAGCATCCTGTACTTCATGGCCGTCGGCTTCTCGCTCCTGAACGACAGGCGCCGGCGCCGCAAAGACCCGGACGCGGAGCTGGACGACGACGAGGCCTCGGAACTCGACCTGACGCCTGAGGCGATCGGCGCGAGGGAGCCCGTGTCTGCGGCTCCTGCGCTGCCGGAGCAGGCGAAGGGTGATCAGTCGCACCGGCTGAACGGCTACGACGACGTCACGTGATACGCGGAATGTGATCGGAACATGACGATGGCCCACCGACGAGTCGGTGGGCCTTCTGCTTGGGGACCGCCTCGTACGGCGGCATCATGCGGGTACCTGGGCCTTCAATTAAAGATCCGCTCACTGTCAGAGGCGCCGGGTAGGCTCGTCAACAAGATGACCGAGGACCTCTCACCCGCCGAGCGCTACGCCGCCGCCCGCATCCGCGCTGTTGAGGAGGCCACTGCGCTGGCCCCCTTCCGCGCGATGTACGAATTCGATCTGGACCCGTTCCAGATCGAAGCCTGTCAGGCCCTGGAAACGGGCAAGGGCGTGCTCGTTGCGGCGCCCACCGGCTCCGGCAAGACCATCGTCGGCGAATTCGCCGTCCATCTGGCCCTTCAGCAGGGCCGCAAGTGCTTCTACACCACCCCCATCAAGGCGCTCTCCAACCAGAAGTACACCGACCTGGTCCGGCGTTACGGCGCGGACAAGGTCGGCCTGCTCACCGGCGACAACAGCGTCAACTCCGAGGCGCCGGTGGTGGTGATGACCACCGAGGTGCTGCGCAACATGCTCTACGCGGGCTCGCAGTCGCTGCTCGGCCTCGGCCATGTCGTGATGGACGAGGTGCACTACCTCTCCGACCGCTTCCGCGGCGCCGTCTGGGAGGAAGTGATCATTCACCTCCCCGAGTCGGTGACCCTGGTGTCACTCTCGGCGACCGTCTCCAACGCCGAGGAGTTCGGCGACTGGCTGGACACCGTCCGCGGCGACACCGAAGTGATCGTCTCCGAGGAGCGGCCCGTGCCGCTGTGGCAGCACGTCATGGCGGGCCGCCGGATGTACGACCTCTTCGAGGAGGAGACCGACCACGGCGGCCGCGGAGTCGGCAGGCGCGAGGTCAACCCCGATCTCGTACGCCTGGCGCGGATGGAGAACCAGCGCACGTACAACCCCAGGGACCGCCGCCGCGGCAAGATGGTGCGCGAGGCCGACCGCGAGCGCGAGCGGCGCCAGCGCAGCCGGATCTGGACGCCGGGACGGCCCGAGGTCATCGAGCGGCTCGACGCGGAAGGGCTGCTGCCCGCGATCACCTTCATCTTCAGCAGGGCGGGCTGCGAGGCCGCCGTACAGCAGTGTCTGTACGCCGGACTGCGGCTCAACGACGACGAGGCCCGCCTGAAGGTGCGCCGGATCGTCGAGGAGCGCACCGCCGCCATTCCCGGCGAGGACCTCCATGTCCTGGGGTACTACGAGTGGTTGGAAGGTCTTGAGCGGGGCATCGCCGCGCACCATGCCGGCATGCTGCCGACCTTCAAGGAGGTTGTCGAGGAGCTCTTCGTACGCGGTCTGGTGAAGGCCGTCTTCGCCACCGAGACGCTGGCGCTCGGCATCAACATGCCTGCCCGCTCGGTGGTGTTGGAGAAGCTCGTCAAGTGGAACGGCGAGCAGCACGCCGACATCACCCCCGGTGAGTACACCCAGCTCACCGGCCGGGCCGGGCGCCGCGGCATCGATGTCGAGGGCCACGCCGTCGTGTTGTGGCAGCGTGCCATGGATCCGGAAGCGCTCGCCGGACTCGCCGGCACCCGCACCTACCCGCTGCGCTCCAGCTTCAGGCCCTCGTACAACATGGCCGTCAATCTGGTGCAGCAGTTCGGGCGGCACCGCTCGCGCGAGCTGCTGGAGACATCGTTCGCGCAGTTCCAGGCGGACAAGTCCGTTGTCGGCATCTCCCGCCAGGTGCAGCGGAACGAAGAGGGCCTTGAGGGCTACCGCGAGGGCATGACCTGCCACTTGGGGGACTTCGAGGAGTACGCGCGGCTGCGCCGCGACCTCAAGGACCGCGAGACGGATCTGGCCAAGCAGGGTGCGGCGCAGCGGCGGGCCGCGGCCGCCACGTCGCTGGAGAAGCTGAAGCCGGGCGATGTCATCCACGTTCCCACCGGCAAGTTCGCGGGTCTTGCGCTCGTCCTCGACCCGGGGGTCCCGGCGGGCCGGACCAACGGACACCGCGGATTCGAGCAGCACGACGGTCCGCGGCCGCTGGTGCTGACCGCCGAGCGGCAGGTCAAGCGGCTGGCATCGATGGACTTTCCGGTGCCGGTCGAGGCGCTTGAGCGGATGCGGATCCCGAAGTCCTTCAATCCGCGTTCGCCGCAGTCGCGCCGCGATCTGGCCTCCGCGCTGCGGACGAAGGCCGGGCACATCGTGCCCGAGCGGCACCGCAAGCAGCGGGCCGAGGCCGCGGACGACAGGGAGATCGCGCGACTGCGGGCGGAGCTGCGTGCCCACCCGTGCCACGGCTGCGACGAGCGCGAGGACCATGCGCGATGGGCGGAGCGTTACCACCGGCTGCAGCGCGACACCTGGCAGCTGGAGCGGCGCATCGAGGGCCGGACGAACACCATTGCCCGCACCTTCGACCGGATCGTGGCGCTACTGACCGAGCTGGACTATCTGCGCGCGGACGAGGTCACCGAGCACGGCAAGCGGCTGGCGCGGCTGTACGGCGAGCTGGATCTGCTGGCGAGCGAATGTCTGCGGGCGGGTGTGTGGGAAGGCCTCAGCCCGGCCGAACTGGCTTCGTGCGTCTCGGCGTTGGTCTACGAGTCGCGGCAGTCGGACGACGCGGTGGCGCCCAAGGTCCCGGCGGGCAAGGCGAAGGTCGCGCTCGGCGAGATGGTCCACATCTGGGGCCGTCTGGACGCGCTGGAGGAAGAGTTCAAGATCAACCAGGCGGAGGGCGTCGGACAGCGCGAGCCGGACCTCGGCTTCGCCTGGGCCGCGTACGAGTGGGCCTCGGACAGGAGCCTCGACGAGGTGCTGCGCGAGGCGGAGATGCCCGCGGGTGACTTCGTACGGTGGTCGAAGCAGGTCATCGATGTGCTCGGGCAGATCGCGGCGGCGGCGCCGCGCGAGCCGCGCGAGAACAGCACCGTCGCGAAGAACGCGCGCCGGGCTGTCGACGCGATGCTGCGCGGTGTGGTGGCGTACAGCTCGGTCGGCTGAGCGGGACGACGCGGGAGGGCCTCGTTCACCGCTTCCGGGTGGTGAACGAGGCCGTCAGCGTCCGGTCAGCGCCAGAAACTGTCCTCCTCGTCGATGTCCTCGGTGCACTCGTCGATGTCGGTGATCTTGCCGTCCACGATCGTGAAGAAGAGGCCCTCGCGGATCTCGATGCCGCGGTCGCCCCGGTCCGCCCGGGCCGTGTGGAAGGACATGACATGGCCACGGCCGTCGGCGAGTACGGCTTCGAGCTCGACCATCATGGTGCCGCTGGTCATCTCGCCCAGCCGCTGGTACAGCCCGAGAACGGCGTCGCGGCCCTTGTGGTGTCCGGATATCGCACTGTTACCGGGTACATGGTGGACGACATCCGCCGTCATCAGGGAGCCGAGTGTTGCCATGTCCCCCTCTCCGAACGCTGCGTAGCCCCGGCGTATCAGGGCGCTGTCCGGGTGTTCAGCCATAGTGAAGTCACACCTTTCGTCCCTATAATCCCGTCTTTCCTCCATCTTCCGCCGGGTGCGAGGGACTGTCCACGCAGGCTGCCGGGGCGTTGGCCGGCGTCAGGCGGCGGCCTTCGCCGCGTCCCGCTTGGCGACCTCTTCGCGCACGATCGGGATCACGTGGCGGCCGAAGTCGATCGCGTCGTCGAGCAGGTCGTAGCCGCGGGCGGAGAGGATCTCCACCCCGAGGTCGTAGTAGTCCAGGAGTGCCTGGGCGACGGTTTCGGGCGTGCCTACGAGCGCGGTGGAGTTGCCCGCGCCGCCCGTCTCGGCGGCGGTCGGCGTCCACAGCGCCCGGTCGTGGCGCTCACCCCGGTCGGCGACGGCGAGGAGCCGCTGCGAGCCCGCGTTCTGCGGATGGGTGAGCGGATGGCGACGGCTGAGCGGGGTGCCCGCCTTGCGTGCCTTGATCCGGTCCAGGGTGCGATGCGCCTTCTCCCAGGCGAGTTCCTCGGTGGGCGCGATGATCGGCCGGAACGCGACCTGGATCTTGGGCACATCGGTACGGCCCGCCGCCTTCGCGGCCGCCTTCACCGACTCGATCTGCTGCGCGGTCTCGGCGAGCGGCTCGCCCCAGAGGCAGTAGATGTCGGTCTCGGCGCCGCCCGCCGCGTACGCCGCGGGTGAGGAACCGCCGAACGAGACGCGGGGGTGCGGCTGTTGTACGGGGAAGGTGTCGCTGACGAAGTCGTTGAAGCGGTAGTGCGTGCCCTCGTGGTCGAAGGGCTCGTGCGAGGTCCAGGCCTTCTTGATGATCTGGATGGCCTCGCGGGTGCGGGCGTAGCGCTCGTCCTTGGTGAGGAAGTCGCCCTCGCGCTGCTGCTCGTGGTCGTTGCCGCCGGTGATGAAGTGGACGGCGAGGCGGCCGTCGCTGATGCGGTCCAGGGTGGCGAAAGTCTTCGCGGCGAACGTGGGGTAGGAGACGTTCGGGCGGTGGGCGACGAGGATCTGCAGCGTCTCGGTGCGGGCGGCGATGTACGCGGCGGCGGGGGAGGGGTCGGGCGAGCCGGAGCCGTAGGCGAACAGGACGCGGTCCCAGCCGTGGTCCTCGTGGGCGCGGGCGAGCCTGAGCGTGTACTGCTTGTCGAAGGACGACCCGGAGCGGGGCGTGACTTCGGAGCCTTCATTGGTTGCTGCGATGCCGAGGAACTCGACGGGCATGGTGCGGCCTCATATCTCGCAATGCGGTTGTGGTGGTCTGCCGGTGTGGAGCCGTCAGAGGCAACACGAGGCGGACCACACACGACCGAAGTCGATGTGGTCGCGGGTGACCAACCGCAGCGGAGGACGCATCCGCTTAGTGGAACAGGTGTGTTGGGGCTCAGTCAACTGTTTCTGTACGCACGCCAGCCGCCGTACGCCGTGATGTCCTCGGCGCCGTCGAGGGCAGCGGGTTCGCAGAGGAAGCCGGGGGCGGTGGTCCCGTCGGCGAGTTCCACGCGGCCGATCGCCATGGGGTGGGGCAGGGCGGCGGTGAGTGCGCCGAGGCCTTCCGGGGGGAGCTCCCAGATCTCGGCCTCGATCGGTCGGCCGCCGCTGCCGACGCGGACGAGGCCCGGCTTGGGCGGATCGGTGCGCAGAGCGAAGAGGCGGTAGCTGGGGGCGGTGGTGGTTGTGGTGGCCAACGTCGCGCCGAGGGCAAGGAGTTGGTGGTTGAGGGGCTGGCCGGAGAGGTGGGCGCCGACGACGGCGATGCGGGTGGGGGGTACGGGCGGGGTGAGATGGGCCGCGATACGGGTGAGACGGTCGTCCGTGTCGGCCGGGCCGACCAGCATCACGCCGAAGGGGCGGCCGGCCACGTCGTCGCCGGGGACCGCGACCGCGGCGAGGTCGAACAGGTTGGTCGAGTTGGTGAAGCGGCCGAGCCGGGCGTTGGCCCCGAACGGGTCGGCGGCGACCTCGGCGAGGGTGGGGTGACCGGGGGCGGTGGGCAGCAGCAGCGCGTCGGCGTCGGTGTCCGCGAGGGCGGCCACGGCGCGGGCGCGCAGGGCGGCGAGCCGGGCCTGGTCGGCGAAGAGCTCGTGGGCGGGGATGTCGCGGGCGCGGCGGATGATGGCGGCGACAGTGGGGTCGAGGTCCTTTGTCGCCTTGTCGATGAAGGCACCCACGGCGGTGTAGCGCTCGGCGACGAACGCACCGTCGTACAGCATCGCGGCGCCGTCGGTGAAGGGCGTGAGGTCGATGGCTCGGAGCTGCGCCCCGGCGGCCTCGAGGCGTGCCGCCGCCGCTTCGTACGCCTTTGCCCAGCCGTCGTCCATCTCCCCGAGCTGCTCGGTCGGCGGCACGGCGATCCGCCAGGGGCCGGGGGTGCGGGGCCCGGTTCCGTGGCCGGGGCGGGTGGCGATGAGGGCGAGAGCGAGCTCGGCGTCCTGGAGCGTACGGGCGAAAACGCTGACGCAGTCGAGGCTCGCGCAGGCGGGGACCACGCCGTCGGTGGGGACGAGCCCGCGGGTGGGCTTCAGCCCGACGATGCGGTTGAAGGCGGCGGGGACGCGGCCGGAGCCGGCGGTGTCCGTGCCGAGGGCGAGGTCGGCGATGCGGAGGGCGACAGCGACGGCGGACCCGGAGCTCGATCCGCCGGCCACGCGCGCGGGGTCACCTGCGCTGTGCACGGCGCCGTACGGAGACCGGGTGCCGACGAGGCCGGTGGCGAACTGGTCCATGTTGGTGCTTCCGAGCACCACGGCGCCGGCGGCTCTGAGCCGGGCGACGGCGGGGGCGTCGGCGGTCGGGTCGTACGCGTAGGAGGGGCAGCCGGCGGTGGTGGGGATGCCGTGGACATCGATATTGCCCTTGACGGCGAGGGTGCGCCCGGCGAGCGGGAGGCGCGCGCCGGCGGCGAGGCGTTGGTCGATGTCGCGAGCCTCGGCCTCGGCGTCGGCGCGGGGGCGGAGGGTGATCCAGATGTCGGGACGGTGGACGCGGTCGATGAGGTCGTAGGCGGCGCGGACGCGGGTGAGGGCGGGGGTGGGCATGGGGGGGCAGCTCCTTGAGGGTGCGGGCGGTCGGGGTGCGGGCTTGGGATTTGTCCCCCACCCCGCCCCTTCCCGAACCGGGGAAAGGGGTCAGGGGGTCGTCGGGGTCAGGATGGCCAGCGGCGTGCCCGCTTCCACCTGGGTGCCGGGCGCGACCAGGAATCGCGCCACCCGCGCCGCGTACGGCGCGTGCACGCGCGATTCCATCTTCATCGCCTCCAGCGTCAGCAGCGGCTGACCCGGCGCGACCATCGCTCCCGGCTCCGCGTTCAACTGCCAGACCGAGGCCGCGAATTCGGCCTCCACCACCTGTCCGCCCGGCGGAACGTCCAGTTCAGGGACCGCGGGCGCGGCAGGCGACTCCTCGCGGGCGAACTCGCCCGCCGCCTCCCACGCCGCGCGTTCCTCGGCGAAGGCCAGCGACTGACGGGCGCGGAAGTCGGCGATCGACGGCGCGTTGTCGGCGAGGAAGCGCTGGTAGTCCGCCAGCGAGAAGGTCCCCTCCTCGATCCGCGGCGTGAAGCGGCCCGCCGCCATGTCCGCGCGCAGTTCGAGAAGTTCGTCCGCGTCGACCGGGTACCAGGTGATCCGGTCGAAGAAGCGCAGCAGCCACGGCTGCTCCTGCCAGCGTGACCACACCTGCGTCGTACGGCCCACGAACTGGTACCCGCCCGGGCCCTCCATGCCGTACACGCACAGATACGCGCCGCCGATGCCGACCGAGTTCTCCGCGGTCCAGGTCCTGGCCGGGTTGTACTTCGTCGTCACCAGGCGGTGACGCGGGTCCAGCGGCGTGGCGACGGGCGCGCCCAAGTAGACGTCGCCCAGGCCCAGTACGAGATATTCGGCGTCGAAGACCGTGCGGTACACGTCGTCGACCGAGTCGAGACCGTTCACCCGGCGGATGAACTCGATGTTCCACGGGCACCACGGTGCATCGTCCCGCACCCCCGCCATATAGCGCGCGATCGCCTCCCGGGTCGCCGGATCGTCCCAGGACAGGGGCAGGTGCACGGTACGGGACGGGACGACGAGCGCGTCGGTGGGCGGGAGTCCGGACTCCAGACGGGTCAGCTCCGACAGGAGCGTGCGTTGTGGGAGGACATCGGGGTCGGTGTGGATCTGGAGCGAGCGGATGCCGGGCGTCAGGTCCACCACCCCCGGCAGGCCCTCCGCGGCGACCGCCTCGGCCAGCGCGTGGACCCGCATCCGCAGCGCCAGGTCCAGCTGCATCTCCCCGTACTCGACCAGTACGTTGTCGTCTCCGCTGCGGCGGTACGTGACCGACTCGCCCCGCGCCAGAATCCCGCCGTCGACGATGACCGGGCGAGGCTCGCCCGCCACCGTCACCGGTACGAACCGGACCGTGTCGCCGGGACGCAGTTGGCCCAGCTTCCAGCGTTCGGCCTTCAGGATCGTCGCCGGGCAGACGAAGCCGCCGAGCGACGGGCCGTCCGGGCCCAGCAGCACCGGCATGTCACCGGTGTAGTCGACCGCGCCGACGGAGTATGGAGTGTCGTGGATGTTGGAGGGGTGCAGGCCCGCCTCGCCGCCGTCCTCGCGTGCCCAGCGTGGCTTCGGGCCGGTCAGCCGTACACCGGTGCGCGCCGAGTTGAAGTGGACCTTCCACTCGGCGGCGTAGAAGTCGTGGATGTCCTGCTCGGTGAAGAACTCCGGCGCGGCGTGCGGGCCTTCGGCCACCGCGATGTGCCACACCTCGCCGAAGGAGGGCCGTTCGGGGTGGGGTACCGCCCCGTTCGGCGCCGTGACGGAGTGCGGGACCGTCCCACTCGGCGCCGTGCCGGAGTGCGGAACCGCCCCAGCGGGCGCCGCGGCGGAGCAGCCGTGCAGGACATCCCCGGTGCGTAGCTCCCGGCCACCGTGTCCGCCGAAGCGGCCCAGCGTGAACGTGGCCGCGCTGCCCAGGAAGCCGGGCACCTCCAGACCGCCCGCGAACAGGACGTATGTGCGCAGCCCCCGGTCCGCGGGAGCGCCGACGGCCAGCGATGAACCCGCCGCAACGGTGAACGGCTCCCACTGCGGCGCCGGTTCGCCATCCACCGTGACCGGCGCAGGCGCGCCTGTCACACAGACCGTCGCCGCGTGGGTGAAGCGCAGCGCGGGCCCCTGGAGCGTGCACTCCAGGCCCGGCGCCCCCTCGTCGTTGCCGAGCGCGCGGTTGCCGAGCCGGAAGGAGAGGTCGTCCATCGGCCCCGACGGCGGGACGCCGACCTGCCAGTAGCCGGTGCGGCCCGGCCAGTCCTGGACGGTGGTGAGCGTGCCCGATGCCATGACCTCGATGCGCGGCGTGGGGTCGGCGATCGTCGCCAGCGTCGCGGTGGTGTGTCCGGCGGCCTGTACGGACGCGTCGGCGAGCGCCGCCCGCACCAGGCCCAGATTCGTCTCGATACCGTCGATGCGTGTCGCCGCCAGCGCGGAGTCCAGCCGGGCGAGGGCGTCGGCGCGATCGGTGCCGTGCGCCACGAGCTTGGCCAGCATCGGGTCGTACGCCGTCGTCACCTCCGTGCCCGTCTCGATCCAGGCGTCGACGCGTACGTCCGGGGGGAACGCCACGCGGGTCAGCAGCCCGGCGCTCGGGCGGTGGTCGCGGCTCGGGTCCTCGGCGTAGACCCGTGCCTCCACGGCATGGCCGCGCGGTGCGCCCGGGTCCCGTACGACGGCCGTCTCGCCCTGGGCGAGACGCAGCATCCACTCGACGAGGTCGACTCCGTAGATCTCCTCGGTCACCGGGTGCTCCACCTGAAGGCGGGTGTTGACCTCCAGGAAGTACGCCTCTTCGCGCGCCGCGTCGTACACGAACTCGACCGTGCCGGCGGAGCGGTAGCCGACCGAGGCGCACAACGCTTGTGCACAGGACGCAAGTTGTGCCCGTACGGCGTCGGGCAGGCCGGGCGCGGGGGCTTCCTCGAGCACCTTCTGGTTGCGGCGCTGGAGCGAGCAGTCGCGGTCGCCGAAGGTCACCACGCGGCCCTGCCCGTCGCCGAAGACCTGCACCTCGACATGGCGGGCGCGCTCGACGAGACGTTCCAGGAACACTCCGGCCGAGGAGAAGGAGGCGGCGGCGACCCGCTGCACCCCCTCCCAGGCGTCGGCAAGCGCCGCGGCGTCGTACACGGCCCGCATGCCGATGCCTCCGCCGCCGCCCGTGGCCTTGAGCATGACCGGGTAGCCGATGCGCTGCGCTTCGGACAGCGCCTCGTCGAGGCCCGGCAGCAGCCCGGTGCCGGGGGCCAGCGGGACGCCGGCGGCCTCGGCGGCGGCCCGCGCGGTGTGCTTGGCACCGAACAGCTCCAGCTGCGCGGCGGTCGGCCCTACGAAGACGATGCCCGCGTCCTCGCAGCGGCGCGCGAAGCCGGCGTCCTCGGAGAGAAAGCCGTAGCCGGGGTGGATGGCGCCCGCGCCTGTGTCCTTCGCGGCATTGAGCACGAGATCGGCGTCGAGATACGACTCCTTGGCGGGCGCGGGCCCGAGCCGTACCGCCTCGTCGGCGAGCCGGACATGGGGCGCGGAGCGGTCGGGGTCGGAGAAGACGGCGACCGTACGGAGCCCGAGGCGGCGGGCGGTGCGGATGATGCGTACGGCGATCTCGCCCCGGTTGGCGACGAGCAGGGTGTCGAAGGTCAAGGGGCCTGTGGGGCTCATGCGGCGGCCTCGCTGATCGTCATCGCGACCGCCGTCGGCTCGAAGCCGTTGCAGGGGTTGTTGATCTGCGGGCAGTTGGAGACGAGAACCAGGACGTCCCGCTCGGCGCGCAGGGTGACGCGCAGACCGGGGGCGGAGATGCCGTCGACGATGCCGAGGGTGCCGTCCTTCTCGACGGGGACGTTCATGTACCAGTTGATGTTGGAGACGAGGTCGCGCTTGCCGAGGCCGTAACGCGCGCCCTCCGCGAGGAAGTTGTCGACGCAGGCGTGCTGTGACCAGGTGTGGTGCCCGTAACGCAGGGTGTTGGACTCCTTGGAGCACGCGCCGCCGAGGGTGTCGTGGCGGCCGCAGGTGTCCTCGGTGACGGTCATCAGCGGGGTGTGCTCGTTCGACATCAGCACGCTGCCCGTGGTGAGGAAGATGTTCCCCTGGGCGTGGACGGTGTCGGCGGCGCTGTAGCGGACGGCGGTGTCGTGGGCGTCGTAGACGAGGAAGTCGACGGCCTGATTGCCGTGCAGGTCGGTGATGGTGAGCTGTTCACCGGCGCGGACGACGGCGGACCAGGCGGCGCGGGCGGGTACGACTGTCATGACTGGCCCCTTGCGGCGAGGAAGTCGGCGGTGTTGGCGTAGGCGCGGCGGCTTTCGGGGGTGGCGTCCCACAGCGGGTCGCCGGGCGCGGTGGGGGCGGCACGCCAGGCCAGCACCTCCAGCGGCGTGCTGACGTACTCCGGGCGCGGGTCCAGGGGGTGCGGAACGTTCGCGATCAGCACGGTCAGGTCCTGCTCGGCGCGGAGGGTGACCGATGCGGCGGGTCCGGCGGAGCCGGTGAAGTCGAGGGTGCCGTCGTCCCGTACCTCCACGCCCTGGAAGAACGAGACGGAGGGTGGCAGATCGCGTGGCTCCAGGCCGTTCTTGAGCGCGGCGAGGGTGAGGAGCTCGCGGCCGGCGGGGGAGGCGGACTGCGGGGTTCCGTCTCCGTAGCGGTGGGTGTTCCGTACGAGCGTGGAGGTGCCGCACAGGGCGTCGTGGCGGCCGCCGGTGTCCTCGACAAGGGTGGCGAGAACCCGGCCCTGGTCGGAGAGGAGGAGCCGGCCGGCGCGGAGGTAGGCGTTCCACTGGACCTTGACGGTGTCGGCGGCGTTGAGCCGCTCCCAGGGGCGGCCGTCGACGTACAGCAGCAGGTGCGCGCAGGCGTCGCCGCGCAGGTCGGTGAGCCGCAGCTCGGTGCCGCGGGCGATGACGCGGTGCGTGTAGTTGCCGCCGGCGACGGTCTCCGCCCAGACCAGATGCCCCGCCTCGCAGGGCGGGTCGGGCCACTCGGTGGCCGGCACGACGGGCATGGCTTCGGCGCGGACGCCGTCCTGGGCGCGGGCGTGGTCGCGGGCTCCGTATGTCGTGGCGGTCGCCATGGCGGTGTGCCTCCTCCGGCTCGACGGATGTCGCGTTCTATTTCTGTCGCGCGACAGAAATTAGGCGGAGGGGGAGTCGTGTCCATTGCCCGGCCATTGCCGGACCGTTACGGAACGCTCACCGTGATCTTGCCGCAGGAGGCCGGTCCGTGGTGTGCGACGATCGGCAGCATGAGCACCACCACGGGACGACGGGTCGGACGGCCGCGCGCCAAGCAGCGGCCGGACAGCGGAATGGCCACCCGGGACGAACTCCTGCTGGCCGCAGCGGAGTTGTTCACCACGCACGGATACGCGGCGACCACGACCCGGGCGGTCGCCGAGAGCGCGGGCATGCGGCAGGCGACGATGTACCACTACTTCAGCGGCAAGGAGGACCTGCTCGCGGAACTCCTGGAGTCCACGGTCACCCCCTCCCTGACCCTGGCACACCGCCTGCTCGCCGACGAGTCGCGCCCGGCGGAGGCTCGCCTGTGGGAGCTGTGCCGCTCGGACGTGGAACTGCTCTGCGGGGGTCAGCACAACCTGGGCGCGCTGTACCTGCTCCCGGAAGTGCAGGGCGAACGCTTCGCGGGCTTCCACCGGGTGCGGTCGGACCTGAAGTCGGCGTACGGGGAGCTGCTGTCGGCGACGGAGGCGGGGGCGGAGCTGGAGAAGGACGAGCGGGCGCTGCGTACGGACCTGGTGTTCGGCCTGATCGAGGGAGTGATCCTGGTCCACAGGGGCGACCCGGACCGCCCGGTGACGACGTTCGCGTCGGCGACGGCGGACGCGGCGCTGAGGATAGTGGGCTGCGTGCTTGCCTGAACCTGGGAGCTGACGCGCCGGGCGCTGTGACCGGCGAGGGGTGTGGTGGAGGTCATCTTCCCTGCTGGTCGAGGCACTTGGACTGCGTTGCGATGGGCTTGACGGCGTCGGAGAGCGCGACCAGGACGGCATCGACGGACTTGCTGCGCTCGGAGATGGTCAGCTCGACGGCGGGCCTTCGGCCGTAGGTGACCAGCAGCCGCCCTCCCCTGCCGTGGTCGGGCATCTCGCGGATGACCCAGTCGGTGTTGTTGATGCTGGCGCACGCATCGGTGGTCTTCTCGGGCGGGGTGACGCCGCAGCGGGCGATGACCTCGTTGTTGCCCCAGACGGTGACGCCGGGGCTGAGTGCGCCCTGGCGGCTCAGTCCGGCGAGCTTGCCCGGGAGGCGTTCGGCCAGCGCGGCGCAGGCCGGGTCTTTGGCATGCGGGCCGGGCTTGGGCGCGTCCTCGCCGGTCAGGGCGGCGAAGGTCACTCCGAGGGCGGTCAGGGCCAGGGCGGCGATGAGCAGGAGCCAGCTCGAGCGGGATCGGTTCCTCACAACTTTGAACCGTACGGCAGGACTGGGGCCTGGAGTTGTTCGGGGGCTCCCCTTCAGGACGACCTCCAGGTGTCCCGAGCGCCGTGCGGGCTACTCCCCGGTTCACGGTGGGTGATCTTCGAGCGTAGCGATGGGGCTCCCGGTGCGGTATTGGCCGTTGGGGTACTGCCCTATGGGCCGATGCGGGGCGGGAGTTGACGTCGGTAGGGTGGGGTGGTCCAGCCGCCCCGGGCGAAGCGCGTACTCCTTCGATCCACAACGGGGCGGGCGTCTGTGTGTGTTGGGGTCTTGGGATACTCGCCGACCATGAAGAGGATCACGTGGCCTGTGGTGGTGGCTGCCCTGGCGGTGTCGCTCGCGGCATGTGTCGGGGGCGAGGAACGCGCCGGCGAGCGTGTTGAGGGCGGCACGAAGAAGATCGCGGCCGGGCACCGGCAGCAGGCGGCGGACATCGAGGGCAGGACCCCTGGCGGGGAGCCGGTTCGGCTGTCGGACTTCCGGGGGAAGGTCGTGGTGATCAACGCGTGGGCGTCGTGGTGCGGGCCGTGCCGGGCGGAGACTCCCGGTCTTCAGAGACTCCACAAGGAGCTGGGCGGGCAGGGGTTGCAGGTGCTCGGGGTGAACGGCGAGGACGATGCGGCGGCGGCGCAGGCGTTCCTGGGCGAGTACAAGGTGACGTACCCGACGCTGATGGACGAGGGGGGCCGTCAGATGCTGCGGATGCCCAAGGGCCTGGTATCCCAGCTCGGGTTGCCGTACACGCTCGTCGTGGACCGGGACGGGAAAGTCGCTGCCGCGCATGGAGGGGCAATCAACGAGGCTGAGTTGAAGGGTCTCGTCACGCCGCTGCTCAAACCGTAAGAGGCGGACGGTGTCCGCCGGTGCCAGGTTGCGTCAAGATCCTTAACTTCCTGTGCGTGCGGGGTGTTCGGTGGTGGCGTGGAGTGGGACGAGGGCCCGGGTGTTCGAGCCCGCGCCGGTCCCGGACGGGTTCACCTCGAACGAAGAAGTATTCGACTGAGTGATGTTCTTGGAGGGCATGTGAAGGGCGAGATACGGTCGCTGGCGGCCATCGTGGGTATGACTGCCGTGATCGGCATCGGAGGTGTTTCCGGGACCGCGCAGGCGGCGCCTGAGCGGGCACCTGCGGTCGCGGGGGCGTGTTCCATGGGTTCTGTGTGCCTGTGGGATCTCAAGGACTACAAGCGGCAGCAGACCTCCTGGGCCGCCACGCCTACATCGGTCAACGCCTGCTCCAAGGGCGCCAGGGGCCTGATCGACATCCGGCGGTTCACCAACCGGCTGCCCCGCTCGGGATGGAACAAGTCCCCGAAGAACTGGCACCTGATCGGCAAGGACAAGAAGACGGTCAAGCTGACGATCCCGAAGCGGGGGATGCGCGGCTCGAAGGTGCCGGACATCAGGAAGTACAAGGAGATCTACTTCATGTGCTGGAAGTAGGGCTACCGGCACGGAGGGGGAACGGAAGGGCCCCGCACGCGGAGGGATTGCGTGCGGGGCCCTTGCTCATGTGCGGGTCAGCACTTCACGACGGGCGTGTACGGCAACCCGAGCTGGGATACCAGGCCCTTGGGCATCCGCAGCATCTGACGGCGTCACGACGTACATGTGTACGTGGACGAGATCAAGGTGTAGTGGAAGGTTGAGCCAGTTCCGGGAGAGGCTGAGCAGGCGTTGCCGTGTGCACTCGCCTTGTATTCCGCCACCGCCAGACGGCTCCGAGCCCAACGCTGACAATCAGGAACAGCACCGTGAACCACTGGAAGTACCAGTGTCCGCCCGACGGGTCGTACACCGACGCCCGCGGCCACGCCAGGTTCACCGTCATGAACAGGCCGTACGCCAGTGCCACGATGTTGATCGGCAGGCCCCAACGGCCCAGTGAGAACAGCGGGCGGCCCGTCTCGTCCGTCTCCGCGGTGCTGCGGTCCCAGTCGCCGCGCAGCCTACGTACCAGCATCGGGCCCGTCACCATCGCGTACGCGAGATAGAGCATCGCGATACACGTGGTGCCGATCGCGAGGAACGCCTCCGGCGAAGCGAGGTTGAGCAGGCCGAGTGCCGCCGCCGCGATGCCCACCGCGAGGGCGGGGGCGGCCGGCATGCCCGTGCGGGGGGAGACCTTTGCCAGGCGGGGCGAGAAGGGCAGCACGCCGTCCCGGGCCATGGAGAAGAGCATCCGCGATCCGGCCGTCTGGATGGCCAGCGTGGCCACGGCGATCGCCACGACCACGTCCGCGAGCAGCGCCTTGCCCACGCCGTCGCCGAGGCTGCTCGTCAGGACGTACGACAGACCTTCCGTCGCGAGCCGCCCGTCGGTCAGGCTGGGCGCGGCGAGAATGCCGCCGAGCAGCAGCAGCCCGCCGAGTGCGCCGGCCGAGGCGAGGGCGAGCAGGATCGTGCGGGGCGCGGTGCGGCGCGGGGCGTGGGTCTCCTCGCTGAGTTCGCCCGCGCTGTCGAAGCCGATGAGGACGTACGCCGCCGTGAACGAGCCGACGAGCAGCGCGCCGATGGCTCCGCCCTGGCCGCCCGTGTGCAGGGTGACGCCCGCCCCGCGTTCGGAGTGGGTGAGGAGCAGCACCACGATCAGTGCCGCCCCGATGATTTCCGCGGTGACTCCGATGCGGTTCACGGCCGACATCACGCGGTTGTCGAGGAGGTTGACGCCGGTGGTGAGTGCGAGCAGCACCACGGCGAGTACGGCCGCATTGGCCGCGCCGGTCGGCGTGGTCGGCGCGGGGTCGCCGCCCACCAGCTGGAAGCCGGACCAGATCGCGGGCAGGACGACCTGCAGCGCGAGTGCCGCCGCCGCGACCACGACGACCTGGCCGATCACCATGATCCAGCCGGCGAACCAGCCGAAGCCGGGCGTGCTCAGCCGCGTCGACCATTGGTAGATGGCGCCCGACAGCGGGTAGCGCGCCGCGAGTTCGGCGAAGCAGGCGGCGACCAGGAGCTGTCCGGCGAACACCGCGGGCCACGTCCAGAAGAAGGCCGCGCCGCCGAACGAGAAGCCGAAGGCGAAGAACTGAAAGACGGTGGTGAGGACGGAGATGAAGGAGAAGCCCGCGGCGAAGGAGGCGTACCGCCCCATGCTGCGGTGCAGCTCCTGCCGGTAGCCGAAGCCGGCCAGCGCGGCCGAGTCATCCTGCTCGGTCCCGTGTGGACCCGGCCGTACGTCCGAGGGTGCGGTGGCGGTCATGGCAGCCCCTGTCGCTGATTCCTGTCGGATGACAGAAATTAGGGAGAGGCTGTTTCACCGGCGTCACACCGCCATGTCCGTACGGGGCCCAAGTCCTCACGCTCCCTCACCCCGGGCACCGCCCGGCGAAAAGATCTACCGCCCGACCAATCCGGCGCCCCCAGCGCGCCGAATGCCCACCGAGGGGCGGTGCCCGAGGCCGGCCCGGAGGGAGCGGGAATGGTAGTGGAACGGCGGCGTACGTGCTGCGTGCTGCCCGGCGCAATCCCTGGGCCACCCTCGCCGTGTCCGCCGCCGTCCGGCTCCATGGCATCCACCTCTTCCTGTCCTGACTGTCCGGACTGCCCGGACTGCCCGGACTGGATGTCCAGCCCCGTCCTCGTCAGCTGCCCCAGGAGGGTGTGAAGTGACCGTGTCCCTGTCCCCGGCGTCCCCGCGCACCGCGTTCGTCGACGCGCGGCGCTGGCCCGATGTGGCCGCCCTGCCCAAGTACTCCCGGCTCCGGACTGCTGTCGCCGAACGGCTCGTGCGGCACGCGCTCGGCCGGCTGCCGCTGCGCGTGCGGCTCGGCGGCGGCCACCCGGTCGGTCACGGCGGCCCCCTGATGGAAGTGCACGACCCGGACGCCCTCTTCCTCCGCGTCGGCGCCTGCGGCCTGATCGGCTTCGGCGAGTCGTACATGGCCGGCGAGTGGGAGGCCCGCGATCTCGTCGGCGTGCTGACCGTGCTCGCCGAACACGCCGCCAGCCTCGTCCCCGAGCCGCTTCAGCGGCTGCGCGGCGCCTGGGCGCCCCGGCAGCCGGCCGCGCGGCGCAACACCGCCGAGGGCTCGCGCGCCAACGTGAGCCACCACGACCTCCCCAACCAGCTGTTCGCGCTCTTCCTCGACGAGACCCTGTCGTACTCCTCCGCCCTCTTCCGCGGCTTCCCGGCACAGCACCATCTGCTGGCCGCCGCGCAGCACCGCAAGATCGACCGGCTGCTCGATCTCGCCCAGGTCGGATCCGGCAGCCAATTGCTCGAAATCGGCACCGGCTGGGGCGAGTTGGCGATCCAGGCGGCCCGGCGCGGCGCGCGTGTGCTGACCGTCACGCTCTCACGGGAGCAGCAGGAGCTGGCGTGGCGGCGCATCCGGGACGCGGGCCTTCAGGACCGTGTGACCGTCCTGCTGCGCGACTACCGCAAGGTGCTCGGCCGCTTCGACGCGATCGTCAGCGTGGAGACGATCGAGGCTGTCGGCGAGGAGCACTGGCCCGAGTACTTCATGACACTGGACCGGCTGCTCGCACCCGGTGGACGGGTCGCCCTGCAGGCGATCACCATGCCGCACGAACGGCTGCTGGCCTCCCGCGGTACGTACACCTGGATCCAGAAGTACATCTTCCCCGGCGGGCTGCTGCCCTCGACCGAGGCGATCGAGCAGCTCGTCGCGCGCTGCACCGCGCTGCGTGTGGCCGAACGGGACGGCTTCGGCCCGCACTACGCGGAGACGCTGCGGCTGTGGCGCGAACGCTTCACCGCACGCGCCGCCGAGGCGGACGCCCTCGGCTTCGACGAGACCTTCCGCCGGATGTGGACCTTCTATCTCGCCTACTCCGAAGGGGGCTTCAGGTCCGGGTACCTGGATGTGCAGCAACTGCTGCTGACGAAGGGGGAGACGGCCGACTGAGCGGTCGGCCCGGCACCGCGGGGCCCGGGCTGTGGACATGGTCCACAGCCCCCGGTTGTGACCGCTCCGGGGACGGCCGGCTTCCGCACGGTGTCCCTGGGCGGCGCGATCAGTGCAGGCTCCGGCCCCGTTCGAGCCGCGCCCTGCGTTCGGCCTGGTCCACCAGCGGGTCCGGGTAGTCCAGGCGGGCCCGTTCCAGGCCGTCCAGCGTCCAGGGCTGATGGACGGCGGGGCCCGCCAGCCCCTCCAGCTCCGGGACCCACAGGCGCACATAGTCGCCGTGCGGGTCGAACCGCTTCGCCTGCGCGAGCGGGTCCAGGATGCGGTTGGGGCGCGAGTCGGTCCCCGTGCCCGCCGCCCACTGCCAGTTGAGCTGGTTGTTGGCGATGTCCCCGTCCACCAGCAGATCCAGGAAGTGGCGGGCGCCGACGCGCCAGTCCACGTACAGCGTCTTGGTGAGATAGCTCGCCACCAGCATCCGCGTGCGGTTGGGCAGCCACCCCTCGTACCGCAGCTGGCGCATCGCCGCGTCCACGATCGGGGAGCCGGTCCGGCCCTCCTTCCACGCGGTGATCTCTTTCTCGTCCCGGAACCAGTGGTCGCCGCGCGCCCGGTAGTCGGCGTGGGCCGCGCCCGGCCGGGCAGCCAGTACCTGGTGGTGGAAGTCCCGCCAGGCCAGCTGGCGTACGAAAGCCTCCGCGCCCGGGCCGCCCTTGCCGCGCGCCCGCTGCACCACCTCCGTGGCGGACAGCGTGCCGAAGTGGAAGTGGGCGGAGAGCCGGGACGTGGCGGGGCCGGCCAGATCGTCGCGCCGCTGGTGGTACGCCTCGATGCCGCCGCTCTCGTCGGCGAGCCAGCGGCGCAGCCGCTCCCGGGCCTCCGGCTCACCGCCCCTGGGGAGCCCGGGCGACGTACCGGCGACCGTACTGCGCCGCGGCAGGGGAAGGCCGGCCAGTTCGGGCACCGACACGGCGCGCGGCGCGGCAACCGCGTCACGCAGCCCGGCAGCCTCCCACCTGCGGAAGTACGGCGTGAACACCGCGAAGTGGTCTCGGTCCACGGGCGTCACCTGCCCCGGCGGCAGCGCCGTGACCACCCCGTCGTGGACGTGCAGGGCGCACCTGATCGCCTGAAGTGCCTCGCGCAGCCGCCGCTCCCTGCGCAGGGCGTAGGCGCTGACCCCGCCCGCGATGTGCACCACCCGCGCGCCGCTCTCGACGACCACCCGGCAGACCTGCTCGACGACTTCGCCCGCGCGGATCACCAGCCGGCCGCCGCGCTCGTGCAGCCCGGCGTCCAGCGCCGCCAGGCAGTCGGCGAGAAAGGCGCGCCGGTTGGGCGCGTCGAAGCCCGCGCGGCGCACGCCCCGGTCGAGCACGAACAGCGGCACCACCTCGTCCGCCTCGCGCACTGCGGCGCACAGCGCCGGCTGGTCATGAAGCCGCAGATCGGAGGTGAACAGCATCACCGCAACGCTCATACGGGTCCTTCCTCAGGCGGGAAGTGCATCAGGTGGGGAACTGCATCAGGCGGGAAGTGCACCATGCCGGAAGTGCGTCGGACGGGAGGTACGTCGGGCCGGAGGTGTGCATCAGACCGGGAAGTTCATCAAGGCCAGCGGGTCGGTGGTCGGCTTCGGCGAGCCGCCCGCCGGTTCGACCGTGATGCCCATGCCCGACGCGGCGTTCAAAGGTCCGTCCATCAGCACGGCGTTATTGGTGACCGCGGGATCCATCAGACCCGCCGGACGCATCACTCCTCCGTCGTTGAACCAGAGTTGGTAGACCTTCCCATGCGGCGGCTTGGGCAGCCCGGACGTGAGGAACGCGGCCTTGTTCCTGCTGTGCGAGACGACGACCGTGCCCCGCGCCCCGTCCGGGAGCTTCGTCGTGCTCACCCTGGTGTCGGGCGCGGCGAGTACCAGGGCCAGCTCCTCGGCCCGCTGCTGCGCGCGCTGCGCCTGCAGGCGTGCGTCCGTCGCCTCCTGGTGCTGCCAGAAGGCCACCCCGCCGAACGCGGCGGCAGCGGCGAGACAGGCCGCCAGCACGAACCGGGACAGCGTCCGGCCGCGCTTGGCCCTGCTGGGCACAGCCCGCCGCGAGATGCGCGGTGGATCCTGGCGTTCGGCGGAGACCCGACGCAGTACCTGCTGCTTGAGCGCGGGCGGCGGCGTCATGGCCACCGCGAGGCCCAACTTGCTTACGGTGGCAGCCAGTTCACGCACCTCCTGGGCGCAGGCCGGGCACACCCCCAGATGCCGCTCGAACTCGGCACGCTCGTCGGGCGCCAGCGCGTGCAGCACATAGGCGCCGGTCAGCGTGTGCAGATCCGCCGTGGTCATGCGCTCACCCCCAGGCAGTCGCGCAGCCGGATGAGCCCGTCGCGCAGTCGTGTTTTGACCGTGCCGAGCGGCACGGAGAGCAGTTCGGCCACTTCCCGGTAGGCCAGCCCGCGGTAGTACGCGAGCGTCACCGACTGCCGTTGCAGCTCGGTCAGGGTGCGCAGGCAGCGCCGTACCTGTTCGCGTTCGAGGCGGGCCTCGACCTGTTCGGTGACCTCGTCGTACGCGGGGGTCTGCGCCAGCAGTGCGGCCCGCCGCTCGCGGTCGGTGGATGCCTGGGACGATCTGACCCGGTCCACCGCCCGGCGGTGGGCGAGGGTGAGGATCCAGGTCATCGCCGAGCCGCGGGAAGGCTGGAAGCGCGCCGCGGTACGCCACACCTCGATCAGCACCTCCTGGGTCACCTCCTCCGACTGGGCCGGGTCGCGCAGCACGGCGCGCACCAGCCCCAGTACCGGACCGCAGACCGCGTCGTACACCCGGGAGAAGGCCTCCTGGTCGCCACGGGCGACCAGGCTCAACAGTTGCTGCAGGTCGGTTCCCGTCGAGGCGGGGCCGCCTATCGGTACTGCTTTGTTCACGCGGCTTTCCTCCACTGTGCGGGCATGTTGTCCGGACAGATTTCACCAGGCATTCGGAGCCGAGGGGAGGGTGGATTGGTCCGGGTCCGCAGATGCTTTCACGCCGGTCCCGCGTGATGCCGCCCGCCACGTGTGTTACAGCGGTTGTACGGCCCGGTGCCCCGCTGTGGCCCCGGACCGGGCCTTCGCCGCGCGCAGCACCAGGAAGACGACGAGGGCGATGGGCGACAGCAGAATCGTCAGGACCAGCAACGGGCTCATCACCAGCGGGCGGATGCCGAGCCGCCTCGCCTCGAGGAACATCCACTGGCCGAGGAGCAGGTCCCAGGCTATGACCTGCGCCCAGATCGCCCCGGCGCCGTTCGCCAGGAGCGTCAGATCCCGGAATCCGTCGATGTCCGGGCTGCGGACCGCCGCCCAGAGCTCGGGGAAGACCGGGATGGCCATGGTGAAGTAGACGACCAGGACCGGGACGACGGTGAGCGGCGAGGCGGCGATGCGGGCGGTGGGGCGCCAGCGGGGCGCGAAGATCATCAGCAGCCAGACCGGGCTCGCCAGCCAGAAGGAGAGTTCGAAGAGAAAACCGGTCATGCCACGAGCTCCTTGTCAATGTCGACTGCCTTGGGGGATACGTGCGTTGTGCGCAGGGCGGTGTACGAGCCGATGGCGGCGGCGACGAGGATCACGGCCGCGGCGGTCAGCGTCGCGCCGTCCGGGTGGATCAGCGGCTGGCCGCGCAGCGCCTGCCAGGTGACGAGGGCGAGCACGGCGGCGTACGTCCCCGCGGCGACGAGCACCAGCCGCAGCCGTACGCGCTCGTTGCGCAGCCGGGCGACCCGCGGTGCGAGGGCGATCAGGGCGAGCAGGAAGAGCGGCAGCACCTGCAGGGCGTGCATGCCGACGAAGTGGGGGATGCGCAGATCCCCGCCGGTGGTCGACCACCCCGTCAGTGGCATCGAGGGGCCGCCGTCCGGCACACCGACACTGTGCGCACCGACGATGGTGGAAACACCTCGGCCGCCTGCCGCCTGCTGCTCGGGCGTGGGCTGCGTCATCAGATTGCCGAGCCCGGCTCCGACGAGGGCGATGGCCGCGCCGAGCCGCATCGCCCAGGCGGACGCGCGGTCGGCCAGCCGGGAGCGGAAGAGCAGGATCGCGATGACGAGTGAGCTGATCCAGAGGACGATGATCGTGGCCCCCATGATGGTGAACAGTGTGCCGTCGAGGTCGGTTTCGAAGTTGAAGTGGCTGCGCCTGCCGCGGATCACCTGCCCGGTGATGATCACCATCTCGATCGCGCCGGTCAGGGCGACGATCGTGCCCGCCCACCAGCCCGCCCGGCGGCCGCGGGTGGCGAGCGAGAGCATCCAGGCCAGCGTCAGCGCGTAGAGCCCGAGTGAGAACGAGAACTTCAGGGGCTTGAACCAGATCGGCGAGCCCACCAGGACCCGGTCGTCGGCGACCATGCCCACCACCGAGACGACCGTGAGGACCGCCATCGACGCGGTGAAGATCATGAGTGGCCGATGCCATGTGCGCCATGAAGGCATGAGGAATCCCCTCCCTTGGGAGAATAGATAGCGGCACTATCTGCTATCCGATAGTGGAACTATCTATGATGGGATGTGGCCCTGGCAAGGGCGGAAGGGTGAATGGGTAGTGCGCATTGGCGAGTTGAGCCGCAGGACCGGTGTTCCGGTGCCGACGATCAAGTACTACGTACGCGAAGGGCTGCTCCCGGCCGGTCGGCTGACGAGCCCGAACCAGGCGAGCTACGACGATGCGCACGAGCGCAGGCTGCGGCTGATCCGCGCGCTGCTGGATGTCGGCGGACTGAAGGTGGCGGCCATCGCGGACGTCCTGGCGGCGGTCGACGACCCGGACCAGTCGGTGCACAAGGTGCTCGGTGTGGCCACGGATCTGATCGTCCCCACGTACGCCGACGAGGAGCCGGACGCCGAACTGGACGCCGAACTGGCCGCGGCACGCGAGGAAGTGCGTGAGCTGATCGCCCGACGCGGCTGGCTGGTCGACGACGGCTACCCGGCCGCCGAGGCGCTCGCCGCGGCGCTCGCGGCGCTGGAGAGGGTCGGCCACGGGGCCTTCTCGTCGGTGCTCGACGCCTACGCAGACGCCGCGGAGCGCGTCGCGCGGGCCGACCTGGCCTATGTCGCAGGCCGGGCCGGTCTTGACGACCTGGTGGAGAGCGTGGTGGTCGGCACGGTGCTCGGGGACGCCGTGTTCGCGTCGCTGCGGCGCCTCGCACAGGCCGACGTCTCCGCCCGCGTGTACGAGGGCGACGAGGGCGACGAGGGCGACGAGGGCGACGAGGGCGCGGAGAGCGGCAGCGGTCGGACCACGAACGGCGAGACCTAGAACGACGAGAGGGGCAACGGGCGGACCAAGGGCGCCGCGCCCGGCAACGGCAGGCCCGGGAACGACGAAACCCCAGGCTGAGCTCAGCCAGGGGTCCGCGCGGAAGCAGAGTGTTACCAGGGGTGTGTCAGGCCGACCGCTCCTGCTCGCGCTCCACCTGTTCGTTCCACTCGCGCTTGACGGCGCGCCACGCCTCGTCCGTCTTGCCGAGCCGCCAGTACCCCGAGATCGACAGCTGCTCGCGCGGAATCTGCCGGTCCAGCCGCAGATGGCGGCGCAGCTCCTTCACGAACGCCGCCTCGCCGTGGACGAAGGCGCACACACTGCCCTCGGGGAAGTCGAGCCCGCGGACGGCCGCCACCAGCGCCTCGCCGACCGGGCGGTCGCCGCGGTGCAGCCAGGTGATTTCGATGCCGTCCGGCGTGACGACCTTCTGCTCGTCATCGGGGCCCTCCACCTCGACGAAGGTGCGGACGACCGCGCCCGCCGGCATCTGCTCCAGCGAGGCCGCGATCGCGGGCAGTGCGCTCTCGTCGCCGACCAGCAGATGCCAGTCCGCGGCCGGATCCGGCGCATAGCCGCCGCCGGGGCCCAGAATGCGCATCGTGTCGCCGACCTGCGCCCTCGCGGCCCACGGGCCCGCCAGGCCCTCGTCGCCGTGCACCACGAAGTCGACCGTCAGCTCGCGGTGGGCCGGGTCCCAGCTCCGTACCGTGTAGGTGCGGTTGGCGGGCCACTGCTCGCGTGGGAACTCCTCCCGGATCCGGTCCACGTCGAACGGCTCCGGATAGCTCACGCCCTCGGGCGCGAACAGCAGCTTGACGTAGTGGTCGGTGAACCCGTCCATGGCGAAGCCGGCGAGCCCTTCACCGCCCAGGACGACGCGCACCATGTGCGGGGTGAGCTGCTCCGTGCGGACCACCTGCGTCTCGTACGGCTTCGGTGCCTTGCGGGCCGGTCGTTCTGCCACGGCGGTCTCCCCTGAACTCGTGCTCTGCTTAGGCTTGCCTAAGTTAACACCTCAGCCGTGAAGTGTGGACAGCAGCCGCTGCAGTGCGCCGCCCAGGCCCCACCGGGCCGCGAGCTCGTCCAGCGTCGCCGGATCACGCGGCTCGGAAGGCAGCGCGGGGTCGAAGTCCGGCAGCGGCACGTCCGACGCGACCCGTACGACCTTGGGCGCGACGGCGACGTACTCCCTGGCCTCGTCAAGGCGCTTGCGCTGCGAAGGCGTCAGCTTGGCGAGCGGATTGCCTACGGCCGCCATGATCCCGGCCAGATCGCCGAACGAGTCCAGCAGCTTGGCGGCGGTCTTCTCGCCGATCCCCGGGACACCGGGCAACCCGTCGCTCGGGTCGCCGCGCAGCAGCGCCAGATCGACATACCCCGGGCCGTCGACGCCGTACTTCTCGCGCAGCCAGGCCTCGTCCGTGACCTGAAGCGTCCCGACGCCCTTGAGCGGATACAGCACCCGCCGACCGCGCGCATCGTCCACCAGCTGGTAGAGGTCGCGGTCGCCCGTGACGATGTCGACGGGCCCGGTGGCGCGCCCGGTGAGGGTGCCGATGACGTCGTCCGCCTCATAGCCGTCGGCGCCGATCCGGGCGATGCCGAGGGCGTCCAGCACATCGATGATCACCGGCACCTGTGGGGAGAGGGTGTCCGGGATCTCCTCCTCGTCGGGACCCTTCTCCGTCTCGACGGCGACGCGATGCGCCTTGTACGAAGGGATCAGCTCCACCCGCCAATGCGGCCGCCAGTCGTTGTCCCAGCAGGCCACCAGATCGTCGGGGCGGTGGTCCTGGACCAGTCGGGCGATGAAGTCGAGCAGCCCGCGCACGGCATTCACCGGTGTGCCGTCGGGAGCCCTGACCGAGTCGGGGACCCCGAAATAGGCCCGGAAGTACAGGGAAGCGGTGTCGAGGAGCATCAGGCGTCGCGTCACAGCCCCGATGATGCCGCACCCCACTGACAGGCCGCCGTACGCACCTCTGAAGGACAACCCCCCTCTCGCAAGTGGACGCCGTTCGCCAAGGCGGCCAAGAAGTAGGAGCAGCCTCAGAAATAGGAACAGCAGCCTCCCGCTCGCACCAGTGGTGGTTCCCGCCGATGGCGGGGACCACCCCTTCGCGCGCTTCGCCGGCCCCGCCCGCAGGAGGAGCCTCGGCGCGAAACCGGAGCCGGAAGCTGCGTAAGGTGAGACATGACCAGGGAAGGGGAGCCCGGCAGATGGACGCGAAGGACGCGAAGGACCCGAAGGAACCTCTTCGGGTGGGCGTGGCCGTGCGCAGGCGCCGCCGTGCCCTGGACCTCACGCTCGCCGCAGTAGCGGCGCGCAGTGGCCTCTCTGTGCCCTTCCTCAGCCAGATCGAGAACGAGCGGGCCCGCCCCAGCATGCTCTCGCTCCAGCGGGTGGCGGACGCCCTGGAGACCACGACGGCCCGGCTGCTCGCCGCATCCGACGCCACACGCACGGTCAACGTCGTACGAGGCTGGGACGAGGCCGCGCTTCCGCCCGCCGCCAGGACCCGCCGGCTTGTGCGCGGACGTCATCAACTGCAGGCCCTGGAGTTCATCGGGGAGCAGGACGCGGGCCGCGAGTTCCAGCACCCCAACGACGAGCTGATGTACGTCGCGGACGGCACCGCGGAGGTCGAGGCGGAGGGACGCGCCTACCGGCTGGCGCGCGGCGACACGCTCTTCCTCTCCGGCGGCGTACGGCACCGGTGGCGCGCCACCTCCCCGGACACCCGGATCGTCGTCGTGACGGTCTCCGACCACATCGAGACGCCCGAGAAGTAGGAGCCGTAGTGCGCGTCGTCTCGCTGGTGCCCTCGCTGACCGAGGCCGTGGCCGTCAGCGCGCCCGGGCTGCTGGTGGGGGCGACCGACTGGTGCAGCCACCCTGCCGGTCTCGACGCCGTACGCATCGGCGGCACCAAGAACCCGGACACGGCGGCGGTGATCCGGCTGCACCCCGACCTCGTGATCGCGAACGAGGAGGAGAACCGGGCGCCCGATCTGGCCGTGCTGCGCGCGGCGGGCGTCGAGGTGCTGGAGACCGAGGTACGCGACCTGGATCAGGCGTTCCGCGAACTGGAGCGGGTACTGGTGGGCGGCTGCGGACTGACCCGACCGCGCTGGCTCGACCAGGCACAGGAGGCGTGGTCGGCTGTTGGGCCGATGGGGGAGCTGTCGGCGGTCGTACCGATCTGGCGGCGGCCGTGGATGGTGCTCGGCCGCGACACCTTCGCGGGTGATCTGCTTCGCCGACTGGGCGTCCGGAATGTATACGCGGGGCACGCCGAACGGTATCCGCGCATCCCACTGGACCAACTGCGCGACTGCGGCGCCCATTTGGCGGTCCTGCCCGACGAGCCGTACCGCTTCGCGGCGGACGACGGGCCCGAGGCCTTTCCGGGGCTGCCTGCCGCGCTGGTCAGCGGGCGCCATCTCACGTGGTACGGGCCGTCGCTGGCGGAGGCGCCCGGCGTGCTCGGCGCGGCGCTACGACGAGCACTTCGCTGAATGGCTGCGGCCAGTACCGGGATCCGCCCGGGGTCTGCGAACCCTGCCCCGAGTAGGCGCACACAGGGACTACAGCCCGGACCAGGGGTCTTCACGCCTCCACAGGGTGGGAAAGTGCAACGAGACAGCCTGCTCAGTGGCGAGTCGGTCGATGACGCGCATGGTGGCGTCGAGGTCGTCGCCCAGATAGGGCAGTGCGCGCAGGGGCTTGCTGAGTGGCCGGAAGAAGTCGTCCCAATGGATGAGGACGACCCGACGTGCACCCACCGTCTCGACCGTCTCCTTCCAGTAGGTCCGGATGTAATCCTCGTCCTGAAGGCCCAGTTGTCCTACGCCGAGGTAGACCACGTCGGCCGACCGCCCACTCAGGAGGCCTGGGACGAAACCTGCACTCCCTTGAATCAGTGCGCTGCGGCCGCCGGTGTGCTCGAGGAGGAGGGACCAGGCCTCGCCGCAGCGGTACGCCGATGCCATGACTGGCGGCACGACGGGGTCGTTGATGGCCCCGGGGTACCGGTCGGGTGGGCAGTGACAGGACTCGACCAGGGTCAACGTGAAGGCGCCGCACCTGACCTGTTCGCCGGGCGTGACGTGCACAATCCTGTCGTCGGGCAGATCGCCGCCACGTCCGACGTTGGCTGCGGAGGGGCCACCGACCAGGCGGGCTCCGGTGCGGGCAGCGACCACCGCCGAGTCCATGGCGTGGTCAAAGTGGGTGTGTACGGGGACGAGCGCGTCCAGTGACGTCACCTCAGCCCGCTTCAAAGCGGCGTCGATACGAGCATGGTTCGGGGCAATTCGTCGCGCGAGAACCGCCAGGAGTGAGGGGCGCGAGAAGAAACCGTCGGTCATGACGGCTGAGGTCCCGTCCCCGACGAGGAGGGTGGACACGCCCAGGAAGGTGACGGACAGCCCTTGATCAGCCTCGGGCAAGTCGAAGCGGTCCGCGTAGCGGGAGATGTCGGGGCGACCGAACCGAATCTTCACGGGACGACCCTATAGTCGGCCTTGCTTCGCGACGGCCCCCATGAGCGACGGGGTACGACAGTGCGCGACCGCCGACTTCAGGGCAGCTGGCCGACTACCAGGCGCAGTCGTAGGCTGAGCCCGTGGCCGTAGCAGCAGGTGAGTACGAGATTGGCCGGCAGACCGGTCGGTTGCTGCTGCGTACCTTCCGCCAGGGCGTTGCCGCAAGGGTGGGACATGACCTGCTCATCGAGGCCACCCTCTGGCAAGGTCACGTCACCGTGCCCGCAGACTCCGCCACCCGGCCCGCAGTGTCCGTACGCGTGGACCTGGGGGCGCTGAAGGTTCTGGAAGGCACCGGCGGGGTCAAGCCGCTCAGCGACGGCGACAAGCAACAGATCCAGCAGACGATGCACAAGTTGCTGAAGGTCGATGGCCACCGAGATGCGACCTTCACCTCCACGGGTGTGGAACTCCACGACGACAGCGCAATCGTCGCGGGCGAGCTGACCCTGGTCGGGCAGACCCGCCCGCTGCGCTTGGAGGTGCGGCAGCAGGACGACGTCACCGTCGCCGGTACCGCGAGCCTGGTGCAGTCCCAGTGGGGCATCAAGCCATACTCAGGCTTCTTCGGCGCCCTCAAACTCCGCGACGCGGTCGACGTCGAGTTCACCGTCGCCCTTCCGAGAGGTTGACGCAGCAGGCCGACAGCAGCGCCCAGTGGGTGTTGCGAGCAGCGCTCCGCTGAACAGGCCGCGCAGCGTACGGAATCCTGCCACCGCCCAGGCCGTGAAGAGGAACGCATACAGGCCGACCGCCAGCCAGTCGAAGGCGACCCGGCCCGTGTGGTGCGCAAGACCCTCCGCGCCGGTCACGCAGGTGCCGACCGGGAAGGTGAAGGCCCACCAGGTCATCGCGAACGGCATGCCCTCCCGCGCGGCTCGCACGACCATGGCGCCGGCGAGCAGCAGCCACAGCAGGGCGAAGGCCATCACCGGGACGCCGTAGATCACGGCGAAGGTGCCGAGCGCTTCGGCGTACGGGGTCCGGATCGCGCCCGGGGCCACGTCCGCCAGTTTGTTGACCGCGGTCGTCGACTGGCCGAGCGGGCCGAGCACGAGGAAGAGGGTGGGCGTGAGCGCGAGCGGCAGCGGGCCGAGGTGGATCAGCCGGGAGAAGAGCATCGGCAGGATGATCAGGGTGGCCAGCAGGCTGAGCGCGAACATGGCGTAGCTCGCCAGCAGCAGCCCCTCCCGCCACTGCCCGGCCGGCAGTCGCGGTACCAGGAGGGAGCCGAGCGAGGCGGAGACCATCGGGGAGACGACGGGCAGCAGCCAGACGGGTGAGGCGGCGCTGAGTGCGACCCGTTGGCGTACGACCATCCGATACGGGACGACTACGGCGGCAGTGAGCCCGATCAGGGTGCCGGCGATGAAGAGGGCAGCCGCGGTCGTCACGGCCGCGGGCTCGCCGATCACATCCTCTCCGACCGTCAGGGTGCCGATGCCGACGGCCAGCAGCGCCATGGACAGACAGCCGTAGAAGGGCGCGATCGCCGGGTCGGCGAGGTGGGCGCGGGCCTGGTCGCGGTGGTGGACCCAGTGCGCGGCGCGGGCGGCCAGGACGACGGCGAGCAGGGCGGCGGACAGCGCCCAGACGGCGGTGCAGGCGGTGCGCAGGCCGGGGAAGTCGAGAGGGAGGCCGACGCCGGCGTTCGCGACGATGGCGGTGCCCATGACGGTCGCGTACCAGTTGGGGCCGAAATGGCGGAGCGACGGCAGCCGTACGGTGGTGAAGGTGGACGCGGTGGCGTGGCGGTGGGGCTGCACGGCGATGACCATCTCCCCACACTCGCGTCGGGCGTGGCTCCCCACCAGGGATGATTCTCCTATGGACCCATAAACTGGGCTTATGAGCGAAGCCGAGGAAGAGCGGGTGCCGCTTGCGCACCGGGTGCCGGATCTGGGTGCGCTGGAGCTGCTGCTCTCCGTCGCGAGGCACGGCAGCCTGGGGCGTGCGGCGCGTGAACTGGGCATCACCCAGCCGGCCGCCAGCAGCCGGATCCGCTCGATGGAGCGCCAGCTGGGGGTCGCGCTGGTGGACCGGTCACCGCGCGGGTCCCGGCTCACGGACGCGGGGGCGCTGGTCACGGACTGGGCGCGGCGGGTCGTGGAGGCGGCGGAGGCGTTCGACGCGGGGGCGCAGGCGCTGCGGGGGCGGCGGGACTCGCGGCTGCGGGTGGCGGCCTCGATGACGATCGCGGAGTATCTGCTGCCGGGCTGGCTGATCGCGCTCCGCGCGCAGCGGCCGGGCACGGCGGTCTCGCTGCTGGCCGGAAACTCGGCGACGGTGGCCCGGCGGCTGCTCGCGGGCGAGGCGGATCTGGGCTTCGTGGAGGGGCTGTCCGTGCCGCAGGGCCTGGACGGCGCGGTCATCGGCCACGACCGCCTCCTGGTGGTGGCGGCCCCGAGCCATCCGTGGGCCCGTCGCCGGGCTCCGCTGACTCCGGCGGAGCTGGCGGCAACCCCGCTGATCCTCCGCGAACGGGGTTCGGGCACCCGCCAGGTCCTCGACTCGGCGCTGTCGGCCTGCGGCGGGCTGGCGGAACCCCTGCTCGAACTCGCCTCCACGACAGCGGTCAAGGCGGCGGCGGTGAGCGGGGCGGGCCCGGCGGTCCTGAGCGAGCTGGCGGTCACGGAGGAACTGGCGGCGCGCCGCCTGACGGCGGTCCCGGTGGAGGAGGTGGGCCTTCACCGGGACCTGCGTGCGGTCTGGCCGACGTCGCATCGGCCGACGGGCCCGGCGCGGGATTTGCTCACGCTGACGAGGGGACGGTCGACGGCGGGGTGACACCGGGTTCCCGCGCGTCGATCGCCTGCGGCGGGCTCGCCCCCATCCCGGCCCTTCCCGCTGGGCCGATTTGCGGCTCCGCCGCGTGGGGGCTCCGCCCCAGGCCTCACGCCTCAAACGCTGGTGGGGCGAGTCACCGGGTTCGTGGTGAGCGTGGGCCAGGGGGGCGTTGGTGGTTGCTGTCCGGTGGGTGGTTTCGCGGGCGAACCGCAGGAAAGGGCAAGGCAGGGGAAACGCTCCCCTCAGGACGACGCCGCCGCGACCAGCGATGACATCACCCGGTCGTCATCCCCCGCCTCCGGGTGCCACTGCACCCCCAGCGCCCACCCCGCGCCCGCCTGCTCCACCGCCTCCACCGTGCCGTCCTCCGCATACGCGCTCGCCACGAGGGTGTCGGCCAGGCGGTCCACCGACTGGTGGTGGTACGTCGGGACCGACGACTCCTCCGGCACGATCGACGCGTACCGCGTCCCCGGCACCGGCTTCACCGTGTGCCGGCCGAACACGCCCACACCCCCCACGTGACCGTCCAGGTGCTGCACCAGCGTCCCGCCCAGCGCGACGTTCAGCAGCTGCAGCCCCCGGCAGATCCCCAGCAGCGGCGTCCCCGACGCCAACGCCGCCCGGATCAGGGCGAGTTCCCAGGCGTCCCGCTCCCGCGCCGGCGGGCCCGTGCGGGGGTCGGGCTCGGCTCCGTACCGTAGGGGCTCGACATCCGCGCCGCCCGCGATGACAAGGCCGTCCAGCCGGGCCACGACCGACTCGGCCATGGACGGGTCGTCCGGTGGGAGGAGCGTGGCCAGGCCGCCCGCCGTCTGGACGAGGCGTGGGTATCCGGCGGGCAGTAGCGCCGCAGGCATCTCCCACACGCCCCACTTGGCCGGTTCCAGATACGTCGTGACACCGATGAGCGGCTTGGACACAGTGACTCCGTTTCCCGCGGATCCAGTTCAGTTGCGTTCGAGTCAGTTACGTTCGAGCTCGGCCTCGGCCGCCGCCAGCGCCGCGAACTCCTCCTCCGGCGCCCGCGCCACCAGGTGATGGCGACTGTAGATCGCGAAGTACGCGAGGGCCACGGCATAGACGCCCAGCGCGATGAATGCTGCGTCCTTGTCCACCAGGAACGTCGCCACCAGCGCGGAGAGGGCGAGCACGAACGCCACCGAGGAGGTCAGCACGCCTCCCGGGGTGCGGTACGGACGCTCCAGGCCCGGCTCCCGGCGCCGCAGCACGATGTGCGACAGCGCCATCAGCGCGTACGAGATCGTCGCGCCGAAGACCGCGATGTTCAGCATCCGGGCCCCGTTCCCCGTCCCCGCCGCCAGCGCGAAGCCGATCGCCCCGGGGATCAGCAGCCCCAGGTACGGCGACTTGCGACGGCTGGTGAGGGAGAGGAAGCGGGGCAGATAGCCGGCCCGGGAGAGTGCGAAGAGCTGGCGTGAGCCGGCGTAGATCAGTGAGAAGAAGGACGCGACCAGGCCGGCGAGACCGGCGTAGTTGACGAAGCGGCTCAGCGGCGTCGGGTCGCCGTCCCCCTGCAACGCCACCACCAGCGGGTTTCCGGCCTCCTGGATGGCGTTCGAGCCGCGTGCGCCGGTCGAGGCGAAGAAGGTCAGCACGGCCAGCAGCACCAGGATGGCCATGGAGATCGAGAGCGCCCGCGGCATGGAGCGCACCGGGTCCTTCGCCTCCTCCGCCGCCAGCGGTACGCCCTCGACGCCGAGGAAGAACCACATGCCGAAGGGGAACGCCGCCCAGATGCCCAGCAGCCCGAACGGCAGCCACGAGCCCGAGCCGAACGCGTTCTTGTCGACCGGGATGTCGTCGAGCCCGCCCGCGCTGAAGTCGGTGAACGCGCCGACCGCGAAGATCAGCAGCGCCGCGACCGCGATCGCCGTCACCACCAGGCTGAAGCGCAGCGCCTCGCCGACGCCCCACAGGTGGATCCCGATGAAGATCGCGAAGCAGGCGAGATAGACCGGCCAGCCGGATTCGAGGCCGAACAGACCGAGCGATTCGACGTAGTCGCCGATGAAGATGGAGATCGCGGCGGGCGCGAGGATGTACTCGATGAGAATCGCGGTGCCGGTCAGGAAGCCGCCCCAGGTGCCGAGCGCGCGGCGGGCGAAGCCGTAGCCACCGCCCGCCGTCGGCAGGATCGCCGACAGCTCTGCGAGCGCGTAGACGAGACAGGCGTACATCACGCCCATCAGCAGCGTGGCGACCGCGAGTCCGCCGAAGCCGCCCTTGGACAGGCCGATGTTCCAGCCGGAGAAGTCCCCGGAGACGACATAGGCGACGCCGAGCCCGGTGAGAAGCAGCCAGCCGGCGCTGCCCCTGCGCAGGGTGCGCCGGTTCATGTAGGCGTCGTCGGCCGGGGAGGAAGAGGGGGAGGAGTCGTGTGTGGTGGTGCCTTCGGCCATGGGGTCGCTCCTGGCAGAGGTCAAAGGTTTGTGCGGACACCATTGCGGCAGTCTTCGGGAATGCGCAAGCCCCCTGCGTAAACCCGAGGTTACGGATGAGCAGCGGCCGGGGGTCAGGACAGAAAGCCGCGCAGCAGTGCCGCCGTGCCCTCGCAGTGCTCCCGCATCACCTCGCGCGCCGCGTCCGCGTCCTGGTCGAGGACCGCCTCGACCAGCGCCGTGTGCTGGTGCTGCGAGTGCTCCAGATTCCGTACGAGCAGCGGAATGCAGTCCAGCAGATCGTTCAGCGTCGCCCGCACCGCGGCGTACTGCGCGGTCAGCGTGGGCGACCCGGACAGCTCGGCGAGGGTCAGATGCAGCAGCGTGTCCTGCCGCCGGTACTCGGTCAGCGGTGCGTCGTGCGTCGCGGCAAGGGCCGTACGCAGGCGTGTTATGCCCTCGTCGGACAATCCGTGGGCCGCGCACAGCCCGGCGGCCCCCACCTCGAGCACCTCGCGGAAGCGCAGGGTGTCCTCGACGTCCACGTCCGCCACGCGCCGGCGCAGCTCGTCCTCGCCGTGGGCGTCGGGGCGGTGCAGTACGAACGTGCCGCCGTACCGGCCGCGCCTGCTCTCCACCAGGCCCTGGTCGGTCAGCACCTTCAGCACCTCGCGCAGCGTCACTCGGCTGATCCCCATCCGCTCCGCGAGCTCGCGCTCCGCGGGCAGCCGGTCCCCGCGCGGGACCAGCCCGAGGCGCAGCAGCTGAAGAATCTGTTCCAGCGCCTCTTCGAAGCCGTTGCCCGCCCGCACGGGGCGCAGTACGGGGGTCAGCGGGTCTGCCGGTTCACTCTTCTTCACCACGTCGCCGTTTCCTCTTCCCATGCAATGGTCTTCAGTAATACCTTATGGCTTCCGGCTGACCCAAGGAGGCGTAATCCCGTGGCAGACCGCAAACCCCCGCTCGGGGTCGAGGAGCTTCGCGCCCTCGTCGCGAGCGGCGAGATCGACACAGTCGTCCTGGCCTTCCCCGATATGCAGGGACGGCTCCAGGGCAAGCGGTTCGCCGCACCCTTCTTCCTGGACGAGGTCCTGGAACACGGCACCGAGGGCTGCAACTACCTCCTCGCCGTCGACACCGAGATGAACACCGTCGACGGCTACGAGATGTCCTCGTGGGAGCGCGGCTACGGCGACTTCGCCATGCACCCCGACCTCACCACACTGCGCCGGATCCCCTGGAACCAGGGCACCGCTCTGCTCGTCGCCGACCTCGCGTGGAACGACGGCTCACCCGTCGTCGCAGCTCCCCGCCAGGTGCTGCGCCGCCAGCTGGAGCGCCTCGCCGAGCACGGCTTCACCGCGCATGTGGGCACGGAGCTCGAGTTCATCGTCTTCCGGGACACGTACGAGGAGGCCTGGGACCGCAACTACCGCGACCTCATCCCGGCCAACCAGTACAACATCGACTACTCCGTCCTCGGCACCGGCCGGATCGAACCACTGCTGCGCCGGATCCGCAACGAGATGGCCGCGGCCGGCCTGACCGTCGAGTCCGCCAAGGGCGAGTGCAACCCCGGCCAGCACGAGATCGCCTTCAAGTACGACGAGGCCGTGGTCACCTGCGACCAGCACGCCGTCTACAAGACCGGCGCCAAGGAGATCGCGTCCCAGGAAGGTGTCTCGCTCACCTTCATGGCCAAGTACAACGAGCGCGAGGGCAACTCCTGTCATATCCACCTCTCGCTCCAGGACGCCGACGGCCGCAATGTGATGGCGGGCGACGGGAACGGCCAGGGACACGACATGTCGCCGGTCATGCGGCACTTCCTGGCCGGACAGCTGGCCGCGCTGCGTGACTTCTCGCTGCTGTACGCGCCCAACATCAACTCCTACAAGCGCTTCCAGCCCGGCTCCTTCGCGCCGACCGCCGTCGCCTGGGGCTACGACAACCGCACCTGCGCGCTCCGCGTCGTCGGCCACGGCCGCTCGATGCGCTTCGAGAACCGGCTGCCTGGCGGCGACGTCAATCCGCACCTGGCCGTCGCGGGACTCGTCGCGGCCGGTCTGTACGGCATCGAACAGCAGCTGGAACTCCCCGACGAGTGCACCGGGAACGCGTACACCGCCGGATACGAGCAGGTCCCCACCACGCTGCGGGAAGCCGCCGAACTCTGGGAGAACAGCCCGATCGCCAAGTCCGCGTTCGGCGCCGAAGTCGTCGCGCACTACCTCAACATGGCGCGGGTCGAGCTCGATGCCTTCGACGCCGCGGTGACCGACTGGGAGCTCCGCCGCTCCTTCGAACGTCTGTGAGGAACGTCTTGTCGTACGCGTACCACGAGGTGCTCAACCCGGCGACCGGCCAGGTCGTCGAGACCGTGCGGGCGACGACGGCCGCCGAGGTCGATGCCGCCGTCGCACGGGCGGCCGCCGCCCAGCGCGGCTGGGCGGCGGCCGCACCGGCCGACCGCGCCAGGCTGCTGCGCCGCTTCGCGGCCGTCGTCGACGAACACCTCGAAGAACTGGCGCAGTTGGAGGTGCGGGAGGCCGGTCACACCATCGGCAACGCCCGCTGGGAAGCCGGTAACGTCCGCGATCTCCTCGACTTCGCGGCCGGGGGAGTGGAGCGCCTCAGCGGCCGGCAGATCCCCGTCGCGGGCGGCCTCGACATCACCATCCTCGAACCGCTCGGCGTCATCGGCGTGATCGCGCCCTGGAACTTCCCCCTGCCGATCGCCGCCTGGGGCACGGCCCCCGCGCTGGCCGCGGGCAACGCGGTGCTCCTCAAACCCGCCGAGACGACCCCGCTGACCGCGCTGCGGCTGGCCGAACTGGCCCTGGAGGCAGGCCTTCCCGAGGATCTGTTCCAGGTGCTGCCGGGCGCGGGCGACGTCGCGGGCAACGCGCTCGTCGAGCACCCGGGCGTGGCGAAGATCGTCTTCACCGGCTCGACCCGCGTCGGCAAGAGCATCATGGCCAGGTGCGCCGACCGCGTGAAGCGCGTGACGCTCGAACTCGGCGGCAAGAGCCCCAACATCGTCTTCGCCGACTCGGACCTCGAGGCCGCGGTCGCCGCGACCCCCATGTCCTTCCTGGACAACAGCGGCCAGGACTGCTGCGCACGCACCCGCATCCTGGTGCAGCGCTCCGTCTACGACCGCTTCCTCGATCTCCTCGCTCCCGCGATCGAGTCCGTCGTGGTCGGCGACCCCGCCGACGAGAAGACCCAGATGGGCCCCCTGATCTCCAGGTCCCAGCTGGAACGGGTGCGTTCGTACGTACCCGACGAGCTGAAGGGGATCCGCGGCACAGCACCCGAAGGACCCGGCTTCTGGTTCCCGCCGACCGTGCTCACCGACCTCGCCCCGGATGCCCCGGCGGCCTGCGAGGAGGTCTTCGGCCCGGTGGCCGCGGTCCTCCCCTTCGAGGACGAGGCCGAGGCGGTCCGGCTCGCCAACGCCACCGAGTACGGCCTGTCAGGGTCGATCTGGACCCGCGACATCGGCCGCGCGATCCGGGTCTCCCGCGCCGTCGCCGCCGGCAACCTCTCGGTCAACTCCCACTCCAGCGTCCGCTACTGGACGCCGTTCGGCGGCTACAAGCAGTCCGGCCTCGGCCGCGAACTCGGCCCCGACGCGCTTGCCGCTTTCACCGAAACCAAGAACGTCTTCATCAGCACGGAGGCCTGAACACACCATGACCGAGACCAACATCTGCCGCCGCCTGGTCGGCCGTACCGCAGTCATCACCGGCGCGGGCAGCGGAATCGGCCTCGCCAGCGCGCGCCGCCTGGCCTCCGAGGGAGCGAACGTCGTCTGCGGCGACATCGACGAGATCGCGGGCAAGGCCGCGGCCGACGAGGTCGGAGGCACCTTCGTACGTGTCGACGTGACCGACCCGGAGCAGGTCGAGGCGCTGTTCAAGACGGCGTACGACACCTATGGCAGCGTTGACATCGCCTTCAACAACGCGGGCATCTCGCCGCCCGACGACGACTCCATCCTCACCACCGGACTGGAGGCCTGGAAGCGCGTCCAGGACGTCAACCTCACCTCCGTCTACCTCTGCTGCAAGGCCGCCATCCCCTATATGCAGCGCCAGGGCCGCGGCTCCATCATCAACACCGCGTCCTTCGTGGCGATCATGGGCGCGGCGACCTCCCAGATCTCGTACACCGCGTCCAAGGGTGGCGTGCTCGCCATGTCGCGCGAGCTCGGCGTGCAGTTCGCCCGCGAGGGCATCCGGGTGAACGCGCTCTGCCCGGGACCGGTCAACACCCCGCTCCTGCAGGAGCTGTTCGCCAAGGACCCGGAGCGCGCCGCGCGCCGGCTCGTCCACATCCCGGCCGGACGGTTCGCGGAGGCGGACGAGCTCGCCGCCGCCGTGGCCTTCCTCGCCAGCGACGACTCCTCGTTCATCAACGCCACCGACTTCCTGGTCGACGGCGGAATCTCGGGCGCGTATGTCACGCCTCTGTAGGCCAACCGCTACCTCGCTTCCGTAGTCAGTCCGCAGCAAACACGCCGACAGCCGGGCGTCCCTACCCCGGCGCGGCCTCGGCATTCACCGAGCGGGACGGCACATCCGCGCCCGTACGCAGGGGGACGGCAGCGTCGTTCGCGACCAGCTGGACTCGGTGTACCCGTCCTGAACGGGCCCCCTAAGGTGGCCGGATGAGCATGACGACACCGGCCGGCTGGTACCCGGACTCCAACATGCCCGGCACCGAACGCTGGTGGGACGGGACCGCCTGGACCGCGCACACCCGCCCGGTCCAGGCGCAGGTCCCGGCCGCCGGTTTCGGTCCGCCTGCCGCCGCGGTGAGCCGTAAGGGCAGCACCCTTGCCCTGGCCACCGTGGGTGTTGTCCTCGTCGCCGCGATCGCCACCGGTGCGGTGCTGCTCGGGAAGGACGACGAGGGCGCGAAGCCCAAGTCCGCGCCGAGCGTTTCCGATCCGGCCGCGAGCACGGCCGACCCGAAGAACAGCCAGGCCACGACTCCGCCCGCGACGGACGACTCCGCACTGCTCACCGACCAGCTCAACGGCATCTCCATGCCCGTCCCCAAGGGTTGGGAGAAGTCGGACAGTTCGCTCGACGAGGGCTCGACGATGGTCACGGAGGAGACCTACGACTGCCCGGCCGGCGGCTCGCCGCTCTGCCGTCGCGGCCGGGTGTCCTCCATCACCGCGACGCGGACGGACAAGACCTCGCCCGCGGCGCTGGCCAAGCAGGACATCGCGACGGCGGCGGACAAGGCGTACGAGGAGGACGTCGTCGGCAGCCGCATCTACGGCGGTATCAAGTCCCACACCGTGCTCGCCTCGCAGTCCGTCGCGGTCGCCGGGCGCGCGGGCTATCTGGTGCGCTGGCGGGTCGTCACCGGAGCGGGCCCCGGCGGGTACGTCCAGTCGCTGGCCTTCCCCTCGACGGTGGGTACGGAAGCAATGGTCATCGTCCGGTTCGCCTTCGACGCGAGCCCCGAGGCGCCTGGGCTCGCGGACATGGACAAGATCGCTGCGAGCATCCGCCCGATCGGCGATGCGACGAGCGGCGGCGTGGGCAGCAGCATCGGCCCGGGCTAACCCCTGTCCGGCCGATCCTGCCGGGCTAGAGGAAGGCGCGGCCCTCGCCCCGGTACGTCGGCGCGGTCCCCGTCACCCGGTCGCCCTCGATCAGGTGCAGCGTGTCGAAGCGCTCGCACATCTCCCCGGCCTTGGCGTGCCGGAACCACACCTTGTCGCCGATCAGCAGATCGTCGGCAGGCGCGCCGAGCAGCGGGGTCTGCACCTCGCCGGGTCCCTCCTGCGGGTCGTAGCGCAGCCCTTCCGGGAGATACGGCACGGGCAGCCGGTCCGCGCCCGCGGCGCCCGAAGCGGGATAGCCGCCGCCGAGCACCGTGACCACGCCGACGCCGGGCCTGCGCACCACGGGCTGGGCGAAGAGCGCGGCCGGACGCCCATTGAACGACGTGTAGTTGTCGAAAAGACGCGGCACATACAGCCCCGAACCGGCGGCGATCTCGGTCACCGCGTCCTCGGCCGCGGTGTGCTGGACGCTGCCGGTGCCGCCGCCGTTGACGAACTCCAGGTCCGGCGTCACCGCCCGTACCGCGCGCACCACGGCCGCCCGCCGGACGGCGAGCTCCTTGCGAGCGGTGGCCTGCATCAGCCGGATGACCTGCGACCGCAGCGGCCGCCCCACCAGGGCGTCGCCGACCCCCGCGACATGCCCCTCGTACGCCATGAGACCCACCAGCCGGAAACCGGGGCGGCGGGCGATCGAGCGGGCCAGCTCGGCGAGCTGCGCGGGCTCGCGCAGCGGGGAACGCAGCGCGCCGATCCGCACCCGCCCGCCGAGCAGCTTCAGGGAGGTGTCCAGCTCCAGACAGATCCGGATCTCCTCCTTGCCGCCCGCCCGCGAGCGGTCGATCAGCTCCAGCTGTGCCAGGTCGTCGACCATCACGGTCACGGCGGCGGCCAGCTTGGGGTCGGCGGCGAGCTCCGCGTACCCGGACCGGTCGGCGGACGGGTAGGCGAGCAGTATGTCGTCGAACCCGGCCCGCGCCAGCCACAGTGACTCGTCCAGCGTGAACGACATGATCCCGGCGAACCCGTCCCGCGCAAGGACCCGTTCCAGGAGCGCTCGGCAGCGTACGGACTTGCTCGCGACCCGGATGGGCTTCCCGCCGGCCCGGCGCACCAGATCGTCCGCGTTGGCGTCGAACGCGTCGAGATCCACGACGGCGAGTGGGGCGTCGAGATGGGCGGTGGCCCTGTCGTAGCGGGCCCGGTCAGCGGCACGGGGAGTCATGGCCCGAGCTTGCCAGACCGGATTACCGCAGGGTAAGAGGACGTTTTGGGCAGATCCACCCGGACCCCTGGTCTCGTTGCCGCGGGGTGCGTTTGAGCCCGTAGAGTGACCGGCACGCGGTGACGAACGGGCCTGCCCCGAGAGGCGATCCGTCGTTGTACGTGGACGAGAAACCAGGGGGGCGGGATGAGCACGGAGGCGCAGCGCCCTCCCGGCCGCCACGAGGACGAGACGCCGCCCGGTGCGTCCCGCATCACGGAGGCACTGGTTTCCCCGGAGCCCCCCAGGCCGCTCCGCACCTCGGGCATCGCGGACCTGCTCCCCCCGGACACACCTGCGCACACCTCCGAGCCCGCGCAGAAGCCCCGACCTGCGTCGCAGCCGTCGACCGGGCTTCCGCCCGCGCGCGCGGCGTCCACGTCTGCGGACGCCCGGCGGCCGGTGCGTGCGGACGGCCCGCCGACGGATCGGCGCGCGGAGCCGCCCAGCCCTGCGCCGCTGCAGCCTGGCGTACCACCCGCGCGCACCGCTTCCACGCCCGCGGACGCCCGGCGGCCGGAGGCTGACGGCCGCCCCGGGCGTGCGCCCTCCGCGCGTCCGGGACGCCCCGAGGGCTCCGGCGTGCCCCGTGCGTCGGCAGACGGCGCGGACGCAGCCGCCACCGCGCCGACGGCGGCGCCCCGTACCGCCGCCGAGCGCCCCGGCGCGCCCCCTGCTGCCCCACAACCCCCCGCCGGGCTTCCGCCGCGGCCGGACGTGCCGCCCGCGCGTGCCGTGTCCACGACGGCCGACGTCTGGGCCGGGCGGGCGGAGACCACGCCGCGCCCGGACCGCCCCGACGTTTCCGACGCGGAGCCGCCGTCCGGCGTACCGCCCCGGCCGGACGTGCCGCCCGCTCCCTCCGACGCAGGGCGACCGGCGACCGACCTTCCCGCAGCGGACGCAGCCGCCGCCGCGCCGGCCCCGCCCGCCGACGCCGCGGCCGTCGAGACCACCACCCGGCTGCGGCCCATTTCCGCGCCCCGCTCCACACCGCCCGGCCCGCGGCTGCCCGCAGGCATGCCGCCGCGGCCCGTCGCGCCGCCCGCGCGGCGCAGGGCCGTCGGGGCCGTCGACCTCACCCCCCGGCCCGGCGCGCTGCCCCCGCACCCCGGCGGGCACTCCTTCCCGCCGCCCGAGACCCCGGCCGAGATGACCACCCGCCTCCGTCCCGTCCGGACCCGGCACCCCCTGCGGACCATCGGCGCCGTCGCCTGCGTCGTACTCGGACTCGGGCTGATCGGCGGCGCGGCGACCGGCAGTTGGCTCACCGGTGACTCCAGCGCCGACCCTGCCGCCCCCACCGGGTACACCCACACCCGCGGCCTGTGGCACAGCGTCCCCGTCAACACGCTCTTCCCGCCCACCCTCAAGGGCGACGGCGCAGGCCCCGGCGGCGCCGACCGGGTCTGGACGCGGATCGCCGTCGCGCCCGACGACGGCTGCGCGCCGGCCCTCGACCCGCTGCTGCTCAAGTCGCTGCAGACGGTCGGCTGCACCCGAGTGCTGCGCGCCACATACACCGACGCCACCGCCAGCAACGTCACCACCGTCGGGATGATCTTCACCGAGGCCGACGCGGACGCCATGCGCGCGCTGAGCTCCCGCTTCACCTCGGAAGGGCTCGACGAGCGCACCGATCTGATGCCCCGCACCCTCCCGGCCGAGGGCACCGTCGCCGCCCGTTTCGGCGACCGGCAGCGCGCGAGCTGGACCGTGAGCGTGCTGACCGAGATGCCGGTCGTCGTCTACGCCGTCTCCGGCTTCGCCGACGGCCGCCCCGTCACCGACCCGCAGCCCGCCGGCGAGGCCAAGGCACAGGGCGCGACGTCCGCGCCCGCCCAGGCCGGCCTCGGCCATGAGGCCAAGGGCATCGCCGACCGTATCGAGGGCGGTCTGCGCAAGACCGTCAGCACGGCCACGGAGAAGCCCGAATGACCCGTCGCCACCGCCTCGCCGCCACCCTCGCGGCCGCCGTCCTCGCCGTCCTGCCGGCGACGCCCGCGCACGCCGACGCGATACGGGCCCAGCAGTGGGGGCTCGACGCCATGCGGACGGACCAGGCCTGGCGCACCACCAAGGGCCAGGGCATCACCGTCGCGGTCCTCGACACCGGCGTCGACGACAGCCACCCCGACCTGGCCGGCTCCGTACTGCCCGGCAAGGACTTCATCGGCTTCGGCGCTCAGCGCGGCGATCGCGCCTGGGCCCGCCACGGCACCGCCATGGCCGGCATCATCGCCGCCCACGGCCACGGCCCCGGCCGCGAGGACGGTGTCATCGGCATCGCGCCCGAGGCGAAGATCCTCCCCGTCCGGGTCATCCTCGAAGGCACCGACAAGGCCCGTGAGAAGGCCCGCAACTCCCGCGGCACCGCGCTCGCCCGGGGCATCCGCTGGGCCGCCGACCACGGCGCCGACGTCATCAACCTCTCCCTCGGCGACGACAGCGAGTCCGCGCACCCCGAGGCCGGCGAGGACGCCGCGGTCCAGTACGCACTCGCCAAGGGCGCCGTGGTCGTCGCATCGGCGGGCAACGGGGGCGAGAAGGGCGACCACATCTCCTACCCCGCCGCCTACCCCGGCGTGATCGCCGTGACCGCTGTCGACCGCTTCGGCACCCACGCCGCGTTCTCCACCCGCCGCTGGTACGCCACCGTCAGCGCCCCCGGCGTCGACATCGTCATCGCCGACCCGGACCGCAAGTACTACCAGGGCTGGGGCACCAGCGCCGCGTCCGCATTCGTCTCCGGCGCGGTCGCCCTGGTGCGCGCCGCGCACCCCGGTCTCACGCCCGCCCAGATCAAGAAGCTCCTCGCGGACACCGCCGACGACGGTCCCAAGAGCGGCCGCGACGACGCCAGGGGCTACGGCGAGGTCGATCCGGTCGCCGCCATCAAGGCGGGGGCGAAGCTGCGGCCCGCGGATCTGAAGGCCGCGTCCGCGGGCTACAGCAGGAAGTACTTCGGCCCCGGCCCCGACCCCGCGCAGCAGGACGCGGAACCGGCCGGCTGGCTCGCCGCGCTCGCGGGCGGCATCGGCGCGCTGGTGCTCGCAGGAGCGGTCGTGCTCTGGCGCGGCGGCCGGCCGGCCCGTCGCTGACCCGGCGGCCGGCCCGCCCGTCGCTGCCTCCCGGCGTCACGCCGACCCGACCGCCTCCCGCACCGCCGCCTCCACGCACGCGATGCCCGCCTCCTTCGTCGGATGCCCGTCGGACAGCACCGCGATCAGCCGGCCCCCGGCCCGCCCGACGGAGTGGACGACCCACAGCCCGGTCGCACGCATCGGCATCCACCCGTTCTTGAGCGCCCACTCGCCGCCCGCTGCCGACACACCCCAGTCCTGGCCCTCGGTCACCTGCCCCATCAGGGACCGCAGAAAGGCGTACGGGCCGCCGAACACGGCCCGCATCAGGGTGAGTTGATCCCGCGCGGTGGTCCGCGTGAGACCCCACGCCGACTCGGCCCTGGTCTGCGTGAGCCCGAGCCGCGCATGCGCCGCGTCCAGCCCCGGCGCGCCCCCGATCGCCGCCCACAGCTCCGTAGCCGCGTCGTTGTCGCTGCGTACGATCATGGCCCGCGCCAGCTCCCGCTGCCGTGCGCCCAGCGGACGTCCCTCACGCAGCAGCGCGGCCAGGATGGACACCTTCACGATGCTCGCCGCCGGGTAGGTGCGCTCCTCGCCGTACGACCCGTCGAGCGTGGCGACCGAGAGACAGGCACTCATAGCAGGGAGGTTAGGCTCAACGCGTGGCGCTCAAGAACATCCCTGACTCCGGTTTCTCCGACGACGACGGCACCGCCGACCCACGGCTGACGGCGGCCCTCGCCGCATGGTCCGAGGACCGGACGGCTCAGCGCCCCGTGCTCGAAGCGCTCAAGGACGCCCGGCTGCTGGTCCCCGTCGTCGCCGTCCTCGGCGAGGTCGAGGAGGACGAGAACGGCCTGCGCCGCGAGAAGACCAGCGACATGGCGGTCCCCACGCTCACCGCGGGCGATCGCCGTGCGCTGCCCGCCTTCACCTCGATCGCCTCGCTGGCCCGCTGGGATCCCGAGGCCCGCCCCGTCGCCGTGCCTCTCCACCAGGCGCTGCAGGCGGCCGCGCACGAGAAGGCCGACACGCTCGTCATCGACCTGGCGGGCCCCGTCCCGTACCAGCTGACCGGCCGTGCGCTGCTCGCGCTCGCGGAGGGCCGCACGAGCGCCGATCCGCTCGACGACCCGGCGGTCACGGCGGCGGTACGGAACGCGGTCGCCGCGGAGCCCGCGGTGCTCCGTGCCCACCTCGGACCCGGCGCCGCGGACGGCACCCTCGCCCTGGTCCTCACCCCGGACGCGGTCCCGGCACAGGCGGCCCGCCGCATTGCCGAGGCGCTGGCCGCCGACGACGTGCTGAGGGCCCGCCTGGTGCGGGGCCTCGACCTGGCGCTGCTGCCGGCCGAGGCCACCCCTCCGGGCGAGCCCCTGTTCGTACGCGGGTGAAAGGTCAGTCGTACACGTCTCAGCCGTAGACGGGACCCGTGTACTTCTCGCCAGGACCCTGGCCCGGCTCGTCCGGCACCAGCGACGCCTCGCGGAACGCCAGCTGCAGCGACTTCAGCCCGTCCCGCAGCGGCGCCGCGTGGAAGGAGCTGATCTCCGTCGCGCTCGCGTCCATCAGACCGGCCAGCGCATGGACCAGCTTGCGGGCCTCGTCCAGGTCCTTGTGCTCCGCGCCGTCCTCGGTCAGGCCGAGCTTCACGGCGGCCGCGCTCATCAGGTTCACCGCGACCGTGACGATGACCTCGACGGCGGGGACCTCCGCGATGTCGCGGGTCATGGCGTCGAAGTCGGGGGACTCATTGGGGGTGGTCGCGTCACTCATGCCGCACACGATATGCCCCGCCGGGCCCGGACCCGTCCGTGGCCTGAGTTAGCCCCTTCCGCCCGGAGCTGCTAACCTTGTGTAACGACCGGTCGGACACCTGTGTGCCCGACCCACAAGTGGAGGCTCCGATTCTCCCACCTGGCCACCCTCACGGGCGGCGGGTCACCGGTCAGGCGGCGCCCATCGTTCCGTACGGACGATGGAGGTCGCCCGATGTGCGCCCCGCGGTTGACCGCGGCGGTGCTCCGGTATTCGAGGAGCTGCCGCCTGTGTCCCGTCCGGGGCATTTTTCACGTTCCGGCGCGGTTGGTCTTACTAAACAGACGTTACGCGGCTGTCTGCCAGGCAGTCGTGTGGTGCTACCGAGGAGGATCCATCAGCGCCGAGCCCCGCATCAACGACCGGATTCGCGTTCCCGAAGTGCGACTTGTCGGTCCCAGCGGCGAGCAGGTCGGGATTGTTCCGCTTGCCAAGGCCCTCGAGCTTGCGCAGGAGTACGACCTCGACCTGGTCGAGGTCGCGGCGAACGCCCGGCCGCCCGTGTGCAAGCTCATGGACTACGGGAAGTTCAAGTACGAGTCGGCCATGAAGGCCCGTGAGGCGCGCAAGAACCAGGCGCACACGGTCATCAAGGAGATGAAGCTCCGGCCGAAGATCGACCCGCACGACTATGACACCAAGAAGGGTCACGTCGTACGGTTCCTCAAGCAGGGCGACAAGGTCAAGATCACGATCATGTTCCGTGGTCGTGAGCAGTCCCGCCCCGAGCTTGGCTTCCGCCTGCTGCAGCGGCTCGCTTCCGACGTCGAGGACCTCGGATTCATCGAGTCGAACCCGAAGCAGGACGGCCGGAACATGATCATGGTTCTTGGCCCGCACAAGAAGAAGACCGAGGCCATGGCCGAGGCGCGTGAGGCTCAGGCCGCCCGCAAGGCGGAGCGCCAGGGCTACGCGCACGAGGAGACCTCGGAAGAGGCTGCCCAGGCTCCGGCCGAGGAGCCTTCCGAGACCTCCGAGGCGTGACCGAAGGGCTGCCATCCAGGCGGCCCGGGTCCCGCCCGGAACCACAAACCAAGATCTGACGCTCCCGCTGGCCGGTGCCCGCACCGGGGGAGCGCCACTGACGAGGAGATAACGGCGCGATGCCGAAGAACAAGACGCACAGCGGTGCCAAGAAGCGCTTCAAGATCACCGGCTCCGGCAAGGTGCTCCGTGAGCGTGCCGGCAAGCGCCACCTGCTCGAGCACAAGCCGTCGAAGCTGACGCGTCGCCTCACCGGCAACGCCGAGATGGCCAAGGGTGACTCGAAGACCATCAAGAAGCTTCTCGGCAAGTGACGTCATCCGTCCCCGCTGACCCGGGGACGGGACGCCGAGACCGGGACCTAATCGTTTCCGGGCCGTGTGAGTCCAACCACGGCCCCGCTACAAGGAGTTAACAAGTGGCACGCGTCAAGCGGGCAGTCAACGCCCACAAGAAGCGCCGGGCGATCCTCGAGCAGGCCAGCGGCTACCGCGGTCAGCGGTCGCGCCTGTACCGCAAGGCCAAGGAGCAGGTCACCCACTCCCTGGTCTACAACTACAACGACCGCAAGAAGCGCAAGGGCGACTTCCGTCAGCTGTGGATCCAGCGCATCAACGCCGCTGCCCGCCAGAACGGCATGACGTACAACCGCCTCATCCAGGGTCTGAAGGCCGCCAACATCGAGGTGGACCGCAAGATCCTGGCCGAGCTCGCGGTCAACGACGCCAACGCGTTCGCCGCGCTCGTCGAGGTCGCGCAGAAGGCGCTGCCGAGCGACGTCAACGCCCCGAAGGCCGCGTAAGCGGCCTGACGGCCGCGTCCAGCCGGACCGCTCCAGGACCCGCAGGCCTCCGGCCTGCGGGTCCGGTCGTGTTGGGGGTCCCACGAACCCCCGTCGGTGCCGGGCCGTCCGGGGGCTGTTCGCGGACGGCCCGGCAGACCCGGTCAGCTCCCGGAGCACTGCGAATCCCCGTCAGGCTTCGCGGCCCTTCTGGCCGACAGGCCGGCGTCACGTGGTCTGCGGGCATCGCATGCCCGGTCCGCTGCCGAACCTCCGGCCGACAGGCCCTGGCCCCGGGCGGCGCAGTGCGCCGTTTCGGAGCATCCCGACCCCCGTCGGACCTCGAGCCCTTCACGGGCCCGGTGGGCGGGGGTACCCGCAGGTTCCTCCGGGCCGACCCCGGAACCCGAATCAGAGAGCCGCAGGCGACATGCGCACCCCCGAGCTGATCTCACCGCGATCCCCGCGCGTCACCGCCGCCCGGCGGCTTGCCAAGCGCGCCTTCCGGGGCAAGGAGCGCCTGTTCATCGCCGAGGGCCCGCAGGCCGTGCGTGAGGCGGTTGCCCACCGCGGCCCCGGCGGCGAGCCCACCCTGGTCGAGCTCTTCACCACCGTCGAGGCCGCCGAGCGGTACGCGGACATCGTCGACGCCGCTGACGACGCCGGCGCCCGGGTGCACCTTGCCTCCGACGCCGTGCTCGCCGAGATCTCCCAGACCGTCACCCCGCAGGGCCTCGTCGGCGTCTGCCGCTTCCTGGACTCCCCGTTCGAGGAGATCCTGGCGGCCAGGCCGAAGCTCGTCGCCGTACTCGCCCATGTACGCGACCCCGGGAACGCGGGGACGGTGCTGCGCTGCGCGGACGCCGCCGGTGCCGACGCCGTCGTCCTCACCGACGCCTCCGTCGACCTCTACAACCCCAAGTCCGTGCGCGCGTCGGTCGGTTCGCACTTCCATCTGCCCGTCGCCGTCGGGGTCCCCGTCGAACAGGCGGTGCAGGGGCTGCGGGACGCCGGGGTGCGCGTACTGGCCGCCGACGGCGCGGGCGACGACCTGGACGACGAGCTCGACGCGGGCACCATGGGCGGCCCCACGGCCTGGATCTTCGGCAACGAGGCCTGGGGGCTGCCGGAGGAGACCCGCGCGCTCGCGGACGCCGTCGTACGCGTGCCGATCCACGGAAAAGCCGAAAGTCTGAACCTCGCGACCGCAGCAGCCGTATGCCTCTATGCCTCGGCGCGTGCCCAGCGCGCAGGCAGTACTCACTGAGTGGGAGTACTCGCTCAGGGGGTCCGCTCGGTCACGTCCAGCTAGTAGTGTGACGGGCTTGGGGCCCACTGCGCCGGCGGAGAGGTGGGGTACGGGGATATGGCGGTCGGGACAAGCAGGCTCGCGGAGACACACGGGGCTTTGCTGTGCCACTCCGGCGGTCACGATGTCGTAGGGATCGACCCCGACGACCTGCCCGACGGCCTTGTCGTCGCCGACGAGAGCGGCCGGGTCATCTGCTTCAACAACGCGGCCGTACGGATCACCGCCGTGTCCAAGGGCGAAGCCCTCGGCCTGCCGCTCGAGCGCGTGCTGCCGCTGGAGGACCTCAAGGGCTGCCGCTGGTGGACCCTGACCGATCCGTACGGCGGGCTCGCCACCCGCGTCGGCCAGCCCGAGCGCAATCTCCTGCTGCCCGGCGGCCGCGAGGTCCTCGTCTCCGCCCGCTATGTGCGCGAGTACCCGACCGGGCCGATACGCAGGCTCGTCATCAGCCTGCGCGGCACCGAGGCCAGGCGCCGCACCGAACGCAGCCATGCCGAGCTGATCGCCACCGTCGCCCATGAGCTGCGCTCACCGCTCACCTCCGTGAAGGGCTTCACGGCGACGCTGCTCGCCAAGTGGGAACGGTTCACCGACGACCAGAAGCGGCTGATGCTGGAGACCGTCGACGCCGACGCCAACCGCGTCACCCGGCTCATCGCCGAACTGCTCGACATCTCCCGTATCGACTCCGGACGGCTCGAAGTGCGCCGCCAGCCCATCAACATCGCGGCCGCCGTCGGACGCCACATCCAGGCGCACATAGCCAGCGGCCAGAGCCCCGACCGCTTCTTCGTACGCATCCAGCGCCGGCTGCCCGATCTGTGGGCCGACCCGGACAAGATCGACCAGGTACTCGGCAATCTGCTGGAAAATGCGGTGCGCCACGGTGCCGGAACCGTCACCATCGAGGTGGCGCCGGCATCGGCAAAGGACGACGAGAAGGGTACGGCCGTCACCGTGAGCGACGAAGGCCCCGGTATTCCCGAGGAATCGATGGGCCGCGTCTTCACCCGCTTCTGGCGGGGGAGCAAGCGCGGTGGCACAGGCCTGGGGCTCTACATCGTCAAGGGCATCGTCGAGGCGCACGGCGGGACGATCACCGTCGGCCGCGGACCCGGCGGTGGCGCCGAGTTCCGATTTATTCTGCCCGTGGGCGCCCCGGCCTACCTGGCCTAGCCGCCCGCGGGCTCATTCGCCTCTCCACACCCCGTTAGACTCGTCCTTTGGCACCTTTGCGTCCTCGGTCGACGAGCGGGGGCCCCAGCCAGCCCATCGGAAGTACGGGAAGAGATGTCCGCACCCAATAAGTCGTACGACCCTGTTGAGGTCGAGGCACTGAAACCGGCAGAGATCGAGCGCATGCGGGACGAGGCGCTCGCCGCCTTCGCCGCCGCGGGCGACCTCGAAGCGCTCGCCCACGCCAAGGTCGCCCACACCGGAGGCACCTCGCCGCTCTCGCTCGCCAACCGGGAGATCGGCGCCCTGCCCCCGCAGGCCAAGGCCGAGGCCGGAAAGCGCGTGGGCCAGGCCCGCGGCGTGGTGAGCAAGGCGCTGGCCGCCCGCCAGACCGAGCTCGAGGCCGAGCGCGACGCCCGGGTGCTCGTCGAGGAGGCCGTGGACGTCACGCTGCCCCACGACCGGGTCCCGGCCGGCGCCCGCCACCCGCTGACCACGCTCTCCGAGCGCATCGAGGACGTCTTCACGGCCATGGGCTACGAGGTGGCCGAAGGCCCCGAGGTCGAGACCGAATGGCTGAACTTCGACGCGCTGAACATCGCCGCGGACCACCCCGCCCGCGGCGAGCACGACACCTTCTTCGTCGAGGGCACGGATGGTGGTGGGGGCACCACCCAGGCCGAAGGCTCTGGGGGAAGTTCCGGCGTCGTGCTGCGCACGCACACATCGCCCGTGCAGATCCGCTCGATGCTCGACCGTGAGCCGCCGGTGTATGTCATCTGCCCCGGCCGCGTGTACCGCACCGACGATCTGGACGCCACGCACACCCCGGTCTTCCACCAGGTCGAGCTGCTCGCCGTGGACGAGGGCCTGACCATGGCTGACCTCAAGGGCACCCTGGACCACATGGTCCAGGCGCTCTTCGGCGCGGGCATGAAGACCCGGCTGCGGCCGAACTTCTTCCCCTTCACCGAGCCGTCCGCCGAAATGGACATGGTCTGCTACGTCTGCCGCGGCGAGTCCGTCGGCAACCCGGACCGGCCCTGCCGCACCTGCTCCAGCGAGGGCTGGATCGAGCTCGGCGGCTGCGGCATGGTCAACCCGAAGGTGCTTGTCGCCTGCGGTGTCGACCCTGAGAAGTACAGCGGATTCGCCTTCGGGTTCGGCATCGAGCGGATGCTGATGTTCCGCCACAACGTAGAAGACATGCGAGACATGGTCGAGGGTGACGTCCGGTTCACCCGGCCGTTCGGGATGGAGATCTGATGCGGGTCCCGCTTTCATGGCTGCGGGAGTACGTCGACCTGCCGGCCACGGAGACCGGCCGCGACGTACAGACCAAGCTCATCGCGGCAGGTCTCGAGGTCGAGACGGTCGAGCAGCTCGGCGCCGGGCTCAAGGGCCCCCTCGTCGTCGGCAAGGTGCTGACCATCGAGGAGCTGACGGAGTTCAAGAAGCCCATCCGCTTCTGCACCGTCGACGTCGGCATGGCCAACGGAACCGGCGAGCCGCAGGAGATCGTCTGCGGCGCGCGCAACTTCTCCGTCGGCGACAAGGTCGTCGTGGTCCTGCCGGGCGCCGTGCTGCCGGGTGACTTCGCGATCGCCGCGCGCAAGACCTACGGCAGGACCTCGCACGGCATGATCTGCTCCGGCGACGAGCTCGGCATGGGCGACGACGGCAGCGGCGGCATCATCGTGCTGCCGCCCGAGGTCGAGGTCGGCTCCGACGCCATCGAGCTGCTCGAACTGGTCGACGAGGTCCTCGACATCGCGGTCACGCCGGACCGCGGCTACTGCCTGTCGATGCGCGGTGTCGCCCGTGAGACCGCCATCGCGTACGGGCTGCCGCTGCGCGACCCGGCGCTGCTCGACGTGCCCGCGCCGAACGCCTTCGGCTACCCGGTGCAGGTCGACGACCCGGTCGGCTGCGACCGCTTCACCGCGCGCACCGTCGTCGGGCTCGACCCGGAGGCGCGCTCCCCGATCTGGCTGCAGCGCCGCCTGCAGAAGGCGGGCATGCGCCCGATCTCGCTCGCCGTGGACATCACCAACTACGTGATGCTGGAGCTCGGTCAGCCGCTGCACGCATACGACCGCTCGCGCGTCGACGGCCCGATCGGCGTCCGCCGCGCCGAGCAGGGCGAGAAGTTCACCACGCTCGACGGGGCCAAGCGCGTCCTGGACGCCGAGGACCTGGTCATCACCGACAACCGCGGGCCGATCGGCCTCGCGGGCGTGATGGGCGGCGCCAACACCGAGATCGCGGACCACGACGACACCGCCGGTGCCACCACCGAGGTGGTCATTGAGGCCGCGCACTTCGACGCGGTCTCGATCGCGCGCACCGCGCGCCGCCACAAGCTCGCCTCCGAGGCGTCCAAGCGCTTCGAGCGCGGCGTCGACCCGCAGGCCGCGGCTGCCGCCGCACAGCGGACCGTCGACCTGCTGGTGCTGCTCGCGGGCGGCACCGCGGAGGCCGGGGTCACCGAGATCGTCGCGCCGTCCGCGCCGCGTACGGTCTCGATGCCCGCCGACCACCCCGACCGCGTCGCGGGTGTCGACTACGGCCGCGAGACCGTCGTACGCCGCCTCCAGGAGGTCGGCTGCGATGTGTACGGGCAGGACGAGCTGGTCGTCACCGTCCCGTCCTGGCGTCCCGACCTCGCCGCGCCGAACGACCTCGCCGAAGAGGTCATCCGGCTGGAGGGGTACGAGAACCTGCCCTCCACGCTGCCCAGGCCGCCGGCCGGCCGCGGGCTCACCGACCGCCAGCGGCTGCACCGCCGCGTCGGCCGCGCGCTCGCCGGAGCGGGCTTCGTCGAGGCGCCGAACTACCCGTTCGTCAGTGAGGCCGTGTTCGACCGGCTCGGGCTGGACGCCGGTGACCCGCGACGCACCGTCGTCAAGCTGGTCAACCCGCTCTCCGACGAGGAGCCGGCGCTGCGCACCACGCTGCTGCCCGGTCTGCTCGCCGCGCTGCGCCGCAACGACGGCCGTGGCTCGCACGATCTGGCCCTGTTCGAGACGGGTCTGGTCTTCCGGCCGACCGGCGAGGAGACGGTCCCGGGCGAGCTGCCCGTCGACCGCCGTCCCACCGATGAGGAGATCGCCGCGCTGAACGCGGCGCTGCCGCACCAGCCGCGCCGGGTCGCCACCGTCCTGGCGGGCGCGCGCGAGCAGGCCGGCTGGTGGGGCAAGGGCCGCCCGGCCGACTGGGCCGATGCGGTCGAGTCCGCCCGTACGGTCGCCCGCGAGGCCGGCGTCGAACTCACCGTCCGCTCCGACCAGCACGCCCCGTGGCACCCGGGCCGCTGCGCCGCGCTGTACGCCACCGTGGACGGCGAGGAGACCCTCGTCGGCCACGCCGGCGAACTGCACCCGCGCGTCATCAAGGCGCTCGGACTGCCGGAGCGCACCTGCGCCATGGAGGTCGAGCTCGACCTTCTGGAGCGGGCCGGCGAGGGCGTCCTCCAGGCGCCGCGGATCTCCACCTTCCCGGTGGCGACCCAGGACGTCGCGCTGGTCGTCCCCCAGAACGTGCCGACCGCCGAGGTCGAGCAGGTGCTGAGGGAGGGCGCGGGTGAACTGCTCGAGTCCATCAGGCTGTTCGACGTCTTCACCGGTGAGCAGATCGGCGAGGGCAAGAAGTCGCTGGCGTACGCCCTGCGGTTCCGCGCCGGCGACCGGACGCTGACGGTCGAGGAGGCATCGGCCGCCCGGGACGCCGCCGTTGCGCTCGCGGCCGAGCGCACCGGGGCGGTGCTGCGCGGCGCCTGACCGCCTCCGACCTGCATCACGCCTGCTGAGGGGGCGCACCCGGACCACCGGGTGCGCCCCTTTTTGCGCTGGTGGGAGGGGAGGGACCCCAGCTCACTCATTTGGGTGAGAACGTGGGGCGTTGTTCCCGCCGGGCGCCGGGCGGTCGACAGAATCGACCCGATCGTAGGGGCGGGCTGCGCGCCGGACAGGGCCTATGAGGGGACCATCCGCATGATCCGTATCTGGTCTGGGGGAGCCTTTCCGGCCTTGCGACGGGCGAGGGCAGCGCGCGTCGGCGATTCACACATCCGGCGACTGCTTCCCTTGATGCTTCCGACCGCCTGGGGCGTCGCCGCCGTCACTTGGAAGATCGCCTGCCCGCAGGAACAGCCGGAGAGTCTGGGCGAGCGGATCGTCACCGGCGTCGTCTTCTTCACCGTCGGCGCCGGGCTTGTGCTCGGGATCAGGCGGGAGCTGAGCCGCGAGCTCAAACGGGTCCGCGAAATCGCCCATGCCGCACAACGGGTGCTGCTGCGGCCGCTGCCGCCGCGGCTGGACGGGCTGGCTCTTGCCGCGGGCCAGCTCTCGGTCAGCCGCGGTGCCGTGGTCGGCGGTGATCTGTACGAGGCGGTGGCGACGCCGTACGGCGTGCGCATCGTCATCGGGGATGTCCGCGGCCATGGCCTGCCTGCGATCGGGGCGGTCGCCGCGGTTCTCGGCAGTTTCCGGGAGGCCGCCTACGACGAGCCCGAACTCGGTGGCGTACTACGGCGGTTGGACCGGGCGATCGAGCGGCATCTGCGGGAGCGGGCCCGGGACGAGCATCCGGCGGCTTGCGGGGGAGAGCCGCAGAGCCCGTCGGCGGAGGAGTTCGTCACCGTACTGCTGCTGGAGATCGGGGCCGACGGCGGTGTGGCGGCGATCAATTGCGGCCACCCCTGCCCGTATCACCTGCGCTGTCGTGGCGTGGCCCCGCTCGCCTGCGGTGAACCGCTGCCGCCACTCGGCCTGTTTCCGCTCCCCGCCGAGCTGCCGGTGCACCGGTGTGCGCGGGTGCTGCCCGGTGAGGGGCTGTTTCTGCACACGGACGGGGCGGCGGACGCCCGTGACGCGTCGGGGAAGTTCTTCGGTCTGGAAGCCGTGCTCGCCGAGGCCGTGCTGGCTAAGAACGCACTCGGCTCGCCGGTCTCGCCCGCCGCCGTCATCACCTCCGTTCACTCGCAGTTGCTGCGGCACACCGGCGGGCGGCTCGCCGACGATGTGGCGCTGCTCGTGCTGCGCAACGACCGGTCCCGGGTGCCGACGCAGTGCGGTGACACCGCCCTGCGCCGAACCCGGCGCGAACCCTCCAATCGGTAGCCACCTGCAGCCATGTGCAGCGACCGGCAACCAAGGGATTGCCGTGCGGCCGGCGCCGCCCGCCCTGCCGCGGAGTGTCGGGCAGATCAGCAGGGCAGACGACGCGATCGAGGGCCGCCGCACTGTACGAGGGGGAGCCGGCGGCCCGGCCGCCTCCTTGAGAGGCATTTCAGTCAACCGGCGCACGTGGTACGGCGGCAGAGCGCGCGGGGCACAGATCGGGGCACTCCATTCACACCCCGTGCGAATCGCCCTCCACTAGGCTGAGCCCACCGAGCCACCGGAGGGGCCCCATGCAGCCCAACACCCTGCTCGACGCCCTGCTCGACGAGGCGGGCATCTCCAACGCGGGCCTCGCCGCCCGCGTCAACCAGGCGGGCCGGGCAAGAGGCCTGTCACTGCGGTACGAACACACGGCCGTGGCACGGTGGTTGAAGGGTCAGCGGCCCCGCGGTCAGGTGCCCGACCTGATCTGCGAGGTGCTCGCGGGCCGGCTGCGCCGGGCCATAACGCTCGGCGACATCGGCCTGGGAGTGGCCGGGGACGCGGGTACGCCGCCCGGCTCGCCGCTCTGCGGTTTCGTGGAGCGCGCCACCGCACTGTGGCGCTCCGACGAGCAGCAGCGCCCGCACATCATCGAGGCGCCCGCGGTCACCGGAACGCCCGCCGTCATGCCCGTGTGGGAGTGGGAAAACCCTCCGGAGGACTGCGACGTCTCCCGCTCCGGCCAGACGCGCGTCAGCATGGCGGACATCAAGATGCTGCGCGCCGCCCGGGCGCACTACGAGCTCATGTACCGCAAGGCGGGCGGCATCGCCACCCGCGCCCGCATCGTCGGCTTCCTCAACGCCGAGACCGCGCCGCTGCTGCGTGGCGGGTACAGCGATGCCCTCGGCCGTCAACTGCACCGTGCGACGGGCGGTCTGGTGGCGGTCGCCGGTATCTGTGCGTACGACTCCAATGCGCACGGCCTCGCCCAGCGCTACTTCCATCAGGCACTGCGGCTCGCAAAGGCCAGCGGGGACCGGGGACTTGGGGCGTACGTCATCGCGCTGCTGGTCAACCAGTCGCTGTTCATGGCCGAGCACCGGCAGGCGGTGGCCTTCGCGGAGGCGGCGCTGCGGGCCGCCGGGCATCAGATCACCCCGGCGCTGGCCGCCGATCTGTACGCGATGCAGGCGAAGGCGTACGCGCATCTCGGCGACGGCGGCAGTGCGCTCCGGTGCATCCGCCGTGCGGAACTGGAGGCGGAGCGGATCCTTCCGGGGGCCGAGCCGGACGAGACCGGCTACGTCCAGCCGGGCCTGGTGAACGTCCAGGTCGCCGAGGCCCTGCTCAGCCTCGGTGATCTCCCCGCGGCGCGCGAGCACGCCGCGGCGGCCGTGGACACTCCCGCGCACGACCGCGGCCGGGTCCACCGGCTCGCCATGCTCAGCCAGATCGAGCTGCGCCAGGGCGAGGTGGACCGGGCGGCGCACACCGCGGCGGAGATGGTGGAGCGGGCGAGGGGGATGGAGTCGCAGCGCCTGAGGGACCGGCTGCGCGCGGTGCGCAAGCATCTCGTGGCGAGCGGATGCACCAATGCGGACGAGGCGGCCGAACTCATCGACGGGGCACTGCGCGTTCCCCTCTGACCGCGCTCCTGCTGCGATATTGCCATCTACTTGTCGGAAGGTGGCAGAAAAGTGCAGTGGACGAACTTAAGCGAACAAACTGTGTATGAAAACCGCTGGTTCAGGGTCAACCTGGCCGACGTCGTGCTCCCTGACGGCCGGCACCTGGACCACTTCCTCATCCGGCTCCGTCCGGTCGCCGTGGCAACCGCGGTGAACCGGGCCAACGAGGTGCTGATGCTCTGGCGGCACCGCTTCATCACCAACAGCTGGGGCTGGGAGCTCGCCGCGGGAGTCGTCGAGGACGGCGAGGACATCGAGGCCGCGGCCGCCCGCGAGATGGAGGAGGAGACGGGCTGGCGCCCGGGTCCCCTCCAGCACCTCATGACCGTCGAGCCGTCCAACGGCCTCACCGACGCCCGGCACCACCTCTACTGGGCCGAGGACGCGACGTACATCGGTCACCCCGAGGACGACTTCGAGTCCTCACGCCGCGAGTGGATTCCGCTGAAGCTGGTCCCCGACATGGTCGCCCGCGGCGAGGTCCCGGCCGCCAACATGGCGGCCGGGCTGCTGATGCTCCACCATCTGCGGCTGGGCTGACGACAGGCCCTCAGTGGCCGAGCGTCTGCCAGACCGCGATCGCCAGCGCTCCGAGAGCGGTCAGCGCGGCCACGGCGGGCAGCGGCCACCTGGTGTGCTCGAGCGCCCCGACGCGCGCAGCCAGATCGGTGAGATCCCGGTCGATCTGGTCATTGCGCTGTGCGAGCAGTGCCAGGTGCCCGTCGATGCGGGCGAGGCCGACGTCGAGGCTGCGGCGCAACTCGGCGAACTCTTCGACGACCACTAAATGATCAGGGTCGGTGGTGGTCACTGATTGGCTCCTCTTCGGGAAAGTTGGGCAACAGGCCCTTGACTGAAGCGGAACCGAGTCAACTCTCCCTGGTCGGAGGGCGGGAGCGTGTGCGCACGGCATATGCGGGCACGCCCCGCACACTCCGTGTGAATCAGGAGTACGAAGCCGTCACGTGCCCGGCCGGAACATGAGTACGGCCGGATCAGGAGTACGGGTAGAAGCCGGAGCCCGACTTCCGGCCCAGGCGGCCCGCGTCCACCATCCGCTGCAGCAGCGGGGGAGCGGCGTACAGCGGCTCCTTGAACTCCGCGTACATCGAGTCCGCGACCGAGGCGACGGTGTCCAGGCCGATCAGGTCGGAGAGCTTGAGCGGACCCATCGGGTGGGCGCAGCCGAGCTCCATGCCGTTGTCGATGTCCTCACGACTGGCGATGCCCGACTCGAACATCCGGATCGCGGAGAGCAGATACGGAATGAGCAGGGCGTTCACCACAAAGCCCGAGCGGTCCTGGGCGCGGATCGGATGCTTGTCCAGCACCTGCTGCACCACGGCCTCGGAGCGCTTGATCGTCTCCTCGGAGGTGGTGAGCGCCGGGATCAGCTCGACGAGCTTCTGGACCGGGGCCGGATTGAAGAAGTGGATGCCGATGACCTGGTCCGGACGGGAGGTCGCGACGGCCAGCTTCACCAGCGGGATGGAGGAGGTGTTGGAGGCGAGGATCGCGTCCTGGCGGGTCACCACCTGATCGAGCACCTGGAAGATCTCGGTCTTCACCTGCTCGTTCTCCACGACGGCCTCGATGACGAGATCGCGGTCGGCGAACTCCCCGAGGTCGGTGGTGAAACTGAGGCGCTCCAGCGTCGCGTCGCGCTCCTCCTCGGTGATCTTGCCGCGTTCGGCGGCCTTCGAGAGGGAGTTGTAGAGCCGGGTGCGGCCGATCTCCAGGGCCTCGCCCGTGGTCTCGGCGACCTTCACCTCGAGGCCGCTGCGGGCGCACACCTCCGCGATGCCTGCGCCCATCTGGCCACAGCCCACCACTCCGACGCGTGCAATGTCGGCCATTGAGTCCGTCACCTCGTGCCTTTCGCTGATCCACTGCGGCAGGCCCCCGTATGGTTCCGGTGCCCGCCTCGACCCCCCGACGTTACTCCGGAGGTGCGTGTGCACGACGGCCAGGGGGCGGGCATGCTGTGCCGAAACGGCCGCCGGCACCGGGAACCCAGGGGGCAGGACATGGCGCGGATCGGCAGAAGACGCTTCGTGATGACGGCGGCCGGAGCGCTGGCCGCGCTCGCGACGGCCGGGGACGCGGCCGCCGCGCCCGCCGCCTCGTCCGCGCACCGGGGGCACGGGCCCGAGCGGGAGTTCCGCGGGATGTGGCTCGCGACCGTCGCCAACCGCGACTGGCCGTCCAGGCCCGGCCTCACCGCCGCGGAGCAGCGCGCCGAGCTCCTGGCCCACCTCGATACCGCCGTCGCCCGGAAGCTGAACGTCGTCGTCCTCCAGGTCAGGCCGACCGCGGACGCCCTGTGGCCGTCGCCGTACGAGCCCTGGGCCCAGTACCTCACCGGCTTACAGGGGAAGGACCCCGGCTGGGACCCGCTGGGCACCGCCGTGCGCGAGGCCCATCGGCGGGGTCTTGAGCTGCATGCCTGGTTCAATCCGTACCGCGTCGCCAATCACACGGACCTGTCCAGGCTGGTCGAGACCCATCCCGCGCGGGTGCACCCGGAGTGGGTCCTTCCGTACGGCGGGAAGCTGTACTACAACCCCGGCATTCCGGAGGTCCGCCGCTTCGTCCAGAAAGCGATGATGGACGCCGTGCGCCACTACGACATCGACGGCGTGCACTTCGACGACTACTTCTATCCGTATCCGGTCGCAGGACAGGTCTTCGCCGACGACGACACCTACGCGCGCTACGGCGCGGGCTTCCCGGACAAAGCCGCATGGCGGCGGGACAACACGGACCGGCTGGTCCGGGAAATGGCCGAGCGGATCAAGAAGGCCAAAGCGGACCTTCCCTTCGGGATCAGCCCGTTCGGCGTCTGGCGCAACGCCGCGACCGACCCGCTCGGCTCGGACACCAGGGCCGGCGTGCAGACGTACGACGATCTGCACGCCGATACCCGCAAGTGGGTCAGGAAGGGCTGGATCGACTACGTCGTCCCGCAGATCTACTGGCACATCGGCTTCGCCCCGGCCGACTACGCCAAGCTGCTGCCCTGGTGGAACGACGTGGTGCGGGGCACCGGCGTCGACCTCTATGCGGGTGAGGCCCTTTACAAGGCGGGCGATCCGGCCCAGCCCGCGCCCTGGCAGGATCCCGCCGAACTGTCCCGCCATCTCACGCTGGCGCGCTCCTGCTCCGGTGTGCGCGGGCACTGCTTCTTCGCCGCCAAGGAGGTCAGGACCGACCGGATCGGGGCGATGGCCAAGGTGGTGGCCGACCACTATCCGACCAGGGTGCTGCCGCCGGAGTGACGACGAGCGCGTCAGGGCATGCGTGCCCGGCCGCACAGGTCACCCTGTGCCGGCCGGGTCAGGAAAGGTCTGCTCGGCCGAGCCGGGGCAAGGCCGCCCCGGGCCGGTCAGGCGCCGCTGGTGCCGCGGTGTACTACGACCGTGTCGGGGCCCGGCGACATCAGCGCCTCGTGCCCGTCGTCCTCGAAGCGGACGCGGTACGGGGGAGTGCCGTTCTGTCCGAGCACTTCGACGACTTCGGCGAAGCGGTCGTGCTGGCCTACGGTCCTGCCATGCATCAGCAGCTTGTCGCCTGTGTTCGCATGCATCGGGAGTGTCCTCCTCGAAGGCGGTGGTCCGTGTTTCGAGTCTACGGCCGGGGTCGCGAGTTGCACCCTCAGATTCGGGCTCGCTGAGTGACCGCGATGCAGACCAGAACGGCGACGGCCGCAACCGGAGCGGCGGGGGACAACCGCTCGCCCAGCAGGGACACGGACCAGACGAGGGTGAGGAGCGGCTGGGCCAGCTGGAGTTGGCTGGCCCTGGCGATGCCGATCGAGGCCATGCCCCGGTACCAGACGTACAGGCCGCAGAAGGTCGAACCGGCCGCGACCCAGAGCAGCCCGATCACGCCGTGCGCCGTCAGCCGGACCGGCTCGGTGGACAGGGCGAGAACCGATCCTGCGAGGCTGAGCGGCAGGCAGAGCGTCAGGGCCCAGCCGATCACCTGCCATCCCGGCATCAGCCGGGCCAGCCTGCCGCCCTCGGTGTAGCCGGCCGCGCAGACCAGCAGCGCGCCGAAGAGATACAGGTCGCCGGTCTGGAGCGCGCCGCCGCTCTGCTGGACGGTGAAGACGATCACCACGGCGGCGCCGGCGAGCGCCGCCAGCCAGAAGGTGCGCGAGGGACGGCGGCCCGTGCGCACGGCGGCGAATACGGCGGTGGTCAGCGGCAGCAGCCCGACCACCACGGCCGCGTGCGAGGTGGTGGAGGTCTTCAGCGCCAGGGTCGTCAGCAGCGGAAAGCCCACCACCACGCCCCCGGCCACCACGACGAGCCCGGCCCAGTGGCGGCGCTCGGGCAGCGGCACGCGCAGCGCGAGCAGAAAGCCGCCCGCGATCAGCGCGGCGAGGACGCTCCGTACGGCGACGAGCGACCAGGGGCCGAAGCTCTCGAGGCCCCAGACGGTGGACGGGAAGGTGAGCGAGAAGGCGACGACGCCCAGCGCGGCGAGAAGGGTGCCACTGCTGACTGCTATCGAGGTGCTGGGAGTAGCGCTATCCTGTGCTGTCATGCAAGAGCGTAGCAGTGTGGCGGATTTGGCGAATGCGCTGAAGCAGGAGCTCAACCGCTACTCACCGGGTGGGAAGCTGCCATCGAGTCGGGCGCTGGTCGAGAAGTACCGTGTCTCTCCGGTGACCGTGTCCCGCGCGCTGGCGCAGCTCGCCGCCGAGGGCCTGGTCGTCACGCGCCCCGGCGCGGGTGCCTTCCGGGCGCAGCCCCGTACCGACACCGCCCGGGCACCGGGGGACACCTCCTGGCAGGAGGTCACTCTCAGCGCCGACGCCGCGACCGAGCTGGTGCCGCGCGCCGTCGACGCCTCCGGGGTGCTGGCCACGCTCGCCGCACCGCCGCCCGGAGTCGTGGAGTTCAACGGCGGCTATCTGCATCCCTCCCTCCAGCCGGAGCGGGCGATGGCCGCCGCGCTGGCCCGGGCCGGACGACGGCCCGGCGCCTGGGGCAGGCCACCCACCGACGGACTGCCCGAGCTGCGCGAGTGGTTCGCGCGCGGTCTCGGCGACACCATCGGCGCGGCGGACGTACTGATCACGGCGGGCGGTCAGTCCGCGCTGACCACCGCTTTGCGCGCGCTCGCCCCGCCCGGCGCCCCCGTACTCGTGGAGTCCCCCACCTACCCGGGCATGCTGGCGATCGCCCGGGCCGCCGGGCTGCGACCGGTGCCGGTCCCGGTGGACGCCCAGGGAGTGCGTACGGAACTGCTGGCCGCCGCCTTCAGGGCGACCGGCGCCCGGGTCTTCGTCTGCCAGCCGCTCTTTCAGAACCCGACCGGTGCGGTGCTCTCGGCCGAGCGTCGCCCGGACATGCTGCGTATCGCCCGCGAGGCCGGCGCCTTTGTCGTCGAGGACGACTTCGCCCGCAGGCTGGTCCACGAGGACGCGGGTCCCCTGCCGCGCCCGCTCGCCGCGGACGACCACGAGGGAGTCGTCGTCCATGTCAGCTCGCTGACCAAAGTGACCTCGGCCAGCCTGCGCGTGGGCATGCTCGCGGCTCGCGGCCCGGTGCTGGAGCGGCTGCGCGCCATCCATGTCGTCGACAATTTCTTTGTGCCCCGCCCTCTTCAGGAAGCCGCCCTGGAACTGGTCGGCTCACCCGCCTGGAACCGTCATCTGCGCGCCGTATCAGGGGAGTTGAAGGCACGCCGCGACACGCTGACCGCCGCCCTCCGCCTCGGCCTGCCCGAACTCGCCCTCCCGCACATCCCGTCCGGCGGCTACCACCTCTGGCTGCGCCTCCCCGACGGCGCGGACGAGGCCGCCCTGCTCTCCGCGGCCCTGCGCGCGGGTGTGGCACTCGCCCCGGGACGCCCCTACTTCTGCGCCGAACCCCCGGCCGGACATGTGCGGTTGAGCTTTGCCGGAGTCGCGGGAACGGCCGAGATCGCCGAGGGCGTCCGACGGCTGCGAAGCGCCTGCAACGAGGTGCTGGGCTGACCCGCCCGACACAGGCGAGCCTGGCTGATCAACCGTCACTAGCGGTTGGAATGGCCGGGCGTCACGAGATGCGGGGCTGACCTGCCGTCACGAGCGGCTGGGCAGCAGTGCTATGCCGCCTGGGAACTCGGCGGTCTCCGGGAGCTCGCGCGTCAGCCGCACGCCGGTTGTCCGCCGTGACCCTGTCTGCTGCGTGGCTCTGGGGCGCGACAGCAGGGCCTCGGGTGCCATGCCGCGCACCAGCGTGATGCAGTACGCCTCACAAAGATCGTCGAAATCCTCGCCGAACCACAGATGGTCCGTCGCGGTCGCCCCGCTCGTCTCCGTCATGATCCGAGCATGTCAGCCGCCACTGACAGTGCCCGGCCATGGCCGCCGACCGGCGGCCACTCCGCCCTAAGTCACCTCTTGACCTGCGAGGGTTTCGCAACCACGATCGCGCCATGACTGTCCGGATGACGCTCGTCGCGGCCGCCCGCAGCTCCGCCCTGCTCGCGGAGCGCTTCGACGACGACCGGCCGCTCGACCAGGCGGGCTGGTACGAGGTCCAGCTCGCCGCGCACGCCCTGGTGCCGCTCAGCGCGGCAGAGTTGCGGTACTGCGCGCCTACCGCCCGCAGCCGCGCGACCGGCGATGCACTCGGCTATGCGCCGCTCGTCCAGCTCGCTCTTCGCGACTGCGACATGGGCCGCTGGCGCGGCCTCACCCTCGCGGAGGTGACCGCCCGCGAACCGGCCGCCGTCGACGCCTGGCTCGCCGACCCGCGCTCGGCCCCGCACGGTGGCGAGCCGCTGCTCGCGTTCATAGCGCGCATAGGGGGCTGGCTGGACACCCGCCCCGCCGAGGACTGCCGCTCCATCGTGGCCGTCGCCGAGCCCGCAGTCGTACGAGCGGCCCTGGTGTACGCACTCAAAGCGCCGCCCTCGTCGTACTGGAACGTGGACGTCCGGCCGCTGTCGACCGTCACGCTGACCGGTCAGGCGGGGCGCTGGAGCCTGTGCGTGGAGACGGCCGCGTGAGGCACGTCGCGGCGCCGAGGCCGCCCGCCCGGCCCGGCGAGGACCGCACGGCGGGCTAGTGCGTCAGTCTTTGCCGAGCGACTCGCGTTTGCGTTGCAGAAAGGCTCGCTCGGCCGCGTTCTCGGTGCGCTCGATCGCCGCCTCGTACGCCCCTGCCGCCTCCTCGTCGCGTCCCAGCCGCCGGAGCATGTCGGCGCGGATGGCATGGAAGAGGTGATGGCGGTCGAGAGCGAGCCCGTCGACCAGGGTGAGTGCCACGGCCGGGCCTTCCACCTCGGCCACCGCGACCGCGCGATTGAGAGCCACGACCGGGTTCGGGCCAAGGGCGAGCAGCTGGTCGTAAAGCCGCACAATCTGCGACCAGTCCGTCGCGGCGGCGACCGGGGCATCGCTGTGGACCGCGTTGATCGCCGCCTGGATCTGGTACGGACCGGGCGAGTCGCGCCGCAGACACTGCCGGACCAGCTCCTGGCCCTCGGCGATGAGGGCCCGGTCCCAGCGGCCGCGGTCCTGGTCGGCCAGCAGGACGAGGCCGGCGTCGGGCGCGGTGCGGGTGGCCCGGCGCGACTCGGTGAGCAGCATCAGCGCCAGCAGCCCCTTGACCTCCGGCTCGTCGGGCATCAGCTCGGTCAGCAGCCGGCCGAGGCGGACCGCCTCCGCGCAGAGGTCCTCGCGCACCAGACGCTCGCCCGAACTGGCCGTGTAGCCCTCGTTGAAGATGAGGTAGACGACGGCGAGCACATCCCGCAGGCGGTCCGGGAGGTCGGCGTCGCGCGGGACCCGGTAGGGGATGCCTGCGTCGCGGATCTTGCCCTTCGCGCGGACCAGGCGCTGCGCCATGGCCGGTTCTGCGACCAGGAACGCGCTCGCGATCTCCGCGGTGGTGAGCCCGCCGAGGAGCCTGAGGGTCAGGGCGACGCGGGAGGCGGGGGCGAGTGCAGGGTGGCAGCAGGTGAAGATCAGGCGGAGCCGGTCGTCGCGCACAGGTCCCTCCTCGGCTCCTTCGTCGCGGGCGTGCAGCAGGGCGGCCTGGGCGTGCCGGTCCGCGCGGGACGCTTCCCGGCGCAGGCGGTCGATCGCCCGGTTGCGGGCGGTGGTGATGATCCAGCCGGCCGGGCTCGGGGGTACTCCGGTGGACGGCCACCGCTGCACCGCTGTCGTGAACGCGTCCTGGACCGCTTCCTCGGCGACATCCATGTCACCGAAGACGCGGACCAGGACGGCGACCGCGCGGCCGTACTCCTCGCGGAACACGCGCTCCATCACCGATGCGGGCAGCTCCGGCATGCCGGACGTCACCCGGTGGAAAGGTGCTGGAACGGCCTCACCTCGATCGGGAGGGTGATCGCCCGGGCCAGCTTGCGGCCCCATTCGAGCGCGGCGTCCAGATCGGCCGCCTGGATCACCGTGAACCCGCCGATGTGCTCCTTGCCCTCGATGTACGGGCCGTCGGTCGTGAGCACCTCGTGGTCCTTCAGCCGCACCACGGTGGCCGTGCTCGGCGGGTGCAGACCCCCGGCGAACACCCAGGCGCCGGCCGCCTTGAGCTCGGCATTGACGGCCTCGAGGTCCCGCATGATCGGATCCAGGACCTCGGGGGGCGGCGGCGGTCCGTCGGGCTGGTAGATGCTGAGCAGGTAGTGCTTCATGGTCTGACTCCTCGGTACGGCGGCGGCCTCTTGCCTGCCGCTCACCCTCTATACGAATGGCCTTCCGCCGGATCGACATCCGACGCGGCCGTGGCCGGCGGATTTTTCTCGGGGCGCCCGGGCGGCCATGCGTTCACGCGTCGCGCACCGCCGTGAGCGGTGAGTCAGCCGGCGACAGGTCTGCCGTCGACAAGGAGCCAGGGCCCTGCCAAGAGGGGGTCGGACACGAGATATCTTGATGTCGAGCAATGTTGCAGACGTGGAGCGGAGCACCCGGTGACTGACTCGACCATCATCTATACGCACACTGACGAGGCCCCGGCCCTGGCAACCCATTCGTTCTTGCCTGTCGTCCAGGCGTACGCCTCGACGGCCGGGGTCACTGTGGAGACGCGTGACATCTCGCTCGCGGGGCGGATCATCGCCAGCTTCCCCGAGCGCCTGGAAGAGGGCCAGCGGATCGACGACGCCCTCGCCGAGCTCGGCGAGCTGGCCAAGACGCCCGGCGCGAACATCATCAAGCTGCCGAACATCTCGGCTTCGATCCCGCAGCTGAAGGCGGCGATCGCCGAGCTTCAGGAGCAGGGCTATGCGCTGCCGGACTACCCGGACGACCCGAAGTCCGACGAGGACCGGGACGTCCGCGCGCGTTACGACAAGGTCAAGGGCAGTGCCGTCAACCCGGTGCTGCGTGAGGGCAACTCGGACCGCCGGGCCCCGGCGTCGGTGAAGAACTACGCCAAGGCGCACCCGCACAGGATGGGCGCGTGGGTGTCCGACTCGAAGACGAACGTCGCGCACATGGTCGCCGACGACTTCCGCTCCACCGAGAAGTCCGCGGTCATCGCCGAGGCCGGCTCGCTGCGCATCGAGCTGGCGGGGGACGACGGCAGCACCACCGTCCTGCGCGACTCGGTTCCCGTACTCGCGGGCGAGGTCGTCGACGCCTCCGTGATGCGGGTCGCGGCGCTGCGGGAGTTCCTCACGGCGCAGGTCGCGCGGGCCAAGGCCGAGGGCGTGCTGTTCTCGGTGCACCTGAAGGCCACGATGATGAAGGTCTCCGACCCGATCATCTTCGGTCACGTCGTACGTACCTTCTTCCCGAAGACGTTCGCCGAGCACGGCGCGGCGCTCGCCGCGGCCGGACTGAGCCCGAACGACGGACTCGGCGGCATCCTCAAGGGCCTTGAGTCGCTGCCCGCGGGCGCGGCGATCAAGGCATCCTTCGAGGCCGAGATCGCCGAGGGCCCGGCCCTGGCGATGGTCGACTCCGACCGGGGCATCACCAACCTGCACGTACCGAGCGATGTCATCGTCGACGCCTCCATGCCGGCCATGATCCGCACCTCCGGCCACATGTGGGGCCCGGACGGCCAGGAGGCCGACACCCTCGCGGTCCTCCCCGACAGCAGCTACGCCGGCATCTACCAGGTCGTCATCGACGACTGCCGCGCGAACGGCGCCTTCGACCCCTCGACGATGGGTTCGGTGCCCAACGTCGGCCTCATGGCCCAGAAGGCCGAGGAGTACGGCAGCCACGACAAGACCTTCGAGATCCCCACCACGGGCACCGTGCGGGTCGTCGACGGCGGTGGCAACGTCGTGCTCGAGCAGACCGTGGGCGCCGGCGACATCTTCCGCATGTGCCAGACCAAGGACCTGCCGATCCAGGACTGGGTCAAGCTCGCCGTCACCCGCGCCCGCGCGACCGGTGACCCGGCGGTGTTCTGGCTCGACGAGGGCCGCGCACACGACGCGACCCTCATCGAGAAGGTCAAGACCTACCTCGCCGAGCACGACACCGAGGGTCTGCAGATCGAGATCATGTCCCCGGTGGAGGCGACCGCGTTCTCCCTGGAGCGCATCCGCCGCGGCGAGGACACGATCTCGGTGACCGGCAACGTGCTGCGCGACTACCTGACCGACCTGTTCCCGATCCTGGAGCTCGGCACGAGCGCCAAGATGCTCTCCGTCGTCCCGCTCATGAACGGTGGCGGACTGTTCGAGACCGGTGCCGGCGGCTCCGCGCCCAAGCACGTCCAGCAGCTCGTCAAGGAGAACTACCTGCGCTGGGACAGCCTGGGCGAGTTCCTCGCGCTCGCGGTCAGCTTCGAGCACCTCGCGCAGACGACGGGCAATGCGCGCGCCCAGGTGCTCGCCGACACGCTGGACCGGGCGACCGGCACCTTCCTCAACGAGAACAAGTCGCCCAGCCGCCGGCTGGGTGGCATCGACAACCGTGGCAGCCACTTCTTCCTGGCGCTCTACTGGGCGCAGGAGCTGGCGAAGCAGACCGACGACGCGGAGCTCGCCAAGGCGTTCGCCGCGCTCGCCCAGACGCTGTCCGAGCAGGAGCAGACCATCGTCGACGAGCTGATCGCGGTGCAGGGCTCGCCGGCCGACATCGGCGGCTACTACCAGCCGGACGCGTCGAAGGCCTCGGCCGTGATGCGTCCGTCGACGAGCTTCAACCAGGCTCTCGCGACCCTCGGCTGACGCGACCCTCGGCCGACGCGAGGGCCACCGCCCTCCGTTCGCACCTGTTCCGCCCCGGCTGGGATCCCAGCCGGGGCGGTTCCGTCTTTGTTCCCCCGCGGGTTTCCGGCGTATCCGTGTCACGCACGTCGTCACGCACCCTGGAAGGCGCGTCGATAGGCGTGGGGACTGGTGCCGACCAGGCGCTTGAAACGGTCCCGGAAGGCGGTGGGCGACCCGAAGCCGACTTGCGTGGCGATCCGGTCGACAGGGTGGCCCGTGGTTTCCAGCAGGTACTGGGCCTGGCGGATCCGCGCCCGTTGCAGCCATTGGAGCGGGGAGGTGCCGGTCTGTTCCCGGAACCGCCGGTTCAGGGTGCGAACACTCATGCCGGCCTGCGAGGCGAGGTCGTCGAGGGTGAGGTCCCGGCGGGCGTTGTCCTCCATCCACCGCAACAGGGGCTCGATCACCGAGCCGCGTGGGGCCGGCGGTTGCTCGTGGACGATGAACTGGGCCTGGCCGCCCTCACGTTCGAGCGGCATGACGGACAGGCGGGCCGCGTCGGCGGCCACGGCAGAGCCCAGGTCGCATCGGATCATGTGCAGGCACAGGTCCAACCCGGCGGCGGCTCCGGCCGAGGTGAGCAGTTGGCCGTTGTCCACGTAGAGCACGTCGGGGTCGACGTCGATCGCCGGGTGGCGGGCGGCGAGCTGCGCGGCCGCGGCCCAGTGGGTGGTGGCCCGGTGGCCGTCCAGGAGTCCGGTGGCAGCCAGGACGAAGGCGCCCGAGCAGATCGAGGCGAGTCTGGTGCCCCGGGCGGCGGCTCCTCGCAGAGCGTCGAGGACCTCGTCCGGCACGGGAGCGGAGGGGTCGCTGATGCCGGCGACGACGATCGTGTCCGCCTCGGCCAGCGTGTCCAGCGGCCAGGGCGCGCGCAGGGTGAACGCGCCGGCCTCCACCTCCTCGGTGGGCGCGCACACACGGACGCGGTAGGCGGGGCGCCCGTCGGGGAGCCGGGTTCGTCCGAACACCTCGATGGGGGTGGACAGGTCGAAGGGGATGACTCCGTCCAAGGCGAGGACAGCCACGGTATGCATGGCTCAACCATAGAAGTACACCGATTCCTGGCCAACCGATTCCACCCGCCCTCTGCCTCTTCTGCACTGGTGAGAGGCACTTCGGCCGCTTGGCCAGAATCCGTTGGGATCTGGCACTTCAGCCACTACTGAGCCGTCCGGACCGTGACTAGCGTCGGTGTCTGCGCCCCACCGGGGGCACTGCTCCAAACAGAACACTCCCGATGCTGTGTCAGATCGTGCTGTTCGACGGATTCGACCCGCTGGACGTCATCGCCCCCTACGAGGTGCTGTTCGCCGGCGGGATGGCCGCACCGGGCGCACTGCAGGTCGAGCTGGTCTCGGCCGAGGGTCCGCGCGACGTGCCCAGCGGCTCGGGACTGCTCTCGCTGCGAGCCACCGCCGCACTCGACCCGCAACGCGCGGACCTGGTCCTCGTGCCGGGAGCGGTGGGCCCCGTCGGAGACCTCTCCGACCCTGACGCCCCCGGGAACGAGGACTCCATCCCCGCCCTGCTCGGCCGTTCGCTGCAGACCCGACTGCCGGCCCTGCTCAAGGAGGCCCTCGACCGTCCGGGCCTGACCATGACCACCGTCTGTGGCGGCTCCATGATCCTCGCCATGGCCGGGCTGATCGAGGGCCGGCACGCCACCACCAACCACCTGGGCCTGGACCTGCTGGACGCCACCGGCGTGGTCGCGATCGACGCCCGCGTCGTCGACGACGGCGACCTGGTGACCGGCGCGGGCGTCACCTCCGGCCTCGACCTCGGCCTGTATCTGCTGGAGCGCGAACTCGGCCCCCGCATCGCGCAAGCCGTCGAGCAGCTCTTCGCGCACGAGCGCCGCGGCACCGTCTGGCGCGCCACCGGCCTCGTCCCGGCCGGCTTCTGACGTCCACCCCCCTGAACGCCCGGCTCCCGAGCACTCGAGAAAGCGCACCCCATATGTCCGTCGAAGGTACCTGGAACCTCGTCATCGCCACCCCGATCGGCAAGCAGCAGGCCGTGCTGCGGCTCTTCACCGAGGACGGCGCACTGCGCGGCGTCGCCACGGGCGATGCGGAGGAGGTCACGCTGTCCGATCTCACACTCCAGGCCGACCGGCTGACCTGGCGGCAGTCGATCACTCGGCCGATGCGCCTCAACCTGGCCTTCGACGTCGCTGTCCACGGCGACGAGCTGACCGGCACAGCCAAGGCCGGCCGGCTGCCCTCCACCAAGGTCACCGGTCACCGCGCCGCGGACGCCTGACGGAAGCCCCCGGAACCGGCATGACGAAATTCCTGCTCACCGTCCACGTCCTGGCGGCCGTCATCGCCATCGGTCCCGTGACCGTGGCCGCCAGCATGTTCCCGCCCTCCACCCGCCGCGCCCTGGCCGCACCCGACGATGCGGCGGCTCTCGCCACGGTGCGGACCCTGCACCGAATCTGCCGGGTCTACGCCGTGATCGCGGTCGTGGTACCGGTGTTCGGCCTGGCGACCGCCAACAGCCTGCACGTACTGGGGAGCCCCTGGCTCCTCACCTCCATCGTGCTGACCGTCGCCGCCGCGGCCGTGCTCGCCGCACTCGTGCTGCCCCGGCAGAGCTCGGTCCTGGCCGCCCTCGACGCCACGGACGGAGCGCGGGACGCGACAGCCCTCCGCCGGACGGCCGGCAACTGGGGATGTACACAGGGGTGTTCAACCTGCTGTGGGCCACCGTGACCGTCCTGATGATCGTCCGCCCCGGATCCACCACAGGCGCCTGATCATGAACTGACCGAGCAGACTCCTCCGGGTCACCACCCCTGTCAGGTCGCACGACACCGCCACCGAATCGGGCCGGGGCAAGGAAGACCGCGCTGATCAAGGCCGGGAGATCGCCAAGGTGCCGGACAATGACCGTCCGCACGCCGGTCGTCCCCCGCGACCTCCAGCACCCGGCCCTCATGGCCTCGCAGCCGAGCCGGGTCACGCCGCCGCTCGGCCGCGGGCCTCGCCTTCCTCTCTCCCGTCCACGTCATGGTGAATGGGCGTCCCCGAACCGGTCAGCGGAACCCCCGTCCCACCCCGGCGCGCCGCGACAATCTCCGCCGTGATGGACAGGGCGGTCTCCTCGGGGGTACGGGCGCCGAGGTCCAGGCCGATAGGGGAGCGCAGGCGGGCCAACTCGCGGTCGGTGACGCCGACTTCGCGCAGCCGCCGGTTGCGGTCCTCATGGGTGCGGCGCGAGCCCATCGCGCCGACGAACGCGACCGGCAGCCGCAGGGCCGTCTCCAGCAGAGGAACGTCGAACTTGGCGTCATGGGTGAGCACGCACAGGACGGTTCGTTCGTCGGTCGCGGTGCGCCGGAGGTAGCGGTGCGGCCAGTCGACCACGAGGTCGTCGGCCTCGGGGAAGCGGACGCGGGTGGCGAAGACCGGCCGGGCGTCGCACACGGTCACGTGGTAGCCGAGGAACTTGCCGGCCCGTACGAGAGCCGTCGCGAAGTCCACGGCGCCGAAGACGATCATCCGGGGTGGCGGCACCCTCGACTCCACGAACAGCGTCACGCCGCCCGGGCAGCGCGTCCCGTCCTCCGCGATCTCGACGGTGCCGGTGCGGCCGGTGTCCAGCATCGCGCGGGCCTCCTCCGCCGCCGTCCGGTCCAGTTCCGGATGTCCGTCGAGGCTGCCCTCGTACGATCCGTCGGGGTGGACGAGCAGCGCCCTGCCGAGCAGTTCGCCCGGGCCCCGGTACACCCGGGCGAGTGCCGCCGCCTCTCCTCGGTCCGCGGCCGACACCCCTGACCGGAACACCTGGAACACCGGCGCGTTGGCGCGCACCGGCGTGATGAGGACTTCGATGACGCCGCCGCAGGTGAGTCCCACCGCGAAGGCGTCCTCGTCGCTGTATCCGAACCGTTCGCGTACCGTCCGGCCGTCCTGGAGCGCCTGGACGCACAGGTCGTACACCGCCCCTTCGACGCAACCGCCGGAGACCGAACCGATGGCGGTGCCGTGACTGTCGACGGCCAGGGCGGCGCCAGGACCGCGCGGCGCGCTGCCGCGGGTGGCCACGACGGTGGCGACGGCGAAATCCCGGCCCTGATCGAACCAGCGGTTCAACTCCTCGGCGATGTCAAACACTCCGGGCTCCCTCCGCCGCCCGACGCCGGGCTTCGTCCGCCGCGCGCAGGACGCGGTCCGGACGGATCGGCAGGTCCCGGTGGCGTACGCCGGTCGCGTGCCACACCGCGTTGGCGATCGCGGCGGCGACGCCCACGACGCCGATCTCGCCGATGCCCTTGATCCCGACCGGGTCGTCCGGGACGGGGTCGTCCACCCAGTCGGCCTCGATGAGCGGCACGTCGGCGTGCGCGGCGAAGTGATAACCGGCGAGGTCGGCACCGACGTGGCCGCCGGAGGCCTGGTCCCTGATCGCCTCCTCGTGGAGGGCCATGGACAGCCCCCAGGTCATTCCGCCGATGAACTGACTGCGGGCGGTGAGCGGGTTGACGATGGTGCCCGCGGCGTAGATGCCGAGCAGCCGTCGCACGCGCACCTCGCCTGTGGTGACATCCACCGCGACCTCGGCGAAGTGTGCTCCGAAGGAGTGCCGTTCCTTCTTCGCGAGGGCGCCGATGGCCTCGGCGGTGTTCGACCGGGCGGTGATCCCCTCCGGCCCGATGCCGCCTCCGAGGGCCACTCGCTCCCGCAGTTCGTCCGCCGCGACCCGCACGGCCCACGCCCAGGAGCGCGTGCCCATTGAGCCGCCGGCGAACATCGCCGGGCCGAGGTCGCTGTCCGCGATGCGCACCCGGATGCGGTCCGGATCCACCTCCAGCGCGTCCGCGGCGACCAAGGCCACCGCGGTTCGTGCGCCGGTCCCGATGTCCGTCGCGTTGATACGCACGGTGAAGGTTCCGTCCGACTCCGCGGTCACGGCCGCCGTCGACGGGCCGGCTCCCGAAGGGTAGGTGGCCGCCGCCGTTCCGGTACCGAGCAGCCAGCGCCCCTCACGGCGCAGGCCGGGACGCGGGTCCCGGTCCGCCCAGCCGAACCTGCGGGCGCCCTCCTCGAAGCAGGCGAGCACATTGCGGCTGCTGAACGGCAGCCCGGACACGGGACCCGACTCGGGTTCGTTGCGTGCGCGCAGCGCGATCGGGTCCATGCCGCACTTCTCGGCCAGTTCGTCGAGGGCGGACTCGAGGGCGAAGGATCCCGGTGCCTCGCCCGGTGCGCGCATCCAGGTCGGGGTCGGCACGTCGAGCCGTACGAGCCGGTGAAGGGTGTGATGCGCGTCGGCGTCGTACATCACGCGTCCCACCACGGCGCTCGACTCGATGAATTCATGCACGGTCGACGTAAGACTCTGCGCCTGGTGGTCGAATGCGCGCAGCCGGCCGTCGGCGTCGGCGCCGAGCCTGATCCGCTGCGCCGTGGGGCTGCGGAAACCGACGAGGGAAAACATTTGACGGCGGGTCAGTACGACGCGGACCGGGCGATGGAGGACGGTCGTGGCCATCACGGCGGCCACCTGGTGCGGGCTCATGCCCTTCGATCCGAAGCCGCCGCCGACGTGTTCGGACCGCACCCGTACGGAGGCCGGATCGAGGGAGAAGAGCTTCGCGAGTTCGCTCGCCACCCAGGTGCTGCCCTGGTTGGAGTCGACGACGTCGAGCCGGCCGCCGTCCCAGCGAGCCGTCGCCGCATGCGGCTCCATCGCGTTGTGGTGCTCCTCCGGTGTGGTGTACTCCTCGTCCACGACGACGGCGGAAGCGTCGAGTTGGGCCGCTACGTCCCCCTTCGCCGTCTCGGCCTGGACCATCGAATTGTTCTCCGGCGTGTACGCACCGGAGTGTCCGGCGAAGAACGCGACGTCGTGCGGCTCCTCGTCGTATCGGACCACCAGCGCCTCGGCGGCCTCCCTGGCCTGCTCGGACGTCTCGGCCACGACCAACGCCACCGGCCAGCCCACGAAGGGCACCCGGTCGTGCTGGAAGATCCCGAGGACCGGGTTCGGCCGCCCCACCATGCCCACATAGTCGGTGTCCACACGCGGCGCGTTCCCGTGGTGCAGCACGGTGAGGACGCCGGGCATGGCCAGGACGGGGGCGTCCTCCACGGAGCGGATACGGCCACGGGCCACGGTCGACAACACCAGCCAGCCATGGGCGAGTTCGGCGAAGGGTATCTCTCCGGCGTAGCGGGCCGCCCCGGTGACCTTGTCGCGGCCCTCCACGCGGGTGTGGGCGGAGCCGACGGCTCCCGTCACGGTGGTGATTCCCGCCGTGGTAGTCGGCGTCGTCATCGGGTCGCCTCCTCGGTGAGTTCGGTCAGCACGGCCACGACGAGGTTGCGCATCAACGTCACCTTGTATCCGTTCTCGGGAAGCGCTTCGGCGGCCGCCAGTTCGGCATCCGCCGCGGCGGCGAACGCCTCCGCGCTCGCCGGGCCGCCGGTCAGCACCCGCTCGGCCGCACGGGCCCGCCAGGGCCGGGACGCGACCGCCCCGAACGCGAGGCGCACTTCGCGTACGACATCGTCCTGGACGTCGAGCGCGGCGGCGATCGAGCCGATCGCGAACGCGTACGAGGCGCGCTCGCGCACCTTCCGGTACCGCGAGTGGGCGGCGACCGGGGCCGGGGGCAGCGTGACGCCGGTGATCAGCGCGCCGGGCGGCAGGGCGGTCTCGATGTGCGGGGTGTCGCCCACGGGCAGATAGAACTGGGGAAACGGCAACTCGCCCGGCCCGTCAGCCGTTTCGTACGAGATGACGGCGTCGAAGGCGGCGAGCGCGACCGCCATGTCCGAGGGGTGGGTGGCGACGCACTGCTCGGAGGCGCCGAGGATCGCGTGGTTGTGGTGCTCGCCCGTGAGGGCGGGGCAACCGCTGCCGGAGGCACGCTTGTTGCACGGTTTGCTGAGGTCGGTGAAGTAGCCGCAGCGGGTCCGCTGGAGCAGATTCCCGCCGACCGTGGCCATGTTGCGCAGCTGTCCCGAGGCGCCGGCCAGGACGGCCTGCGCCAACGCCGGGTAGTGACGCCGTACTTCGGGGTGGGCCGCGAGATCGCTGTTGGTGACGGTCGCGCCGATGTGCAGCCCACCGTCGTGAGTGAACTCGACTCCGTCGAGGGGGAGTTCGGTGATGTCGACGAGCAGCGCGGGCCTTTCCACGCCGGCCTTCATCAGGTCGACGAGGTTGGTGCCGCCGCCGAGGAAGCGGGCGTCGGGATCGGCGCCGAGCAGGGCGAGTGCTCCGGAGACGTCGAAGACGCGTTCGTAGCCGAATTCCCTCATGCCGCCGCCTCCTTGACCTCGGCCTGGGCCGCCTCTGCCGCCCGCGCGACCGCCTGCACGATCGACACATAGGCGCCGCAGCGGCACAGGTTGCCGCTCATCCGCTCGCGGATCTCTTCGGCGGTGAGCGCAGGCGCTCCCGCTTCGGGCCGGACATCGCCGGTCACGGCGCTCGGCCAGCCCGCCGCGTGTTCCTCGATCACCGCGATGGCCGAACAGATCTGCCCCGGTGTGCAGTAGCCGCACTGATAGCCGTCGAGGTCGAGAAAGGCCTGCTGCACCGGATGCAGCCGCTCACCATCGGCCACGCCTTCGATGGTGGTGATCGCGCGCCCCTCGGCCGCGACCGCGAGCTGAAGGCAGGAAACGGCCCGGCGCCCGTCGAGCAGCACCGTGCAGGCGCCGCATTGGCCTTGGTCACAGCCCTTTTTGGTACCGGTCAGATCGAGATGCTCGCGCAGGGCGTCGAGCAGGGTGGTGCGATGGTCGACGGGCAGCGTGTACTTCTCGCCATTGATGTTCAGGGTGATGGCGCTGGACGTCGATGGGGCCATGAGCAGCCTTCTTTCGCATTTCTGATGCGCGTCGAACGAGACGATCCCGGCAGACAGTCCGGGAGGGAGAGGGCGATGCGGGTGAATGAACCGGTGACGATGGGCGCCGGTGGGCCACGCCGGCCGGTCTGGCGCTATGGTGGGCCTAAGTGGACAGCTGTCCGGTAGTCATTGAACTTAGCGGACAGTTGTCCGGTTAGCAAGGCCGGGCTTGGCTGTGATTCCGGAAGGCGGACGGGTGCAGGAAGAGAAGAGCGCGACTCTGCGCTCGGACGCACAACGGAATCGCGAGCGCATCCTGGAAGTCGCACTGGCCGAGCTGACGCGGGCTGCGGACGCCCCGCTGAGCGCGATCGCGAAGAAGGCGGGCGTCGGGCAGGGGACGTTCTACCGCAACTTCCCCAACCGCGAGGCCCTCGTCCTGGAGGTCTACCGCTACGAGATGCAGCAGGTCGCCGACGCCGCTGCACAGCTGCTCCAGACCCGCGCACCCGACCGGGCGCTGAGGGAGTGGATGGACCGCCTGGCCCAGTACGCCATGGCCAAGGCGGGCCTGGCCGACGCGCTGCGGCAGGCCACCAGCAAGTACGGCAGCCTGGCCCAGCTGGGTCATGGCCCGGTGACCGAGGCGGTCACGCTCCTGCTGAACGCGAACGAGGAGGCGGGCACCATCCGCCCGGGGCTGACCCCCGACGACTTCGTGCTCGCCATTGCCGGGCTCTGGCAGATCGACCCGCACAGCGACTGGCGGCCGCGTGCGACGCGACTGCTGGACCTCGTGATGGACGGGCTGCGGGCCGGTGCGTCCGGAGCGGGCGGGCCCACGACGCCTCAGGCTGCGACGGATGAGTCTGAGGCGGACGGACCGGGTGACGGGCGGGTCTGAGGTTCCGCGGCTGCATCCGCAGGCCCAGGGGAGGTCCTCCTGGACCGCCGGCATCGCCGTACGCGGCGCGTCACCGCTTCGGGAGGAGCTTGTCCATCCACATCGGACGACAAAAGGCAAGGAGTACCTACTCCTTGCCACTCGCAACATATAGCGCACAGGGGGCCTTGCGGCAAGGCCCGGGTCGTGCCGCAGAATGGTCGGCCAAGGCCAGGACCTGCGGAAATAGCAGATTCGCGACGTGCGTGTGTTGCTGTCGACGTATGGGTTGCGCGGGAACGTCGAACCGCCGGTGGGACTCACGGTGCGGTTGCGGGGACTCGGCGCGGAGGTGCGGGTGTGCGTGCCGCCGGACTGCGCGGAGCGGCCGACCGGAATTCACTCTCGTTGAATGGGGGCTTTCATGATTGACGTGATCGTGGTCGGCGGCGGACCGACCGGCTTGATGCTGGCCGGCGAGCTGCGGTTGGCCGGAGTGCACGTGGTCGTGCTGGAGAAGTTGACCGAGCCGACCGAGCAGTCCCGCGGGCAGGGCCTGCACGCGCGCAGCGTCGAGATGATGGACCAGCGCGGCCTGCTGGACCGGTTCCTCGCGGTCAGTGAGAAGTTCCAGGTCGGCGGTCTCTTCGGCGGCATCGTCAAGCCGTGGCCGGACCGGCTGGACACGGCGCACCCCTATGGCGTCGCCACCCCGCAGCCGACCACCGAGCGGCTGCTCAACGAGCGCGCCGTCGAACTCGGTACCGAGATCCGGCGCGGCTGCGAAGTGGTCGGGCTGAGCCAGGACGAGGACGGGGTGACCGTCGAGCTGGCGAGTGGGGGCACCCCCGCCCATGAGGGCGTAGCCGGCGGGGGAGGCACGCACCTGCGCTCGCGCTACCTCGTCGGGTGCGACGGCGGCCGCAGTGCGGTGCGCAAGCTGCTCGGCGTCGGTTTCCCCGGCGAGCCCGCCAGGGTCGAGACGCTGCTGGGTGAAATGGAGGTGACCGAGGATCCGGCGACGATTGCCGCCGTCGTCGAGGAAGTCCGCAAGACCCAACTGCGGTTCGGCGTCATCCCCAACGAGGACGGGGTGTGCCGCGTTGTCGTGCCCGCCGACGGGGTGGCCGAGGACCGTGCGGGCGCGCCGACCCTCGAGGAGTTCAAGAAGCAGCTGCGGGCGTTCGCGGGCACCGACTTCGGCGTGCACTCGCCGCGCTGGCTGTCCCGGTTCGGCGACGCCACCCGGCAGGCCGAGCGCTACCGGGTCGGCCGGGTGCTGCTGGCCGGCGACGCCGCGCACATCCACCCGCCGACCGGTGGGCAGGGGCTCAACCTCGGCGTGCAGGACGCGTTCAACCTCGGCTGGAAGCTGGCCGCCGCGGTCAACGGCTGGGCGCCGGAGGGGCTGCTGGACAGCTACCACGCCGAACGGCACCCGGTGGGCGCCCGCGTGCTGGACAACACCCGCGCGCAGATCACGCTGCTGGGAACCGAGCCGGGTGCGACCGCGCTGCGGGAGCTGTTCTCGACGCTGATGGACTTCGAGGAGGTGAACCGGTACGTGACCGAGATGATCACCGCGGTCGGGGTCCGCTACGACTTCGGCGAGGGCCATGAGCTGCTCGGCCGGCGGATGCGGGACGTGAAGCTGAAGCAGGGGCGCCTGTACGAGCTGATGCACGGCGGCCGCGGCCTGCTGCTCGACCAGACCGGCCGGCTCTCGGTGGAGGGCTGGGCGGATCGGGTCGACCACGTCGTCGATGTCAGCGAGGAACTGGACGTGCCCGCGGTGCTGCTGCGGCCGGACGGCCACGTGGCGTGGGTCGGTGAAGATCAGCAGGATCTGCTCAGCCGGCTGCCCAAGTGGTTCGGCGCTGCCGTCGGCTGAGCACGCAGTTGCGGTTCGAATTGGTGGGACCCAAGCGCTATGGGCCAGCTGAATCGCTAGGTCACATGTGGCCGTCGCCGCCTCCACCTTCCGATTGCATAAATCTGCAAGGTTGCGTATAGTCATGCCATCGACGAGGAGGGTTCGATGGCGCTACGAGCGGCAGTGGCAGGAGCGAGCGGTTACGCGGGCGGGGAACTGCTCCGGCTGCTCCTTACCCACCCCGGGATCGAGATCGGCGCCCTCACCGGCAACTCCAACGCGGGCCAGTCGCTCGGTTCCCTTCAGCCGCATCTGTTGCCGCTCGCCGACCGCGTGCTCGAGCCGACCAGTGCCGAGGTGCTGGCCGGGCACGATGTCGTCTTTCTCGCCCTGCCGCACGGACAGTCCGCCGCAGTCGCCGAGCAACTCGGCGACGAGGTCCTGGTCGTCGACATGGGCGCCGACTTCCGGCTGCAGGACGCCGCCGACTGGGAGACGTTCTACGGCTCGCCGCACGCCGGTACCTGGCCCTACGGCCTTCCCGAGCTGCCGGGCGCCCGTGCCGCGCTGGAGGGGTCCAAGCGCATCGCGGTGCCCGGTTGCTACCCCACTGCCGTCTCGCTCGCGCTCTTTCCCGCGTACGCCGCCGGGCTCGCCGAGCCCGAGGCCGTGATCACCGCCGCGTCCGGCACCTCCGGCGCGGGCAAGGCGCCCAAGCCGCATCTGCTCGGCTCCGAGGTGATGGGCTCGATGAGCCCGTACGGTGTCGGCGGCGGCCACCGGCACACCCCCGAGATGATCCAGAACCTGAGCGCGGCGGCAGGGGAGCGGGTCAGCGTCTCCTTCACACCGACCCTGGCGCCCATGGCCCGCGGCATCCTTGCCACCTGCTCCGCCAAGGCGAAGCCGGGCACGACGGCGGAGACCGTGCGGGAAGCGTACGAGAAGGCCCTCGCGGACGAGCCGTTCGTCCACCTCCTGCCGGAGGGGCAGTGGCCCGCCACCGCGTCCGTCCACGGTTCCAACGCTGTTCAGATCCAGGTCGCGTACGACGGGGCCGCGCAGCGCATCATCGCGATCAGTGCCATCGACAACCTCACCAAGGGCACCGCGGGCGGCGCTGTGCAGAGCATGAACCTCGCCCTCGGGCTCCCCGAGGAGACCGGCCTTTCCACGATCGGAGTTGCTCCGTGAGTGAGGCACGCGCAGCCGCCGGGCTGCTGACAGCGACCAAGACAGCACCACTCCGCTGCACGGGCGGAGAAGCGAACAAGGAGATGCAGTGAGCGTCACGGCAGCCAAGGGATTCTCGGCGGCGGGCATCGCCGCCGGGATCAAGGACAGCGGCAATCCGGACCTGGCCCTCGTGGTCAACAACGGTCCGCGCCGAGCCGCCGCGGGCGTCTTCACCTCCAACCGCGTCAAGGCCGCCCCCGTCCTGTGGTCCGAGCAGGTCCTGCGCGGGGGTGAGGTCTCCGCAGTCGTGCTCAACTCCGGTGGCGCCAACGCCTGTACGGGCCCCAAGGGCTTCCAGGACACCCACGCCACCGCCGAGAAGGTCGCCGACGTACTCGGCCGGAGCGCCGGCGAGGTCGCCGTGGCCTCCACCGGGCTGATCGGCGTACTGCTCCCCATGGACAAGCTCCTGCCGGGCATCGACAAGGCCGCGGCCGAGCTGAGCGAGCACGGCGGCGAGAAGGCCGCCATCGCCATCAAGACCACCGACACCGTCCACAAGACCTCCGTGGTCAGCTGGGGGTCCCCCGGGACGGAGTCCGGGGGAGGCTGGACCGTCGGCGGAATGGCCAAGGGTGCGGGCATGCTCGCCCCCGGCCTCGCGACCATGCTCGTCGTCCTCACCACCGACGCCGACCTCGAATCCGCGACCCTCGACAAGGCCCTGCGCGAATCGACCCGCCAGACCTTCGACCGGATCGACTCCGACGGCTGTATGTCCACCAACGACACCGTGCTGCTGCTCGCGTCGGGCGCGAGCGGGATCACGCCCCGGTTCGAGGACTTCGCCGATGCCGTGCAGAGCGTCTGCGGCGACCTGGCCCGGCAGCTCATCGGCGACGCCGAGGGCGCGTCCAAGGACATCCGCATCGAGGTGATCAATGCCGCGAACGAGGACGACGCCGTCGAGGTGGGCCGGTCCATCGCCCGTAACAACCTCCTCAAGTGCGCCATCCACGGCGAGGACCCCAACTGGGGCCGGGTGCTCTCCGCCATCGGCACCACGAAGGCGGAGTTCGAGCCCGACCGGCTCAATGTCGCCATCAACGACGTCTGGGTCTGCAAGAACGGCAGTGTCGGCGAGGACCGCGAGCTGGTCGACATGCGCTACCGCGAGGTGAAGATCACCGCCGACCTTGCCGCCGGGTCCGAGTCCGCCGTCATCTGGGCCAACGACCTCACCGCCGACTACGTCCACGAGAACAGCGCGTACTCCTCCTGAGGACTCTCACGACCCATGAGCACCCGTAAGCACACCGCACTGCCCAAGGCCCAGATCCTCATCGAGGCGCTGCCCTGGCTGACCCGGCACAACGGCAAGACCGTCGTCATCAAGTTCGGCGGCAACGCCATGATCGACGAGGACCTCAAGGCAGCCTTCGCCCAGGACGTCGTCTTTCTGCGCCAGGCCGGCCTCAAGCCGGTCGTCGTGCACGGCGGCGGCCCGCAGATCAGCGCCCAGCTCGACAAGCAGGGCCTGGTCAGCGAGTTCAAGGCGGGCCTGCGGGTCACCACGCCCGAGGCGATGGACATCGTACGGATGGTGCTGGCCGGCCAGGTCCAGCGTGAGCTCGTCGGGCTGCTCAACCAGCACGGCCCGCTCGCCGTCGGCATGACCGGCGAGGACGCCCACACCATCACCGCCACCAAGCACCAGCCGCAGATCGACGGCGAGTTGGTCGACATCGGCCGGGTCGGCGAGATCACCGAGATCGACACGGGCGCCATCCAGGCACTCCTCGACGACGGCCGTATCCCGGTCATCTCCTCCATCGCGCGGTCCGCCGACGACCACCACGTCTACAACGTCAACGCCGACACCGCCGCCGCCGCGCTCGCCGCGGCGCTGGGCGCCGAGACCCTGATGGTCCTCACCGACGTCGAGGGCCTCTACGAAGACTGGCCGAACAGCGACGAGGTGATCAGCAGGCTCAGCGCGAGGCAGCTGGAGAAGCTGCTGCCCGACCTCTCCAGCGGCATGGTGCCCAAGATGGAGGGCTGCCTGTTCGCCGTACGCAACGGGGTCAACACCGCCCGCGTGATCGACGGGCGCGTGCCGCACTCGATCCTGCTGGAGATCTTCACCGACGAGGGCATCGGCACGATGGTCCTGCCCGACGGACAGGGGGAATCATGAGCAACCAGGAACTCACACAGCGCTGGCAGGGCGTGATGACCGACAACTACGGCACGCCGAAGCTGTCGCTCGTCCGTGGCCGGGGCGCCAAGGTCTGGGACGCGGACGGCACCGAGTACACCGACTTCGTCGGCGGTATCGCGGTGAACGCGCTCGGCCACGCACACCCCGCCGTCGTCGAGGCCGTCTCCCGCCAGATCGCCTCCCTCGGTCATGTCTCCAACCTCTATGTCGCCGAGCCGCCCGTCGAACTCGCCGAGCGTCTTGTCCAGCTCTTCGGCCGCCCCGGACGCGTCTTCTTCTGCAACTCCGGTGCGGAGGCCAACGAAGCCGCCTTCAAGATCGGGCGGCTGACGGGCCGTAAGCACATGGTTGCCACGGCCGGCGGCTTCCACGGCCGCACCATGGGCTCCCTCGCCCTGACCGGGCAGCCCGGCAAACAGGAGCCGTTCCTGCCGCTGCCCGGAGACGTCACGCATGTCCCGTACGGCGATGCCGAGGCGCTGCGAGCCGTCGTCACCGAGGAGACCGCGCTCGTGATCATCGAGCCGATCCAGGGCGAGATCGGCGTGGTCGTGCCGCCCAAGGGCTATCTGGAAGCCGCCCGGGAGATCACCCGCGCCACCGGCACCCTGCTGGTGCTCGACGAGGTCCAGACGGGCATCGGACGGACCGGCCACTGGTTCGAGCACCAGGCCCACCAGGGCGTCGAGCCCGATGTCGTCACGCTCGCCAAGGGACTTGGCGGCGGGCTGCCGCTCGGCGCGACGGTCGCCTTCGGCGAGGCCGCTCGGCTGCTGAAGCCCGGCCAGCACGGCACCACCTTCGGCGGGAACCCGGTCGCCTGCGCCGCCGCACTCGCCGTGCTCGACACGCTCTCGGCCGGTGGAACACTCGACGAGGTCAAGCGGCTCGGCGAGAAGATCCGGGACGGAATCGAGTCCCTGCACCACCCGTTGGTCTCCCATGTCCGTGGCGCGGGCCTGCTGCTGGGTATCGTGCTCAACGAGCCCCTCGCGCCCCAGGCGCAGCAGGCGGCTCAGAGCGCCGGCTTCCTGGTGAACGCGCCCGCCCCCGATGTCGTACGGCTGATGCCGTCACTGCTCATCGGCGAGGCGGAGGTGGATGCGTTCCTCCGGGCCCTGCCCGGTGTTCTCGACGCAGTCAGCGGGGATGGACGATCCGGAGAATGAGACGACGATGACCGAGGCGCAGGACACCGAGCACGGCGGGCCCGCCGTACCGCAGACCCGTACGGCCCGCCACCGCCGGATCGTGGACATCCTCAACCGGCAGCCGGTGCGCTCGCAGAGCCAGCTGGCCAAGCTTCTCGCGGACAACGGACTGAACGTCACCCAGGCGACGCTCTCCCGCGACCTCGACGAGCTGGGTGCGGTGAAGATCCGCAACACCGGCGGCGAGCTGATCTACGCGGTGCCCAGCGAGGGCGGATACCGCACCCCGCAGGCTCCCCTCGGCGAGTCGGCCAAGGAGGAGCGGATGCGCCGTCTCTCCGGTGAACTGCTGATCTCCGCCGAGGCCTCGGCCAACCTGGTGGTGCTGCGTACGCCGCCGGGCGCGGCCCAGTTCCTCGCCTCGGCCATCGACCAGGCCGAACTGCACGACCTCCTCGGCACCATCGCGGGCGACGACACGCTGCTGCTCATCAGCCGCGACCCGGAGGGCGGCCAGGCGCTCGCGGACCATCTGCTGCGCCTGGCCCAGAACGACCGCTGAGGCCGTCGGCGGCCGGTCGTCAGACAGCCAACTTCGCCGTGCGGCGGGCGAATCCGCTGGTCTGCCAGGTGCTGCCGTCGGCATTGACGGCGAAACCCTCGGTGTCGGGCAGCTCCTCCAGCCAGTCGCGGGCCCGCCCGCCCATGGCGTACGCGGCGGTCGCCCGGGCGTCCGCACGGGTCAGCCCCGGGCAGAGGACGGTCATCGACGCCATGGCCTGGGCGGGGGGCCGACGGGTGTGCGGGTCGAGAATGTGGCAGCCGCGCTCGGCCGGGCCCGATGTGGCGACGGCGAGGCCGTCGTCGGCCTCGATCACCGTGACGAGCCCGCCCGGGTGCAGCGGGTCACTGACGCCCACCCGCCAGGGGCCGCCGTACAGCTGGATGTCGCCGCCTCCGTTGAGGCAGACCGAATCCGCACCGGACGAGGCGAGCATACGGACCGCGCACTCCACCGCCCAGCCCTTGACCACACCGGTCGGATCCAGCTCGCCGGAGTAGCGGGCGGTGAACCAGCCGTCGCTCTCCCGCTCCGCGTCCGCGCACAGATCGAGCACTTCGGCGACCTCGGTGACACAGTCCCCGAGGGAGAGCTCGCCGCGGGCGAGCCGGCTGACCTGGCTGCCCGGACGGTACGTCGAGAAGATCTCGTCCACACGGTGCAGACCGGCCACGGCGGCGGCGAGTCCGGCGCGCACCCTGGGAGAGTCGCTGCCGTTGGCGATACGGATGTCGAACGAGAACACCGTGCCCATGGAGTGCTCGACATGGCGCACGCGCTCCCGGCCGTCGGGCATCACAGACCCGCCTTGTCGAGTGCGCTCTGCAGGGATTTGATGTAGCCCGCGCTGGTGTAGCTGGCCCCGGAGACCGCGTCGATCTGCGCGCTCTGCGCCGTGACCGCTGCCTGGTTCAGTTGGGGCACGGCGTCGGCGGCGATCCGTCGACTGTTGGCGTCGGCGCTGGGCGCTTTGACGGCGTCGGCGGCGGTGACCTTGCCGCCGCTGACCGTGATCCGGACCTGCACCGGGCCGTACTGGGTGTCGGCCGCGTCGCCGAGGACGGTCTTCGCCGCCGGGGTGCCACCGGAGCCGGTGCCGGTGCCGGAACCCGCACCCGGCTGCGCACCGGACCCGGCCTGCGCGCCGGACCCGTCGTTGCCGGAATTCCCGGCACCGGAACCCCCCGCCCCCGCGGTCCCCGCCTTGTCGAGGGCGCTCTGCAGGGACTTGATGTAGCCCGCGCTGGTGTAACTGGCCCCGGAGACCGCGTCGATCTGCGCGCTCTGCGCCGTGACCGCTGCCTGGTTGAGCTTGGGGATGGCGCTCGCGGCGATCTGCCGGCTCCTGGCGTCGGCGCTGGGCGCCTTCACCGCCTGCGCCCCGGTGATTCTTCCGCCGCTGAGGGTGAGCTGGACCTGGACGTCGCCGTACTGCGTGCCGGCGACGTCACCGAGCACCGTTTGTCCCGCCCCGGCCCCGGCTCCGGCTCCGATTCCGGCGGACGCCGAGCCGGCGGGCGGTACCTGCGAGCCGGTCTGCGACGACGCCTCCGCCACGGTGTTGCCCGGCTGCTTCAGTGCGAGCAGCAGGACGACGCTGGACGCGGTGGCGGCGGCGCCGATCATGATCCGGCGAAGCGGATGTTTCCTCTTCAAGGACGGCCTCACATCTCGAAGGACTCGTGGTGGATCCGGCGGGACGGCACTCCTGCTTCGCGCAGCGCCTGGTACGACTCCTCGGCGAGGCCTGGCGGCCCGCAGAGATAGACGTCGTGCGCGTCGATGTCGGGCAGCACTTCCTTCAGTCGTTTGGCGGTGATCTCGGGCCGTGCCCCGTCGGGACCGTTCACCGCGTACATCAGCTGTGCGTCCCGGCGCTCGGCGATCTGCTGGAGCTCGCTCCAGAGAGCCAGGTCCTGCTTCTTGCTGGCCCGGTAGAGCAGTGTCAGGTCGCCCGGGCCGCCGGGCAGCGTCTCGAACAGCGCCCGCAGCGGGGTGATCCCGGCGCCGCCCGCGATCAGCAGCACCTTGTTGCGGCTCCGGCGGCCGGCGGTCATGGCTCCGTACGGGCCTTCCGCCCAGACCCGCGTCCCCGGCTCCAGCCGGGAGAGGGCCGTGCTGTGCCTGCCGACCGCCTTGACGGTGATACGCATCAGGGTGGGGCGGGGCGGGGCGGAGAGCGAGTACGGATTGGCGCTCCAGCGCAGGCCCTTGGTGAGGAACCGCCAGCGGAAGAACTGACCCGCCTCGGCGCCCAGCCGGTGCAGCCGTCGCCCGGTGATCAGCACGGAGACCACACCGGGCGCCTCGTCCACGGTCGACTCGACCCGCATCCGGTGCCAGAGATTGAGCCGCACGGGCGACAGGACGCGGTACCAGAGCAGCAGCGCTCCGACCGCTCCGTACAGCACGTACCAGACGGTGCGCACGGTCGGGTTCGCCACGAACTCGGCACCCGTCGCCAGCTGGTGCCAGAAGGTCAGATACACCGCGACATAGGTGAGAAGGTGCAGGTAGTACCACGTCTCGTAGGACATCCGGCGGCGTACCATCCCGGCCGAGGCGAAGCCGATGAGCAGCAGGAGCCCGGTGCCGATCGCCGCCTTGATCATTTCGGGGAAGTCGACGACGACGGTGACGGTCTGCTCCACGAGACCGGTACGGGCCTGGACGGCGTAGCCCCAGACGGTCAGCACGACATGCGCGACGATCAGGCTGATCGCGTAGCGGCCGCTCATCGCGTGCCAGCGGGTCACCCGGTCGGAACCCACCCGCCGTTCCAGGGCCGGGACGCGTGCCATCAGCAGCACCACCAGCGCGATCATGTATCCGCCCAGCAGCCCGGTGATCCGGCCGGCACCGATCAGCCACTCGGCGGTGGTCATGTGCACCACCGCGGTGTTCTGCCACCACAGGGACAGCACGGCCACCGCCCCCGCCCAGGCGACGGCCAGCAGCGCCACCGCCGGGTCACGCCGGGGGCGGATCGCCCGCATGGTCTGGCGTCTCGCGGCCCGACCGCTCTGCAACATCGCCACGACTGCTCCTCGGCTGTACCACTTTCGCGTACGGGAATACGCATACGAGGCGCGTGGAGTTCAACTCGAGGGGCGCTTGTGCAATCTGTGAGTCGGCCGCCCCCGTCAGTAGCGCGTTACGGCCGTGCGTCCCGAAGCGGTGCCGATGGCGATGTGCGGGCCGCGGTGCGGGTCGGCCCAGGCCAGGATCCGGCGCATCGCCGTGTCCGGCACCGACACACAACCGGCCGTCGCGCCACGCCCGTTGACATGCAGAAAGATCCCGGCCCCGCGCTCGCGCACCGGGCGGGCGTAGTTGAAGCCGATGACCATGGCGTGGGCGTACTGGACCGGGTACGAGACGAGATGCTCGGACTCGTTCGCCCGGCAGTCCTTGGGCAGGCCCTCCACCCAGCGGTTGTAAGAGAGGGACGCGTTGTCCTGGCACCACCAGGACTTGTTCGTCACCCGGCGATAGGCGTAGTCGGTCCCGGCGGGCGCGGCCTTGATCCCGAAGGCGTACGGGAGGTCGTAAAGGCCCGTCGGTGTGGTGGAGGTGCTCTGCTTGCGGCGGGCGCCCTCGACCAGTCCTTTCGCCCCGAACCGGGCCGTGGCCGAGCCCGCCGCCACCCACCGCCCGTCGGATCGGCGGTCCCACCAGGTCACCTTCCCGGTGGTGGACCCCGGGCCCGGGGCCTCGGCGGTGATCAGCTGGCTGCCGCCGCCAGTGTCGGCCATCCGCTCGGGGAGCGGGGCCGCGCGGGTGGGGGAGGCCGCGACCGTACCGGCAGCGAGAAGGAGCAGGACGGAGCCAAGTGAGAGACGGGGGCGCATGGTTCACGACCGTACGCGGGCCGCGGCCGGTGCGCTGCCGTCCTGGGCCGTTCGGCCCACCGGATTCAAGGGGTCGGCGGAAGCGGCAGCGGGAGCCCCGGAAGCCCGTCCATGCTGGTGGCGATGTCCGGCTTCTTCTCGAAGTAGGCGCTGAGTGACGCGTCGTCTTCGCGCGAGAACCGCTGGCCGTGCGTCTCGCGGTCACTGTCGTACGTCATGTACGGCACGGCGAACCCGCAGCTGTCCCGGATGACTTCGGCCCGAACGACGATGATGGCACGGAGTCCGTGCGGGGCGGTGTCGATGTCCGGGAAGCAGGTGAGCAGCTCCTTCCAGCGCGGGTCGTCGCGGAAGACGGGCTCGCCGCGGCCGTGCACCCGCACGATGGTCGGCGGCCCCTGGAAGGCGCACCACATCAGGGTGATGCGGCCGTTCTCGCGGAGGTGGGCGATGGTCTCGTTGTGGCTACCGGCGAAGTCGAGGTAGGCCACGGTCCGGTCGTCGATGACGGCGAAGGAGCCCATCAGACCCTTGGGGGAGAGGTTGACGGTGCCGTCGCCGGAGAGGGGTGCGGTCGCGGTGAAGAAGAGGGGCTGTGCCTCGATGAAGGTGCGCAGTCGGCCGTCGATCCGTTCATAGAGCTTTCCCATGCCATGGATTATTGGCGATCGGGGACGTCCGCCGTGTCCGATTTCATTCGGTGATACCCAACTCCTGCCGCAGCCGTGTCAGTACATGATCGCTGAACAGGTGCGTACAGCGGTTCAGGAGCGCGGCCACCTCGGCGTCGCCGCGCCGCACACCGGTCGGCGGCACCGCCCACAGCTGGATCGCCGGACCGGCCAGCGCCTTCAGCCTCGGGTTCTCGTCCGTCAGCAGTTGCACCGCCGCCCGGAGCTGGGCGACGCCGCCCTGCGCACGCAGCAGCCGGAAGGCCGCCTTCCTGGTGTGGACAGGGCGGTCCCCGGTGAGCCGCAGCGAGAGCCATGCCTCGGGCAGCCGGACCGCGGACGGGAGCAGGGCGGTGGCCGCCTCGCGGGCCACGGACGGCGCAAGGTCGTCCAGCAGCGGCAGCAGCAGCTCTGCGTCGGCTCGTTCGAGCAGACGCAGACCGGCGACCGCACCGGCGCGGACCGCGCCGGACGGGTGACCGAGCAGCGGCACCAGCAGTACGGCGTCCGTACGCGTGCCGCACTCGGCCAGTCCCAGCGGCGCGGCGGACGGCAGATACCGGGCCGAGGGGTCGGCGCACAGCGCACGGTAGAGCGGCAGCGGATCGGTGCCGTGCTGCCGCAGCACCCAGCGCGCGCAGGCGCGTACCAGACCGGATCGGTCGACGAGGAAGGGCTTGGCCTGTGCCGGACGCCCCGCCCGGCGCAGCGCGGTGACCCCCGCGGAGCGCACCCGTGGCTGGCGGGAGCCCAGCAGCGGGCCCAGCACCTCGTCGTACGCACCGTCGCGCACGGTGGCGAGGGCCGCCTCGGCACAGACGTCCTGGATGACGACGTCGTCGTCACCGGAGGCGGCACGGGCGAGCCGCACCGGGGAGAGCAGCCGCTCCTGGACCGCGAGTCGATGAGCGAACCGGCGCGTGGCGCGGTCCTCGCTCGCCAGCAGAGCTTCGACGTTCTCCCGCTTCCCCCTGCGGAGGGTTCGGTCCAGCAGGTCGCGGGCGAAGGCGCCGTGGCTGCGCCAGGCCACTCGGAGCACCAGGGCGGCAAGGGTGACCAGCTCCGGCCCGCTGACCTTGGGCAGAGCCTTCCCGAGGAGCGGCCGGGCCCTCTCCCGCACTGGCGCGGCCACCCGGTCGCCCCTGCGAAGCGCCGATCGTAGACGCGGCGCATGGCCGGGCGCCGCCGAGTATGTGCACGCCCACAGACCGCGTTGACAAAACATACGGAGGTCTGCATAGTTATACTCATCACCGAATGCACCGTAAGGAGAAACCCGTGACCGAGCGCGTCGTACTCGCCTACTCGGGCGGTCTGGACACCTCCGTCGCCATCGGCTGGATCGCCGAGGAGACGGGCGCCGAGGTCATCGCCGTTGCCGTGGACGTCGGCCAGGGTGGCGAGGACCTGGACGTCATCCGCAAGCGCGCGCTCGCCTGCGGTGCCGTGGAGGCCGAGGTCGCGGACGCGAAGGACGAGTTCGCCGACGAGTACTGCCTCCCGGCGATCAAGGCCAACGCTCTCTACATGGACCGCTACCCGCTGGTCTCCGCGCTCTCCCGGCCGACGATCGTCAAGCACCTCGTCGCCGCCGCCACGAAGCACGGCGCGACCACGGTCGCCCACGGCTGCACCGGCAAGGGCAACGACCAGGTGCGGTTCGAGGCCGGCATCGTCGCTCTCGCGCCCGACCTGAAGTGCATCGCCCCGGTCCGTGACTATGCGATGACCCGGGACAAGGCGATCGCCTTCTGCGAGGAGAAGCAGCTCCCGATCGCAACCACCAAGAAGTCGCCGTACTCCATCGACCAGAACGTCTTCGGGCGCGCCGTCGAGACCGGCTTCCTGGAGGACATCTGGAACGCGCCGATCGAGGACATCTACGAGTACACCTCGAACCCGGCCCTGCCGCGCGAGCCCGACGAGGTCGTCATCTCCTTCAAGGAGGGCGTCCCGGTCGCCATCGACGGCAAGCCCGTCTCCGTACTGCAGGCGATCCAGCAGCTCAACGAGCGGGCCGGCGGGCAGGGCATCGGCCGGATCGACATGGTCGAGGACCGTCTTGTCGGCATCAAGTCCCGTGAGGTCTACGAGGCACCGGGCGCGATCGCGCTGATCACCGCCCACCAGGAGCTGGAGAACGTCACGGTCGAGCGTGAGCTGGCGCGGTACAAGCGGCAGGTCGAGCAGCGCTGGGGCGAGCTGGTCTACGACGGCCTGTGGTTCTCCCCGCTCAAGCGCGCCCTGGACGGCTTCATCAACGAGGCCAACCAGCACGTCACGGGTGACATCCGGATGACCCTGCACGGCGGCCGCGCCGTCGTCACCGGCCGGAAGTCGGACGAGTCGCTGTACGACTTCAACCTCGCCACGTACGACTCGGGCGACACGTTCGACCAGTCGAAGGCGCAGGGTTTCATCGACATCTTCGCTCTGTCGTCGAAGATCGCCTCGAAGCGTGACCTCGCCTGATTCCATACGCGTACGAAGCCGCCTCCCCGTACCTCCGCTGGGGGTCCCCCAGGCCCGCCGGGGCCCGGGGGGAGGGGAGGCGGTCGCACATCCACCCTCTTGAGGAGCTTCTGCTGTGAGCAGCAACAACGGTGACGTCCGGCTCTGGGGCGGCCGGTTCGCCGACGGTCCGGCCGAGGCACTGGCCAAGCTGTCGGCGTCGGTGCACTTCGACTGGCGGCTCGCACCGTACGACATCGCCGGTTCGCGTGCCCACGCGCGCGTGCTGCACAAGGCCGGGCTGCTGACGGCGGACGAGCTGGAGCGCATGCTTGCTGGGCTCGACCGGCTCGAAGCGGATGTGGCGTCCGGCGACTTCGTCGGCACGATCGCCGACGAGGACGTGCACACCGCGCTGGAGCGCGGGCTGCTGGAGCGGCTGGGCCCAGACCTCGGCGGCAAGCTGCGGGCGGGACGCTCCCGCAACGACCAGGTCGCGACGCTCTTCCGGATGTATCTGCGGGACCACGCGCGGATCATCGGCGGCCTGATCGCCGAGCTCCAGGAAGCGCTCGTGTCTCTGGCCGAGGCCCACCCGGACGTGGCGATGCCGGGCCGTACGCACCTCCAGCATGCGCAGCCGGTGCTCTTCGCCCACCACGTGCTGGCCCATGTCCAGTCCCTGTCCCGCGACGCGGAGCGGCTGCGGCAGTGGGACTCGCGGACCGCGGTCTCCCCGTACGGCTCGGGCGCGCTGGCGGGATCCTCGCTCGGACTCGATCCGGAGGCGGTCGCGGCGGACCTCGGCTTCGAGCACGGCAGCGTCGGGAACTCCATCGACGGCACGGCCTCCCGTGACTTCGTCGCGGAGTTCGCCTTCATCACCGCCATGATCGGTGTGAACCTCTCCCGGATCGCGGAGGAGGTCATCATCTGGAACACGAAGGAGTTCTCCTTCGTGACCCTGCACGACGCGTTCTCGACGGGCTCGTCGATCATGCCGCAGAAGAAGAACCCGGACATCGCGGAACTGGCGCGCGGCAAGTCGGGCCGCCTGATCGGCAACCTCACCGGGCTGCTCGCCACCCTGAAGGCCCTGCCCCTCGCGTACAACCGCGACCTCCAGGAGGACAAGGAGCCGGTCTTCGACTCCTGCGATCAGCTGGAGGTCCTGCTCCCGGCGTTCACCGGCATGATGGCGACGCTCACGGTCAACCGCGAACGGATGGAGGAGCTGGCCCCGGCCGGTTTCTCGCTGGCGACGGACATCGCGGAGTGGCTGGTCAAGCAGGGCGTGCCGTTCCGGGTGGCGCACGAGGTCGCGGGTGAGTGCGTCAAGGTCTGTGAGCAGCAGGGCATCGAACTCGACCAGCTGACGGACGCGCAATTCGCCAAGATTTCGCCGCATCTGACGCCAGATGTCCGTACGGTCCTCAATGTGCCCGGCGCGCTGGCCTCGCGGAACGGTCGCGGCGGCACGGCGCCCTCGGCGGTGGCCGTCCAACTCGCCGAGGTGAAGGCCGACCTGGCCGTGCAGCGGGCGTGGGCGGACGCCAAGCGCTGACAGTCGAGCGCACGTCGCCACCGCACCGGCCAGGGCACATGCCCTGGCCGGTGTGACATTTTCCGACGACGCATGTCTTGACGCGCCAGTAACACGGAAGCAAATATTCCGTATCCCGGTCGGCATTGCCGAACACCCGCGTCACGACCGGAGCACGGAAAGGCCCCACGCCATGCGTCTACGCAACCTCATCCGCCCGCTGATCTCGGCCGCCGCGGTGGCGGTACTCGGCGCGGCGGGGCTCGCCTCATCCGGAACCGCCTCGGCCGCGGAGCCTGCCGTCGCCCCGCCCGGCGCCAACGACTGGTCCTGCAAGCCGGACGCGGCGCACCCGCAGCCCGTCGTCCTGGTCAACGGCACCTTCAAGACGATGGCGGAGAACTGGGCCACGCTCTCGCCGAAGCTGGCCTCCGAGGGCTACTGCGTCTTCGCGTTCGACTACGGCGAGGCGGCCACCGCCCCGATCCCCGACTCGGCGGCGCAGTTGCGCGACTTCGTCGACACCGTGCGCAGCAGAACGGGTGCCAAGAAGGTCGACCTCGTCGGCCACAGCCAGGGCGGCATGATGCCGCGCTACTACGTGAAGTTCCTCGGCGGGGCGACCAAGGTGGACGACCTGGTCGGCATTGTGCCGTCCAATCACGGCACGTCGAACCCGCTGGCGCTCGCCGCCGGTGCCACCGTCTGCCCTTCCTGCGTGGACCAGACGGCCGGCTCCGAGCTGCTGACGAAGCTCAACGCCGACCCCGAGGCGCCGGCCGGCCCCGACTACACGCAGATCGCAACGCGCTACGACGAGGTCGTGCTCCCGTACACCAGCTCCTACCTCAAGGGTTCCGGCCGCTACGTCACCAATGTGCTGCTCCAGGACGCCTGTCCGCTCAGCACTTCGGAGCACGACCAGGCACCCAAGGATCTCGTCGTCGCCCAGTGGGTGCTCAGCGCCCTGGGGCGGTCCGGTCCCGCCGACCCGGGCTTCCGGCCCGACTGCCTGCCCGTCGGCTGATCCTCCGCTGACCTCAGCCGCCTGACCGGACGAGCCTCATGGCCGGTCAGGCGGCTTCGTGCTGCCCTCCGGTACGGCGGATGAGACATCCATACCCCGAGTGAGACAAGAATGTCTCATCTGGGGTACAGTCGTCTCATGGCCATGGATCGTGAACAGGTGCTCCACACCGCCGCCGCCCTCCTCGCCCGCAAATCGACCGCCACCATGGACGAGGTCGCGCGCGCCGCCGGGATCGGCCGTGCCACGCTGCACCGGCACTTCGCCGGGCGTGATGTGCTCGTCAAGGCGCTGGAGCAACTCGGCATCCAGGAATTCCAGCGCGCCCTCGACCGGGCGCGGCTCGACGAGGGCGGGGCCGGTGACGCACTGCGGCGGCTCATCGCGGAGATGGAGCCGACCGCCGATCTCCTCGCCTTTCTCGTCACCGAGAACCAGCTCTTCGAGGGCGACCAGGTCAACGAGGGCTGGGCCAGGCTCGACGCGCGGGTGTCCGCGCTCTTCCGGCGTGGCCAGGAACAGGGCGAGTTCCGTATCGACATGTCGCCCGCATGGCTGACCGAGGCTCTCTACGGGCTCATCGGCACCTGCGCCTGGGCCGTCATGGACGGCCGGGTCGCCAAGAACGACTTCCAGTACATGATCGCCGAGCTGCTGCTCGGCGGAGCACAACGGAGTGTGGAGAAATGAGCAGCACCGTCCAGCGCACGACCGGGACGGACGAAACCCTGTACCGTCCCGGGCGCTGGCTCGCGCTCGCGGTACTCGTCCTGGCCGTACTGCTGGTGGCCGTCGACGCCACCGTCCTCGGGCTCGCGACCCCTTTCCTCAGCGAGGACCTGAAACCCTCAGGCACCCAGCTGCTGTGGATAGGTGACGTCTACTCATTCATCATCGCGGGCCTGCTCGTCTCCATGGGCAGCCTCGGCGACCGCATCGGCCGCAAGAAGCTCCTGCTGTTCGGCGCGGTCGCGTTCGGTGCGGTCTCCGTACTCAACGCGTACGCCACCAGCCCCGAGATGATGATCCTCGCCAGGGCGCTCCTCGGCGTCGCCGGCGCGACCCTGATGCCCTCCACCCTCGCGCTGATCCGCAATATCTTCCACGACCCCAAGGAGCGCAGCGTCGCCATCGGCATCTGGGGCGCGATGGCCTCGGCCGGCGCGGCCGTCGGGCCGGTCGTCGGCGGCTTCCTGCTCGAACACTTCTGGTGGGGCTCGGTCTTCCTGATCAACCTGCCGGTGATGGCTGTCCTGGTGCTGGTCGGCGTCAAGCTGCTGCCCGAGTCGAAGAACCCCGTGGCCGGGCCCTGGGACCTGAACAGCGTCGTACTGTCCCTCATCGGCGTGGTCGGCGTGGTCTACGCCGTCAAGGAGGCGGCGACGCACGGCGCGAGCTGGGAGGCCGCCGGCGCGGCGATGATCGGTCTTGGCGCGCTCCACCGATTCGTACGCAGGCAGTTGACGCTGCCGGCACCGCTCCTGGACATGCGGCTGTTCCGGCACCGCGGCTTCTCCGGCGCGGTGCTCGCCGACCTGCTCACCATCCTCGGCCTGTCCGGCCTGGTCTTCTTCCTCTCCCAGTTTCTGCAACTGGTCCAGGGCCGGGAGCCGTTCGAGGCCGGTCTGGCCGAACTGCCCGCCGCGATCGGCGCGGTGGCGACGGGTCTGGCCGCCGGTACGGTGGCGCGCCGGTTCTCCGTACGGTCCGTGGTGGCCGGGGGTCTCGCGGCAGTGGGCCTCGCCCTCGCCGCGCTGACCCTTGTCAGCCAGTCCACCGGCTACCCGCTGCTCGGCGCGGCCCTGCTGGTCGTCGGCGTCGGTGCGGGATTCTCCTTCACCGTCACGGCGGACGTCATCCTGTCCAGTGTGCCGAAGGAGCAGGCGGGCGCGGCGTCCGCGGTCTCGGAGACGGCGTACGAACTGGGCGCGGCGCTCGGCATCGCGCTGCTCGGGTCCATCGTCACCGGCGTGTACCGCGGGTTCGCGACCCCGGCGGGTGTCCCGGCCGGTACGGCGTCCGCGGCCCACGAGTCGCTGGGCGGCGCGGTCGAGGCGGCGGCGACGCTGCCGCAGCAGCGGGGCGCGGATCTGCTGGCCGCTGCGCAGGAGTCGTTCACTGACGGACTGCGGCTGGCGTCCGGGGTCGGCGCGGCGGTGCTGCTGGCGACCGCGGCGGCGGCGTGGTTCCTGCTGCGGGGCCAGCGGCTCGAGGAGGGCCTGGAGCACCCGTGATGCCCTGAGCGCGTGTGCGCCTCGCGGCGCGTGTCGGCCCCTGCGGGCCAGGCGTACGTGCCGGGTCCTTCGTGCCCCGCGCGCCGCGTCCGGTCCGCCGCACAACGAAGCCGCAGGCCGAAAGGGCGGGCCCCGGTCGGGGCCCGCCCTTCACGTCACCCCCGCGGCCGTCAGGCCGCCTTCGCCTTCGTGGCGTACATGTCCACGTACTCCTGCCCCGACAGCTCCATCACCTCGGTCATCACCGAGTCCGTCACCGCCCGCAGCACATAGCGGTCCCGGTCCATACCGTCGTAGCGCGAGAACTCCATCGGCTCGCCGAAGCGGATGGTCACCCGGCCCGGCCGCGGCAGGCCCGCGCCGCCCGGCTGGAGCTTGTCCGTGCCGATCACCGCGAACGGGACCACCGGCGCGCCCGTCATCAGCGTCAGCCTGGCGATGCCCGTACGCCCCCGGTACAGGCGGCCGTCGGGGGAGCGTGTGCCCTCCGGGTAGATGCCGAAGATCCTGCCCTCTTCCAGCACCCGACGGCCTGTCATCAGCGCCGCCACACCGCCGTTCGCGCCGTCGCGGTCCACCGGGATCATTCCGGAGCCGGTGAAGAACCAGGCCATCGCCCGGCCCTTGAGGCCCTTGCCCGTGACGTACTCGTCCTTGCCGATGAAGTGAACCGGACGGTCGCAGACCAGTGGGAGGATCATCGAGTCGATGAACGTCAGATGGTTTCCGGCGAGGATCACCGGACCCGTTCCGGGAATGTTCCCGGCGCCCTCCACACGGGGACGGAACATCAGGCGCAGGATCGGTCCTAGCACGGCCTTGATGAGCGACAAGCGGGACAACGGGTCCTCCGGTGTCATGAACGGGGTCGTGGGGGCGGACAGTAGCGGCGGCGAAGTCTCTGCAGGTGAGGACGATACTCGCGGGTCACACCTGATCGCACATCGGGTTCATCGAGCGGACACGCAGTGTTGACGTGTGTTTTCGCTGCGTTCGCCCAGGGTCTGCCGCAGGTAAGGGGTATCTGCCTACGATCGGGCGTCGCTTGACAGGTGCGGGACATCACACGGAGGAACGGCGATGACACAGGGTGCGGACAGAACTCCGGGGCGTCGGACGGTACTGGGCGCGGCGGTGCTCGGCACGGCGGCCCTCGGCGTCGGCGGCGTCACCGCGGCGCCGGCCGCAGCCGCCGAACGCCACGGCGGCCACGGCTCGTACAGGGATCTGCCGACCCCGACGATCATCGGGCACCGCGGCGCCAGCGGCTACCGGCCCGAGCACACCCTCGGCTCCTACCAGTTGGCCCTCGACATGGGCGCGCACGTCATCGAGCAGGACCTGGTGCCCACCAAGGACGGCCATCTCGTATGCCGTCACGAGAACGACATCACGGGTACGACGGATGTCGCTGCCCACCCGGAGTTCGCCTCCCGCAAGACCACCAAGTCGGTCGACGGCGTCAGCCTCACCGGCTGGTTCACCGAGGACTTCACGCTCGCCGAGCTTAAGACGCTGCGCGCCAAGGAGCGGATCCCCGCCAACCGCCAGGAGAACACCCTCTACGACGGCCGCTGGACGGTCCCCTCCTTCGAGGAGGTGCTGCGCTGGGCGGAGAAGGAGGGCCGCAAGCGCGGCCGTCCCGTCTGGCTGCATGTCGAGACCAAGCACCCCTCGTACTTCCGGGCGCTCGGTCTCGGTCTCGAGGAGCGCCTCGCCAAGCTGCTGCGCCGCCACGGACGCCACCGCGCCGACTCCGCCGTCTTCCTGCAGTCGTTCGAGCCGAGCAGCATCCAGCGGCTGGCCGATCTTGTGGACCCGCCCGGCGTGGTGCTGCTCTCCGGCGCGGGCTCGCGGCCCTGGGACTTCATCGAGGCGGGCGACCCGCGCACGGTCGCCGATCTCGTCAAGCCCGAGGGCCTGAAGTGGATCGCGTCGTATGCGAAGGGCATCGGCCCGACGCTCGACCTGATCATCCCGAAGGACGCGAGCGGCAAGCTCGGCACGCCGACGACGCTGGTGCGGGACGCGCATGCCCAGGGCCTGATCCTGCACCCGTACACGATGCGGAACGAGAACACCTTCCTGCCCGCCGACTTCCGGCGCGGCGGCGACCCGAACGCGTACGGCGACGCCTTCGGCGCGTTCAAGGTCTACTTCGAGACCGGCATCGACGGCATCTTCACCGACAACGCCGACACCGGGGTGCTGGCCGCCGCCGACTTCCGCGGCTGACAGCACGCGAGGCCGATCCGCCCGTAAGGGTGACTGTGCCGTCGCGGGGCAACCACCGCCGCGCGACGGCACGTCCCGCCGGGCATGACGCTTCTCGAAGACACCTCCGCCCGGATGGCCGCCCCCGCCCATGTGGTCAGCGCCCTGCGCCCGCTGGTGAGCGCCGAGGCGACGGCCGAGGCCCCGGCCGCCGCGATGGAGGCCGGCGACCTCGAACAGGCCGTCTGGGTACGGCTTCTGGAACGGCTCGACGAGTACGGCCCGCCGCCCGACGCCGCCCGGTGGGTCAAACGGGCCGTACGCGCCGAAGCGCGCCGCGCCCGGCGGACTGCGGCGAGGGAACTCCCGTACGGCCCCGAACCCTCCGCGGACCCCGCGGGCAGCCCGGAACGGGCCGCGCTCAGATCGGAGCGCCGCCGCGCTCTGCGGGCCGCCGTCGCCCGCACCCCGGGAGACTGCCCGCGGCTGCTGACTGCGATGTTGTCCCCGGACGACCCGACCTACCGGGAAATCGCAGGGAAGTTGGGAATCTCACAGGGAAGTCTGGGGCCGATGCGTTCCCGTTGCCTGGGATGCCTGCGCAGAATGCTGGCGGCAGAGGTTGCGGCTCCTGAACACGGGGGAAAGGAGCGATAGACAACCGGCGGACAGGTGAGCGGGAGGCATGCGCACATGGGCATGAGCGTGACCATCTCAGGGGCAGGGGCACAGGACGCGGAGCACATCCTCAAGTTGCAGTACTTGTGCTACCAGAGCGAGGCCGAGCTCTACGGCGACTACGGAATCGAGCCACTCACCCAGTCACTGGATGATCTGAAGGCCGAAATAGCGCAGGGTCACGCCCTGGTGGCCCGGCTCGGCGACGAGGTCGTCGCCTCCGTACGCGGCAGAGTCGACGCCGGCGGCACGGCCCGGATCGCCAAGCTCATCGTGCATCCGCGGATGCAGCGCCATGGCCTGGGCGGCCGGCTGCTCGACGCGATCGAGGAGCGCTTCGCGGGCGAGCCGTCCGCCAAACGGTTCCAGCTCTTCACCGGCCACCGCAGCGAGGGCAATCTGCGGCTGTACCGCAGCCGCGGCTATGTGCAGGTGTCCAGCGAGCAGGTCGGCCCGCGGCTGTCTCTGGTCACGCTGGAGAAGGAGGCCGCGGCGGGCGCGTATGTCGCCAGCGTCTAGGGCAGCCTAGGCCTGGTCGGCCGCGGGCTGCGCCACGTTCGTGCGTGACCGGCGCAGCCAGAGCATTCCGGTGATCGGCAGCAGCACCGGGATGAAGATGTAGCCCATCCCGTATCCCGACCAGACCGTCGAGTCGGGGAACGCGGACGGCCGGGCGACCGTCCAGGTCCCGACGATCAGCACGCCCGCGAGCTCGGCGGCGCAGCACGCCAGCGCCGCCCTGCGGGCCTTTTCCCCACCGCGCACAAGGGTGTACGTGATGAATGCGTAGACCACGGCCGCGACGGCGGAGAGCGTATGGGCCAGCGGCGCCGAGCCGTAGTCGGTGAGGATCTGGTAGACCGAGCGCGAGACAGCGCCCACCGACATCACTCCGTACAGCCAGACCAGCAGCAGCCCCGGCCCCTTGACCAGCTTGGTCCGCTGCTGCTTCGCCGCGGTGGCGGGCTCGGCCATCGTCAGCCTCCCCAGATGTCGTAGAGCCGTACTTCGAGCACGGCAAGAACCACGGCGCCCGCCGCGACCGTCGCCGATCCCCAACGGGTCCGCTCGCCCAGCGAGAGGAAACCGGCGGCGGGGACCGCGGCGAACGAGCCGATCAGATACGCGATGAAGATCGCGGTGCCCTCGTGCGCCTCCTCGCCGCGCGCCAGCTGCACGATCCCGACCACCAGCTGAGCCAGCGCCAGCACCGACACCACGGCCATGCCGATGAAGTGCCAGTCCATGGTGGGCTGGTCACGGTAGGCGGCGAAGCCGCACCAGAGGGAGAGGGCGAGCGCGGTCACGGCGACCGCGACCGTCAGGGCGTCAAGCATGGCCCCGAGACTATTACGGGCCAAAAGGCCCGATGCGCGCGGCCCCGTGCGCCCACACCAGGGTCGACGGCCATCGACCGGCTGCCCGCCGACCCCTGGGCCGTGGCCACCTCCGTGGCCCGGCGGCCCGGCGGCTCGCCGAGGCCCGGCTCGAAGTGGCTCGGCTCGAAGAGGTCGGCATCCGGCCCGGGCTGACGGCGGGCCGCGCCGCAGGCATGCGGACCGTGGCCTTGGCCACAACGCATGAGCGTTCCGAGCTGCTCGCCGATGTGGTCGTGGCCGACCTCTCGGCCGTGTCCGCGCTGGCCACACACGGGGGAGTGGAGATCACGGCGGCCGACTGACACTGTCCGCATACTGAAGCAAATTAGTTCGGTATTCGGACGGCCGCCCTCGCTTCGCACTCCCGTCTGTTTTACTTGCCGCCATGACCACGACGAGCAGCCGCACCCTTGCGACCGAGGCGATCACGACGCCCGGTGCTCGTTGTATGTGTCGAATGTGCGCAATCTGAGGGCCCCTGCCTGAGTCTCGCGCCCCGAAGCGAGACCGACAGCCGCGCCGAATCCGACGTAACTCCTTGAGCGTCGGACGGAGCCTGCCCCGCGCACGCGTTGCCCCGGCCACCAGCCGAATCATCCGTGCGCGTCGGAACCCGAATGCCCCGTGCCCGGCGGACACCTCGCCGCGCACTCGACAGTGACGGAAACCCCCTGTGATCACCACTACGGGCCTTACCAAGGTCTATGAGTCGCGAGGCCGCGAGGTCACCGCGCTGGACGGCGTCGACCTGCACGTCCGTGAGGGCGAGGTCTTCGGCGTCATCGGCCGGAGCGGCGCCGGCAAGTCCTCGCTCATCCGCTGCGTCAACCTGCTCGAACGCCCCACCTCCGGCACCGTGACCGTGGCCGGCCAGGACCTCACCGCACTCGCCGGGCGCGGCCGCCGCGCCGGCAAGGAACTGCGCGAGGCCCGCAGCCGGATCGGCATGGTCTTCCAGCACTTCAACCTGCTGTCCTCGCGCACCGTCAAGGACAACGTCGAGCTGCCCCTGGAGATCCTCGGCATCTCCGGCGCCGAGCGCTCCCGCAAGGCGCTGGAACTGCTCGACCTGGTGGGCCTGGCCGAAAAGGCGAAGGCCTACCCCGGACAGCTCTCCGGCGGCCAGAAGCAGCGCGTCGGCATCGCCCGCGCGCTCGCCGGCGACCCCAAGGTGCTGCTCTCCGACGAGGCGACGTCCGCCCTCGACCCCGAGACCACCCGGTCGATCCTGCAACTGCTGCGCGACCTCAACCGGCAGCTCGGACTGACCGTTCTGCTCATCACCCACGAGATGGACGTCGTCAAGACGATCTGCGACTCGGCAGCCCTGATGAAGAAGGGAAAGATCATCGAATCCGGCACGGTGAGCGAACTGCTCGCGACCCCAGGCTCCGAGCTGGCGCAGGAGCTCTTCCCGGTCGGCGGCGAGGCCTCGGGGCCGGACCGCACGGTCATCGACGTCACCTTCCACGGCGAGGCCGCCACCCAGCCGGTGATCTCCCAGCTCTCGCGTACGTACAACATCGACATCTCGATCCTCGGCGCCGCGATGGACACCGTCGGCGGCAACCAGATCGGCCGGATGCGCATCGAACTGCCCGGACGCTACGAGGAGAACGTCGTCCCGGTCGGTTTCCTGCGCGAGCAGGGCCTGCAGGTCGACGTCGTCGACCCCGATGAGCCCGCCGAGTCGGTCGATCTCCCCGCGCAGAGCGGCGCGCTCGTCGAGGAAGGTGCCAAGTGACCTGGTCCGAGATGCAGCCGCTGCTGAGCCAGGGAACCGTCGACACCCTCTACATGGTGCTGTGGTCCACCTTTGTCACCGTCGCGGGCGGACTGCCGCTCGGTGTGCTGCTCGTCCTCACCGACAAGGGCGGACTGCTGCAGAACATCCCGGTGAACAAGGTCGTCGGCGTGATCGTGAACATCGGCCGCTCGCTGCCGTTCATCATCCTGCTGATCGCGCTGATCCCCTTCACCACGCTGGTCGTCGGCACCTTCATCGGCCCCACCGCGATGATCGTGCCGCTCGCCGTCGGCGCCATCCCGTTCTTCGCGCGGCTGGTCGAGACAGCCATCCGCGAGGTCGACCACGGTCTCGTCGAGGCCGTCCAGTCGATGGGCGGCTCCATCCCGACGATCGTGCGCAAGGTGCTGCTGCCGCAGGCCCTGCCCTCGCTCGTGTCCGCCGTCACCACCACCGTGATCGTGCTCGTCGGCTATTCGGCGATGGCCGGTGCGGTCGGCGGCGAGGGGCTCGGGTCCAAGGCCGTGACGTACGGATTCCAGCGCTTCGAGACCCAGTTCATGCTGATCACGGTCGCCATCCTGATCGCCATCGTCACTGCCGTACAGCTGCTCGGCGACGGAGCCGTCCGGCTCCTGGCGCGCCGCGGTCGTACCGCTTCCTGACCCTCGGACTTTCCCCCAACAAGCCCGCACTCCTTGTCCGGGCGACACCACCGCAACACCAGAAAGAGGCACTCTTCGTGCGTAAGAACATCAAACTCACCGCCGCCGCAGCCGCCACCGCCGCGCTCGCCCTCGGCCTCACCGCCTGCGGCACGGCGTCCGACCCGGCGGCCAAGGCCGACTCCGGCAAGGCCGACGAGTCCAAGGCGCTCGTCGTCGCCGCGTCCCCGACGCCGCACGCCGACATCCTGGGCTACATCAAGGACAACCTGGCGAAGAAGGCCGGACTCAAGCTTGAGGTAAAGGAGTTCACGGACTACGTCCTGCCGAACACCGCCACCGAGAGCGGCCAGGTCGACGCCAACTTCTTCCAGCACAAGCCGTACCTGGACGACTTCAACAAGAAGAACAAGACCCACATCGTCCCGGTCGTCAACGTCCACCTGGAGCCGCTCGGCCTCTACTCCAAGAAGTCCAAGGGCCTGGGGGAGATCAAGTCCGGCCGGACCATCGCCGTCCCGAACGACACCACCAACGAGGGCCGCGCGCTCAAGCTGCTGGCCGACAATGGCCTGATCACCCTCAAGGACGGCGCCGGCACCGACGCCAAGCTCTCCGACATCAAGGACAGCAAGGGGCTGAAGTTCAAGGAGCTGGAGGCCGCCACGCTGCCGCGCGCCCTTGGCGACGTGGATGCCGCGGTCATCAACGGCAACTACGCCATCGAGGCCGACCTCGAGCCCGCCAAGGACGCCCTGGCGCTGGAGAAGGCCGGGGGCAACCCGTACGCCAACTTCCTTGCCGTGAAGGAGGGCAACGAGAAGGACGCCCGCGTGCAGAAGCTGGCGCAGCTCCTCAACTCCCCCGAGGTGAAGAAGTTCATCGAGGACAAGTACGCCGGCTCCGTCATCCCGGCCTTCGGCGCCGTCAAGTAGGGCCTGCCGCAAGGGCCTTGAGCGAGACCGCCCGAAGAGGCCCCGCGCACCCCGTAAGGTGCGTGGGGCCTCTTTGCATGCGCACCCGGTCATGCACATCCCCCACCCGATGCTGCATGCTGTGCCTTTACGGCTACGGCCTTTACGGCTACGACCCTTACGACGGTCTTCGGCATGGAGCTGCGCATGACTACCACCTTCCCGGACGTGTCCATCAGCACGGAGCGGTTGGTGCTGCGCCCCTTCGAAGAGGCCGACATCCCGGCGCACACCGAGATGATGAACGACGAACTGGTCACCGCCTGGACGTCGGCGCCGCACCCGTACACCGAGGCCGATGCCGAGGAGTGGGTCCGCAGGATCGCTCCTGCAGCGCGCACCGAAGGCCGCGGAATCGTTCTCGCCGTCACTGAGTTCCTCACCCAGCGCCTCGTCGGCGTCATCCATCTGCAGCACACCAACTGGCGCACGCTCGCCACCGAGGTCGCGTATGTCACCGCCCCGTGGGCGCGCGGCGAGGGCTACGCCACCGAATCGGTGCTGGCCGTCGCCCAGTGGCTGTTCCGCGTCCAGAAGTTCGAGCGCCTGGAGCTGCGTACGGCGGCCGACAACACCGCCGCCCAGCAGGTCGCCCAGAAGATCGGCTGCATCAGCGAAGGAGTCCTGCGCAACGCCTGGATAGCGCGCACGCAGACCGAGGACGGTGGCTGGGCGGACATCCGCACCGACCTGATCGTCTGGAGCCTGCTGCCCGAGGACCTCGAAGGCGTCGCGGAACAGATGGCGGACGCGGGCTACGCCTCGTTCACCGACTGGAACTGACCGGTTTCACTCATGGGACTGACCGGTTTCACTCACAGGACTGGCCAGCTTCACTCACAGGACTGACCGGCTTCACCCGCGACTGACCGGCTTGAGTCATGGGAACCGGTCGGCTTCAGCCACGAGAACGGGCCAGGTTCGGCCAAGGGGACAAACCGGCGGCCGACCGGATCCGACCGGTCTGATTCAGCAGGCATCCTTGGAAGGTAACCTCACCCTGCATGCACCCGTGCGGGCTGCCCGACCTGCGACAACACCAGGAGACTGACGACGATGGCCGACCGGGTCACGGTGATCGGCTGGGACGGCTCGCCCCTCACCGGGGCGGCCAGGTCCGCTCTGTCGGCCGCCACCCTGGTGGCCGGAGCCGCTCACCACCTGGCGCTGCCCGAGGTGCCCCGGGGCGCCGAGCGTATCCGGCTCGGCAGCGTCGACCTGGCCGCCCGGCGGATCGCGAGCCACCGTGGAAGCGCCGTCGTCCTCGCGGACGGCGACCCGGGCTTCTTCGGCGTCGTACGCACCCTGCGCGCGCCCGAGCACGGGCTGGAGGTCGAGGTCGTGCCCGCGGTCTCGTCCGTCGCCACCGCCTTCGCCCGGGCAGGCATGCCCTGGGACGACGCCCAGATCGTCGTCGCCCAGCGACGTACGCTGCGCCGCGCCGTCAATGTGTGCCGGGCACACCCCAAGGTCGCCGTCCTCACATCGCCGGGCGCAGGTCCCGCGGAGCTCGCCCTGCTGCTCGAAGGCGTGCACCGGACCTTCGTCATCTGCGAGGAACTCGGCACCGACCGCGAGCAGGTCACCGTCCTCACCTCGGACAAGGCCGCCGACCATGCCTGGCGCGACCCCAATGTCGTGATCGTCATCGGTGGCACGGGAACCACGGCGGTGCCGGGCTCGGGCTGGATCTCGGGTCGTGAACCCGGCTATCCGCCCGCGGTACGAGGCTGGGCGCTGCCCCCCGGGTCGTACGGAGAGGGGCAGCCGTACGGAGAAGGTCTGGGCGAGGGCGAGTCGGTGCAGCTGCGCGCCGCCCAACTGGCCCGCCTCGGGCCGCGCATCGGCGACCTGCTCTGGGACATCGGCTCCGGCAGCGGGGCGCTCGCGGCGGAGGCGGCCCGGTTCGGCGCCGCGGTGATCGCCGTCGACGCGGACGCGGCGGCCTGCGCCCGCACCGAAGCCACCGCGCGGCGCTCGGGCGTCCAGCTCCAAGTCGTACAGGGGCGGGCGCCGCATGTGCTCGAACGGCTGCCCGAGCCCGATGTCGTACGGATCGGGAGCGGGGGAGCGCATGTGGTGACCGCGTGCGCCGACCGGCGGCCGCAGCGCATCGTCACCCATGCGTCGACCCGCGACGAGGCCGAGGCGATCGGCGCGGCACTGGCGGCGGGCGGGTACGAGGTCGAGTGCGCGCTGCTGCAGTCCGTCGAACTGGACACCGCGGCATGGACGGAACGGGAGCGCTCGGTCGTCTTCCTGCTCTCCGGCCGCCGTCTCGAGAGCGCCCCCTGACCCCTGCCGCGGCACGGCGCGGGGTAGGCTGGCCGATCGTTGTACTGCACCCGGGCGTTCGTCGGTTCGTTCGTCAATGTCCGGAAAAAGGGGGCGCTTTGGCTCCCGTTTGTGGTACGTCGGAACCGGGGGAAGCGCAACGTGGCGCAGCCCACAGCGGACCGTGGCGGATCTCCCTGCCGCGGCGACGAAACGGCCGCGAGAATGCTTGATGCCCGTGGGTCATCGTGCCGCGCGGCGCACACGCTCGTTCTTGTTGGCGGGCGTTGCGTGTGCCGCGATCGGGCGTCCCGGGCGATGGGCGAAGGAGCACAAGCGATGGGCGAGGGGTACGCATGACTGACACCGGCCAGATCCCGGGCGAGGGGCTGCCGGAGAACGCAGGCATGGTGGAGCAGCCGGGCGTCCCCGCTCACGGCGCGTACACCTTCCTCGACCACTCCGAGAACGGCTCCGAAGAGGACGATTTGCTGCTGATGCCCGGGGCGCAGGGGGCGTGGAGCGACCCACAGGCGGTGCAACCCGCGCAGGGGCCCGTGGCGCACGCGCCGGTCGCGCAGATGCACGTTGCGCAGATGCACGTTGCTCATGCGCCGGTGGCTCCGGCGGGGGTGGGCCAGGCTCCGCTCGCAATGCCGGTTCCGGAGCACCATGTCGGCCAGCCTGCGACTGCGGTCGCCGAACCTGTCGCGCAACCGCCGGGGCAGGAGCACTTCGTCCTTCAGTACCAGGCGCCCGAGGCCCAGGCCGAGGCGCTTGCCGTGGCGCAGCCACCCGCTGGCCCGGAGTTCCCGGCTCCGGATCTCGCCGCTGCCGCGCCGGTGCCGGAGCCCGTCGCGCCGGCCTTCGCGGAGGAGCAGTTCGCCCCCGTTGAGCAGCGCGTGGCCGAGCCCGTCGCCGTTGCGGCCGAGCCGGCCGTACCCGCCTACGAGATGCACGAGGCCGGCGCGCACGAGGCGGGGGGCCGTGACTCCGGCTCCGTCGACCTCAACGGCGTACGCATCCCGCCCACCTCGGCCACGCCCACGCCGCCGCCCGCGCGACGCCCTTTGCACATGGGACCGCCGGTGCCCGACGCCTCCTCCGGCGGCGTGGTCCGTTCGCTCGCCGACCGCGGCCCCGCGGGGACGCCGACGCACGCCACGCCCGTGCCCAACCCGGGGCCGCCCACCGCGGGCCCCGAGTACCTCGACATCCCGCGCGAGGAGACGGGTGCCGTGCTGCCCGGGCCGCAGCTGGGCGAGATTCCACCGCAGGCCGGGGTTCCCTGGGACCCTCAGCCTCCGCAGTTCCACACGCCTCCTCCGGCCGCAGCGGAAGCCACAGTGGAAGCCGCGCCGGAAACGGTCGCCCCGGAGCCCGCACCCGTCGCGCCCACCACGCCGGTCCCGCCCACCACACTCGTCCCGCCGGCCACTGAGGCTCCTGTGGTCGCTCCTGAAGCTCCTGAAGCTCAGGTCGTCACCGAGTCCGCTGACCAGGGGCCCGAGCCGGAGCCGGAGCCCGCGCCGCTGGTCGAGGAGGTGGCGGTCGTGGAGAGTGTGGCGGCCGCGGTCGTCGAATCGGAGCCCGCGCCGCAGGCCGAGGTGATCGTGCCCGCGCCACGCGCGGGCGAGCCGGGGCCGGTGGCCGAGAAGACCGCTGCCGAGCCGCCGGTCCAGCCGGTTCCCGAGGCTGAGCCCGTCACGGCTGAAGAGGTGGCTGAGATCGCCGAAGAGGTCGTCGTGGCCGAAGAAGCCGTGCCTGCCCCCGAACCGGAGCCGGTTCTCGACGCAGTGCCCGAGGCGGTGCCCGAGGCAGTTCCCGAGGCGGTGCCCGACGCAGTGCCCGAGGCGGTGGCGGTCGCCGAGCCCGCGCCTGCGGACACCGCCGTCGCAGGCGCGCCCGCACCCGGCTACGACGACGCCGAGCGAGAAGCCGTACTCCGCGTCATGCGCGAGCGCCGGGACATCCGCAACGGCTTCCGCAGCGACCCCATCCCGCACGAGGTGCTGCTGCGCGTCCTGGAGGCCGCGCACACCGCCCCCAGCGTCGGCCACTCGCAGCCCTGGGACTTCGTCGTCATCCGCTCCGCCGAGACCCGGCGGACGATGCACGAGCTCGCCCAGCGTCAGCGCGACGCGTACGCGAAGTCGCTGCCGAAGGGCCGGGCCAAGCAGTTCAAGGAACTGAAGATCGAGGCGATCCTCGACACCCCGGTGAACATCGTGGTCACCGCCGACCCGACGCGCGGCGGCCGGCACACGCTGGGCCGGCACACACAGCCGCAGATGGCCCCGTACTCCTCCGCGCTCGCCGTCGAGAACCTCTGGCTCGCCGCGCGCGCCGAAGGCCTCGGCGTCGGCTGGGTCAGCTTCTTCGACGAGCGCGAGATGGTGCGCGCGCTCGGTCTGCCGGAGCATCTGGAGGTCGTGGCGTACCTGTGCGTGGGGTACGTCGACGAGTTCCCCGAGGAGCCCGAGCTGATGCAGGCGGGCTGGTCCAAGCGCCGTCCGCTGTCGTGGGTCGTGCACGAGGAGACGTACGGACGGCGCGCGCTGCCCGGCGAGGAGCCGCACGATCTGCTCCAGGAGACCATCTCCAACATCCGCCCGCTGGACGCGAAGGCGCTCGGCGAGGCGTGGGAGCGGCAGAAGCGGATGACCAAGCCGGCGGGCGCGCTCGGCATGCTGGAGATCATCTCCGCCCAGCTGAGCGGGCTGTCGCGGATGTGCCCGCCGCCGATCCCGGAGCCCGCGGCGGTCGCGATCTTCGCGGGCGACCACGGGGTGCACGCGCAGGGGGTCACGGCCTGGCCGCAGGAGGTCACGGCCCAGATGGTGGCCAACTTCCTGGGCGGGGGCGCGGTCTGCAACGCGTTCGCCAACCAGGTGGGTGCGGAGGTCTGCGTGATCGACGTGGGCGTCGTCTCGGACCTGCCCGCCACACCGGGACTGCTGCCGCGCAAGGTGCGACCGGGCACGGCGGACTGCACGACCGGACCCGCGCTGAGCCGCGAGGAGGTCCTCTCGGCCGTCGAGGTCGGCATCGAGACGGCGCGCGATCTGGTGGCGGCGGGCAACAAGGCGCTCCTCACCGGTGAGATGGGCATCGCGAACACAACGATCTCCGCGGCGCTCATCTCGGTGTACACGGGCATCGACCCGGGCGAGATCACCGGCCGCGGTACGGGCATCAACGACGAGATGCACGCGCGCAAGGTCGACGTGGTGCGGCGTGCGCTGGAACTGCACGCGCCGGATCCGGCGGACCCGATCGGCGTCCTGTCGGCGGTCGGCGGCCTGGAGCACGCGGCACTGGTCGGCTTCATCCTGGGCGGCGCGTCGCTGCGTACGCCGGTGGTGCTGGACGGTGTCTCGGCGGGCGCGGCCGCGCTGGTCGCCCGGGCGATCGCGCCGGAGGCCCTGGCGGCCTGCATCGCGGGCCACCGCAGCGCGGAGCCGGGCCATGTGGCGGCCCTCAACAAGCTGGGCCTGCGCCCGCTGGTGGACCTGGACCTGCGCCTGGGCGAGGGGACAGGGGCGCTGCTGGCGCTGCCGGTGGTGCAGAGTGCGGCGAGAGCGATGCATGAGGTGGCGACGTTCGACTCGGCGGGCGTGACGGAGAAGTAGCCGGTGCGGGTTGGCGCGTGTGGGGTGCCGGGGGCTTTCCCTCCCCGCCGCTCCCCGTATCCGGGGCAAGCCCCAGACCCCTGCGTCCTCAATCGGCGGACGGCTCATTCTGAGCCCCTCCGGCGATTGAGGAGTGGGGTTCGGGGCGGAGCCCGGACAAACAAGCTTCGCCCGTCCCACTCGGGCCCCGGGGGCGGAGCCCACGGGTTTCGGGAAGGGGCGGGGCAGGGGAGGAACCCCCCACCCCCGTAAGGTATTCGCAGGGCCCCCACCCCGCCCCACCAGCCGCTTCACCGCCGCAGCGGCCCCGTACACCGCACAGCCCCGCCCGAGGAGCCAGTACCACCATGGCCGAGCACGCTGACCCCGCTGCGCACGTCGACCACGACGAGCACCCCGCCTACCCCGTAGGACTGCGCCTCTCCGGGCGCCGCGTCGTCGTGCTCGGCGGTGGGCAGGTCGCCCAGCGCCGGCTCCCCGCGCTCATCGCCGCCGGGGCCGACATCGTCCTCGTGTCGCCGTCCGCGACGCCGTCCGTCGAGGCCATGGCCGCGGCCGGCGAGTTCCGCTGGGAGCAGCGCCCGTACGCCGAGGGCGACCTCACCGACGCCTGGTACGCCCTGATCGCCACCTCCGACGCCGAGGCCAACGCCCGTGCCTCCGCGGAGGCCGAGCGCACCCGCACCTGGTGCGTACGCTCCGACGACGCGAGCGCGGCAACCGCCTGGACCCCGGCCACCGGCCGCTCCGAGGGCGTGACCGTCGCGGTGCTCACCGGCCGCGACCCCCGCCGCTCCGCCGCCGTGCGCGACGCCATCGTCGAGGGCCTGCGGGACGGCTCCCTCGCCGCCCCCCACCACCGCACCAGGGCCCCCGGCGTCGCGCTCGTCGGCGGCGGACCCGGCGACCCGGACCTGATCACCGTCCGCGGCCGACGCCTCCTCGCCGAGGCGGACGTCGTCATCGCCGACCGCCTCGGCCCGCGCGACCTGCTCGACGAACTCCCGCCCCACGTCGAGGTGATCGACGCCGCGAAGATCCCGTACGGCCGCTTCATGGCCCAGGAGGCGATCAACAACGCCCTGATCGAGCACGCGAAGGCGGGCAAGGCGGTGGTGCGGCTCAAGGGCGGCGACCCCTTCGTCTTCGGCCGTGGCATGGAAGAGGCCGAGGCCCTCGCCGAGGCCGGCATCCCGTGCACCGTCGTCCCCGGCATCTCCAGCTCCATCAGCGTCCCCGGCGCGGTCGGCATCCCGGTCACCCACCGTGGCGTCGCCCATGAGTTCACGGTGGTCAGCGGCCATGTCGCCCCCGACGACGAGCGCTCGCTCGTCGACTGGGCGGCTCTTGCCAAGCTCCGGGGCACGCTCGTCGTCCTGATGGGGGTCGACAAGATCGGCGCGATCGCGCAGGCCCTGATCGCCCACGGAAAGCGACCCGACACCCCCGTGGCCCTGGTCCAGGAGGGCACCACCGCGTCCCAGCGTCGCGTCGACGCGACGCTCGCGACGGTCGCCGAGCGGGTGCGGACCGAGGACGTGCGCCCGCCTGCGGTCATCGTCATCGGTGAGGTCGTCACCGTCGGACCGCGCAAGGCATAAGCCGCACCCGCATCGCAGCGGGCCCGCGTAACCACCGGTAACCAACCCGGGCGCAGCCGTTGGCACCACACCCAGGAGAAGGCAGTATCACCCTGTGGCTGATCTCATCACTGTCGAGGACCCCGACGACCCGCGCCTGCGCGACTACACCGGCCTGACCGACGTGGAGCTCCGGCGCAGACGTGAGCCCGCCGAAGGCCTGTTCATCGCCGAGGGCGAGAAGGTCATCCGGCGCGCCAAGGACGCCGGTTACGAGATGCGGTCGATGCTGCTCTCCGCCAAGTGGGTCGACGTCATGCGGGACGTCATCGACGAGCTCCCGGCCCCCGTGTACGCGGTGAGCCCCGAGCTCGCCGAACGCGTCACCGGCTACCACGTGCACCGCGGCGCGCTCGCTTCCATGCAGCGCAAGCCCCTGCCGACGGCCGACGAACTGCTGCTGAGCGCCCGCCGCGTGGTCGTCATGGAGGCGGTCAACGACCACACCATGGGTCTACAAGATTCCGCAGGTCAGCGGATTGCAATCTTCGAGGGATTCGTCGATCACGCCAATCTCGGGGCTGCCTTCCGTAGTGCCGCCGCCCTCGGGATCAAGGCCATCCTGTTGTCCCCGGACTGCGCAGACCCCCTCTATCGGCGAGCGATCAAGGTCTCCATGGGTGCCACCTTCACGCTCCCGTACGCCCGACTCGAAGACTGGCCGGGCGGGCTCGATACCGTCCGCGAAGCCGGGTACAACATCCTCGCCATGACCCCGGACGAGAAGGCGACGCCGCTCGACGAGCTGGACCCTGGCCGCTTCGAGAAGTGCGCCATCATGCTCGGGTCCGAGGGGCACGGGCTCTCCACGTACGCCCTTCGAGCGGCGGATGAGTGGGCACGCATCCCCATGGCCGCCGGAATCGACTCGCTCAACGTGGCGGCAGCCTCAGCCGTCGCGTTCTACGCGACCCGACCGCGGCCCGCCTGAGCGTCAGTCGGGCCAGGGAAGGATCGGCGCTCCAGGTGATCGCGCCACACCGTGACGATGTGGGTCGCTACCGGCTCCCCGCACGGGAACCCCCAGATCCACTGGAAGCCGACGCTCCTGTACTCCGACGTCGAGCCTGTTCGCCACCGAGGCTCCCGAGCCGGTCCACATCGGCGATGGGGACGGCCCGAAGCTCTCCGAGCTCCGCCGAGCCCTCATGCCGCCGGTCGGGCTCCGGGAAGTGATCTTCGAAGCCAAGCAGGCGCTCACTCTGGCCGCCATTCAGCGCGTCATCGACGACAGGTACTCCCTGTACCACGCCGACCGCTGCGACAGCGTGGCTAAGCGCCTCCCTGGCATCCTCGACGCCGAGGCCGCCGTCACCCTCGAAGCGAGGACAGGGCCGTCAGAAGGCCGTCGTGGTGCGTACGAGCGCCTTCCTACTCGCCGGCAAGTACCTGACGCAGGTTCGGCGTTACGACATGGCCTATCACGCAGGCGTCGTCGGGATGGGATGACGGCCGAACGCCTTCGCCTTCATGTGCGTGGTGTGCGGCGGGAACTCCGGCGCCAGCGAGGAATGGGAGGAGCCGCAGAAGTGGGTCCTCGGCCACTCCGGGCGCAACCCCAGCCACCACACGGAGATCTTCACTCGCCCCTTGCGCAGGTGGAAGGACAACTGATGCGGCGCTTAGTCGGCCGGTTCGCCGGCCCGCAGCTCGCCTTCCTGATCGCTGGCTCCGTGGGTCTGATCCTGACTTTCGCCGCCACCGGTCTGCTCTCATGCTGGCTCCCCCGTCCCGCACAGGCGGGGCCTTCAACTCCCGTCCCGGTCGGTGGGACCCTGGAGAGGTCGAGTCGACCGGACGGGAACGACGAAAGCGCCCCCCAGCCATCAGGCCGGGAGGCTTCGTCGTTGATCGGTTTGTAAACGGACCGTTCCTCTGTGCTACTTTCAAGTCATGCGAACCCCCGCACAGTTGGCGGGGGCTTGCTGACGCACTTGGTAACGCATCCGCCAACTGTGTCAGGAAGATAGGAACAGCCCTCCTCTGTGTGGGGGCCAAAGAATCCGCCAGTACGAGTTCTTGTTGCAGGATGCGACCCGAAGGGCCGGACGCCACCGAAGTGCACGTCTCCCTCGGCGGCACGAGCAGCGTTCGCCAGCTTCTGACGAGCACCCTTCCGTTCCACCTCGGCGCGAGCGACGGCCGCCAGGATGCGAGCCACCATCCGACCGACGTCGGTTGTCAGGTCAAGGTCACCCGAGGCTGTCGCGACACCGACGCCAGCGTTCTCGGCAAGGAGGATCAGCTCCTCCAGGTCGAGCATCGAGCGCGTCATGCGGTCGATGTGCCACGCCACGATCAGGTCCACTTCGCGGGCCTCAACCATCGCCAGCACGGACTTCCACGCCAGTCGCTCCTTGCCGGTCGAGGCGGAGATCGAGTTGTCGACCCGCTCGTCTACGACCGCCCAGCCACGCAGCTCACAGAGCTGTCGGCAGGCTTCGAGCTGGCGCTCGACCGACGGTCCTTCGCCGGGAGCATCAAGAGACGCTCGTGCGTAGATGACGGCACGCTTCGCCCGGAAGGTTTCTGGCACCCCCGCGTGATGCCCCCTCTCATCTCGTCCTTTCGATTGTAGATCTAAAGCGAAGATGACAGTGCGATCTTCCGCAGCGCCGCCGCCCTCGGCATGGACGCGGTGCTGCTCTCGCCGGACTGCGCGGACCCGCTCTACCGCCGCTCGGTGAAGGTCTCCATGGGCGCGGTCTTCTCCGGCGCGGAGGGCGACGGACTCTCCACGCAGGCGCTGGTCGCCGCCGACGAGTGGGTGCGCATCCCTATGGCGCACGGAGTCGACTCGCTCAATGTGGGCGCTGCCGCCGCGGTCGCGTTCTACGCGGTGGCGACGGGCCGCCCCGAGGCCTGAGCCACCCAGGACCTGAGCGGCCGCGGCCGCACTGATCGCGCCGTCCGCCGCTACAACTGCTGGGCCGCGGCGATGCCGAGCGCCACGATCAGCGTCACCACGACGAAGACGACGATGCGCTGGCGCAGCAACCGCGGGTTGGCGGGCCGCCGCCCGGCCGATGTGGTGCGTACGCCGGGCCTGGTGCCCTGACGGCCGTTCGTACGGGCCGTATTGCGGGGCGCCTGGGGCCGGGATCCGCCGGTGCGCGGCGGCTGCGTGCGCGGCGCCGGGGTGCCCCCCGTACGCCGCTCCAGGCGCTCTGTCCGGTCGAGCCGCTCGGAGCGTTGCGTCCGCTCCGGATAGCGCGAGGTCGGCCGGTCCTGCTCGATCCGCTCGCGCTGGGCCGGCGGGCGTCCCTCCGACAGCCCCTGGGCCTCCCTGGCCGCGATCTCCTTCAGCCGCATCGACAGCTGCAGTGTGCTGGGGCGCTCCTCGGGATCCTTCGCCAGACAGGCACGTACGAGTGGAGCGAGCGCGTCCGGAACCCCGTGCAGCTGCGGTTCCTCGTGCACCACCCGGTACAGCATGACCTCCGAACTACCGTGTCCGAAGGGCGAGTCGGCGGTCGCGGCGTACGCGAGCGTGGCACCCAGCGCAAAGACGTCCGTGGCGGGCGTGACCGCAGCGCCGCGCACCTGCTCCGGCGCGAGGAAACCGGGGGAGCCCACCGCCGTGCCGACATGCGTGAGCGTGCTCGCGCCGGTCGCCCAGGCGATGCCGAAGTCGATGATCCGCGGGCCCTTCGGCGACAGCAGGATGTTCGACGGCTTGAGGTCCCGGTGCACGACACCGGCCTCGTGCACCGCCACCAGGCCCTCGGACAGCGCCGCGCCGATCGCGGCCACCTCGGCGGCCCGGAGCGTGCCGTCCTCGGCCACCTTGTCGTGCAGGGATGGCCCGGGAACGTACTGAGTGGCGAACCACGGGCGGTCCGCCTCCAGATCGGCGGCCACGAGGCGCGCCGTACAGCCGCCCCGGATCCGCCGTGCCGCCGAGACCTCACGTGCGAACCGCGACCTGAACTCCTGGTCCTCCGCCAGATCCGGCCGGATCACCTTCAGGGCGACACGCTGGCCGCGACGGTCGGAGCCCAGATAGACGACGCCCATGCCACCCGCGCCGAGCCGTCGGTGCAGTCTGAACGAGCCGACGACACGCGGGTCCTCGCGCCGGAGCCGCATCATCGCCATGTCCGTCCCCTACTTACGGTGGGTGGCCCCACCCCGCTGCCGCGGTCGCCCGTTTGACGTGGCACAGCTTACGTACCCCCGACCCGGTGTGCTCATAGGCCGCGCCCTCTCGGCCCGGTCGATTGTCAGTGCCGGGTGGGAAACTTGAAGAGTGGTCAGGGGGCAACGGATCCAGGCGTCCTGGCCGGTGCGAGATCTCAACGGACCGTTGCAGAAGGGGGATTGGATCGGTGAAGGGTGACCGCGTGGAGATAGTCGTGGACGCGGGAGACACGACTCGTACGTACGAAGTGGTGGCCAGCAGGGTGGGCCGCAGGGTCGAGACGGCCGTGCGCAGAGGGGTGGTGGAAGTGAGCGAAGTCACTCGCAGGGGCTCGGTGGTGCGGACGGCCCGTTTCATGGCCACCCGGGTGCTGGCTCTGGTCGAGCAGCCGGTGCCCAGGGAGGACTCCTCGGAGCGTCCCCTCCGGGAAGACCCCAAGGCCTAGGACCCCGTCTCCACCCAGGGGAGTACGCCGCGGGGCCGCGGCTCATCCTCCGGGAGGCCCGGCAATCGGTACGCGGGCATGACGCCCGGGCCCTGCCGAATCCCTAGTGTTGAAGTCAAGCGGCGGGTGCAGCACTCGTCCCCCGAGGTCAGACACCCGCCGCTGCCACATACGAGTCAGGAGAGGGACCATGGCGGACACGGCATCGCGGACGATCATCCGCACGCAGGGACGCAAGGCTTTCGCCGCGTTCGGCGGCCGCCCGTCCGGCACGCGTCACCCGTTGGTGGCGACAGTCATGGTGCTTCCTCTCGCGGCACTGCTCGTGGTCGCCTTCGGCGGCTGGGAGGCAGTTGTCACACAAGCGTCGTCCGTGGGCGTGATGCTGGGGCGCTGAGCGGCGCCCCGGACCCGGAAGAGCGGTCCGGGTCGGGGACATCGGGCCAACAACCCCGTGGGGACGGGGGTGCGGCGGACGGCAGCGTTTGGCCGGTCAGCTGGGGAGCTGACCGGCCATCGCGCTGTCTGCCCTTCTGCGTGCGCCCCTCGCACCGCGCGCCCTGGCGGGTCTCACGGGCCGGCAGTGCTTCGCGGCGCGACGGTGGCACACCCGAGGGCGACCAGACGCGCGGCTCACGCCGCTAGGCTCCCGCCAGGGAAACACCGCAGCTCGGGGGAGACCGTGACCGCAGACGTCGTCCGCACGCTCGCCGGCGTCGCACGCGACGCCGCGCATCTCGTTGCGCCCAGGCATGCCTGCCGCGCCTGTGGTCGGGACGAAGCCGTGCTCGCCGAGCGGCACGACGGCGCCGTCGTACGGCACGGCGAAGCCGTCGCCAAGGCGCACGCCGCAGACACCGACACCGCGGCCCTGGCCACCCGCCTCGCCGTCGCGGCCCACCCGAGCCTCACCGGCATTCTGCTCGCGCCCGTCCCGCTCCCCGCCGGGGACCTGCGCGGCCGACCCGTCACGGCCTGGCCGTACGGCGTCCCCGTGGACCCTGCCAACCCCGACGTCGCCCCCTGGGAGGACGCCGCGGTCCTGCTGGCCCGGCTCCACCGGGTCGACACCGAACGACTCTCCGGCCCCCTCCCGGCCATGCGCGGCCCCGCCAAGGCGGCCGGGGCCCGAGCGCGGATGCACGCGGCGGCCGGGGACCACCCCGCGGCCGCGACCGTCGAACGGGCCTGGGAGCGGCTCCCCGCCTGGGCCCGCGGCGAGGCGCCGTCGCCCCGCAGAACCAGCCTCTGCCACGGCGACCTCCATCTCGGCCAGCTCGTCCGCCACCCCGCCCCCGGCGGCCCCTGGCTGCTGATCGACGTCGACGACCTCGGCCTCGGCGACCCCGCCTGGGACCTGGCTCGCCCCGCCGCCTGGTACGCCGCGGGCCTGCTGCCCGCGGAGATCTGGCAGCGGTTCCTGGGGGCGTACACCGCCGCACAGGGCCCGGCGGTCCCCGCCGACGGCGACCCCTGGCCCCAACTTGACGTCCCCGCCCGTGCCCTGACCGTCCAGACCGCCGCCCTCGCCCTGGCCAAGGCGGCCGCGGAGCAACGCGATCCGGACGAGGTCGATCAGGCGATGATCGAATCCTGTGCCCGAATTGCCACACTCCCTGCTGAGTTGGACTGCGAGAGCTCGTCGTAGTCTGAACTCCTCGTCACCGGGCATGCATCCCGGCGACGTCGACCGAACGGCGAGGAGCTGAGCAGACCATGCAGTGTCCCAAGTGTCACGCAGCGATGCACACGTACAACCGCAACGGCGTCCAGATCGAGCAGTGCAGCGGCTGCCGGGGGATATTCCTCGACTACGGCGAGCTCGAGGCCCTCACCCGCCTCGAGTCGCAGTGGACCCAGCAGGCCCCGCCCGCGCCGCCCACCCCGCAGGCCTACCCTGCCGCCCCCGCCCCCGCTTGGGGCGCGCCGCACCACGGCGGACATCACGGCGGGCACTACCGCCACAAGAGCTTCGGCCGGATGCTCTTCTCCTCCTGAGCCGCCCCCGCAACGACAGAACCCCCGGCCGCAGCGGCGGCCGGGGGTTCTGGCTGGTGCGCGATACTGGGATTGAACCAGTGACCTCTTCCGTGTCAGGGAAGCGCTCTCCCGCTGAGCTAATCGCGCGGGACGATCTTGCGTGGTACTGCGTGCGCGATACTGGGATTGAACCAGTGACCTCTTCCGTGTCAGGGAAGCGCTCTCCCGCTGAGCTAATCGCGCGTGAATCCAATGCGGATCCAGTGGACGATACTGGGATTGAACCAGTGACCTCTTCCGTGTCAGGGAAGCGCTCTCCCGCTGAGCTAATCGTCCTTGGAGGTGGAGACGGGATTTGAACCCGTGTAGACGGCTTTGCAGGCCGTTGCCTCGCCTCTCGGCCACTCCACCCTGAGTGCAGGGGGTCGGGAAGATCCCCCACGTCGAGCGGACGACGAGATTCGAACTCGCGACCCTCACCTTGGCAAGGTGATGCTCTACCAACTGAGCCACGTCCGCTTGTCGGTTCCGGCCCGCTTGCGCGTCCCGGCGACGTGTTGAACTCTAGCGGATTCCCGGGCCAGCACAAAAACGCGTTTCCGCAGCGTGCTGAGGTGTGTTCACACCGCAGCAGCTCATCGGCAGCTCATCGGCACCGGCCATAGACTCGCAGACGTGCACGACACTGCTCCTTTGGCCCGCTTCGGCCACCTTCTCGCCACGGGCCTCCTTGATGTGACCAGCGACCCGGAAGCACTCGATTCCGAGGGCTTCTGGGCCGTTGCCGCGGACTTCGAAGGCCGTCTGACCTGCGCCCGCTTCCGCGATGTACGTACGGAGCCGGTGCCCGAGCCCGTGCCGGGGCGCTGGCGGGGCCCCGCGGCGGAGGACTGGAACTCCTCCCTGGACCGGGACGCGTACATCGCCGGCGTACGGCGCATCCGCGAGCACATAGCGGCCGGCGAGGTCTATCAGGCGAACCTCTGCCGAATTCTCTCGGCGCCGCTGCCCGACCCGGACGCCGCCGACGTCGATGCGCTGACCGCACTCCTGGCGCGCGGTAACCCCGCTCCGTACGCCGGAACGATCAGGCTGCCCGCCCACGGCGTGGAGATAGCCACCGCGTCGCCCGAGCTGTATCTGCGGCGCAGTGGGACCACGGTCGAGTCCGGGCCGATCAAGGGCACCGGCCGCACCGCCGCGGACCTGCTGGAGAAGGACCACGCGGAGAACGTGATGATCGTGGACCTGGTCCGCAACGACCTGGGGCGGGTCTGCGCCACCGGCACCGTCTCCGTCCCCGCGCTGTGCGCGGTCGAGGCCCATCCCGGTCTGGTGCACCTCGTCTCGACGGTCCGCGGCGAGCTGGGACCCAAGGCCGGCTGGCCGGAGCTGCTCGCGGCCACCTTCCCGCCCGGCTCGGTGACCGGAGCGCCCAAGTCCAGTGCGCTGAAGATTATCGACGCGCTGGAGACGGCACCCCGCGGGCCGTACTGCGGAGGGATCGGCTGGGTGGATGCCGACCGCGGCACCGGCGAGCTCGCCGTCGGCATACGTACGTTCTGGATCGACCGCCCCCGCCCCGCGCAGCCGGTGCTCCGCTTCGGCACCGGCGCCGGGATCACCTGGGGCTCCGACCCCCAACGCGAGTGGGAGGAGACCGAGCTGAAGGCCTCCCGACTGCTCGCGGTAGCGTCGGGGGCGTACGCGGCAAGCGGAAGGACCGGCTAGATGAAGCTTTGGGTCAACGGTGCACTCACGGACGCCGAGGACGCCCGGGTGTCCGTGTTCGATCACGGTCTGACGGTGGGCGACGGCGTCTTCGAGACGATCAAGGCGGTGCACGGGCAGCCCTTCGCCCTCACCCAGCACCTCGACCGGCTGACCCGCTCCGCCCTCGGCCTCGGTCTGCCGGCGCCTGACCTGGACGAGGTCGGGCGCGCCTGCGCCGCCGTGCTGGAAGCCAACCCCACGGAGCTCGGCCGACTGCGCATCACCTACACCGGCGGCCCCTCGCCGCTCGGCTCCGACCGCGGCGACGAAGGGCCGACCCTGGTTGTGGCGCTCGGTGCGAGCAAGCGCCGCCCCGACACCACCGCCGTCGTCACCGTTCCCTGGACCCGCAACGAGCGCGGAGCGCTGGCCGGGCTGAAGACGACGTCGTACGGGGAGAATGTCGTCGCACTCGCCAGGGCGAGCGCGCAGGGTGCGTCCGAGGCGCTCTTCGCCAACACCGTCGGACAGCTCTGCGAGGGCACCGGCTCCAACGTCTTCGTCGTGCTCGACGGCGAACTGCACACGCCGCCCGTCTCCTCCGGCTGCCTCGCGGGCATCACCCGCGCCCTCACCGTCGAGTGGACGGGTGCCAAGGAGACCGATCTGCCCTTCGACGTGCTGGACCGGGCCGAGGAGGTCTTCCTGACGTCCACCCTCCGCGACGTACAGGCGGTCGGGCGGATCGACGGGCGAGAGCTCTCCGGCGCGCCGGGGCCGGTGACCGCCGAGGCCATGCGGATCTTCGAGGAGCGCGCGGCCGCGGACCAGGACCCGAAGGCTTCGTAGTGAATCCCGTGCCGGACAGGCAAAACCGCGTGACGGGCGGCTGTGTGGGCGGGTAGAACACCCGTGATGACCACGACCCTGCGGCCGACCGGGCCGCTTCAGCACGAGGCGGACGGCGCGCAGTCACGCACCTACGAGGTCTGCGTGAACAGCCGTCCCGTCGGCACGATAGAGATCGCCACCCACCCCGCCCTCGGCACCGGGGCCGGCACGATCCGGTCGCTGAGCATCGACGAGCGGGACCGGCGGCGCGGGCGGGGGACCGTCGCCGCGCTCGCCGCCGAGGAGGTGCTGCGCGGCTGGGGCTGCACACAGGTGCAGGTGTCCGTGCCGCCGGATGCCACCGCCGCCACGCGTCTTGTGACCGTCCTCGGCTACACCGAGCGCAGCCGCAACATGTTCAAGGAGCTGGCCGGTCTGCCGCCCGCCCTGCCGCCCAACGTCGAGGGCCGGCCCATGAGCGAGGCAGAGTTCCAGCGGTGGCTCGCCGCGGGAATCGAGACCTATGCGCAGAGCTGGGCCGATCGCGGGCTGCCGCCCGGGCAGGCGCGCGCCAAGTCGGAGGCCGACCACCGCGAGAAGCTGCCCGACGGCCTTGCCACGCAAGGGACCTGGCTCAGCGTCCTGGTCCACGAGGGCGTGGCCGTAGGACATCTCTTCGTCGGACAACGTGAGGTGCGGCCCGGCGAACAGGGGGCGTATGTGTACGACGTCGAGGTCCTCGAGAGCCGGCGCGGGCAGGGCGACGGGCGCTCGCTGATGCTGCTTGCCGAGCGCGTCGCGCTGGACGCCGGACTGCCGCTGCTGGGACTGCATGTCTTCGCGGGCAACGCCCCGGCGATCGGACTCTACGAGTCGCTCGGCTATCGGACGACGACCGTCAACTCCTTCAAGCAACTGCTCTAGGCCCTGTCCGGGGAGTGTCCTTTGGATCGGGGCGGATCAGGCGTCGGCGAGCAGCCGGTCCGCGATCTCCTCGATGCGCGCCCGCAGCCCCTCCTGCCTCTTGCTGCCGTCCAGCAGTTCGCCGTCGATGACATACGTCGGAGTGCCCGTGACACCGATCGCCTTGCCCTCGGCCTGGTCGGCGTCGACGATCAGGATGTGCCGCCCGTCGATCAGGGCGGTGTCGAACTCCTCCGCGTCCAGGCCCAGTTCACGCGCGACATCGAGCAGCAGCGGCACGCCCTGGCGGTCCAGCTCTTCGACACGTGTGAGCACCGCTTCGACGTACGGCCAGCCCTTGCCCTGTTCGGCCGCCTCCTCCGCGGCCTGCGCGGCAGCGAAGGCGTGTTTGTGCTTGTCGAGGGGGAAGTGGCGCAGCCGCAGTTCCAGCCGGTCGCCGTAGCGCTCACGCAGGGCCCGCAGGTCCTCCAGAGCCTTGCGGCAGTCGGTGCACTGGAGCTCGCACCAGACGTCGAGTACGACGGGGCCGACGGTGGTTGACTCGCTCATGGGGCCAGTCTTCCAGCCCGCTCCGGCGGGGCCCAACCGGGACCTGGGGAGGAGGCCGTCCCGGAGATCTCCCTGAGGTCGCACGAGACCGTGGCCCGGACCGGGCCGCAGGTGCAGGATGGAAGGGACGCACCCGCCCGTGCCCGAGCCAGCCTGGAGGACCGGATGCTTGCCGAGACCGTATGTTCCGCAGTGTCCGCGGCGGGCCTGGGCATCGCCGCCGTCACGGCCTACCGCAGGCGTTTCCTCACCGCTGCCCGGATACTCGCCTACTCCCTCGTCCCCATCGGCCTGGTGCTGACCGGCGCGGTCGAATGGGCCGTCGACACGGCCTTCAGCCCGTCCGCATGGCTCGGCTTCGGCCTGCTGGGCGGCGCGTGGCTGCTCTTCATGACGACCCGTGTCGTGGAGCGACGACGCGGCGGGACCCGCAAGGAGCGCAAGGCCGCGCAGGCGGCACAGCGCGAGGCGGTCGCCCCCGCGGCGTCCGCGCCCTCCCTCGGGCCGGGCAGCCGGCCGGCCGCGCAGCCGGCGACGAAGCCGAAGGCGGCCGGCTCCGGCGATGACTTCAGCGACATCGAGGCGATCCTCAAGAAGCACGGAATTTGAATGAACTCCCGCACTCGCGGGGCGTGTTGTTCGATCACGACGGGCCGGGCTGCGTCATCATCACCCCGAGATGCTCGATACCTCCCGGGGCGAGGCCCCCGCACCGACCGAAGAGCCCCGTGGCTGCCTCTTCGCACTCTCCCAGCCACCCCTGATGATCTTCCTCGCGGTGATCGGCTTCCTGCTGCTGATGGCAGCGGTGCACGATCTCTTCCTGCTGTGAAGGTCAGCCGGCCGCTTCCTTGCGGCGCGCGCGGTACGCGGCGACATGCAGGCGGTTGCCGCAGGTGCGGCTGTCGCAGTAGCGGCGCGACCGATTGCGGGAAAGATCGACGAACGCGCGCCCGCAGTCCGGCGCCTCGCAGCGCCGCAGCCGCTCCTGCTCGCCCGTGACGACGATGAAGGCCAGCGCCATCCCGCAGTCCGCGGCGAGATGGTCGGCAATGGAGGCGCCCGGCGCGAAATAGTGCACATGCCAGTCGTAGCCGTCGTGGTCGGTGAGCTGGGGCGTGGTCCCCGCGGCCGCCACCAGCTCATTGACCAGCTCGGCCGCGGTACGGCTGTCGGGCGCCGCGAAGATCTCCGCGAACTGCGTCCGTACGCCCTGCACGGCCTTCAGGTCCCGCTGGGTCAGCTCGTCCACACCACTGATGAGGTGGCTGCGTGCGAAGTCGTACAGCGCGGCGACGTCTGCGAGCCCCTCGACCTGCTCGCTCTCCGGTGCGGTGTTCACCAGATCGACGACGGTGTCGAGGGCGATCCTGGTGTCGTGGGGAATCAGCACGATTCGCTCCCTGGCCTGCTGCGGGCCGGTGCCCGCCGAATTGCGCAGACTCTACTCAGATTTTGCCTCGTGGTGTCCCTTGCCCCTCACCGCGGCCGCCCACAGCGCACCGGCGCCGTCACCGCGGTGGATTCCGCGGTGACGGCGCCGGTGTTCGCCGTTGGTGGTTGTCCGCGCGGCGCCGTCTCCCCGAGTCGGACGGCGCCGTGCAGCTCTCTGCCTGGCTCAGCTCTCGGCCAGGATGTGCGAGAGCTCTGTGTCGAGATCGAAGTGACGATGCTCGGTGCCGGGTGGCACCGCGGCGTCGGTCCGCTTCAGGAACGACTCCAGGGCCCGCGCCGGGGCCTCGAGCAGGGCTTCGCCCTCCGGGGAGCTCAGCGCGATGCAGACGACGCCTTGGCCGTGACTGCGGGAGGGCCAGACTCTGACGTCGCCCGTGCCGGTGGGCCGGTGCAGACCCTCGGCGAGAAGGTCGCGGGCGAAGACCCACTCGACCGTCTCTTCGGCTCCGGTGTGGAAGGTGGCGTGCACGGCATAGGGATCGGCCGTGTCATACCGCAGGCCCGCGGGTACAGGCAGTGAAGACTCGCTCGATACAACGAGGCGCAGGTGCAGCTCGCAGCTGACCGTGGTGTTCATAAGCGCCAGGGCCTTTCGCTCAGTGTGCGCTCGGGGATTCGCACGTCGGCGAAATCGACATGCCACCTACGGTGCCGTTGTAAACCCCTCTGACCGTTTTGTGATCCTTCATGTCGCTCGTACGGCGGTGCATCACTTTGTGTTATAGGGCCATTCCGGTGACCGGCCGGAATCCGGTAGGTTTGGCTTCATGAACGCGGAGAGTGACGAGCGGGGGGAGTCCGTCGCAGCGACGGCCCAGGACCCCGCGACGGGGGACGTGACGGTGGCGAAGGAGCCGGCGCTCGGCTCACGGGCGCCCCACTTCATCCAGAGGTCCCGGCCACTGCATCTGAGCTGGCAGGTCGGGGTGTTCGTGATCGGGCTCGCGGTTGTCGGCGCCGGCATCGTGATGCTGCCGCTGCCGGGTCCCGGCTGGCTGGTGATTTTCGGCGGCATGGCGATCTGGGCGACCGAGTTCGTCTGGGCGCAGCTCGTGCTCCGCTGGACCAAGCGCAAAGTGACCGAGGCGGCGCAGCGGGCACTCGATCCCAGGGTGCGCCGGAGGAACATCATCCTCACCACGATCGGTCTGGTGATCATCGCGGTGCTGGTCGGAATCTACGTCTGGAAGTTCGGCATCGTGATGCCGTGGAAGATCAAGGAGTGACCCGAAAACGGTCAGGGGTACCCGCTGACATGCGGTAACCTTTGCGGTGCGCCCGGGCGATTAGCTCAGTGGGAGAGCGCTTCGTTCACACCGAAGAGGTCACTGGTTCGAACCCAGTATCGCCCACCCGGACCGAAGGCCCCGGAGACTTCCCAGTCTCCGGGGCCTTCGGCGTTCGCCGGCTCAGTGCATCCGGCCCAGGGCGTCCCGCAGCCTGCGCGCGTCGCGCAGCCGCTGCTCGTAGGTCGCGCCGACGGCGAGGAGCAGCAGCCCGGCGAGCGCGGGCGGCAGCCAGCGGGGGAGTGCGCCGACGACCTGGACGACGTACGGGGCGAGCTCGTGCAGGGCGTCGAGAGCGAGCACGGCGCCGCCGAGCACCAGGAGCGACTGGAGGCGCAGCCGGGCGCCTGCCAGCGTGACGGCCAGGGCCGCGACGCCGAGCAGCAGCGGTCGCAGCCAGTGCTCGTCGCCCCAGGCCGCGACGAGACTGGGCAGCAGCGTCGCGGCGAGACCGGGGCCGTACGCCGTCCAGGACGAGGCCTGCGGGTCGCGGCGGCGGCGCAGCAGGCCGACGGCGAGCGCCGGGACGGTGACCGGCAGGGTGTACGCCTCGGGGACCGACACGTCCGACGCGGCCAGCCGTACCCAGGTGGCCAGCACGAACAGCACCGCCGCGAGGTATCCGGCGGCCGGGCGGCGCTCGGCCCGCACCGCGGTGCCCGCGGCGATCACGCCGCCGAGCGCGAGCACCAGGGCGAGAGTGGGACGGTCCTCGGTGGCCAGGGCGACCGCGAGGAGCCCCGCGGCGGCGCCGGTGCACTCCAGCGGGAGGGCGGCGGGGTGACGGCCCAGCCGGGCGGCGATCAGCGCGACCGCGGCGGGCACGGCGAGGATCGCCGGCGCGACCTGGTGGGGCGGGAGATCGGCGGCAGCGGCGAGAGCGCCGACGAGAGCCGTCGCGAAGCCGGCGGCGGCGCAGGCCAGGATCGCCTGCACCGCACGCCCGGCACGCGATGCGACCGCGCTCAACGCCAGCGCGACGGTCAGGGTGCCCAGGACGGTGAACGTCGCCGGTCGCGTCGCCAGAGAGAGCACGGCGACGCTCGCGGCGCCGCTGAGAGCGCAGGCGAGGGCGACGGCTGCGGTGGCCCGAGCGGGGCGCACGGCGATCAGGAGCGCGGCGGCGGTCAGGAGCAGGTGGATGGTCACGGTGGCCGCGTACGTGAGATCCAGGGCGGGCGGCACGACGAACAGTCCCACCCACGCGAGTGCGACCGCCGCGGTGAGGGCTGCGGCCCGCCGATCGACGCGCGATGCGGGGGCCCCGCCGACATGCGGAGCCCAGCCGGGCCGGACCCCCGCGGGGTGCCCCTGCGGGGGAGTTCCGGCGGGGTGTGCTGACGCGGTGGAGTGGTCCGCGGGGTGCGCTGTCGTGCCGGCAGTTGCGGCCCGGTGCTCGGGGCTCGGCTCGGACGCGCTCGGCGGCTCAGTGAACGGTCGACGGGAGGCGGCCGTGAGGGTCGCCGCCAGTATCAGCAGCACCAGCGGGGCCGCCGTCGGGCCCGACTCCGGGAGCGGTGCGCCCAGCGCCCCGCGGGCGTCCGCCGGCGTGCCCGACCAGATGTCGTCCAGGCCGGTCAGCGGGCCCACCAGCGTGAGCGCGACCAGGGGCAGCGTCCACAGCGCCGCGACGGCATGGATCACCCCCGCCGCGCCGATCAGGCCGGGCCGCAGGCGCTGCGGCACGCCCACCCGTACCAGCCCCAACAGGCCCACCGCGCACAGCAGATAGCCGAGAACCGACCAGCCCTCCGGCACCGCCGCACGGGCAACGCCGCCGATGCCGGCGATCGTCGCGAGACCGGCCGTCGCGGACGACACAGCAGCCGCCGAAGGCGACCGCCAGGCCGCGAACAGGGCCACACCCGCGGCCGCCACCAGCAGCACGGCCGGGGCGACCGCGTCCAGCGGCGAATCCGCCGTCACCGACTGCACACCGCCGATCAGCAGCGCCCAGCCGCCCGTCACCGCGGCACCGGCAGTGGCGATGCCCCGGACACCCGCGGGCTTCGCCCACAGCGCGAGCGCGACATCGAGGGCCGCGGTGGCCAGCAGGGCCCATTCCAGCGACGGCGCGCCCGCGGAAGCGGTCAGTGCCCAGAGCGGAAGCGGGAGTTGGGCGGTCAGCACGGCCACCGGCAGTGGAATCCGCAGCCGGTTCAGCGACAGCCCGTACGCCGCCCAGAGCGCGGCGAGCACGGCCGATGCCACGGCCGAGTACGCAAGGCCGCCGGTGTCCGGCAGCGCCACCACATGCAGGGCGTACGAGTCGAGCACCATGAGCACCAGACCGAGACCGGCCAGCGACTCCGCCGTCGATGCGAGCCCACGGCGCAGCAGCGCGACCGGCGCCGCGAGCGCCGCGACCGTCACCGCGCCGAGCACCAGCGAGCGCCCGCCGATACCCAAGTGGCCCCAGCTGACCAGAGTGAACGCGATCGCGGCGATGGTCAGCAGAATCCCGCCGAGAGTGAGCAGCAGGTTCTGCACGCTCGGCTGCGATGCCTCCGACGGTGATGCCGCCCGCGGCGAGGCGGCGAACGGCCGCGTGGCGAAGGGCGGCGTGGCGAAGGGCGGCGCGGCGAAGGGCGGCGCGGCGAAGGGCCGCGCGGCCGGAGCCGGCGCGGCGGGCGGCTGAAGCGCGGCGAGCAGCCAGGCTCGGCGGGCCAGCAACTGTGACCTGCGAGCATCCAGTTGGACCAGCTCGCGGTCGAGGATCGCCAGCTCCTCGGCGGGTGGCGGAACGTTCTCCATACTGCGAGAGTGTGGCCCCCGCCACACCCCGCGCCATGGGTGCGGATACTCAGATCAGCCGTGAGTACGCCCCCGCAGGGGCACACTTGGGCGATGGACTGGTGTCGTTACCGCTTCCGCAGCGTCTGGGACCTGACCGCCCGCCCCGACGCCGTGTACGCCGTGCTGGAGCGGGCCGAGCACTACCCCCGCTGGTGGCCGCAGGTGCGCGACGTGACCCCGATCGACGACGCCAGTGGTCAGGCGCGCTTCCGCTCCTTCCTCCCGTACGAACTGCTCATCACCGTCCGTGCCCAGCGGCGCGACCCGGCGCAGGGTGTGCTCGAAGTCGGGATGCAGGGGGACCTCGAGGGCTGGGCCCGGTGGACGCTGACGGCGCGCGGCGCCGGCACCCAGGCGCTGTACGAACAGGAGGTGGAGGTGTGCAAGCCGCTGATGAGGCGGCTGGCGCTGCCGTGCCGTCCGGTGTTCCGCGCGAACCACGCGGCGATGATGCGCGGGGGCCGGCGCGGGCTGACCGCATACCTGGACAGAGGCTGACCGCGTACCTGGACAGAGTTTGAAGGAAACCCGCGGAGACCTGTATGGTTCAGTGCGTTCCCGGGCGATTAGCTCAGTGGGAGAGCGCTTCGTTCACACCGAAGAGGTCACTGGTTCGAACCCAGTATCGCCCACCGGGAGAGGCCGGTCCGTCAGCTGACGGACCGGCCTCGACGCTTTTCGGGCGCCTGTGTTGGCGGTGTTACTGGAGCCCGCTGTGCAGGGCACCGAGCAGGGCTCCGTCCGGGGTGTCACCGGACATTTCCCAGATCATCCCGCCCAGCAGACCCTTCGACTTGATGTACGCCGCCTTCTGGCCGATGGACCAGGTGTCGTCGAAGGACCACCACTGGCCTCCCGCGCCCTGATATCCGTAGGTGGCCACCGACTGGGTGTCGTGGACGACCGTGAGATTCGGGACGCCGGTGACGAGGTTCTGGTACCCGCGCGTACCGGCCTCCTCCTGGAACTGGCCGGGGGCCGCGCCATTGGCGCTCTGCCATTCGCCGTTGACGCCGCCGGCGGCGACCTCCTTCCAGCCGCGGCCGTAGAAGGGGAAGCCGATGGTCAGCTTGCGCGGACTCACTCCGGCGGTGGTGTACGCCTTCACCGCGCCGTCGATGCTGAAGTCGTTGGCATACGGGGACTGGGCGTCGGGGTAGAGGTTGGCCTGGTGGCCGGTGCGGTTCGGCTCCCAGGAGTTGTCGCTGCCCGCGCCGTGGAAGTCGTAGCCCTGGACATTGGCGATGTCCAGATCGCCGAAGATCTTCGACAGGTCCCAGCCCGCGTCGATCTTCTTCGGGTCGGCCGGGGTGAAGGCGGTCAGCAGCTTGTGCTCGCCGCCCAGGGCGTCGAGCTGCCTGCGGAACTCCCCGATCAGGGCGGTGTTGTTGGCCTTGTCCGCGGTGCTCCAGCGGTTGCCGGGATGGCCGTCGGGTGAGCCGGGCCACTCCCAGTCCAGGTCGATGCCGTCGAAGATCCCTGCGGCGACGCCCGCTCCGCCGGCGCCGTTGTACGCGGGCAGGTCTCCCTTGATGTACAGGTCGATGCAGGACTTCACGAACTTCTTGCGCGAGGCGTCGGTGGCGGCGACGTCGGAGAAGTACTTGGAGTAGGTCCAGCCGCCCAGCGAGATGACGAACTTGAGGTGCGGGTGCTTGGCCTTGAGCTTCTTCAGCTGGTTGAAGTTGCCGCGCAGCTTGCCCCAGCCGTCGTCGGCCACCCCGTCCACCGACTGCGACGCGGCGAAGGCACGACCGTAGTCGGCCTCGGCGTCACCGGCTCCGTCGCCCTCATTGGGGTCCTGCGGATTGCCCGAGACGCCCTTGGTGACACCGCTCAGGCAGGTGAGGTTGACCGGATCGACGTTGCCGAAGGCGTAGTTGACGACGTCGAGCTTGGCCGCTGCCCCGGAGGTGTCGAGGTTCTTGACGAAATACTGGCGGCCGTAGATGCCCCACTGGACGAAGTATCCGACGGTCGCGTGCCCGCCGTCGCCGACCGGGTCGGCGGTGGTGACGGTCAGGGTGTTGCTCGCCGGGGATGCGTTGTCGGCGGCGTCCCGTGCCCTGACGGTGAAGCCGTACCGGGTGGCCGGGGCAAGTCCGGTGATCGTCGTGCTGAGGGAGGTCGCGGGGACGCCCGCGACCAGGGTCGTGCCCCGGTAGACGTCGTACGCGGCGACGCGGCTGTTGTCGGTGGAGGCGTTCCATGCCAGGGCGACGGTGCTGGAAGTCACGGCGGTACTGCGCAGATTGCCGGGGGCGGTGGGCGGGACGGTGTCGCTCGCCGGGTCGACGGTGGTCGCGGTGACCGCGGCGCCGACCGGTCCGGGGTTGCCTCGGGTGTCCTTGGCGCGGACGGTGAAGCTGTAGGTCGTGGCCGGGGTCAGGTCGCGGACGGTGGCCGAGGTGGTTGCGGTGGCGGCGACCACGGTGGTGCCTCTCAGCACCTCGTAGGAGGCGACGGGGAAGTCGCCGGGAGCCGCGGCGTTCCACTTCAGGCTGACCGTGCGGGCCGTGGTGTCGGTGACGGCCGGGCCGCCCGGTGCGGAGGGCGGTCGGGCGGGGCTGCCGTCGCACTTGTCGCCGTTGACCAGGCAGCCGGTGGGGGCGGTGATCGGTCCGGAGGCGACGAACCAGTAGCTGTACGGCTCGGTGGTGCCGTTCGCCGGGACGGTGGTGTTGTAGTAGGCGGGCGTCACGGTCACGTGCGAGCCGCTGACCGCCGCCGTCCCGTTGTAGTGCTGGCTGATCGTCACCCCGGGCGGCAGATCGAATTCGAGGGTCCAGCCGGTGACCGGGGTCCCGGTGCTGTTCTTGACGATGTAGGTGCCCTTCCACCAGGAGCCGTTGTCGGCGCTGGTGAACGAGGCGGTGAGCGGGCCCGCGGCCTGTGCGGGCGTGGCTGCCAGCCCGGTGAGTCCGGCAAGTGCGAGGACGAGTGCGGTGAGGACGGCGAGGAGCCGGCGGCGGGGCGGCGGCAGGGATCTTGATCCGATTGCAGTGGACACGGCTCTCCTAGGTGTGGGGTGGGGCCCCCAGGGCCTGTCTGTGCGGGGGTGGGGAGGGACGTCCCGTGTCTCTGCTTCTCAAGAAACTTAAGTGTCACGACCGCGTCAACGGGCCCGTGGGCGGGCGCGCTGTACCAATGACCTGCCGGGAAGGGATTCGCCGCGCTCCTGCCCCCGGTAAGGCATAGACCAATCTCCGGCGATTTTGCCGCTCCTTTGCCAACTGCCTTCAACTCTCCGTCGGGCGACGCCGGTTGCCCCGCGCCCTCCCTTGACGTGAGTGCGGCGCTCCGCTCTAATCCGCCTCGCAGGTCCAGACCAATCGTGGCGCCGCGTCCGGTCCGTCGACCCGCACCCCGCCCCTCACTGGGAGGTCACGTGCGTATCCGAAATCGACTACTGGCCGGCCTCGGCGCGGCACTGCTCGCAGCAGCCGCCGCAATCGCCGTGCCCGGCACGGCCCAGGCTGCCAACCTGCTCAGCAATCCCGGCTTCGAAACAGGCTCCCTGTCCGGCTGGTCCTGCACCGGCGGACTCGGCTCAGTGGTGAGCAGCCCCGTGCACAGCGGTACGAAGGCGCTGGCCGGCGCCGCGAGCGCCAGCGACAACGCCAAGTGCACCCAGACCGTCGCCGTGCAGCCCAACACCGCCTACACGCTTTCCGGTTGGGTGCGCGGCAACTATGTGTACCTCGGCGTGACCGGCGGGCCGTCGACCTGGACCCCGTCCGCCACCGCCTACACCCAGCTGTCGGTCTCCTTCACCACCGGCGCGGCCCAGACCACCGCCGAGATCTATCTCAACGGCTGGTACGCGCAGGGCACTTACTACGCCGACGACATCAGCCTCGACGGTCCCGGCGGCGGAGGCGGCGGCGACACCCAGGCACCCACCACACCCACGAATCTCCGCTCCACCGGCAAGACGTCCTCCAGTGTCTCGCTGACCTGGAACGCGTCCTCCGACAATGTCGGCGTCACCGGCTACGACGTGTACCGCGGATCCACCAACGTGACCACGGTGACCGGCACCAGCGCCACCGTCAGCGGCCTTGCGGCCAGCACCTCGTACAGCTTCACCGTCCGCGCCCGTGACGCGGCCGGCAATCTCTCCCCGGCATCCTCCGCCGTCAGTGTGACGACCGACGCGGGCGGTGGCGGCGGCACCGGCTTCAAGCAGGCGGCCCCGTACCTCTATCTGGGCTGGGGCGACCCGCCCAGTGCCACCTCGGTGATGAGCGCCACCGGCATCAAGTGGTTCACCATGGCCTTCATCCTCTCCTCCGGCGGCTGCAACCCGGCCTGGGACGGCACCCGTCCGCTCGCCGGCGGCACCGATCAGTCCACCATCGACGCGATTCGCGGCGCGGGCGGTGACATCGTCCCGTCCATCGGCGGCTGGAGCGGCAACAAGCTCGGCCCGAACTGCTCCACGCCCGAGGCCCTGGCCGGCGCCTATCAAAAGGTGATCAACGCCTATGGACTGAAGGCGATCGACGTCGACATCGAGAACAGCGACGAGTTCGAGAACGAGGTCGTCCAGGACCGGATTCTCGGCGCACTGAAGATCGTCAAGCAGAACAACCCCGGTCTGCGGACGATCCTCACCTTCGGCACGAGCACCACCGGGCCGACCTGGTGGGGCAACCGGCTCATCGAGCGGGCAGGCGCGCTCCAGGCGGACATCGACGTCTTCACCATCATGCCCTTCGACTTCGGCGGCGGCGCCGACATGTACGGCAACACCGTGAACGCCACCGAAGGGCTGAAGACCAAGCTGAAGAGCACCTTCGGCTGGTCGGACGACACCGCCTACGCCCACATCGGCATCTCGGGCATGAACGGCCTCAGCGACCAGCAGGAACTCACCAGCCCGGCGACCTGGACCCAGATCAAGGACTGGGCCAACTCCCACCACATCGCCCGCCTCGCGTACTGGTCGGTCAACCGTGACCGTCCCTGCCCCGGCGGCGGAGTGGTGAGCAACTGCTCCGGCATCAGCCAGAGCAACTGGCAGTTCACCTCCATCACCGCGGGATTCACCGGCTGACGCCGACCGGACCGGCGGCCCTCCCGACGGTCCGTCCGGGTGGCGCCCCGCTGAGGTGCGCCACCCGGAGTCAGGCCGCGGCGGGCAGTTCGGGCCGTAGCGGCCAGGCCGGGTCCACCGTCTCGGGTGTGCCGCTGCGGGCGAACCACGCCTGCAGGCCACGTGCCTGCGCCGCATGCCAGACCGCCTGCAGTGTGTGCAGCTCCGCGGGCGACAGCCGCTCCATCCGTGAGGCGAAACGGCGCCCCACCGCGCGCGTCACCTCCATCGCGGCCACCGCGTCCGCAGCCGCGTCATGCGCTTCGTCCAGCGCCACCTCGTACTGCGCGCACAGATCGGTGAGCGTGCGGCGGCCCTTGCGATAGCGGTCCAGGTGCTTGTCCAGGACCCTCGGGTCCAGCACGCACAGCGGCGCGTTCTCCAGATAGCGCCCGAGCGACGCGGCGCGGTGCCGGCGCAGTTCGCGGTCGAGGATGGTCAGATCGAAGGGCGCGTTCATCACGACGAGCGGACGGGCGGCCGCGCACTGCTCGGCCAGCGCCCTGGCTATCTCCTCCATCACCGGCGCGGGCCAGCGGCCGTTGCGCTGCAGATGGTCGTCGGTGAGCCCGTGCACCTCGATGGCCCCCGGCGGCACGGGCACCCCCGGATTGATCAGCCAACGTGTGACGCGCGGGCGGCCGCCCGCCATGTCCTGGACGACGACGGCGGCCGAAACGATGCGGTCCTCCTCGACGTCGACTCCGGTGGTCTCCGTGTCAAATGCGGCCAACGGGCCGTCATACCAGAGCGTCATCCCCGAACTCCTCGCACGAGCCTGGCAGATGGCGTGATCCCCCTGCCCGAAATGGTGATACCCGGGCCGTTTGCGCTGTACGCAGGGCGGTGACAACACAGATGACGGGTATGCAAACTGACGGCCCGTCGAGGGGACATCGATCGGCACAGCCCGGAAGGCACGAGGAGCCATGGCGCTCGCGCAGCCCGAATCTGGGGGGCTGCTGCCCCAGCGGACAGCACCGCTGCGAGGCGCACTCGCCACCACCGCCTGCATGGAGACACTCCAGGTGGGCTATCTGCACGCGGTCGCAGCCGCGGCCGGCTGCTCGCTGTCGCAGCCGTTTCCGGACAACGGAATCGACTGGCATGTCAGCCACAGCTCGGCCGGTCACACCGTCGACGACGAGGTGACCATCAAGGTGCAGCTCAAGTGCACGTACCAGCTCCCCCCGCACCCGCCGGGTCCGGCCTTCTCCTTCATCCTCGACAACGAGCATCTGGTGAAGCTGGCCCGCACCCCGGTGTCCGTACACAAGATCCTGGTCGTGATGCTCGTCCCCCGGACGCAGGACGAGTGGCTGCGCGCCAGCCACGACCGGCTCGATCTTCGGCACTGCTGCTACTGGACCAACCTGGCAGGCCACCCGGTGACGGGCAGGCGCAGGACCACCGTACGGATCCCGACCTCACGGATCTTCGACGACCGGGCGCTCTGCGAGATCATGACCCGGGTCGGGGTGGGAGGCAGACCTTGATGCACCGGCCTTTCGACGAGTCAGTACGGCCCCATCCGGCGGGCGATGTGCCGGAACCCTGGTACGAGGGCGGCGAACCGGACCCGGCGAAGGTGGACCCCGCCGTGCTCGGTGCGCTGCTCGACCGGCACGGCTGGCGGCGGCGCGGGGGAGCGGCGGGGCGCTATGCGCGGTGGACGCCGCCGGGGCATGCGGCCGGGGGTGCGAGTCTGCTGGTGCCGGAGAGCCGGTCGTTCCCCGACTGCGAGGATCTGCTGGGCGAGGCGCTGATCGCGCTGGCGCGCAGTGCCGCACCGTCGGCCCGCGAGGTACTGGTCGGGCTGACCGTTCCGAGCGACGAGATCCGGTGGTGGCGGGATGTGCCGCAAGGGCCTTCGGGAGCGGCGGCGTGGACCGTCCAGGAGCAACTGCGGGCGGCCGCACGGCAGATGCTGATGGCGGCGGCGCTGGCGGCGCGGGCCCGAGCGGGGTACTACGGCGCGCGGCACCGGCGGCAGGCGCAGGCCTCGCTGGAAGGAGTCCTGGTGGGGCCCGCCCCGGGCGGACGCAGCCTGACAGCGTTCGTACCGGTGCAAACAGGCCGGGCGGTCGTGGTCCGGCTCTACCACGCGTTGCAGGCGGCGCGCGAGGCTGCCGACTACCAGCGGGCGACGGGCGGGATGGAGGCGTTCGACGCGGCGGTCGAGGCGGGAGTGAGCCGCGAGCTGACGGAGGCGATCATCGCGCTGGTGCGCAGCGCCGAGGGAGCGCGGATCGCGCTGGAGTGGTCGCCGGCGGCGGGGGTACCGCAGGGGTGCGCGCCGCGGAACGAACCCGTGGAGTTCTCGCCCGGTGACCTGCCGGCGCTGCGCGAGGCGGGCGCGCGCTATCTCCAGGACGAGCCGTCCGTACCGGTACGGATCACCGGCACGGTGGTCCGCATGCGCCGCTCGGGACCGCGCGGCGAAGGGTCGGTACGGCTGCGGGTACTGGCGGGCGCCGAGGTGCCGCACGTCCGGGTGGCCCTGGACGAGGACTCCTACCGCACGGCGGGCCACGCCCACCTGGTCGGCCTGCCGATCCGGGTGGTGGGCCGCCTGGAGAGCCGCGGGGGCTTCCGGCGGCTGACGGACGCGTCGAATGTGGTGCCGGTGCAGGTGGACGAGTCGGAGCGGGACAGGCTGATGAAGTCGCTCCAGGAGAACCTGGACTTCTTCGAGGAGGCGTGCCAGGGGGAGTGAACGGGGGCTCCGCCCCGGGACCCCGCTCCTCAAGCGCCGGAGGGGCTGAATCTTCGGCCCGTCCGGGGTCCAGGGGCGAAGCCCTCGGCTAACCGTTTCGCAAGGCACCCCGCCGGATCGGTACGATTCCTATCGCGCGCGCAATACGATCCGCGCCGCCCCCTTCAGTCAGGAGAGACCGGTGTCAGACGTCCGTGTGATCATCCAACGCGATTCCGAGCGGGAAGAGCGCGTGGTGACGACGGGCACTACGGCGGCCGAGCTCTTCGCCGGTGAGCGCACCATCGTCGCCGCCCGCGTCGCCGGAGAGCTGAAGGATCTCGCGTACGAGGTCAAGGACGGCGAGGAGGTCGAGCCCGTCGAGATCTCCTCCGAGGACGGGCTCAACATTCTTCGGCACTCCACCGCGCATGTGATGGCGCAGGCCGTTCAGGAGCTGTTCCCGGAGGCCAAGCTCGGCATCGGCCCGCCCGTCCGGGACGGCTTCTACTACGACTTCGACGTCGAGAAGCCCTTCACCCCCGAGGATCTCAAGGCCGTCGAGAAGAAGATGCAGGAGATCCAGAAGCGCGGCCAGCGCTTCTCGCGCCGCGTCGTCACCGACGAAGCCGCCCGCGAGGAGCTTGCGAACGAGCCGTACAAGCTGGAGCTCATCGGCATCAAGGGCTCGGCCTCCAGCGACGACGGCGCGGACGTCGAGGTGGGCGGCGGTGAGCTGACCATCTACGACAACCTCGACCCCAAGACCGGCGAGCTGTGCTGGAAGGACCTCTGCCGCGGTCCGCACCTGCCCACCACCCGCAACATCCCGGCGTTCAAGCTGATGCGCAACGCCGCCGCGTACTGGCGCGGCAGCGAGAAGAACCCCATGCTGCAGCGCATCTACGGCACTGCCTGGCCGTCCAAGGACGAGCTCAAGGCCCATCTCGACTTCCTCGCCGAGGCCGAGAAGCGCGACCACCGCCGCCTCGGCACCGAGCTGGACCTCTTCTCCATCCCGGACGCGATCGGCTCCGGACTCGCCGTCTTCCACCCCAAGGGCGGCATCATCCGCCGCGTCATGGAGGACTACTCCCGCAAGCGGCACGAGGAGGAGGGCTACGAGTTCGTCTACAGCCCCCATGCCACCAAGGGAAAGCTGTTCGAGATCTCGGGCCACCTCGACTGGTACGCCGAGGGCATGTACCCGCCCATGCAGCTGGACGAGGGCGCGGACTACTACCTCAAGCCCATGAACTGCCCGATGCACAACCTGATCTTCGATGCGCGCGGCCGCTCCTACCGCGAACTGCCGCTGCGTCTCTTCGAGTTCGGGACCGTGTACCGGTACGAGAAGTCGGGCGTCGTGCACGGCCTGACCCGGGCCCGTGGCTTCACCCAGGACGACGCGCACATCTACTGCACCAAGGAGCAGATGGCGGAGGAGCTCGACAAGACGCTCACCTTCGTGCTGAACCTGCTGCGCGACTACGGTCTGAACGACTTCTACCTGGAGCTGTCCACCAAGGACCCGGAGAAGTTCGTCGGCTCGGACGAGGTCTGGGAGGAGGCCACCGACGTCCTGCGCCAGGTGGCCGAGAAGCAGGGCCTCCCACTGACCCCGGACCCGGGCGGCGCGGCCTTCTACGGCCCGAAGATCTCGGTTCAGGCGCGGGACGCCATCGGCCGTACCTGGCAGATGTCGACCGTGCAGCTGGACTTCAACCTGCCCGAGCGCTTCGACCTGGAGTACACCGGCCCGGACGGGACCAAGCAGCGGCCCGTCATGATCCACCGGGCACTGTTCGGCTCGATCGAGCGCTTCTTCGCGGTGCTCCTGGAGCACTACGCGGGCGCGATGCCGCCGTGGCTCGCGCCGGTGCAGGCGGTCGGCATCCCGGTCGGCGACGCGCACGTTCCGTATCTCCAGGAGTTCGCCGCGGAGGCGAAGAAGAAGGGCCTGCGGGTCGACGTGGACGCTTCCTCGGACCGGATGCAGAAGAAGATCAGGACCCAGCAGAAGCTCAAGGTTCCGTTCATGATCATCGTCGGTGACGACGACATGAACGCGGGCACGGTCTCGTTCCGCTACCGCGACGGTTCGCAGGAGAACGGCATTCCGCGCGAGGAGGCGTTGGCCAAGCTCGTCGATGTGGTGGAACGCCGCGTTCAGGTGTGACGTAGGCCCCGCACACGCGGGGATCGGCCCCCGGCGGCGTCAGCCCGCCGGGGGCTCCTTCGCGCAGTGGACGCCCATCGGGCCGGTAGCGCTCCGCGCCCGCCGGGGCGAACCCCGGCGACACGCCGCGTACGGGCGAAGTCATATGCTGCACAACATGACGCTTGAGCCGGAGCAGCAGATCGGAGTCGGGACGCAGGATGCGTTCCAGCGCCTGTGGACGCCCCACCGCATGGCGTACATCCAGGGTGAGAACAAGCCGACCGGGCCGGGGGCCGAAGACGGCTGTCCCTTCTGCTCCATCCCGACCAAGTCGGACGAGGACGGCCTGGTCATCGCACGCGGCTCACACGTCTACGCGGTGCTCAACCTCTACCCGTACAACGGCGGGCATCTGATGGTGGTGCCCTACCGTCACGTCGCCGACTACACCGAGCTGGACGACGCGGAGACGGCCGAGCTCGCGACACTCACCAAGCAGGCCATGACCGCGCTGCGCACGGCGGCGGGTGCGCACGGCTTCAACATCGGCATGAACCAGGGCTCGGTCGCCGGGGCGGGCATCGCGGCTCATCTGCACCAGCACGTCGTGCCGAGGTGGGGCGGGGACACCAACTTCATGCCGGTCATCGGGCACACAAAGGTGTTGCCCCAGCTGCTCGCCGACACGCGCAAGATGCTGGCGGACGCCTGGCCCGCATAGGCCCCGCCCAGCAGCGGATGCCCGGCCCGCACGGCATACGGGCCAGGCGTCCCGCCTATGCGTCGTAGAGGTCGGCCTGGCGCGGCGTCGGGTCCTGGACGAAGGTGCTGACCACCATCGAGCGGTTCCCGAAGCGCTCGGTGTCCACGCCGTTCTCCTCAAGCACCCTCATCGCTGCCGCGTGCGTCACGCGCAGCACCGGCGTGGCCGCGCGCATCGCGTCGTCCGCCATGAACCGGTGCCGCCAGGGCTTCTCCGCCCAGGCATGGCGCAGCCCGAAGGGCTCGGGGAGCACCAGCTTGCCGCCCAGGTAGTCCAGCAGCGGCGGGTACCAGGTGAAGGGTGCGCGCACCGCGAGCCGGACCACCTCGGGGGTCTCCACCAGCGGCAGCTGCCGGTCGACGGTCTCCCAGAACTTCACCGTCTTGTTCACCGTGACCGTCTTGGGCGCGGGCTTGGTGGTGAACAGCGAGTGCACCGGGCCGAGCGCATGCCCGGTCACCTCGACGCGGAGCGTCTCGTGGAGCACGGTGACGGTGATCATCATGGTGATCACCAACTGGCCGTCCCAGAGCGTGAACTGGACGCCCAGATAGTGGCGGTTGCCGCCGCCGAACTGCTGGTGATTGCAGATCCGCTGTATCTCGTGGCCCTTGACCTGGAAGGTCTCCACGTCCTGGCCCTCCGGCCGGGCCACCTCCTTGGCGTTCTCACCTACCGGCGCCACGATCCAGTGCTTGACGGACGGCGTGGGGAAGCCGCCGGAGTTCAGCGGGCCGCGCTCCAGCATCTTCAGCTTGTCGTGGACCGCCCGTATCACGTCCCAGCTGCGGAACTGGTTGATCTCCTTGCCCTGCTCCTTGGAGGTCAGCTCCTCGGCCATCTGCCAGCTGCCCCAGCGGGTGCCCATCCCGAGTATCCCCTTGGGGCCGGCGTAGAAGACGGCGTTGGACTGCTGCTCGGCGGTGAGCTTCTGAAGCCCCTGGCGCAGCTGCTCGCGCGCGGTCTCGTTGGGGTGGCCGGGCACCGCCTCGGGGACCTTGGCGCCGATGCCGCCGCCTGCCAGCAGGTTGTCCCAGCGGGCGCGCATGTCCTTTGCCGTGCTCTCGCAGATCCGCTTGGCCAGCAGCCAGCCGACGACCGGGGCGACGATCATGCCCCGTACGTAGTACGCCCAGAGACCACCGAACGGCAGCCGGACCAGGAAGATCACGGCCAGTACGCCGATGGCGATCAGCAGCAGTGTGCCGAGGGCTCCGGCGCGCTTGTTCTGTGCGCCCGCTATCGTCCGGCGGAGCTGGAAGACCCCCATCCACAGCAGCAGTCCGGGCAGGAACAGCAGCCCGAATATCGCCATCACGGCGGTGAGCCGGGTGTCGCGTTCCTTGCGGATCCGGGTCGCCGCCAGGCAGTGCTCGACCACCGCCTGCGGCTCGGTGCCGAAGGACTGGATCAGCGCTTTACGGGCACCGCCGAGCATCCGCACCTGGACGGCCCGCGAGAAGGCCTCGCCCATATTGGGCTCGAACAGCGAGAACTTGCCCGGTTTCACCTCGGACGTGTGCCACTCGCTGTTGGCCTTGAGCAGTTCGCCGACCGGGCTGTCGCGGTACGCGGCGGAGGCGAGCGCATGCGTCGCCGCCGTCTGTCCCGCCGAGCCCTGGAGCGGGACCTGTGCCCCCGGAGTGAAATCGAAACCGTCGTTCGCCACTACCGCCCCCATCGCCGCAAGCTTCCGCACTGCGGCCTGTTCCCAACTACCGCGCCCCGCACACCTTCTGAGCTGGGCACCACAGCCTATCGGGGGTGCACCGCCCACGTCAGACGAGAAAGCAATGCCGCCCACTGCCCCCGTCGGTCGAGCACGCGATGCCGCCCGCCGCGCGGCGATCGGGCGGGCGGCATCATCGACGTACCGTCAACTACGAGCCGTTCTCCGCCCGTTCGCGGACCTTGTCGGCGACCTGCGGAGGCATCGCCTCGTGCCGGGCGTACGACCGGCTGAACTGCCCCGTGCCGTGCGAGATCGACCGAAGATCGACGGCATAGCGCCCGATCTCGATCTCCGGCACCTCGGCCCGTACGAGCGTGCGGGACCCGCCCGCCTGCTCGGTGCCGACCACGCGGCCACGCCGTCCGGACAGATCGCTCATCACCGGCCCCACATATTCGTCCGAAACCAGGACCTGTATCTCGGCCACCGGCTCCAGCAGATGGATGCGTGTGTCGGCCGCCGCCTCGCGCAGCGCCAGCGCGCCCGCGGTCTGGAAGGCCGCGTCGGAGGAGTCCACCGAGTGCGCCTTGCCGTCGAGCAGCGTGACGCGTACGTCGACGAGCGGGTACCCGGCCGCGACGCCACGCGCCGCCTGGGCGCGCACCCCCTTCTCCACGGAGGGGATGAACTGCCGCGGCACCGCGCCGCCGACCACCTTGTCGACGAACTCGAGCCCGGACCCCGGCGGCAGCGGATCGACCTCGATCTCACAGATCGCGTACTGGCCGTGTCCGCCCGACTGCTTCACATGTCGTCCGCGCCCGGCCGATTTCTCGCCGAAGGTCTCCCGCAGCGACACCTTGTGGGGTACGACGTCGACCTGGACGCCGTAGCGGTTGCGCAGCCGCTCCAGCGCGACGTCCGCATGTGCCTCGCCCAGGCACCAGAGCACCACCTGATGTGTCGCCTGGTTCTGTTCGAGACGCATCGTCGGATCCTCGGCGACCAGCCGCGAAAGCCCCTGGGAGAGCTTGTCCTCGTCCGCCTTGCTGTGCGCCTGGATGGCCAGTGGCAGCAGCGGATCGGGCATCGTCCAGGGCTCCATGAGCAGCGGGTTGTCCTTGGCCGAGAGCGTGTCCCCGGTCTCGGCGCGGGCCAGCTTGGCGACACAGGCGAGGTCTCCCGCGATGACCTGGCCCAGTGGCCGCTGCTGCTTGCCGAAGGGTGCGGACAGCGCGCCGATCCGCTCGTCGACGTCATGGTCCTCGTGCCCGCGGTCGGCGAGTCCGTGCCCCGAGACATGCACTGTCTCGTCGGGGCGCAGGGTGCCGGAGAAGACACGTACGAGCGAGATCCGGCCCACATAGGGGTCGGAGGCGGTCTTGACCACCTCGGCCACCAGCGGACCGTCGGGGTCGCAGCTGATCTGCGGGCGCGCTGCGCCCTGCGGCGTGGTGACGGCCGGGGCGGCGGGCTCCAGCGGGGTCGGGAAGCCGCCGGTGATCAGCTCCAGCAGTTCGACCGTGCCGAGCCCCTGCTTGGCGCCCTCGGGCGCGGGGGCGGCAGCCAGCACCGGATGGAAGGTGCCGCGCGCGACGGCCTTCTCCAGATCCCCGATCAGTGTCTTGAGATCGATCTCCGCACCGCTGAGATAGCGGTCCATCAGGGTCTCGTCCTCGCTTTCGGCGATGATCCCCTCGATCAGCCGGTTGCGGGCCTCCTCGATCAGCGGCGCCTGGTCCGGGTCGGGCGGGGTCTCCTTCCGCTCGCCCGACGAGTAGTCGAAGATCTTCTGGCTGAGCAGCCCGACCAGGCCGGTGACCGGCGCGTGGCCGTCGGGATGCTGCGCACCGTACTGCGGCAGATACAGCGGCAGCACGGCGTCTGGGTCGTCTCCGCCGAAGATGTTCCCGCAGACCCGGGTCAGCTCCTCGAAGTCGGTGCGCGCGGTCTCCAGATGCGTGACCACGATGGCGCGCGGCATGCCGACCGCCGCGCACTCCTCCCACACCATGCGGGTCGCGCCCGCGACGGCGTCGGCCTCCTGCGCTGCCGAGACAACGAAAAGGGCCGCGTCCGCGGCTCGCAGACCGGCCCTGAGCTCCCCGACGAAGTCGGCGTATCCGGGGGTGTCCAGCAGATTGATCTTGTACCCGCCCCATTCGACGGGGACCAGGGACAGCTGGACGGAACGTTGCTGCCGGTGCTCGATCTCGTCGTAGTCGGAGACTGTCGCACCGTCCTCGACGCGGCCCGCCCGGTTGACGGCTCCCGCCGTGAGCGCGAGCGCCTCGATCAATGTCGTCTTTCCCGAACCGCTGTGGCCGACCAGCACCACGTTCCGTACGGATGACGGCTGGTCGGCCGTAGTAGCCCTGCCGGCGGCTCCGGGGTGTGCATTCGCCTTGTCGCCCATGATTCTTGCCTCCCGATCGATTGCCCGGTGAGGAGAGGGAGCCGCGGGCGCGGGGAGCATGAGGGAGTCCCGGAGGCATCCGGGGCAGCTCCGGCGATGCCCGCGGTGGTCTTTCGAGCTTTCCACTCTCGTCACGGTGCGTCCATACGTCGTACGCGACCACGGGAGGCGGGTACCCGTCGGTAGAGCGCGTCGGGCCTGGCTACGATGGGCCAGCCGGTGGCCATGGGGCCATGCGGCCCACCGACCCTCGGGAAGGCCATGCTGAACAAGTACGCGCGTGCATTCTTTACGCGTGTCCTCACACCGTTCGCCGCATTTCTGCTCCGCCGTGGGGTGAGCCCCGACGCGGTCACCCTTATCGGCACGGCCGGAGTGATGGCGGGTGCGCTGGTCTTCTTCCCCCGAGGAGAGTTCTTCTGGGGGACGATCGTCATCACGCTGTTCGTCTTTTCCGACCTCGTCGACGGAAACATGGCGCGGCAGGCGGGGATTTCGAGCCGCTGGGGGGCATTTCTCGACTCCACACTCGACCGGGTCGCAGACGGCGCCATCTTCGGCGGCTTCGCGCTCTGGTACGCGGGCCAGGGGGACGACAATGTGTTGTGTGCCGTCGCCATCTTCTGTCTGGCAAGCGGACAGGTCGTCTCGTACACCAAGGCACGTGGTGAGGCGATCGGGCTGCCGGTAGCGGTCAACGGTCTGGTCGAGCGGGCGGAGCGACTGGTGATCTCGCTGGTCGCCGCCGGGCTCGCCGGACTGCACGCGTTCGGGGTGCCGGGTATCGACATCCTGCTCCCGATTGCACTGTGGATCGTCGCCGTCGGCAGCGCGGTGACACTGGGGCAGCGGGTCGTGACGGTACGGCGGGAGGCCGCCGAGGCGGATGCCGCCGCGGGGCAGGGGAACGAGGCTGAGGCGACGTGATGCGGGACCGGGTGACCGACGCGCTGTACGGGCTGGGCTGGAGCACGGTCAAGAAGCTGCCCGAGCCGGCGGCCGCCGCGCTCGGCCGGACCATCGCGGACATCGCGTGGAAGCGGCGGGGCAAGAGCGTGCTGCGGCTGGAGTCCAACCTCGCCAGGGTGGTGCCCGACGCCGGCCCCGAGCGCCTCGCCGAGCTGTCCAAGGCCGGCATGCGCTCGTACATGCGGTACTGGATGGAGTCCTTCCGGCTGCCCACGTGGAGTGCCGAGCGCGTCGAGAACAGCGTGGAGATCAAGGACGTGCACCACCTGAAGGACGGACTGGCTTCGGGTCGCGGTGTGATTCTCGCGCTGCCGCACCTGGCGAACTGGGACCTTGCCGGAGTGTGGGTCACCAGGACCCTGGGCATTCCCTTCACCACGGTCGCCGAGCGGCTCAAGCCCGAGACGCTCTACGACCGCTTCGTGGCCTACCGCGAGAGCCTGGGCATGGAGGTGCTGCCGCACTCGGGCGGCGAGGCCTTCGGCACGCTGGCCCGGCGGCTGCGCTCCGGCGGTCTGGTCTGTCTGGTCGCCGACCGTGATCTGTCGGCCTCCGGCGTGGAGGTGAAGTACTTCGGGGAGACGGCGCGGATGCCGGCCGGTCCCGCGCTGCTGGCTCAGCAGACCGGCGCGCTGCTGCTGCCGGTGACGCTCTGGTACGGCGCGGAACCGTTCATGCAGGGGCAGATCCACCCGCCCGTCCAGGTACCCGAGACAGGTACCCGGGCCGACAAGACGTCCTCCATGACACAGGCGCTGGCCGATGCCTACGCCACGGGAATCGCCGAACACCCGGAGGACTGGCACATGCTGCAGCGGCTGTGGCTCGCGGATCTTGAGCCGCGGGGGGAGCAGGGGGAACAGACGTGAGGATCGGCATCGTCTGCCCGTACTCGTGGGACGTGCCGGGCGGCGTCCAATTCCATATCAGGGACCTGGCGGAGCATCTGATCCGGCTCGGGCACGAGGTCTCGGTACTGGCGCCGGCCGACGACGAGACTCCGCTGCCGCCGTACGTCGTCTCGGCCGGGCGGGCCGTTCCCGTCCCGTACAACGGCTCGGTCGCCCGGCTGAACTTCGGTTTCCTGTCGGCCGCGCGGGTGCGGCGCTGGCTGCACGACGGCACCTTCGACGTGATCCACATCCATGAGCCGGCCTCGCCGTCGCTGGGGCTGCTGAGCTGCTGGGCCGCGCAGGGTCCGATCGTCGCGACGTTCCACACCTCCAACCCGCGCTCGCGCGCCATGATCGCGGCGTACCCGATCCTGCAGCCCGCGCTGGAGAAGATCAGCGCGCGGATCGCGGTGAGCGAGTACGCCCGCCGCACGCTCGTCGAGCATCTCGGCGGTGACGCCGTCGTCATCCCGAACGGCGTCGATGTCGGCTTCTTCGACAAGGCCGAGCCGAAGGCGGAGTGGCAGGGCAACACGATCGGCTTCATAGGGCGCATCGACGAGCCCCGCAAGGGCCTGCCGGTGCTGATGGCGGCGTTCCCGAAGATCGTCGCGGCCTGCCCTGAGGTACGGCTGCTGGTGGCGGGGCGAGGGGACGAGGAGGAGGCGGTAGCTTCCCTGCCCGTCGAGATGCGCGAGCGGGTCGAGTTCCTCGGGATGGTCAGCGACGAGGACAAGGCGCGGCTGCTGCGCAGCGTGGATGTGTACGTCGCGCCCAACACCGGGGGCGAGAGCTTCGGCATCATCCTCGTCGAGGCGATGTCGGCGGGCGCGCCGGTGCTCGCTTCGGACCTGGACGCGTTTGCGCAGGTCCTGGACCAGGGCGCGGCGGGCGAGTTGTTCGCGAACGAGGACGCGGACGCGCTGGCATCGGCGGCGGTACGGCTGCTGGGCGACCCGGAGCGGCGTGCGGAGCTGCGGGCGCGGGGCAGCGCGCATGTGCGCCGCTTCGACTGGGCGACGGTGGGGGCGGACATTCTGTCGGTGTACGAGACGGTGACGGACGGCGCGGCGTCGGTGGCGGCGGACGAGAGGCCGGGCTTCCGCTCGAGGTTCGGCCTGGCGCGGGACTGATTTTTCCCCACCCCGCCCTCTCCCTACGGCCGCCAGGCCGTAGGGAGAGGGCGGGGTGGGGGCAAAGCCCGCCGCAGGCGCACCGGTAGCCTTGCCGCCCGTGACCGTAACCCTCATCTGGATCGCCGTCGCCCTCATCGCGATCGGCCTGTATCTGAGCTGGACCGCCGGCCGCCTCGACCGGCTGCACTCGCGCATCGACGCCGCCCGTGCCGCCCTCGACGCCCAACTCCTGCGCCGCGCCTCGGTCACCCAGGAACTCGCCACCTCCGGCGTGCTCGATCCGGCCGCCTCGATCGTGCTGTACGAGGCCGCGCACGCCGCGCGGCAGGCGGAGGAGGAGCACCGCGAAGTCGCGGAGAGCGAGCTCAGCGCGGCGCTGCGGGCCGTGTTCGGCGAGGCCGCGCAGGTCGAGGCTGTACGCGAGGTCCCGGGCGGCGAGGACGCCGCGGGCGAACTCGCGCAGGCCGTGCGCCGGGTCCCGATGGCCCGCCGCTTCCACAACGACGCTGTGCGTGCGGCGCGGGCACTGCGCCGCCACCGCAAGGTCCGCTGGTTCCGGCTGGCCGGGCACGCCCCGTTCCCGCTGGCCTTCGAGATGGACGACGAGCCGCCGGCCGCGCTGGCCGACCGCCCCGGAACCTAGGAGGGCCCAAGCGGGCCAAAACGATCCACCGGCTGTTCATTGGCCCTTGCTGTGGACTGGTCCACTCATGTTCCATGCGGTGGCAACACAACGTCTTCTTCGAGTGAGGTCCATCCGTGTCCAGCACGCTCCCCACCACCCCGCTGTCCCCTGAGACCGGCACCGCGCGCGTGAAGCGCGGCATGGCCGAGCAGCTCAAGGGCGGCGTGATCATGGACGTGGTCAACGCCGAGCAGGCGAAGATAGCCGAGGACGCCGGCGCTGTCGCGGTCATGGCCCTGGAGCGGGTCCCGGCCGACATCCGCAAGGACGGCGGCGTGGCCCGGATGTCCGACCCGAACATGATCGAAGAGATCATCGAGGCCGTTTCCATCCCGGTCATGGCCAAGTCCCGCATCGGCCACTTCGTCGAGGCCCAGGTCCTGCAGTCCCTCGGTGTCGACTACATCGACGAGTCCGAGGTGCTGACCCCGGCCGACGAGGTCAACCACAGCGACAAGTGGGCGTTCACGACCCCCTTCGTCTGTGGCGCCACCAACCTGGGTGAGGCCCTGCGCCGTATCGCCGAGGGCGCGGCCATGATCCGCTCGAAGGGCGAGGCGGGCACCGGCAACGTCGTCGAGGCCGTCCGCCACCTGCGCCAGATCAAGAACGAGATCGCCAAGCTGCGCGGCTTCGACAACAACGAGCTGTACGCCGCCGCCAAGGAGCTCCGCGCCCCGTACGAGCTGGTCAAGGAGGTCTCCGAGCTCGGCAAGCTGCCGGTCGTGCTGTTCTCCGCCGGTGGTGTGGCCACCCCCGCCGACGCCGCGCTCATGCGCCAGCTCGGCGCCGAGGGGGTCTTCGTCGGCTCCGGCATCTTCAAGTCGGGCGACCCCGCCAAGCGCGCCGCGGCCATCGTGAAGGCCACCACCTTCTACGACGACCCCAAGATCATCGCGGACGCCTCCCGCAACCTCGGCGAGGCCATGGTCGGCATCAACTGCGACACGCTCCCCGAGACCGAGCGCTACGCGAACCGAGGCTGGTAATGACCACTCCCGTCATAGGCGTCCTGGCCCTCCAGGGCGACGTACGGGAGCACCTGATCGCCCTGGCCGCGGCCGACGCCGTGGCCAGGCCGGTGAGGCGCCCCGACGAGCTCGCCGAGGTCGACGGCCTGGTGATCCCCGGCGGCGAGTCCACCACCATGTCCAAGCTCGCGGTGCTGTTCGACATGATGCAGCCGCTGCGCGAGCGGATCGCCGCGGGACTGCCCGTCTACGGCACCTGCGCCGGCCTGATCATGCTCGCCGACAAGATCCTCGACCCGCGCTCGGGCCAGGAGACGTTCGGCGGCATCGACATGATCGTCCGCCGCAATGCCTTCGGCCGGCAGAACGAGTCCTTCGAGGCCGCCGTGGAGGTCAACGGCGTGACCGAAGGGCCGGTCGAGGGTGTCTTCATCCGCGCCCCCTGGGTGGAGTCGGTCGGCGCTCAGGTCGAGGTGCTCGCCGAGCACGACGGCCACATCGTCGCAGTACGGCAGGGCAACGCCCTCGCCACCTCGTTCCACCCCGAACTCACCGGCGATCACCGGATGCACGGCCTCTTTGTGGACATGGTGCGCGCGGCCGGGTGACCTCATCCCGGTAGGATCTCTGGCGAACGCAGCAGGAATGGGTTACGCGAAGGAGACAGGCAGATGTCCGGCCACTCTAAATGGGCTACGACGAAGCACAAGAAGGCCGTGATCGACGCCAAGCGCGGCAAGCTCTTCGCGAAGCTGATCAAGAACATCGAGGTCGCGGCCCGGACCGGCGGCGCGGATGTGGACGGTAACCCGACCCTCTTCGACGCCATTCAGAAGGCGAAGAAGAGCTCGGTCCCGAACAAGAACATCGACTCCGCGGTCAAGCGCGGCGCCGGTCTCGAGGCGGGCGGCGCCGACTACGAGACGATCATGTACGAGGGCTACGGCCCGAACGGCGTCGCGGTGCTCATCGAGTGCCTCACCGACAACCGCAACCGCGCGGCCTCCGACGTACGTGTCGCGATGACCCGCAACGGCGGCTCGATGGCCGACCCGGGCTCCGTCTCGTACCTCTTCAACCGCAAGGGCGTGGTGATCGTCCCCAAGGGTGAGCTGAACGAGGACGACGTCCTGGGCGCGGTCCTGGACGCGGGCGCCGAGGAGGTCAACGACCTCGGTGAGTCCTTCGAGGTGCTCAGCGAGGCCACCGACCTGGTCGCGGTGCGCACCGCGCTCCAGGAGGCCGGCATCGACTACGACTCGGCCGAGGCCAACTTCGTGCCGACCATGCAGGTCGAGCTGGAGGAAGAGGGCGCGCGCAAGATCTTCAAGCTGATCGACGCGCTCGAGGACAGCGACGACGTGCAGAACGTCTTCGCCAACTTCGACGTCTCGGACGAGGTCATGGAGAAGGTCGACGCCTGATCCGGTTCTTCCGGTCCGGCTGCTGAACCGGCTTCCTACGACGGGCCGACGGGGACACACCCCGTCGGCCCGTCGCGTTGTCGGCCGTTGTCAGTGGGAGCCGATAGCCTGCACAAACAGATGAACGAAGGAGGGGTGGGCGTGCGCGTGCTGGGGGTGGACCCGGGGCTTACCCGATGCGGCGTCGGCGTGGTCGAAGGCGTCGCCGGCCGCCCTCTGACAATGCTCGGCGCAGGAGTCGTACGCACTCCGGCCGACGCGGAACTCGGCAGCCGGCTCGTCGCCATCGAGCAGGGCATCGAGCAGTGGCTGGACGAGCACCGGCCCCAATTCGTCGCCGTGGAGCGGGTGTTCAGCCAGCACAATGTCCGTACGGTCATGGGCACCGCACAGGCCAGTGCCATCGCCATGCTGTGCGCGACCCGCCGCGGCATCCCCGTCGCCCTGCACACCCCCAGCGAGGTCAAGGCCTCGGTCACCGGCAGCGGCCGGGCCGACAAGGCCCAGGTCGGGGCGATGGTGACGAGGCTGCTGCGGCTCGACGCGCCGCCCAAGCCCGCGGACGCGGCGGACGCCCTCGCGCTCGCCATCTGTCATATCTGGCGGGCCCCCGCCCAGAACAGGCTCCAGCAGGCCGTCGCCCTGCATGCAGCGAAAGGCCGCACGTCATGATCGCCTTTGTGAGCGGCCCGGTCGCCGCCCTCGCCCCCACCACCGCCGTCATCGAGGTCGGCGGTGTCGGCATGGCCGTCCAGTGCACGCCGAACACGCTGTCGGAGCTGAGGATCGGTCAGGAGGCCCGGCTCGCCACCTCGTTGGTGGTGCGGGAGGACTCGCTGACCCTGTACGGCTTCGCCGACGACGACGAGCGACAGATCTTCGAGCTGCTGCAGACCGCGAGCGGCGTCGGCCCGCGGCTCGCTCAGGCGATGCTCGCGGTCCATGCGCCGGACGCGCTGCGCATCGCCGTCGCCACCGGCGACGAGAAGGCGCTGACCGCGGTGCCCGGCATCGGCAAGAAGGGTGCGCAGAAGCTGCTTCTGGAGCTGAAGGACCGACTCGGCGAGCCGGTCGGCGCACATATCGGCAGACAGGGCATCGGTACCGCGGTCTCCGCATCCTGGCGGGACCAGCTGCACGCGGCACTGATCGGCCTCGGCTACGCCACTCGCGAGGCCGACGAGGCGGTCGGCGCGGTCGCCCCCCAGGCCGAGGCTGCGGGCGGCGCCCCGAATGTGGGCCGGCTGCTGAAGGCTGCCCTCCAGACCCTGAACCGCACCCGCTGACCCCGCAGCACCTGATCCGCCGAAACCCGCCGAACCCGCGAGGCAATCCACTGTGAACTGGGACGACACCGCACCCACGACCGACGACCCCGCAGCCGACCGACTCGTCGGCGCGTCCGCCGACGGCGAGGACCAGGCCGTCGAGGCGGCGCTGCGGCCGAAGTCGCTGGAGGAGTTCGTCGGCCAGGAACGCGTCCGCGAGCAGCTGGACCTCGTCCTGAAAGCGGCGCTCGCGCGGGGTGCCACCGCCGATCATGTCCTGCTCTCCGGCGCCCCCGGCCTGGGCAAGACCACCCTCTCCATGATCATCGCGGCCGAGATGAAGGCCCCGATCCGGATCACCTCGGGCCCCGCCATCCAGCACGCCGGCGATCTGGCCGCGATCCTTTCCTCCCTCCAGGAGGGCGAGGTTCTCTTCCTGGACGAGATCCACCGGATGTCCCGGCCCGCCGAAGAAATGCTGTACATGGCCATGGAGGACTTCCGGGTCGACGTGATCGTCGGCAAGGGCCCCGGCGCCACCGCCATCCCCCTCGAACTGCCTCCGTTCACGCTGGTCGGCGCCACCACCCGGGCCGGATTGCTGCCGCCCCCGCTGCGCGACCGCTTCGGCTTCACCGCGCACATGGAGTTCTACGACCCCGCCGAGCTGGAACGCGTCATCCACCGCTCCGCCCAGCTCCTCGACGTCGAGATAGAGGCCGACGGCGCCGCCGAGATCGCCGGCCGCTCCCGCGGGACACCCCGTATCGCCAACCGGCTGCTGCGCCGCGTCCGCGACTACGCGCAGGTCAAGGTGGACGGCCTGATCACCCGCGAGGTGGCAGCCGCCGCCCTGAAGGTGTACGAGGTGGACGCCCGCGGCCTTGACCGCTTGGACCGTGCCGTGCTCCAGGCGCTGCTCAAGCTGTTCGGCGGCGGCCCGGTGGGCCTGTCCACCCTGGCGGTGGCCGTGGGGGAGGAGCGCGAGACGGTCGAGGAGGTGGCCGAGCCCTTCCTGGTGCGGGAGGGGCTACTGGCCCGTACCCCGCGCGGGCGGGTCGCCACCCCGGCCGCCTGGGCCCACCTCGGACTCGTACCACCGCAGCAGGCCCCGGGCGCAAGCGGACAACAGGGCCTGTTCGGGGCGTGACGGCGCGGGTACTCGCCGGGCCCGGAACCTCGGTGGGATGCTGGGCGTTGTTCCATTGATGCGGACTCGCTTAGACTCCGCCGATGCCGCCCTTCCAGGTCGGCAGCCCACCCCCGTAGATAAGGCCGCCTCTTCAGCGCGGTCGTGCGAAGGAAGTTCCGTCCCGTGAGTCTCGTGACCCTCCTCCCCTTCATTGTGCTCATCGGGGCCATGTTCCTGATGACCCGGTCGGCCAAGAAGAAGCAGCAGCAGGCCGTGCAGATGCGTAACCAGATGCAGCCCGGCACGGGCGTCCGGACGATCGGGGGCATGTACGCCACCGTCAAGGAGCTTCACGACGACACGGTCCTCCTTGAGGTTGCCCCCGGCGTCCACGCGGTTTACGCGAAGAACTCCATCGGCGCGGTGCTCGACGACGCCGAATACAACCGCATCGTGCACGGCGACAGCGACCTCAAGGTCGACGGTGACATCGTGCCGGACGACGCTTCCTCGCTGACCGAGGCCACGACCGAGGCCACCGACTCCGACTCCGACTCCGCGGACGACGCCAAGATCGACCTGGGCAAGAAGCCCGAGGCCGACGTCGCGGACACCAAGGACGACGAGGCCGAGGCGAAGGACGACGACGCGGAGCCCAAGGACGGCAAGGCCAACGGCGAGACCGACGCGAAGTAGCCATGATCGGGGACCGCAGCGGCGCCCATAGGTGCCCGGCGGTCCCCCGGTCGTGTTGACTTCTGCGGGGGCAGGTCCCCACAACACTTCGTGGCCGCCCTTGCGCACACCCGGCGCGGGGCGGTTGGACAGGGAGAAACGAGAAGGTGGCAGCACCGAACAGGGGCCGAAGGCCCGCGGGGGCTCAGGGCAGGCCGGGGCGCGCCCTGGGTCTGATCCTGATCGCCATGATCGCGCTCACGGGCGGGATGTTCTGGGCGGGACAGCTCACGCCGCGTCTGGGTATCGATCTGGCGGGCGGTACGACCATCACGCTCAAGGCCAAGAGCGAGCCCGGCAAGCCGGACGCCGTCAACGAGACCAACATGAACACCGCGGTCAGCATCATCGAGCGCCGTGTCAATGGTCTGGGTGTCTCCGAGGCCGAGGTCCAGACTCAGGGCAAAGAGAACATCATCGTCAACATCCCCAAGGGGACGAATTCTCAGCAGGCCCGTGAGCAGGTCGGCACCACCGCCCAGCTCTACTTCCGGCCGGTTCTGACCGTCGCGGCGGGCACCCCCACCTCCCCGCAGCCCACCCCGAGCGCCTCGGCCTCCGGCAAGGGCAAGGACAAGGCGAAGGACAAGCAGACGGCCGACCCGGCGTCGTCCGGCAAGCCCACGGCGACTCCGACCACGCAGGGCCGCGCGGTGAGCGACGCCCTGAAGGCCCCCACGCCGACGCCGTCGGGCTCCGCGTCGGGCAAGCCCTCCACGACCCCGAAGCCGGACCCGTCCGCCTCCGGTGGCACCGCGGCCGCCGACAAGCTCCAGAAGCAGTTCCTGGCGCTGAACTGCACGAGCAAGACGGCCCGCGTCGCGGCCGGCGAGAACGTCAAGCCCAGCGACCCGGCCGTCGCCTGTGGCAAGGACTCCGCGGGCCAGTGGGAGAAGTACGTTCTGGGCCCGGCGGAGGTCAACGGCAAGGACGTCGACGACGCCAAGGCGACCATCGACCAGCGGACCGGTCAGTGGATCGTGCAGATGGACTTCACCAGCGGTGGTTCCAAGAAGTTCGAGAAGATCACCTCCCGGCTGTCGCAGCAGCAGCCGCCGATGAACCAGTTCGCCATCGTGCTCGACGGCGAGGTTGTCTCGGCGCCCTCGGTGCGCACGACCCTGAGCGCGAACGCCGAGATCTCCGGCAGCTTCACCCAGCAGTCCGCCCAGGACCTGGGCAACATCCTGTCGTACGGCGCGCTGCCGCTCTCCTTCGAGGAGCAGAGCGTCACCACCGTCACCGCCGCCCTCGGCGGCGAGCAGCTCAAGGCGGGCCTCATCGCGGGTGCGATCGGCCTCGCGCTGGTCATCATCTATCTGGTGGCCTACTACCGCGGCCTGGCGCTGGTCGCGATCCTCAGCCTCATCGTCTCCGCGATCCTGACGTACACGATCATGGCTCTGCTCGGCCCGGGCATCGGCTTCGCGCTGAACCTGCCCGCGGTGTGTGGTGCGATTGTCGCGATCGGCATCACCGCGGACTCGTTCATCGTGTACTTCGAGAGAATCCGCGACGAGATCCGTGAGGGCCGTACGCTCCGTCCGGCCGTCGAGCGCGCCTGGCCGCGCGCCCGGCGCACCATCCTGGTCTCCGACTTCGTGTCGTTCCTGGCCGCCGCGGTGCTGTTCATCGTCACCGTCGGCAAGGTCCAGGGCTTCGCGTTCACCCTCGGTCTGACCACCGTGCTCGACGTGGTGGTGGTCTTCCTCTTCACCAAGCCGATCATGACGCTGCTGGCTCGCAGGAAGTTCTTCGCGGACGGTCACCCGTGGTCCGGCCTCGACCCGAAGCGGCTCGGCGCCAAGCCCCCACTGCGCCGCTCCCGCCGCGTCTCCTCCGCCCCCACCGACCCGAAGGAGGCGTGAGATGTCGCGACTTGGCACTCTCGGCGCCCGTCTCTACCGCGGCGAGGTCGGCTACGACTTCGTTGCCAAGCGGAAGATCTGGTACGGGATCTCGATCCTGATCACCATCACGGCGATCGTCGGCCTGGCGGTGCGGGGCCTCAACCTCGGTATCGAGTTCAAGGGCGGCGCCGTCTTCAACACCCCGAGCACCAGCGTCTCGGTCAGCAAGGCCGAGGCGTACGCCGAAGAGGCGTCGGGCCATGTGGCGATCGTCCAGAAGCTCGGCAACGGCAGCCTGCGGATCCAGGTCAGCGAGCTCGACCAGGCCAAGGCGAACACGGTCAACAAGACCCTCGCCGACAAGCTGGACATCCCGGTAGAGAAGATGAACGCCGAGATCGTCGGCCCCAGCTGGGGTGAGCAGATCGCCAACAAGGCATGGACCGGTCTCGCGGTCTTCATGCTCCTGGTGGTGATCTATCTCGCGATCGCCTTCGAGTGGCGGATGGCCATCGCCGCCCTGGTCGCGCTGATCCACGACCTCACGATCACCATCGGTGTGTACGCACTGGTCGGCTTCGAGGTCACGCCGGGCACCGTGATCGGTCTGCTGACCATCCTCGGTTACTCCCTCTACGACACCGTCGTCGTCTTCGACGGTCTCAAGGAGGGCTCGAAGGGCATCACCAAGCAGACCCGCTACACCTACAGCGAGATCGCCAACCGCAGCCTCAACGGCACGCTGGTGCGTTCCATCAACACCACCGTCGTCGCGCTGCTGCCGGTCGCCGGTCTGCTCTTCATCGGTGGCGGCGTCCTTGGCGCGGGCATGCTCAACGACATCTCGCTGTCGCTGTTCGTCGGCCTCGCGGCCGGCGCGTACTCCTCGATCTTCATCGCCACGCCGCTCGTCGCCGATCTCAAGGAGCGCGAGCCGCAGATGAAGGCGCTGAAGAAGCGGGTGCTCGCCAAGCGCGCGGCCGCGGCCGCCAAGGGCGAGTCGGCGGACGAGTCCGGTGAGCCGCACGACGACGTCGCCGAGGACGCCGCGCCGGCCGGCGCCGTCGTCGGCCCGCGTGGCCGGGGCCGAGGCCGTCCTTCGGGCAGGCGCCGGTGACCACCACCACCCGGGAACTGCTGCTCAGCCGCATCCGTGATGTCGCCGACTATCCGAAGCCGGGGGTGATGTTCAAGGACATCACGCCCCTGCTCGCGGACCCGGAGGCCTTCACGCACCTCACCGACGTGCTCGCCGGGCTCTGTGCGCGTCACGAGGCCACGAAGGTCGTCGGACTGGAGGCGCGCGGCTTCATCCTGGGCGCACCCGTAGCCGTCCGGGCCGGGCTCGGCTTCATCCCCGTACGCAAGGCGGGCAAGCTCCCCGGAGCGACGCTCTCGCAGGCGTACGAGCTGGAGTACGGCAGCGCGGAGATCGAGGTGCACGCAGAGGACCTGGGGGCGGGCGACCGCGTCATCGTCATCGACGACGTGCTGGCCACCGGCGGCACCGCGGAGGCCTCGGTCGAGCTGATCCGTCGCGCCGGAGCCGACGTCGCCGGCGTCTGCGTCCTGATGGAGCTCGGCTTCCTCGGCGGCCGTGCCCGTTTGGAGCCTGCCCTGCGAGGGGCTCCGCTGGAGGCTCTGATCACGCTCTGACCCCATGGTCAGATCGACGAAGGGCGCCCCGGGATCTTCCCGGGGCGCCCTTCGCGCTGTCCGGTGATGATCACAAAGCTCAAATGATCCTCAGGTCCCTTGGTCCGTCGTCCCACGCTCTGCTTGGATCTTGGCGATGCCACTGACCACGGCATCCCAACCGAAGGATTCTGATGACGATTTCACGCAAGATCGCCACGGGGGCAGTCTCTCTCGTCTCGCTCGCGGCCATCGCCGCGGGCACCGCGCCGGCGACCGCCGCCCCGAGCACCACGACCACCAAGGCGAGCGCCGGCCGGAGCACCACCGTGGTGACCACCACGACGCTGTCCGCCGCGAGCGGCTGTTCCGAGTGGAAGAGGGCAGGCAGCCTCCCCCTGAAGTGGTCCACCGTCAAGGACGGCTGCGGCCACTTCGGGCGCCCGGGCATGAAGATGGGCTACTCCTGGAAGGTCTTCAGGGGCGGCAGCATCTGCGTCAAGGTCAAGGGCTTCAACGCCCATGGCAAGAAGACCTGGTACAACGCCGGCTGTGGCAAGGCCGGCGCGGTCAAGGTGCCGTGGGGCAACGTCCTCGCCGAGAAGGAGATGCAGGTCAAGGGTGCCGCGCTCTTCAACTGGCTGTGACACAGTCCGCCGCCGGCCCTGACCCGGTAGCGGTGGACCGGCCGGTCGGCTGACCGGCTCGCGGCACCGGCGGACAGGGCCCGTCCGCCGACCCGCTTCCCACCGCCGTGAGGCCACGGCACAAAGGGACGAGAGGGCACCCGAAGCGCTTCGGGTGCCCTCTTCTGTCATGTCCGGAGCGGCAGCCTCATGAGCACCGGAACTGCGAGGTCGATACCATGGCCTCTCCGGACCTGACTGGGGGACCCGGAACCGCACGAGGAGCGCTCTTGCCAGACGAGGCCCGTCCCGCCGCCGCGCAGCCCGACCAGCAGGCCGAAAAGGCCGCGGCAGCCCCTGTCACGCCCGAGAAGAAGCAGGCCGACAAGCCGAAGTCGGCAGCGCCCGAGCGTAGCGAGACGGGGGTCCCCCCGGCCGAGAGCCGGGGGAGTGCGAACGGTGCGGCCGCCGCCTCCGTCCTCAAGCCCACCACCCCGGCTCCGGTGCCGCAGGACGCTCCCCGGCCCACGCCCGCTGCCGTCCCCCGGACCGGCGGCTCGTCGAACCGGGTGCGCGCCCGCCTCGCCCGCCTCGGTGTCCAGCGCTCGTCGCCGTACAACCCCGTCCTGGAGCCGCTGCTGCGGATAGTGCGCAGCAACGATCCCAAGATCGAGACCTCCACGCTGCGCCAGATCGAGCGTGCCTACCAGGTCGCCGAGCGCTGGCACCGCGGTCAGAAGCGCAAGAGCGGCGACCCGTACATCACGCACCCGCTCGCCGTGACGACCATCCTCGCCGAGCTCGGTATGGACCCGGCGACCCTGATGGCCGGACTGCTGCACGACACCGTCGAGGACACCGAGTACGGCCTGGACACGCTGCGCCGCGACTTCGGCGACCAGGTGGCGCTGCTCGTCGACGGCGTCACCAAGCTCGACAAGGTCAAGTTCGGCGAGGCCGCGCAGGCCGAGACCGTACGCAAGATGGTCGTCGCCATGGCCAAGGACCCGCGCGTCCTGGTCATCAAGCTCGCCGACCGGCTGCACAACATGCGCACCATGCGCTATCTCAAGCGGGAGAAGCAGGAGAAGAAGGCCCGCGAGACCCTTGAGATCTACGCCCCGCTGGCGCACCGGCTGGGCATGAACACCATCAAGTGGGAGCTGGAGGACCTCGCCTTCGCGATCCTCTACCCCAAGATGTACGACGAGATCGTGCGGCTCGTCGCCGAGCGGGCGCCCAAGCGCGACGAGTACCTGGCCATAGTGACCGACGAGGTCCAGTCCGATCTGCGCGCCGCCCGGATCAAGGCCACCGTCACCGGACGGCCGAAGCACTACTACAGCGTCTACCAGAAGATGATCGTCCGCGGCCGTGACTTCGCGGAGATCTACGACCTGGTGGGCATCCGTGTCCTCGTCGACACCGTCCGCGACTGTTACGCGGCACTCGGCACGGTCCATGCGCGATGGAATCCGGTCCCCGGCCGGTTCAAGGACTACATCGCGATGCCCAAGTTCAACATGTACCAGTCGCTGCACACGACGGTGATCGGTCCCAACGGCAAGCCGGTCGAGCTGCAGATCCGCACGTTCGACATGCACCGCCGCGCCGAGTACGGCATCGCCGCGCACTGGAAGTACAAGCAGGAGCCCTCCGCCGGCGCCTCCAAGGTGCGTACCGACGTGCCGAAGAAGGCCGGCAAGGACGACCACATCAATGACATGGCGTGGCTGCGCCAGCTGCTCGACTGGCAGAAGGAGACCGAGGACCCCAGCGAGTTCCTCGAGTCGCTGCGCTTCGACCTCTCCCGCAACGAGGTCTTCGTCTTCACGCCCAAGGGCGACGTCATAGCTCTGCCCGCGGGCGCCACCCCCGTCGACTTCGCATACGCGGTCCACACGGAGGTCGGCCACCGCACCATAGGAGCGCGGGTCAACGGGCGGCTGGTGCCGCTCGAATCCACCCTCGACAACGGCGACCTGGTGGAGGTCTTCACCTCCAAGGCCGAGGGCGCGGGCCCGTCGCGCGACTGGCTCGGCTTCGTCAAGTCCCCTCGGGCGCGCAACAAGATCCGCGCGTGGTTCTCCAAGGAGCGCCGCGAGGAGGCGATCGAGCAGGGCAAGGACGCCATCGCGCGTGCCATGCGCAAACAGAACCTGCCGATCCAGCGCATCCTCACCGGCGACTCGCTGGTCACGCTCGCGCACGAGATGCGCTACCCCGACATCTCGTCCCTGTACGCGGCGATCGGCGAGGGCCATGTCGCGGCGCAGGGCGTCGTACAGAAGCTGGTGCAGGCCCTCGGCGGCGAGGAGGCCGCCAACGAGGACATCGCCGAGAGCGCACCGCCCTCGCGCGGCCGCTCCAAGCGCCGCTCCAGCGCCGACCCGGGCGTGGTCGTCAAGGGCGTCGAGGACGTGTGGGTCAAGCTCGCCCGCTGCTGTACGCCCGTCCCCGGGGACCCCATCATCGGCTTCGTCACGCGCGGCAGCGGTGTATCGGTGCACCGCAGCGACTGTGTCAACGTCGAGTCACTGTCCCGGGAGCCCGAGCGCATCCTGGAGGTCGAGTGGGCCCCCACCCAGTCCTCGGTCTTCCTGGTCGCCATCCAGGTCGAGGCGCTCGACCGCTCGCGGCTGCTCTCGGACGTCACGCGCGTGCTGTCGGACCAGCACGTCAACATCCTCTCGGCGGCCGTCCAGACCTCCCGCGACCGGGTGGCCACCTCGCGCTTCACCTTCGAGATGGGCGACCCGAAGCACCTCGGGCACGTACTGAAGGCGGTACGGGGCGTGGAGGGCGTGTACGACGTGTACCGCGTGACCTCGGCGCGCCGCCCGTAGCAAATCCAGCCCGTCCGGCGTTTGAGGACCTGGGGGTCCCCCACGCCCGCAGGGCGTAGGGGGGCGGGTCTGAGGGCGGAGCCCCCAGTCTGCACAAAGGGCCTCCCGAACCAGACGGTTCGGGAGGCCCTATGTGTGAGCCCGCGGCAGCGCGCTAGCCGCCGAACTCCTCCAGGCCCTTCAGGGCCTGGTCCAGCAGCGCCTGCCGGCCCTCGAGCTCCTTCGCGAGCTTGTCGGCCTTCGCGTTGTTGCCCGCCGCGCGCGCCGCGTCGATCTGGCCCCGCAGCTTGTCCACGGCCGCCTGCAGCTGACCGGTCAGACCCGCGGCACGCGCACGCGCCTCCGGGTTCGTCCGGCGCCACTCGTTCTCCTCGGACTCCTGCAGCGCCCGCTCCACCGCGTGCATCCGGCCCTCGACCCTGGGACGGGCGTCCCGCGGCACATGGCCGATGGCCTCCCAGCGCTCGTTGATCGACCGGAAGGCGGCACGCGCGGCCTTCAGATCGGTCACCGGCACCAGCTTCTCGGCCTCGGCGGCGAGCTCCTCCTTGAGCTTGAGGTTCTCGCCCTGCTCGGCGTCCCGCTCCGCGAAGACCTCGCTGCGGGCGGCGAAGAAGACGTCCTGGGCGCCGCGGAAACGGTTCCACAGATCGTCCTCGGCCTCACGCTGCGCACGGCCCGCGGCCTTCCACTCCGCCATCAGCTCGCGGTAGCGGGCGGCCGTGACGCCCCAGTCGGTGGAGGCGGAGAGCGACTCGGCCTCGATGACCAGCTTCTCCTTGGTCTTACGGGCCTCCTCGCGCTGCGCGTCCAGCGAGGCGAAGTGCGCCTTGCGGCGCTTGGAGAACGCCGAGCGGGCGTGCGAGAAGCGGTGCCAGAGCTCGTCGTCGGACTTCCGGTCGAGCCGCGGAAGGCCCTTCCAGGTGTCCACCAGAGCCCGCAGCCGCTCGCCGGCCGCGCGCCACTGCTCGCTCTGCGCCAGCTCCTCGGCCTCGTTGACCAGGGCCTCCTTGGCGTGCCGCGCCTCGTCGTTCTGCTTCGCCTTCTGGACCTTGCGCTCCTCGCGGCGCTTCTCGACCGACGCGACGAGCGCGTCGAGCCGCTTGCCCAGCGCCTCGAGATCACCCACGGCGTGATGCTCGTCCACCTGCTGGCGCAGATGGTCGATGGCGGTCTGGGCGTCCTTGGCCGAGAGATCGGTGGTCTTCACCCGCCGCTCGAGGAGGCCGATCTCGACCACCAAGCCCTCGTACTTGCGCTCGAAGTAGGCCAGCGCCTCCTCTGGAGTGCCGGCCTGCCACGATCCGACGACCTTTTCACCATCGGCAGTACGCACGTACACGGTGCCCGTCTCGTCGACACGGCCCCACGGGTCGCTGCTCACAGCGCCTCCTCCACCTGATGCCTGCGAAGGGGTTCGCCCCCGGGCATCGTCCACAGTTTCCTGGACGGGCCTCGCCCGTCCTGCCGCAGCGCGAAGCCGGCCCGCGCTGCACAACGCCAATCTAGGCGACCGGCCGCCCGGCTGTCCGCACTCAGCGCGGCCGAAATTCCCCGGCTCACACCTTCGGGACGGCCGCCTTCTCAATGGTGACAGCCGTCTTCGGGGCCCCGTCCTTCGCTCCGCCGGTGACGCCCGCCTTTGCCACGTCCTGCACGACCTCCAGGCCCGCGGCGTCCATCTTTCCGAACGGTGTGTAGCTCGGCGGCAGCTTTGTCTCCTTGTAGACGAGGAAGAACTGACTGCCGCCGGAGTGCGGCTGGCCGGTATTGGCCATCGCCACCGTCCCTGCCGGGAACGTCACGGTGCCGTCGGCGCCCGCCTTGCCCAGCGCGGTCAGATTCTCGTCCGGGATCGTGTAGCCGGGGCCGCCCGTCCCGTCGCCCTTCGGGTCGCCGCACTGCAGCACGAAGATGCCCTCCGTGGTCAGCCGGTGGCACTTCGTGCCGTTGAAGTAGCCCTTGTCCGCGAGGGACTTGAAGGAGTTCACCGTGTGCGGGGTCTTCGCCGCGTCCATCGCGATCTTGATCTCGCCCTGGTTCGTCGTGAGCGACATCGAGTACTTCGCCGTCTTGTCGATCGACATCGCCGGCTCGGGACTCTCGCTCTTCGACGGGGTGGCACTGGGGGACTGGCTGTCGCCCGCGGAGGAGTCATTGGCCTTGGTGTCCCCGTCGGACAGGCCGATCGAGGCATAGGCGGCTGCGCCCGCGGCGAGCACCACGGCGAGTGCGGCCGCGACGACCGTGTACTGCTGCTTCTTCTTCCGGGCCTGTACCCGGCGCTCCTGCTGGCGCTGGAACTTCTCCCTGGCGAGCTGCCGCCGTCGCTGATCGCTGCTGACCACCGAGTCTTCTCCTTGTACGTCGTACGTCGGGTGATCCCGACCGGCCGAGTTTGCCCCGTACCGTATACGGGTTGGCTGTGGGACGAGCTGCGCCGGTAGGCTCTGATCTGCTGCATTTCGACACAGCAACACCTCTCTCGACAACCACACCGAGGACGATCGTGCTTATTGCCGGGTTCCCCGCCGGGGCCTGGGGGACCAACTGTTACCTGGTCGCCCCGGCCGCAGGCGAGGAGTGCGTGATCATCGACCCGGGCCACCAGGCCACCGAAGGCGTCGAGGAAGCGCTCAAGAAGCATCGGCTCAAGCCCGTCGCCGTCATCCTCACCCATGGCCACATCGACCATGTCGCCTCCGTGGTCCCGGTGTGCGGAGCCCACGACGTGCCTGCGTGGATCCACCCCGCGGACCGGTACATGATGACCGACCCCGAGAAGGCGCTCGGCCGGTCGATCGGGATGCCGCTGATGGGTGAGCTGACCGTGGGGGAGCCGGACGACGTCAAGGAACTGGCCGACGGCGCCGAGCTGCGCCTCGCCGGTCTCGACTTCTCGGTCGCGCATGCGCCCGGCCATACCAAGGGGTCGGTGACGTTCCAGATGCCCGAGACCGATGAGATCCCGTCGGTCTTCTTCTCGGGCGATCTGCTCTTCGCCGGCTCCATCGGACGCACGGACCTGCCCGGCGGCGACATGGACGAGATGCTCGAGTCGCTGGCGCGCGTGTGCCTGCCCCTCGACGACTCGACCGTGGTGCTGTCCGGCCACGGCTCCCAGACGACCATCGGCCGCGAGCGCGCCACGAACCCGTATCTGCGGGACGTGGCCGCCGCCCTCGGGAGCGCCGAAGCTCCCCGACGAGGAATGTGACGAGAGATTCCGTGAGCACCTTTCAGGCCCCCAAGGGCACGTACGACCTGATCCCGCCGGACTCCGCGAAGTATCTGGCGGTGCGCGAGGCGATCTCCGCGCCGCTGAAGAACTCCGGCTACGGCTACATCGAGACGCCCGGTTTCGAGGACGTCGAACTGTTCGCGCGCGGTGTCGGTGAGTCCACCGACATCGTGACCAAGGAGATGTACGCCTTCGAGACCAAGGGCGGCGACAAGCTCGCGCTGCGGCCGGAGGGCACCGCGTCGGTGCTGCGCGCGGCGCTGGAGGCCAATCTGCACCGGATCGGCAATCTGCCGGTCAAGCTCTGGTACTCGGGCTCGTACTACCGCTACGAGCGCCCGCAGAAGGGCCGCTACAGGCACTTCTCGCAGGTCGGCGCCGAGGCGATCGGCGCGGAGGACCCGGCGCTCGACGCCGAGCTGATCATCCTGGCCGACCAGGCGTACCGCTCGCTCGGCCTGCGCACCTTCCGCATCCTGCTGAACTCGCTGGGCGACAAGGAGTGCCGGCCCGTCTACCGGGACGCGCTCCAGGGCTTCCTGCGCGGGCTCGACCTGGACGAGGACACCCGGCGCCGCGTCGACATCAACCCGCTGCGGGTCCTCGACGACAAGCGTTTGGAGGTCCAGAAGCAGCTGGTGGGCGCGCCCATGCTGCGCGACTACCTGTGCGATGCGTGCAAGGCGTACCACGAGGAGGTGCGCGAGCTGCTGACCGCGGCGGGTGTTGCGTACGAGGACGACGAGAAGCTGGTGCGCGGCCTCGACTACTACACGCGCACGACGTTCGAGTTCGTCCACGACGGTCTCGGCTCCCAGTCCGCGGTGGGCGGCGGCGGCCGCTACGACGGCCTCTCCGAGATGATCGGCGGCCCGGCGCTGCCGTCGGTCGGCTGGGCACTGGGCGTGGACCGTACGGTCCTGGCGCTCGAGGCGGAGGGCATCGAGCTCGAACTCCCCGCCGCCACGAGTGTGTTCGCGGTGCCGCTGGGCGAGGAGGCGCGGCGCGTGCTGTTCGGCGTGGTGACCGAGCTGCGCAGGGCGGGCGTGGCGGCGGACTTCTCGTACGGCGGGAAGGGCCTGAAGGGTGCCATGAAGAGTGCCAACCGGAGCGGCGCGCGGTTCGCGCTCGTCGCCGGTGAGCGCGATCTGGCGGAGGGCATGGTCCAGCTGAAGGACATGGAGTCCGGCGAGCAGTCGCCGGTGGCGCTGGACGCGGTGGTCGACACACTGCGCTCACGCCTGGTCTGACGTCGTAGCCAGGACCGGCCCGGGTGCGCATGGCGCACCCGGGCCGCGGCCTTTCCCTCACGCTTCCCCGAGCCAGCTCCCCGAGCCGGCGACCCGGCCACGCTGAGTCCTGCGGTACGACCGTACGTACTTCCTTATGTCCATCGAACGGTGGGCACGGGTACCGGTGCGGCAGAATGACCGTGCCCCAGCAGGCCACTTAGCGACGGAACGGCGATATGACGACTGCAGCGGTAGACGACGTGTCCTCCGAGCAGGACAACGGCTCCAAGGGCACGATCGGCGGCAGCCGCCCCTTCGCCTGGCTGCTCGTGATCACGGGGGCGGCGGGTCTGCTGGCTTCGTGGGTGATCACGATCGACAAGTTCAAGCTGCTGGAAGACCCCAGTTTCACGCCGGGGTGCAGTCTGAATCCGGTCGTTTCCTGCGGGAACATCATGAAGAGCGAGCAGGCGTCGGCGTTCGGGTTCCCGAATCCGATGCTGGGGCTTGTTGCGTACTCGATGGTGATCGCGATCGGGGTGGCGCTGCTGGCGGGGGCGCGGTACCGCCGCTGGTACTGGCTGGGCCTCAATGCCGGCTGTCTGTTCGGCGTGGGGTTCTGCACCTGGCTGCAGTACCAGTCGCTGTACGAGATCAACTCGCTGTGCCTGTGGTGCTCGCTGGCGTGGGTCGCCACGATCGTGATGTTCTGCTACGTCACGGTGCACAACATCAAACACCGGATCATCAAGGTCCCTCAGGGGCTGCGCAAGGCACTGCTGGAGTTCCACTGGGTGCCGCCGGTGCTGTGGATCGGGATCATCGGGATGCTGATCCTGACCCGCTGGTGGGACTTCTGGACCAGCTGACCCGGCCACGGGGCACTGTCAGACCCCTGGCATAGGCTTCACAGCGTGGAGCCCGACCTCTTTACCGCCGCAGCGGAAGAACGCCAGGAGAAGGATCCGTCCAGCAGCCCCCTGGCCGTACGGATGCGCCCGCGCACCCTCGACGAAGTCGTCGGTCAGCAGCATCTGTTGAAGCCCGGATCGCCGCTGCGCCGACTGGTCGGCGAGGGCGGCGGCGGCCCGGCCGGACCGTCCTCGGTGATCCTCTGGGGCCCGCCGGGCATCGGCAAGACGACCCTCGCGTACGTCGTCTCCAAAGCGACCAACAAGCGCTTTGTCGAGCTCTCCGCGATCACTGCGGGCGTGAAGGAAGTACGGGCGGTCATCGACGGCGCCCGCCGGGCCGCGGGCGGCTTCGGCAAGGAGACCGTCCTCTTCCTCGACGAGATCCACCGCTTCTCCAAGGCCCAGCAGGACTCCCTGCTGCCCGCCGTGGAGAACCGCTGGGTGACACTGATCGCCGCCACCACCGAGAATCCGTACTTCTCGATCATCTCCCCACTGCTCTCCCGCTCCCTGCTGCTCACGCTGGAGTCGCTCACCGACGAGGCCCTGAGCGGACTGCTGCGCCGCGCGCTCACAGAGGAGCGGGGCCTGGGAGGTGCCGTCGCGCTGCCCGAGGACTCCGAGGCGCATCTGCTGCGGATCGCGGGCGGCGACGCCCGCCGGGCACTGACCGCGCTGGAGGCGGGCGCCGGCGCCGCGCTCGACAAGGGCGAGAAGGAGATCAGCCTCCAGACTCTGGAGGAGACGGTCGACCGCGCCGCGGTGAAGTACGACCGGGACGGCGATCAGCACTACGACGTGGCGAGCGCCCTGATCAAGTCCATCCGCGGCTCCGACGTGGACGCGGCACTGCACTATCTGGCCCGGATGATCGAGGCGGGGGAGGACCCGCGCTTCATTGCCCGGCGGCTGATGATCTCGGCCAGCGAGGACATCGGACTCGCCGACCCGACGGCCCTGCCGACCGCGGTCGCCGCCGCCCAGGCCGTGGCCATGATCGGCTTCCCCGAGGCCGCGCTCACCCTCAGCCACGCCACCATCGCGCTGGCACTGGCCCCGAAGTCGAATGCCGCTACGACGGCGATCGGAGCGGCTCTCGCCGATGTGCGGGCCGGTCTCGCCGGCGCGGTCCCGCCGCATCTGCGCGACGGCCACTACAAGGGCGCGGCCAAGCTCGGTCATGCCCAGGGCTATGTCTATCCGCACGACGTGCCGGGCGGGATCGCCGCGCAGCAGTACGCCCCGGACGCGGTGCGGGGCAAGCGGTACTACGAACCGACGCGGTACGGCGCGGAGGCGCGGTACGCGGACGTGGTGGAGAAGGTCCGCGAGCGGCTGCGTGGGGAGTAGCCGGGCCTCGGACGCCCGGTCCCTCCTCTAATCGCCGGACGGGCCGGATGTGTGCGAGGCGGCCTCGAAGAGCGTGCGCATGGCCCGGCGCAGTTCGGTGATGTCGCGCACCGGCGTGGGGAAGTCGAAGCGCGCGTCGAAGCACCGCTCGCCGACGAAGCGCACCCGCAGCCCGAACCGGTCCAGCGCCAGCGGGACCGCCCGCCGATCCTTCGCGCACGCCCCGTCCGCCCTCTCGCCGAGCAGTTCGCACAGCCCCTGCACCTGGTCGCCGTGCGCGGAGTGCAGATGCTGAAGCAGCTCCGTCTCGTGTGCGACGAGTGGGTCGACGGACGCCCGCGCGAAGTCCTCCGGCTCGACGCCCGAGGCGCCCCACAGGTCGTCCACGTACAGATCGCCCACCTCGAGCCGCAGCATCATGCCGCCGGGCTCCGCGAGGCCGGGCACGCAGGTGAGCCAGCCGGAGACCCAGGCGCGGCCGCGGATACGCTGGGGCACCGAGACCGGCGCGACATCGGTGATCTCCAGCACAGCGGAGAGCTCGTCGTCCTGGGCGTGTGTGGCGGCGCGCACGGCCGGTGAGTCGGCCGGAAACAGCAGGAAGACCTCGCCGTCCGTGCCCACGGCCCGGGCCAGCGGCGTCGGCTGCTCGGGGCGTGCGGCCTCGACCCCCGGGATGAGCAGCACCGCGGAGCATGTACTCTGTACGAGAGTTCGTGTGCGCTCGGCTGCTGACGGCATCCGCGCGATTTCAAGCCCGCTGGGACGCGGCTGACCATGAGCTGATCGGACCTCCGTCGCCTCGATGCCTTCAGATGCATCGACGTTCTTTGTGCTGTCCGTGATGCGCTTGGTGTTCCCAGGGCGAGACATGCGATCTCCTTGAGTAAGGTGAGCCTAACCTAACCTACAACGGAGGTCTGGAGAACGTGCCTAACCAGTCGCGTCCCAAGGTCAAGAAGTCTCGCGCGCTCGGTATCGCGCTGACGCCTAAGGCCGTCAAGTACTTCGAAGCCCGCCCCTACCCGCCGGGCGAGCACGGCCGTGGCCGCAAGCAGAACTCGGACTACAAGGTCCGTCTGCTCGAGAAGCAGCGTCTGCGCGCCCAGTACGACATCAGCGAGCGCCAGATGGCGCGCGCCTACGACCGCGCCCGTAAGGCCGAGGGCAAGACGGGCGAGGCGCTGGTCATCGAGCTCGAGCGCCGCCTCGACGCCCTGGTCCTGCGTTCGGGCATCGCCCGCACCATCTACCAGGCCCGTCAGATGGTCGTCCACGGCCACATCGAGGTCAACGGCGGCAAGGTCGACAAGCCGTCCTTCCGCGTCCGTCCCGACGACGTCGTGATGGTCCGCGAGCGCTCCCGCGACAAGGCCCTCTTCCAGGTTGCGCGCGAGGGTGGCTTCGCCGCCGACGGCGAGACCCCGCGCTACCTGCAGGTCAACCTGAAGGCCCTGGCGTTCCGCCTGGACCGTGACCCGAACCGCAAGGAAGTTCCGGTCATCTGCGACGAGCAGCTGGTCGTCGAGTACTACGCCCGCTGATCCAGGCGTAGCGCTCAGCGCTTCCGCCCGCCGCTTCCCCGCCCTTTCGGTGGGGGAGCCGGCGGGCTCTCGCGTTTCCGGGTCCGTCGGGTGTACGGAGCGCTGCCGGCCCAGGGGAATGCGGTAGGGGGTGCGACCCTGGGCGCGATAGGGTCGGAGGACGATTTTCGAGGTATCCATCGACGAGCAGAGAGCGGTGCAGAGTGACCGGTGGAGAGGTTGCCGGGATCCTGGTGGCCGTCTTCTGGGCGATCCTGGTCTCCTTCCTCGCAGTGGTGCTGGTGAGGCTGGCCCAGACGCTCCGGGCGACTACCAAACTCGTGGCGGACGTGACCGAGCAGGCAGTGCCGTTGCTCGCCGACGCCTCCGCGACGTTGCGCACCGCACAGACCCAGCTCGACCGGGTGGACGCCATCGCGACGGACGTCCAGGAGGTCACCTCCAACGCCTCCGCGCTCTCCACGACGGTGGCCTCGACCTTCGGCGGCCCGCTGGTCAAGGTCGCCGCGTTCGGGTACGGCGTACGCCGGGCCCTGAGCCGCAAGAGCGACGACATGCCCGCCGCGGAGTCCCGTCGAACGGTGATCGTCGGCCGTACGGTGCCGGCCGCCCGGCGTAAGAAGGGGAAAGGCTAGGCGCGATGTTCCGCCGTACGTTCTGGTTCACCGCAGGCGCCGCAGCCGGCGTCTGGGCCACCACCAAGGTCAACCGCAAGCTCAGGCAGCTGACCCCCGAGAGCCTCGCCGCGCAGGCCGCGAACAAGGCGATCGACGCGGGCCACCGGCTCAAGGACTTCGCACTCGACGTCAGGGCCGGCATGGTCCAGCGCGAGGCCGAACTGGGCGAAGCGCTCGGCCTGGAGGGAGCGCGCGAGGCCGAACTGCCGAGGCAGCGGCGCATGGCTGCGATCGACCAGGCCAAGCCGTCCTACAACAAGCACTCCTACAACTCGAACAACCGGAATGAGGACCACTGATGGAGTCGGCTGAAATTCGCCGCCGCTGGCTGAGCTTCTTCGAGGAGCGCGGGCACACCGTCGTCCCTTCGGCGTCGCTCATCGCGGACGACCCGACTCTGTTGCTGGTCAACGCGGGCATGGTCCCCTTCAAGCCGTATTTCCTGGGAGAGGCCAAGCCGCCCGCCCCGCGCGCCACCAGCGTGCAGAAGTGCGTGCGTACACCGGACATCGAAGAGGTCGGCAAGACCACCCGGCACGGCACGTTCTTCCAGATGTGCGGCAACTTCTCCTTCGGGGACTACTTCAAGGAAGGGGCCATCACCCTCGCCTGGGAGCTCCTCACCGGCTCCGTGGAGGACGGCGGTTACGGTCTCGACCCCGAGCGCCTGTGGATCACCGTCTACCTCGACGACGACGAGGCCGAGTCGATCTGGCGCGACAAGATCGGCGTCCCGGCCGAGCGCATCCAGCGCCTGGGCAAGAAGGACAACTTCTGGTCCATGGGCGTCCCCGGCCCCTGTGGCCCCTGCTCGGAGATCAACTACGACCGGGGCCCGGAGTTCGGCGTCGAGGGCGGCCCGGCCGTCAACGACGAGCGCTACGTGGAGATCTGGAACCTGGTCTTCATGCAGTACGAGCGCGGCGCCGGCGAGGGCAAGGAGGACTTCCCGATCCTCGGCGACCTGCCCTCCAAGAACATCGACACCGGCCTCGGCCTCGAGCGCCTCGCCATGATCCTGCAGGGCGTACAGAACATGTACGAGACCGACACCCTGCGCGTCGTCATGGACAAGGCCACCGAGCTGACGGGCGTGCGCTACGGCGACAAGCACGACGCCGACGTCTCGCTGCGTGTGGTCGCCGACCACATCCGTACGTCCGTGATGCTCATCGGCGACGGCGTCACCCCCGGCAACGAGGGCCGCGGCTATGTGCTGCGCCGCATCATGCGCCGCGCCATCCGCAACATGCGGCTGATGGGCGCCACCGGCCCGGTCGTCGCCGACCTCATCGACGTCGTGATCAAGACGATGGGCCAGCAGTACCCGGAGCTGATCACCGACCGCAAGCGGATCGAGAGCGTCGCCCTCGCCGAGGAGGCCGCCTTCCTCAAGGCCCTCAAGGGCGGCACCAACATCCTCGACACCGCCGTCACCGAGACCAAGGCCGCCGGTGGCACGGTACTCCCCGGCGACAAGGCCTTCCTGCTCCACGACACCTGGGGCTTCCCGATCGACCTCACCCTGGAGATGGCCGCCGAGCAGGGCCTGTCGGTGGACGAGGACGGCTTCCGCCGTCTGATGAAGGAGCAGCGGGAGCGCGCCAAGGCCGACGCCAGGGCCAAGAAGACCGGTCACGCCGACCTGTCCGCCTATCGCGAGGTCGCCGACACCGCCGGCTCCACGCAGTTCACCGGCTACAACTACACCGAGGGCGAGGCCACCGTCGTCGGCCTGCTGGTCGACGGAGTCCCGTCGCCCGCCGCCACCGAGGGCGACGAGGTCGAGGTCGTACTCGACCGCACCCCCTTCTACGCCGAGGGCGGCGGTCAGCTCGCCGACCAGGGCCGCATCAAGCTCGACACGGGCGCCGTCATCGAGGTCCGGGACGTGCAGCAGCCGGTCCCCGGCGTCTCCGTGCACAAGGGCTCGGTGCAGGTCGGCGAGGTGACGGTCGGGGCCTCCGCCTACGCCGCCATCGACATCAGGCGCCGCCGCGCCATCGCCCGCGCCCACAGCGCCACGCACCTCACACACCAGGCGCTGCGTGACGCCCTCGGCCCGACCGCCGCCCAGGCCGGTTCGGAGAACTCGCCCGGCCGCTTCCGCTTCGACTTCGGCTCGCCCGCCGCCGTACCCGGCACGGTCCTCACCGACGTCGAGCAGAAGATCAACGAAGTGCTCGCCCGTGAACTCGACGTCCAGGCCGAGATCATGAGCATCGACGAAGCCAAGAAGCAGGGCGCCATCGCCGAGTTCGGCGAGAAGTACGGCGAGCGAGTGCGCGTCGTCACCATCGGCGACTTCTCCAAGGAGCTGTGCGGCGGCACGCACGTCCACAACACCGCCCAGCTGGGACTGGTGAAGCTGCTCGGCGAGTCCTCGATCGGCTCCGGTGTGCGCCGTATCGAAGCCCTCGTCGGCGTCGACGCCTACAACTTCCTCGCCAGGGAGCACACGGTCGTCGCCCAGCTCCAGGAGCTGGTCAAGGGCCGTCCCGAGGAGCTCCCCGAGAAGATCTCGGGCATGCTCGCCAAGCTGAAGGACGCCGAGAAGGAGATCGAGAAGTTCCGCGCGGAGAAGGTGCTCGCCGCCGCCGCCGGTCTCGCCTCGGGCGCCAAGGACGTACGGGGCGTGGCCCTGGTCACCGGTCAGGTGCCGGACGGCACCTCCGCCGACGACCTGCGCAAGCTGGTCCTCGACGTACGCGGCCGCATCCAGGGTGACCGCCCTGCCGTCGTGGCCCTGCTCACCGTCGCCAACGGCCGCCCGCTGACCGTCATCGCCACCAACGAGGCCGCCCGCGAGCGCGGTCTCAAGGCCGGTGACCTGGTCCGTACCGCCGCCAAGACCCTCGGCGGCGGCGGTGGCGGCAAGCCGGACGTCGCCCAGGGCGGCGGCCAGAACCCGGACGCCATCGGTGACGCCGTGGCCGCCGTCGAGCGTCTCGTCACCGAGACGGCCTGATGCGCAGGGGCCGTCGCCTTGCGCTCGATGTCGGGGACGCCCGTATCGGGGTCGCCTCGTGCGACCCCGACGGGGTCCTCGCCACTCCGGTGGAGACCGTGCCGGGACGTGATGTCCCGGCCGCCCACCGGCGGCTGAAGCAGCTCGTCGAGGAGTACGAACCGATCGAGGTCGTGGTCGGCCTGCCCCGCTCGCTCAGCGGCGGGGAGGGCCCGGCCGCGGTGAAGATCCGGGCATTCGCACAAGAGTTCGCCCGCAATGTCGCCCCCACGCCGGTCCGACTGGTCGACGAGAGGATGACCACAGTGACGGCCAGTCAGGGGCTGCGCGCCTCGGGGGTTAAGTCCAAAAAGGGCCGTTCCGTCATCGACCAGGCTGCCGCTGTGGTGATCCTCCAGAACGCTCTGGAGTCCGAACGGGCGTCTGGGGAGGCACCGGGTGAGGGCGTCTAACAGGTTGTCTGATCGCGATACGGTAACGTTCCGCGCGATGCGGCGGTGTTCGAACAGCTGCCGCACAGCAAAGAGGCGGGACCGTGCGATACCTGCCTCGCGGCCCTAGGGGATCGATGACTGAGTATGGCCGGAGCCCCGGCTCCGAACCGTGGCATCCCGAGGACCCTTTGTACGGGGACCAGGGATGGGAAGGACAGCAGGCCGCAGCCGGCCAGAGTCCGTACGGCGGCCAGCCGCAGCAGCAGTACCCGCAGCAGCCGCAGCAGTATGGCACCCAGGATCCGTACCAGCAGCAGTACAACGATCAGCAGCAGTACGCCCAGCAGCCGCAGCAGTATCCCCAGCAGGCGCCGCAATACCCTCAGCAGCAGTACCCCCAGCAGCAGTACAACGGCGGCTGGGACACGGGCCAGCACGCCGCCATGCCGTACGGAGCGAATCCCGCCGACCCCTACGGCGGCCAGCAGCCCGGCTACGGCAGCCAGCAGGAAGCCGACTACTACGCCACCCCCGAGGCCTACCCGCCGCCGCAGCCTCCCGGCCGGCGCGCGCCGGAGCCGGAGACGGACTGGGAGGCCGAGGCGCAGCAGGAGGAGACCCACCCCTTCTTCACCGGCGACGACGGCCGTGACGACGACAGCGAGTACGACGACGACCCGAAGGAGTCGCGCCGGGGCGGCGGCCGCGAGCGCCGAGGCAAGACCAAGAAGAAGAGCAAGAACGGCTGCGCCTGCCTGGTCGTCGCGCTCGTCCTGACGGGCGGCCTGGGCGGCGTCGGCTACTTCGGCTACCAGTTCTGGCAGGGCCAGTTCGGTGCGCCCGAGGACTACGCGGGCAAGGGATCCGGCTCGGCGCAGGTCGAGATCCCCAAAGGCGCGGGTCTGAGCGAGATCGGTGCCATCCTCAAGGAGGCCGGTGTCGTCAAGAGCGCGGGTGCCTTCGTCGCGGCGGCCAACAACGACCCCAAGGGCAAGTCGGTCCAGGCGGGCGTCTACCTCCTGAAGAAGCAGATGTCGGGAGCGAGCGCCTTCGCGTTGATGCTCGACCCGGTCAGCCGCAACAACCTGATCATTCCCGAGGGCAAACGCAATCTCTGGGTCTACGAACAGATCGACAAGCGCCTCGAGGTCAAGGCCGGCACCACCAAGGCTGCCGCCGAGGCCAACGCCAAGAAGCTCGGCCTGCCGTCCTGGGCCGACGACAACCCGGACATCAAGGATCCGCTCGAAGGCTTCCTGTTCCCGGCGAGCTATCCCGTCGCCAAGGGCATGAAGCCCGAGGACGTACTGCGGAAGATGGTGACCCGCGCCAACGAGGAGTTCGGAAAGACGGACCTCAAGGCCGAGGCCGCCAGGCTGGGCCTGAAGTCGCCGCTCCAGGTGATCACCGTCGCCAGCCTCGTCCAGGCCGAGGGCAAGTACAAACACGACTTCGTCAAGGTCTCGCGGGTCGTCTACAACCGGCTCAAGCCCAACAACGCCGAGACGGTCGGGCGGCTGGAGTTCGACTCGACGATCAACTACATCAAGAACGACAGCAAGCTCGACCTCGGTGCCGTCGACAATCTGCGGAAGATCAAGGATCCGTACAACACGTACAAGATCAAGGGGCTGCCGCCGGGACCGATCGGGAACCCGGGCCAGGTCGCCTTCAACGCGGCTCTGAAGCCCACGCCTGGCCCGTGGTACTACTTCGTGTCCGTCACCGAGGACAGGACGCTCTTCGCGGTCACCAACGAGGAGCACGAGGCCAACCGCAAGAAGTACGAAGCACAGCAGGAGAAGAACGGCCAGTGAGCACTCCGACGCGGCGGGCGGCGGTTCTTGGATCGCCGATCGCCCACTCGCTCTCCCCGGTGCTGCACCGCGCGGCTTACGCGGAACTCGGCCTCACCCACTGGTCGTACGACCGGTTCGAGGTGGACGAGGCCGCGCTGCCCGGGTTCCTGGACGGGCTCGACGGCTCCTGGGCCGGTCTTTCGCTGACCATGCCGCTCAAGCGCGCGATCCTGCCGCTGCTCGACGGCATCAGCGACACCGCGGCCTCGGTGGAGGCCGTCAACACCGTCGTCTTCACCGATGACGGCCGCCGCATCGGCGACAACACCGATATCCCCGGCATGATCGCCGCGCTGCGCGAGCGCGGAGTCGACAAGGTCGACTCGGCCGCCGTGCTGGGCGCCGGAGCGACGGCTTCGTCCGCGCTCGCCGCGCTCTCGCGGATCTGTACGGGACCGGTCACCGCGTATGTCCGCAGCGCCGCCAGAGCCGACGAAATGCGCGGTTGGGGCGAGCGGCTCGGCGTCGAGGTGCATATCGCCGACTGGGCCGAGGCGGACCTGGCGCTGCGGGCGCCACTGGTCATCGCCACCACCCCGGCCGGCACCACGGACGACCTCGCAGCCGAGGTGCCCGAGCGGCCGGGGACGCTGTTCGACGTGCTCTACGAGCCGTGGCCGACGGCCTTGGCCGCCGCGTGGTCCGCACGGGGCGGAGCCGTCGTCGGTGGCCTCGATCTCCTGGTTCACCAGGCGGTACTCCAGGTCGAGCAGATGACGGGCCGCGCACCCGCCCCGCTGGCGGCCATGCGGGCCGCCGGGGAGCGGGCGCTCGCGGCCCGTTAGGATCCCCTCGATCCGCAATGAACCGGGGGACAGATGGAGTACGGGCAGCCGCAGGCGTCGGCGGGCGGAAGTGTCGTCCGCGCGATCCTGTCCTTGCTGCCGGACTGGCTCGAGTGGACCGTGCTCTCGTTGATCGTGGCGTGGTTCGGTTATCTCGGTGCCGTGAACGTCTGGCGCCGGATCCAGTACCGCAGGGCCGTCCGTGCGGGCCGGCCCATCCATGCCGCCGCGCAGTACGGACAGGGCCGCGGTGCCGACTATCTCGGCTCGTACGCGCCCCCGAGGCGTCCCGACGGCGACGGGGACTGACCGCACGGGCGTCCGGTTGCTGGACCGTAGACCGGGTCACGGCCCCGGACGTGGGAGGATCGGGGGTGGCGGGCCAGGGCCGCGCACCCGGTCGCGCCGTCGCAGTTCCAGGCGCGAGCAGGAGGAGCACCGTTGAGCAGGTTGCGTTGGCTGACGGCGGGGGAGTCGCACGGACCCGCACTGGTGGCGACGCTGGAGGGTCTTCCCGCCGGTGTGCCCATCACCACGGAGATGGTGGCGGACCACCTGGCCCGGCGGCGCCTGGGCTATGGGCGCGGCGCACGGATGAAGTTCGAGCGCGACGAGGTCACCTTCCTGGGCGGGGTGCGGCACGGGCTGACGATGGGCTCGCCGGTTGCGGTCATGGTGGGCAACACGGAGTGGCCGAAGTGGGAAAAGGTCATGGCCGCGGACCCGGTCGATCCGGACGAGCTCGCTCAGCTGGCGCGTAACGCGCCGCTGACCCGGCCGCGTCCCGGGCACGCGGACCTGGCAGGCATGCAGAAGTATGCGCTGGACGAGGCGCGGCCGATCCTGGAGCGGGCGAGCGCCCGCGAGACGGCAGCGCGCGTCGCACTCGGCGCGGTGGCCCGCTCGTACCTGAAGGAGACCGCCGGGATCGAGATCGTCTCCCACGTCATCGAGCTGGCGTCGGCGAAGGCTCCGTACGGCGTGTACCCGACCCCGGCCGATGTCGAGCAGCTGGACGCGGATCCGGTGCGCTGCCTGGATGCGGACGCGTCGAAGGCGATGGTCGCGGAGATCGACCAGGCGCACAGGGACGGCGACACCCTGGGTGGTGTGGTGGAGGTCCTCGCGTACGGAGTACCGGTGGGCCTGGGCTCTCATGTGCACTGGGACCGTCGTCTCGACGCTCGACTCGCTGCCGCCCTGATGGGCATCCAGGCGATCAAGGGTGTCGAGGTCGGGGACGGGTTCGAACTGGCGCGGGTGCCGGGCTCGAAGGCGCACGACGAGATCGTGCCGGGCGAGGACGGCATCCGGCGCGCGTCGGGCCGTTCCGGCGGCACCGAGGGCGGTATGTCGACGGGTGAGCTGCTGCGCGTACGGGCGGCGATGAAGCCGATCGCGACGGTGCCGCGTGCCCTGGCCACGGTGGATGTGGCCACGGGCGAGGTGGCTCAGGCTCACCACCAGCGCTCCGACGTGTGCGCGGTGCCGGCGGCGGGGATCGTCGCAGAGGCGATGGTCGCGCTGGTGCTGGCGGACGCGGTCGGCGAGAAGTTCGGCGGCGACAGCGTGACCGAGACCCGCCGCAACGTCCAGTCCTACCTCGACAACCTCCACATCCGGTGAACGTCCCGCTGATCGTCCTGGTCGGGCCCATGGGCTCGGGCAAGTCCACGGTGGGCGAGCTGCTCGCGCAGCGGCTCGGCGTGCCCTACCGGGACACCGACGCCGACATCGTCGCGGCCCAGGGCCGGGAGATCTCGGACATCTTCGTCGACGAGGGCGAGCCGTACTTCCGTGAGCTCGAGCGGGAGGCCGTACAGGACGCGGTCGCCGAGCACCGGGGCGTGCTCGCCCTCGGCGGTGGCGCGATCCTCGACGACTCGACCCGAAAGCTGCTGACCGGGCTGCCCGTCGTCTATCTCTCGCTGGACGTGGAGGAGGCGGTCAGGCGGGTCGGCCTCAACCAGGCGCGACCGCTGCTCGCCGTCAATCCGCGGCGCCAGTGGCGCGAGCTGATGGACGCCCGCCGCCCGCTGTACACGGAGGTGGCCCGCGCCGTCGTGGCCACCGACGACCGCACCCCCGAAGAGGTCGCTCAGGCGGTCCTCGACGCCCTGAAGCTGGAGAAGCAGGCATGACGGACCAGGCTGTGACCCGTATCCAGGTCGGCGGTACGGACGGTTCCGACCCGTACGAGGTACTGGTCGGCCGACAGCTCCTCGGCGAGCTGCCGGGGCTCATCGGCCGGGCTGGGGGTCCCCCCGCCGGAGGTAGGGGGCGCGTGGCGGTCATTCACCCCGAGGCGCTTGCCGAGACCGGTGAGGCAGTCCGCCAGGACCTCGCCGACCAGGGGTACGAGGCCGTGGCCATCCAGGTGCCCAACGCCGAGGAGGCCAAGACCGTCGAGGTCGCTGCGTACTGCTGGAAGGCGCTCGGCCAGACCGGCTTCACCCGCAGCGATGTCATCGTCGGGGTCGGTGGCGGGGCCACCACCGACCTGGCCGGGTTCGTCGCCGCCACCTGGCTGCGCGGAGTGCGCTGGATCGCCGTGCCGACCACGGTGCTCGCCATGGTCGACGCGGCCGTCGGCGGCAAGACGGGCATCAACACCGCCGAGGGCAAGAACCTCGTCGGGGCCTTCCACCCGCCGGCCGGGGTGCTGTGCGACCTCAGCGCGCTGGACTCGCTCCCCGTCCACGACTACGTCAGTGGCATGGCCGAGATCATCAAGGCGGGCTTCATCGCCGACCCGGCCATCCTCGAGCTGGTCGAGGCGGACCCCGAGGGCGCTCGCACACCGGCCGGGCCGCACACGGCCGAGCTGATCGAGCGCTCCATCCGGGTCAAGGCGGAGGTCGTCTCCAACGACCTGAAGGAATCCGGACTTCGCGAGATCCTCAACTACGGCCACACGCTCGCCCACGCGATCGAGAAGAACGAGCGCTACAAGTGGCGTCACGGCGCGGCGGTCTCGGTCGGCATGGTCTTCGCCGCCGAACTCGGCCGTCTCGCGGGGCGGTTGGACGACGCGACCGCCGACCGGCACCGTTCGGTCCTCGAGTCGGTCGGACTGCCGCTCACCTACCGCGGCGACCAGTGGCCCAAGCTTCTGGAGACCATGAAGGTCGACAAGAAGTCGCGCGGCAACCTGCTCCGGTTCATCGTGCTCGACGGACTCGCCAAGCCGACCGTGCTCGAGGGCCCGGATCCGGCCGTCCTGCTGGCCGCGTTCGGAGAGGTGTCCGCATGACCCGTCAGGTACTGGTCCTCAACGGCCCCAACCTGGGGCGGCTCGGCTCCAGGGAGCCCGACGTCTACGGCGCGACCTCCTACGCCGGTCTGGTGGAGGCGTGCCAGGCGCTCGGCAAGGAGCTCGGCTTCGAGGTCGACGTACGGGAGACGAACGACGAGGGCGAGATGATCCGCTGGCTGCACGAGGCCGCGGACGGCTCGATTCCGGTCGTTCTCAACCCCGGTGCCTTCACGCACTATTCGTACGGGATGCGTGATGCGGCCGCCCAGCGGACCGCGCCGCTGATCGAGGTGCACATTTCGAATCCGTACGCACGAGAGGCATTTCGGCACACATCGGTCGTCGCGGCGATCGCCAGCGGCACGATTGCGGGCTTCGGAATCGGCTCGTACCGACTTGCGCTGCGTGCCCTGGCCGAAGAATTGACGGCCTGACAGGGCACTTCGGGCCCTCCCCGGCCGTTCCCCAAGTGGCGGCCGGGGGAGGTACCGTTCGGTAGCACGGCGGCCGAACAGCCGCCTGACCAGCGTCAGTCGTACGAGACGGAGTGGCACCGGATGCAGCACGCAGTGGGGGCTCCGCTGCCGCCGCCCCAGGGACCGGGGCACGGACAGACCGGATGGACGCACAGCGCCCAGCACCCCGGGCCACCGCCGGGAGCACCCGGTGGCCCACCGCCGCCTCAGCCGCCCGCCGGCCCGCCGCACCCGCAAGGCCGGCCCCCTGCCGGCCCGCCGCATCCTGCGGCTCCCCCGCAGGGCCGGCCGCCGGCCGGGCCCCCGCACCCGCAGGGTCAGCCGCCTGCCGGTCCGCCTGCCGGCCGTCCGCACCCCCCGGCTCCCGCCGGAACTCCGCCCGGTGCGCCCGCGGGACCTCCGCCGCCCCCGGGCCCGCAGCCCGGCAGCCCGCGCCCCTCGGGGTCTCCGCAGGGCCGGCCGCCCGCCGGTCCGCCGCACCCGCAGGGGCAGCCGCCCGCCGGGCCTCCGCAGCCCCGTGGCGGGCACCCCGCCCCCGGCTGGACCGATCCCTCCCCCCGGCACGCCTCCGCGCGGCCGCCCTCCCGCGAAACGACCGGACACATCCCGCTGCCGCCCGGCGGACCGGTTCCCATACCCGCCCCGCCGCCGGCCGACAGCGGCACCGGCGCGGCCACCCTCGCCGTCCTGCTCATCGGCCCGGCCGGCGCGGGCAAGACCACCGTCGCCCGGCACTGGGCCGCCGGCCGCCGCGTCCCCACCGCGCACATCAGCCTCGACGACGTACGTGAATGGGTCTGCTCCGGCTTTGCCGACCCCCAGTCCGGCTGGAACAACCACTCCGAGGCCCAGTACCGCCTGGCCCGCCGCACCTGCGGCTTCGCCGCCCGGAACTTCCTGGCCAACGGCATCTCCTGCATCCTCGACGACGCCGTCTTCCCCGACCGCCCGGTCGTCGGCCTCGGCGGCTGGAAGCGCCATGTCGGCCCCGGACTGCTGCCCGTCGTCCTGCTCCCGGGCCTTGAGATCGTGCTGGAGCGCAACGCCGAGCGCAGTGGCAACCGCCGTCTCTCGGACGAGGAAGTCGCCAGCATCCACGGCCGGATGGCCGGCTGGTACGGATCGGGACTGCCCATCATCGACAACTCGAAGTACGACGTGGAGACCACGGCTCGCGTCCTGGACGAGGTGCTCGCCCGGTCCGTCGCCAGCCCGCCGAACTGGTAGCCCGCGGGCCCACCCCCGGTCGGACGCGCTGACCAGGCCGGGCCGGGCCTGCGCTCGTAGGCTCGGAACATGTCAGAGGTGTTTGGGGTCCGCCGCAGCCGACTGCGCGACCGGTGCGCAGCCACCGGCAGCGCCGGAGTCCTGATCTCCCGTCCCGCCAATGTGCGCTATCTGGCCGGCGGGGCGCCGCACGGGGCTGTCCTGCTGCTCGGCTCCGGCGAAGACAGCTTGCTCTGCCCCCGTACGCCCACCGGCGATCCCGCGGACGGCCGCCTGGACGAACAGCTGCGGCTGACCGTGCTGTCCACCTCGGCCGGTGATCCCGCGGTCGCCGCCGTCGAGCTGGCGCGCACCGCGGGCGTGGAGTCGCTCGCAGTCGAGGAGCACCATCTGACGGTCGCCAGGCACCGGGCGATCGGCTCGGTCGCGCCCCGGCTGCGCCTCGCCGACCTCGGTCTCGCCGTGGAGCAGCAGCGGATCGTCAAGGACGAGGAAGAGATCGCCTGCCTGCGGATCGCGGCCGAGATCACCGACCAGGCCCTCGGCGAGCTGCTGGAGTCGATTCTGGTCGGCCGCACCGAGCGGCATCTCGCCCTGGAGCTGGAGCGGCGGCTCGTCGACCACGGAGCCGACGGACCTGCCTTCGCGACCTCGGTCGCCACCGGGCCCAATTCCGGCCGCGGCGGGCACCGTCCCACCGACCGCCGCGTCGAAGAGGGTGACTTCCTCTCGGTCTGCGTCGGCGCGAACTACCGCGGCTACCGGTGCGAGATCGGGCGTACGTTCGTCATCGGGACGACTCCGGCGGACTGGCAGATCGAGCTGTACGACCTTGTCTTCGCCGCTCAGCGGGCCGGCCGCCAGTCCCTCGCACCGGGCGCCGCGTATCGCGACGTGGACCGTGCGGCCCGCCAAGTCCTGGACGCGGCGGGCCATGGTGAGGGCCTCGCGCCGCTCACCGGGCACGGCGTCGGGCTCGAAATCGACGAGGACCCGCAGCTGGCGCCTGCGGCCATGGGTAAACTGGACGCTTGCGTGCCGGTCACCGTCGAACCGGGGGTCCACATCCCGGGACGGGGCGGGGTCCGGATCGATGACACGCTCGTCGTGCGCCAGGAGGCGGACGGCGGACCCGAGCTACTCACCATCACGACCAAGGAGCTGCTCGCGCTCTAGCTCCGCTGCAGCGCGCTTCCTCGGTCGTCCACCAGCGTCAGTCCAGGAGATTCCGCAACCGTGGCTTCCACGAACGACCTCAAGAACGGCATGGTGCTCAAGCTCGACGGAGGCCAGCTCTGGTCCGTCGTCGAGTTCCAGCACGTCAAGCCCGGCAAGGGCCCCGCCTTTGTGCGCACCAAGCTCAAGAACGTGCTCTCCGGCAAGGTCGTCGACAAGACGTTCAACGCCGGCGTGAAGGTCGAGACGGCCACCGTTGACCGCCGCGACATGCAGTTCTCGTACATGGATGGCGAGTACTTCGTCTTCATGGACATGCAGACGTACGACCAGCTGCACATCGACCGCAAGGCCGTGGGCAACGCCGCCAACTTCCTGATCGAGGGCTTCACCGCCAGCGTCGCCCAGCACGAGGGCGAGGTGCTCTACGTCGAGCTGCCCGCCGCCGTCGAGCTGACCATTCAGCACACCGACCCCGGTGTCCAGGGCGACCGCTCCACGGGTGGCACCAAGCCCGCCACGCTGGAGACCGGCTTCGAGATCGGTGTCCCGCTCTTCATCACCACCGGTGAGAAGATCAAGGTCGACACCCGCTCCGGCGAGTACCTCGGCCGGGTGAACAGCTAACCGTGGCTGCCCGGAACAAGGCCCGTAAGCGTGCCTTCCAGATCCTCTTCGAGGCCGACCAGCGCGGGGCGTCCGTGCAGACGGTCCTCGCGGACTGGGTGCGGCACTCACGGACCGACGACCGGCAGCCGCCGGTCGGCGAGTACACGATGGAGCTCGTCGAGGGGTACGCGCAGTACGCGGACCGGATCGACGACCTCATCGCCACCTACGCGGTCGGCTGGACCCTGGACCGGATGCCGGTCGTCGACCGCAACATCATCCGGCTCGGTGCGTACGAACTCGTGTGGGTCGACGAGACCCCCGACGCGGTGGTGATCGACGAGGCGGTGCAGCTCGCCAAGGAGTTCTCCACCGACGAGTCCCCGTCGTTCGTGAACGGCCTGCTCGGCCGCTTCAAGGACCTCAAGCCGAGCCTGCGCCGCGACTAGCGGACCGTCGGGGCTCTGCCCCGAAGCCCTTCTTTGCCCTCGACCGCCGGGCGGACCGACCTTCGGTCCGTCCGGCGTTTGAGCACACAGGGGTTATGGGGACGAAGCCCCCAGGGGCTCACCAACGCATCGGAGGGCGGACCCGCACACAGCGGGTCCGCCCTCCGACGTGACGTTTCTCCTGGAGTGGTGTCAGCCCTCTTCGTGGGTGACCGCGCGCCGCGCGTCCGCGTCCAGCACGCCCCAGCTGATGAGCTGCTCGGTCAGGACCGAAGGCGACTGGTCGTAGATCACGGCAAGCGTGCGCAGGTCGTCCTGGCGGATCGACAGCACCTTGCCGTTGTAGTCGCCGCGCTGGGACTGGATCGTGGCGGCGTAACGCTGCAGCGGGCCCGCCTTCTCCTGCGGCACATGGGCAAGCCGCTCCAGGTCGAGAACGAGCTTCGGCGGCGGCTCGGCGGCCCCGCCCGGCGTGGTGCCAGGAAGCAGCTCCTGCACCGGGACGCCGTAGAAGTCCGCAAGCTCGGCAAGGCGCTGCACGGTCACCGCGCGGTCGCCACGCTCGTACGAGCCGACCACGACGGCCTTCCAGCGGCCCTGGGACTTCTCTTCGACGCCGTGGAGGGAAAGCCCCTGCTGGGTGCGGATGGCGCGGAGCTTGGCCCCGAGCTGTTTTGCGTATTCGCTGGACATATAGCTCCCCGGACGCTGAGACAACGTGCGGCTCCGCCGCGCGGCTGGTAACTCACTGTGAGGTTACGCAGCGTTACTTGGATGCGTCAAGCCGAAATGGTCCGGACCGGTCTCTTGTCAGGGCCGCGACCGACGCCCCGGCAAGGCCCTGGTACCGTAGGTGGCGCAATTTAGACGTCCTTTAAGGTCCGTCCCGTGAGGCGGAGAAGGAGGTCCGTTTCATATGGACGCACAGCACAGCCCTGATGTGGCACGCCCCGTTCTGGAGGCGCCCGACATCGCGCGGGTACTGACCCGCATCGCCCACGAGATCGTCGAACGCGCCAAGGGCGCCGACGACGTGGTGCTTCTCGGCATTCCGACCCGCGGAGTCTTCCTCGCCCGCCGGCTGGCCGACAAGCTCGAAGAGATCACCGGCCGCAAGATCCCGGTCGGATCGCTCGACATCACCATGTACCGCGACGACCTGCGCATGCGGGCTCCCCGTGCGCTGGGCCGCACCGAGATCCCCGGTGACGGCGTCGACGGCAGGCTGGTCGTCCTGGTCGACGACGTGCTCTTCTCCGGCCGCACGATCCGCGCCGCGCTCGACGCGCTCGGCGACATCGGCCGGCCCCGCGCCGTTCAGCTCGCGGTCCTCGTCGACCGCGGCCACCGCGAACTCCCGATCCGCGCCGACTATGTCGGCAAGAACCTCCCCACGTCGCTGCGGGAGACGGTCAAGGTCCAGCTCGCCGAGGAGGACGGCCGCGACACCGTGCTGCTCGGTCTGCGTGAGCCCGCCCCGGCGGGCGAGCAGTAGCACCACCCCTCGTACGACCGGTGATCCGCCGTACGACCGAGCCTGCTCGTCCGCATGCCTGCCCGGCTTCCGGGAGCTGCCACACCAGCGGCCGACGCCGCGGGCCCCGGACCCCGACCTCCACAGACCTGGAGAACACCCAGATGAAGCGCCACCTCATCTCGGCCGCCGACCTCACCCGCGACGACGCCGTGCTGATCCTCGACACCGCCGAGGAGATGGCCCGGGTCGCCGACCGGCCGATCAAGAAACTGCCGACCCTGCGCGGCCGCACCGTCGTCAACCTCTTCTTCGAGGACTCGACGCGGACCCGGATCTCCTTCGAGGCCGCCGCCAAGCGGCTCTCCGCGGATGTCATCAACTTCTCCGCCAAGGGGTCGTCGGTCTCCAAGGGCGAGTCGCTCAAGGACACCGCGCTGACCCTGGAGGCGATGGGCGCGGACGCCGTCGTCATCCGGCACGGCGCTTCCGGAGCCCCCTACCGGCTCGCCACCTCCGGCTGGATCGACGGCGCGGTCGTCAACGCGGGCGACGGCACCCACGAGCACCCCACCCAGGCGCTGCTCGACGCCTTCACCATGCGCCGCAGACTGGTCGGGGCCGACGCCGGCACAGGGCGCGGTCTGGACGGCCGCAGGATCACCATCGTCGGCGACATCCTGCACAGCCGGGTGGCCCGCTCCAACGTCCTGCTGCTGAACACCCTCGGCGCCGAGGTCACCCTGGTCGCCCCGCCGACGCTGGTGCCGATCGGCGTCGAGAACTGGCCGTGCGAGGTGTCGTACGACCTCGACGAGGTGCTGCCGAAGTCCGACGCGGTGATGATGCTGCGCGTGCAGCGCGAGCGGATGAACGCCGCCTTCTTCCCGACCGAGCGCGAGTACTCGCGCCGCTACGGCCTGGACGGCGACCGCATGGCCCGGATGCCCGAGCACGCCATCGTCATGCACCCGGGACCGATGAACCGCGGCATGGAGATCACCGCCCAGGTCGCCGACTCCGACCGCTGCACGGCCGTCGAGCAGGTCGCCAACGGCGTCTCGACCCGGATGGCCGTCCTGTATCTGCTTCTGGGCGGCAATGAGCCCGCCGTCAGCCCCAACCACGCCCGCACCGAGGAGAACAAGTAGCCATGAGCAAGACCCTTATTCGCGGCGCGAAGGTGCTGGGCGGCGAGGTCCAGGACGTCCTGATCGACGGCGAGACCATCGCCGCGGTCGGTACGGGCCTGCAGGCCGAGGGCGCGACGGTGATCGAGGCCGAGGGCCAGATCCTCCTCCCCGGCCTGGTCGACCTGCACACCCACCTCCGTGAGCCCGGCCGCGAGGACTCCGAGACCGTCCTCACCGGCACCAAGGCGGCCGCCGTCGGCGGCTTCACCGCCGTGCACGCCATGGCCAACACGTTCCCGGTCGCCGACACCGCCGGTGTCGTCGAGCAGGTCTACCGCCTCGGCAAGGAGTCCGGCTACTGCGACGTGCAGCCCGTCGGCGCCGTCACCGTCGGCCTGGAGGGCAAGCAGCTCGCCGAGCTCGGCGCCATGAACGACTCCGCCGCGGGTGTGAAGGTCTTTTCCGACGACGGCAAGTGCGTCGACGACGCCGTGATCATGCGCCGCGCCCTGGAGTATGTGAAGGCTTTCGACGGTGTCGTCGCCCAGCACGCCCAGGAGCCCCGGCTGACCGCGGGCGCCCAGATGAACGAGGGCGTCGTCTCCGCCGAGCTGGGCCTGGGCGGCTGGCCGGCAGTCGCCGAGGAGTCGATCATCGCCCGCGACGTCCTCCTCGCCGCCCACGTCGGCTCCCGCGTCCACATCTGCCACCTCTCCACCGCGGGCTCGGTCGAGATCGTCCGCTGGGCCAAGTCCAAGGGCTGGAACGTCACCGCCGAGGTCACCCCGCACCACCTGCTCCTCACCGACGAGCTGGTGCGTACGTACAACCCCGTCTACAAGGTCAACCCGCCGCTGCGCACCGAGGCCGACGTGCTGGCCCTGCGTGAGGCCCTCGCCGACGGCACCATCGACTGCGTCGCCACCGACCACGCGCCGCACCCGCACGAGGACAAGGACTGCGAGTGGGCCGCGGCCGCCATGGGCATGGTGGGCCTGGAGACCGCGCTCTCCGTCGTCCAGCAGACAATGGTCGACACCGGCCTGATCGACTGGGCGGGTGTCGCGGACCGGATGTCCTTCCGCCCGGCGCAGATCGGCCGCCTCGAGGGCCACGGCCGCCCCGTCTCGGCAGGTGAGCCCGCGAACCTCACGCTCGTCGATCCGGCATACCGTGGACTCGTGGACCCCGCGGGCTTCGCATCCCGCAGCCGCAACACCCCCTACGAGGGCCGTGAGCTGCCGGGTCGCGTCACCCACACCTTCCTGCGGGGCCGTGCCACGGTCGTCGACGGGAAGCTCGCGTGACAACTGACATCATCCTGGCCGCCGAGGAGAAATCGGCGGAGGTGACCAACTGGGCCGGACGCATCGGCTGGGTGGTCGGACTGCTGCTCTTCGTCGCCTTCGTCTACTGGCTGATGCGCCAGGGATGGAAGTGGCGCGGCAGCCTCCAGTCCGACCTTCCCGAGCTGCCAACCGCGCCCGAGTCGCCGGGCGAGCCGACACTGAAGCTGACCGGCCGCTACCACGGCTCCACGACCGCCGGGCAGTGGCTGGACCGGATCGTGGCCCACGGCCTGGGCGTACGCAGCCGGGTCGAGCTGAGCCTCACGGACGCGGGCCTTGAGGTCGTACGCCCCGGGGCGAGCGACTTCTTCGTCCCGAAGGCGGCCCTGCGCGAGGCCAGGCTGGACAAGGGCATCGCGGGCAAGGTCCTCACCGAGGGCGGGCTCCTGATCGTCACCTGGGCGCACGGCGAAAGGCTGATCGACTCCGGCTTCCGCTCCGACCACGCGGCCGAACAGGCCGCCTGGGTCGACACCATCAACAGCATGATCAACACGACGGAAGGCACCGCACGATGACGACCTCCACTCGGGGAGCCGCCAAAGCTCCCGCCGTACTCGTCCTGGAGGACGGCCGCACCTTCCGCGGCCGCGCCTACGGGGCCGTGGGGGAGACCTTCGGCGAGGCGGTGTTCAACACCGGCATGACCGGCTACCAGGAGACGCTCACCGACCCGTCGTACCACCGCCAGGTCGTCGTGATGACCGCCCCGCACATCGGTAACACCGGCGTCAACGACGAGGACGACGAGTCCAAGAAGATCTGGGTCGCCGGCTACGTCGTGCGGGACCCCGCCCGCGTCCCGTCCAACTGGCGCTCGCAGCGCACGCTCGACGACGAACTCGTCGCCCAGGGCGTCGTCGGTATCAGCGGCATCGACACCCGCGCGCTGACGAGGCACCTGCGCGAGCGCGGCGCGATGCGCGTCGGCATCTTCTCCGGCGAGGCGCTCGCCGACGAGGCCACGCTGCTCGCCCGGGTGCAGGAAGCCCCCCAGATGAAGGGCGCGAACCTCTCCGCCGAGGTCGCCACCACCGAGCCGTACGTCGTGCCCGCGATCGGTGAGAAGAGGTTCACCGTGGCTGCCATAGACCTCGGCATCAAGGGCATGACCCCGCACCGGATGGCCGAGCGCGGCATCGAGGTGCACGTCCTGCCCGCCACCGCCACGGTCGACGAGGTGTACGCGGTCAGCCCCGACGGCGTCTTCCTCTCCAACGGCCCCGGCGACCCCGCCACCGCCGACCTGACCGTCGTCAAGGGCGTCCTCGAGCGCAAGACGCCGCTCTTCGGCATCTGCTTCGGCAACCAGCTGCTCGGCCGCTCGCTCGGCTTCGGCACGTACAAGCTGAAGTACGGCCACCGCGGCATCAACCAGCCCGTGCAGGACCGCTCGACCGGCAAGGTCGAGGTCACCGCGCACAACCACGGATTCGCCGTCGACGCGCCGCTCGACAAGGTCTCCGACACCCCTTACGGCCGGGCCGAGGTCTCTCACGTCTGTCTCAACGACAACGTGGTGGAGGGCCTTCAGCTGCTCGACCAGCCGGCCTTCAGCGTCCAGTACCACCCCGAGGCGGCCGCGGGCCCGCACGATGCCGCGTACCTCTTCGACCGCTTCGTAACCCTGATGGAGGGCCAGCGTGCCTAAGCGCTCCGATATCCAGTCCGTCCTGGTCATCGGCTCCGGCCCGATCGTCATCGGCCAGGCAGCCGAGTTCGACTACTCCGGCACCCAGGCCTGCCGGGTCCTGAAGTCCGAGGGTCTGCGCGTCATCCTGGTGAACTCCAACCCGGCGACGATCATGACCGACCCGGAGATCGCCGACGCCACCTACGTCGAGCCGATCACCCCCGAGTTCGTCGAGAAGATCATCGCCAAGGAGCGCCCCGACGCGCTGCTGCCCACCCTCGGCGGCCAGACCGCGCTCAACACCGCCATCTCCATGCACGAGCAGGGTGTGCTGGAGAAGTACGGTGTCGAGCTCATCGGCGCCAATGTCGAGGCGATCAACAAGGGCGAGGACCGCGACCTGTTCAAGGGCGTCGTCGAGGCCGTCAACGCCAAGATCGGTCACGGCGAGTCCGCCCGCTCCGTCATCTGCCACTCCATGGACGACGTCCTGAGCGGCGTCGACGAGCTCGGTGGCTACCCCGTCGTCGTACGGCCGTCCTTCACCATGGGCGGCGCCGGCTCCGGCTTCGCGCACGACGAGGACGAGCTGCGCCGCATCGCCGGCCAGGGCCTCACGCTCTCGCCGACCACCGAGGTGCTCCTTGAGGAGTCCATCCTCGGCTGGAAGGAGTACGAGCTGGAGCTGATGCGCGACAAGCACGACAACGTCGTGGTCGTCTGCTCCATCGAGAACTTCGACCCGATGGGCGTGCACACCGGCGACTCGATCACCGTCGCGCCGGCGATGACGCTGACCGACCGTGAGTACCAGCGGCTGCGTGACGTCGGCATCGCGATCATCCGCGAGGTCGGCGTGGACACGGGCGGCTGCAACATCCAGTTCGCCGTCAACCCCGAAGACGGCCGGATCATCGTCATCGAGATGAACCCGCGCGTCTCGCGCTCCTCGGCGCTCGCGTCGAAGGCGACCGGCTTCCCGATCGCCAAGATCGCCGCCAGGCTCGCCGTCGGCTACACCCTCGACGAGATCCCCAACGACATCACCGAGAAGACCCCGGCGTCCTTCGAGCCCACGCTCGACTACGTCGTGGTCAAGGTGCCGCGGTTCGCCTTCGAGAAGTTCCCCTCCGCCGACGCCACCCTCACCACCACCATGAAGTCGGTGGGCGAGGCCATGGCGATCGGCCGGAACTTCACCGAGGCGCTGAACAAGGCGCTGCGCTCGCTGGAGAAGAAGGGCAGCCAGTTCTCCTTCACCTCAGAGCCCGGCGACAAGGCGGGGCTGCTGGAGACCGCCAAGGTTCCCACCGACGGCCGGATCAACACCGTCATGCAGGCCATCCGCGCGGGCGCCACGCCCGAGGAGGTCTTCGAGGCGACCAAGATCGACCCGTGGTTCGTCGACCAGCTCTTCCTGATCAAGGAGCACGCCGACGAGCTCGCCGCCGCCGAGAAGCTCGACCCCGAGCTGCTTGCGGACGCCAAGCGCCACGGCTTCTCGGACGCCCAGATCGCCGAGATCCGCGGGCTGCGCGAGGACGTCGTACGTGAGGTCCGGCATGCGCTGGGCATCCGCCCGGTCTACAAGACGGTCGACACCTGCGCCGCCGAATTCGCCGCGAAGACCCCGTACTTCTACTCCTCGTACGACGAGGAGAGCGAGGTCGCGCCGCGTGAGAAGCCGGCCGTGATCATCCTCGGCTCCGGCCCGAACCGCATCGGCCAGGGCATCGAGTTCGACTACTCCTGTGTCCACGCCTCTTTCGCGCTGAGCGACGCGGGCTACGAGACCGTGATGGTCAACTGCAACCCGGAGACCGTCTCCACGGACTACGACACCTCCGACCGGCTCTACTTCGAGCCGCTCACGCTGGAGGACGTACTGGAGATCGTGCACGCCGAGTCGCTGGCCGGGCCCATTGCCGGCGTCATCGTCCAGCTCGGCGGCCAGACCCCGCTGGGTCTCGCGCAGGCGCTCAAGGACAACGGCGTGCCGATCGTCGGCACCTCGCCCGAGGCGATCCACTCCGCCGAGGACCGTGGCGCCTTCGGCCAGGTGCTCGCCGACGCCGGTCTCCCGGCCCCCAAGCACGGCACCGCGACCACCTTCGCCGGGGCCAAGGCCATCGCCGACGAGATCGGCTACCCCGTCCTCGTACGCCCCTCGTACGTGCTCGGCGGGCGCGGCATGGAGATCGTGTACGACGAGGCGCGTCTTGAGGCGTACATCGCCGAGTCCACCGAGATCAGCCCCACCCGGCCGGTCCTCGTCGACCGCTTCCTCGACGACGCGATCGAGATCGACGTGGACGCCCTGTACGACGGCACCGAGCTCTACCTCGGCGGCGTCATGGAGCACATCGAGGAGGCCGGCATCCACTCCGGCGACTCGGCGTGCGCGCTGCCCCCGATCACCCTCGGCGGCTTCGACGTCAAGCGGCTGCGGGCCTCGACCGAGGCGATCGCCAAGGGTGTCGGCGTACGCGGCCTGATCAACATCCAGTTCGCGATGGCCGGCGACATCCTCTACGTCCTCGAAGCCAATCCGCGCGCGTCGCGGACCGTCCCCTTCACCTCGAAGGCGACCGCCGTTCCGCTGGCGAAGGCCGCGGCCCGCATCTCGCTGGGCGCGACCATCGCCGAGCTGCGCGCCGAGGGCATGCTCCCGGCGAACGGCGACGGCGGCACGCTCCCGATGGACGCGCCGATCTCCGTCAAGGAGGCCGTGATGCCGTGGTCGCGCTTCCGCGACATCCACGGTCGCGGTGTGGACACCGTGCTCGGCCCGGAGATGCGTTCCACCGGCGAGGTCATGGGCATCGACTCGGTCTTCGGGACGGCGTACGCCAAGTCGCAGGCGGGTGCGTACGGCCCGCTGCCCACCAAGGGCCGCGCGTTCATCTCCGTCGCCAACCGCGACAAGCGCTCGATGATCTTCCCGGCGCGCGAGCTGGTCGCCCACGGCTTCGAGCTGCTCGCCACGTCCGGCACGGCCGAGGTGCTCAAGCGCAACGGCATCAACGCCACGATCGTGCGCAAGCAGAGCGAGGGGCAGGGCCCGAACGGTGAGCGGACCATCGTCCAGCTCATCCATGACGGCGATGTGGACCTCATCGTCAACACGCCGTACGGAACGGGTGGCCGCCTCGACGGCTACGAGATCCGTACGGCGGCGGTGGCGCGCTCCGTGCCGTGCCTGACGACGGTGCAGGCGCTCGCCGCGGCCGTCCAGGGCATCGACGCGCTCAACCGCGGTGATGTGGGCGTCCGTTCACTCCAGGAACACGCGGAACACCTGACCGCGGCCCGCGACTAGCAATCGGAGAGGGGGACACCGGAAACGGTGTCCCCCTCTTTCTGAGGACACGTCTATGTACAAGCTCTTCTTCCACCTCGTCTTCAAGCGGATGGACCCGGAGCAGGCCCACTATCTGGCCTTCCGCTGGATCCGGCTCGCGGCCCGCATCCCCGTACTGCGCACCCTCGTCGCGGCCGTCCTCGCGCCTCGCTACAAGGAGCTGCGCACGGAGGCGCTCGGCCTGCGGATGCACGGTCCCTTCGGCCTCGCCGCCGGCTTCGACAAGAACGCCGTCGCCATCGACGGCATGTCGATGCTCGGCTTCGACCACATCGAGATCGGCACGGTCACCGGAGAGCCGCAGCCCGGCAACCCCAAGAAGCGCCTCTTCCGCCTCGTACCGGACCGCGCGCTGATCAACCGCATGGGCTTCAACAACGAGGGCTCCGCCGCCGTCGCCGAGCGTCTGAACGCGCGCGTGCCGGTCTTCAGGACCGTCGTGGGCGTCAACATCGGCAAGACCAAGGTCGTGCCGGAGACCGAGGCCGCCGCCGACTATGTGAAGTCGGCGGAGCGGCTCGCCCGCCACGCCGACTACCTCGTCGTGAACGTCTCCTCGCCGAACACGCCCGGCCTGCGCAATCTCCAGGCGACCGAGTCGCTGCGCCCGCTGCTCACCGCCGTGCGCGAGGCGGCCGACCGCAGCGTGGCGGGCCGTCGCGTCCCGCTGCTCGTCAAGATCGCCCCCGACCTGGCGGACGAGGACGTCGACGCGGTGGCCGACCTGGCCCTCGAACTCGGCCTGGACGGCATCATCGCCACCAACACCACCATCGCCCGCGACGGCCTCGGCCTGAAGTCCGACCCGGCGCTGGTCAAGGAGACCGGCGGACTGTCCGGCGCGCCGGTCAAGGACCGCTCGCTGGCGGTCCTGCGCAGGCTGTACGCGCGCGTGGGCGACCGGATCACGCTGGTGGGCGTCGGGGGCATCGAGAACGCCGAGGACGCCTGGCAGCGCATCCTGGCGGGCGCCACGCTCGTCCAGGGCTACAGCGCCTTCATCTACGAGGGCCCGTTCTACGCCCGTGCCATCCACAAGGGGCTGGCCGCGCGGCTCGCGGCCGGCCCGTACGCCACCCTCGCCGAGGCGGTGGGGGCGGCCGTCCCGAAGAACCACGCGTGAGAGCACCCGGAGGCGTCCGGCGGCTGCCGCCGGACGCCCGCCGCAGCCGCCTCGCCGCGCGCTGCACGATCATCCACGGAGGAACTGCCTTGACCGACACCACCGAGTCCTTCGGCGCGCGCCTGCGCCGCGCCATGGACAGCCGCGGTCCGCTCTGCGTCGGCATCGACCCGCACGCGTCCCTGCTCTCCGCCTGGGGACTGAACGACGACATCCGGGGTCTTGAGACCTTCACGCGTACGGTCGTCGACGCCCTGGCCGGCCACGTCGCCGTCGTCAAGCCGCAGAGCGCCTTCTTCGAGCGCTTCGGCTCGCGCGGCATCGCGGTCCTGGAGCAGGCCGTCGTCGACCTGCGGGACGCGGGCGCGCTGGTCGTCATGGACGCCAAGCGCGGCGACATCGGCTCCACCATGGCGGCGTACGCCGAGACCTTCCTGAGCAAGGACTCGCCGCTGTTCTCGGACGCGCTGACGGTCTCGCCGTACCTCGGCTACGGCTCGTTGAAGCCCGCGGTCGACCTGGCGCGCGAGAGCGGGGCCGGACTGTTCGTGCTGGCCCTCACCTCCAACCCGGAGGGCGCCGAGGTCCAGCGGGCGGTGCGCGAGGACGGCCGCACCATCGGCGCGACGATGCTCGGCCACCTCGCCGACGAGAACGCGGGCGAGACCCCGATGGGCTCTTTCGGCGCGGTCGTCGGCGCGACGCTCGGCGATCTGTCGTCGTTCGACCTGGACATCAACGGCCCGCTGCTGGCCCCCGGCATCGGCGCGCAGGGCGCGACCCCGGCCGATCTGCCCGGTGTCTTCGGCGCAGCCCTGCGGAACGTCGTACCGAACGTCAGCCGAGGCGTGCTGAAGTACGGCCCGGACGCGGCGGCGCTGCGCGAGGCCGCCGCGCGGTACGCGGACGAGGTCCGTTCGGCGGTTTCGGGCGCCTGACACCCCCGGCAGACGGTCCTCGCCGCGCCGACAGGTGTCCTCGCAAAGCTGTCCAACGACCGCATTGACAGATTCTTGGCCGAAATCCCAGTTGTTATGCCCTAAATGTCCTGGTCGGTCTATGCTGACCAGGACTTTTCGTCTGTTCTCGCTGACTGGAGCGGTCCTGGCCGCTAGTCTCCGTCGAAGAGCGAACGTGCAGTGCGTTGCTCGTTGCTCGCCAGGTGAGGGGCGACTAGGTTCCTCACCGGTCCGTATCCGACAAGTTCGACATCCGAGGTGACGTAGGCGTGGCTCTTCCGCCCCTTACCCCTGAACAGCGCGCAGCCGCGCTCGAAAAGGCCGCCGCGGCTCGCCGGGAGCGGGCCGAGGTCAAGAATCGACTCAAGCACTCCGGCGCCTCGCTCCACGAGGTCATCAAGCAGGGCCAGGAGAACGACGTCATCGGCAAGATGAAGGTCTCCGCTCTCCTTGAGTCCCTGCCAGGCGTGGGCAAGGTCCGCGCCAAGCAGATCATGGAGAGGCTCGGCATCTCCGAGAGCCGTCGTGTGCGCGGTCTCGGCTCTAACCAGATCGCCTCTCTCGAGCGCGAGTTCGGCGGCGGCGCCGCCTGACGTTCTCGGGCACTCCTGAGAACCTGGATAATCGCTGCATGGCAGCAGAGGTACGTCCGCGGCTGACCGTGCTCTCCGGCCCCTCAGGGGTCGGTAAGAGCACGGTCGTCGCCCATATGCGCAAGGCCCATCCCGAGGTATGGCTCTCGGTGTCGGCGACCACACGAAAGCCTCGCCCCGGCGAGCGCCACGGCGTTCACTACTTCTTCGTCACCGACGAGGAGTTCGACAAGCTGATCGCCAATGGCGAGCTGCTCGAGTGGGCCGAGTTCGCGGGCAACCGCTACGGCACGCCGCGCCGTGCCGTCCTCGAGCACCTCGAGGCGGGCGAGCCCGTGCTGCTGGAGATCGACCTTCAGGGCGCCCGGCAGGTGAAGGAGTCCATGCCGGACTCCCAGCTGGTCTTCCTGGCTCCGCCGAGCTGGGAGGAACTGGTCCGCCGGCTCACCGGTCGCGGCACCGAGTCCCCGGAGGTCATCCAGCGCCGACTGGAGGTCGCCAAGGTCGAGCTGGCCGCCGAGTCGGAGTTCGACATCACCCTGGTCAACACCTCCGTCGAGGATGTGGCGCGTGAGCTGCTAGCCTTGATGGCGGTGTCTCCTGGGGACTGAGCCTCAGATCCCCAGCACTGTTTGATCTTTTTCCCATCTTCGGAAGGTAGAGCGTGTCCTCTTCCATCACCGCGCCCGAGGGCATCATCAACCCGCCGATCGACGAGCTGCTCGAGGCCACTGACTCGAAGTACAGCCTCGTGATCTACGCCGCCAAGCGCGCGCGTCAGATCAATGCGTACTACTCGCAGCTCGGCGAGGGCCTGCTTGAGTACGTCGGTCCGCTCGTTGACACCCACGTGCACGAGAAGCCGCTCTCGATCGCCCTGCGCGAGATCAATGCGGGTCTGCTGACCTCCGAGGCCATTGAGGGCCCGGCTCAGTAAGGCGCACATCAGCACTTCATCCCAGGCCCGGCGGCGAGACTGCCGGGCCTGTGGTGTGTCATAGGTACCGAGTCGAGTGCGGGGAGATCCTGTGGACAAGCCGAAGGTCGTTCTGGGGGTCAGCGGGGGCATCGCCGCGTACAAGGCGTGCGAGCTGCTGCGCAGGCTCACCGAGTCGGGACACGACGTGCGCGTGGTGCCGACCGAGTCGGCGCTGCACTTCGTCGGCGCCGCGACCTGGTCGGCGCTCTCCGGCCACCCCGTGTCGACCGAGGTCTGGTCCGATGTGCACGAGGTTCCGCATGTACGGATCGGGCAGGGCGCTGATCTGGTGGTCGTCGCGCCCGCGACCGCCGACATGCTCGCCAAGGCGGCCCATGGCCTCGCCGACGACCTGCTCACCAACACGCTCCTCACCGCCCGCTGTCCGGTCGTCTTCGCGCCCGCGATGCACACCGAGATGTGGGAGCACCCCGCCACCCAGGAGAACGTCGCGACCCTGCGCCGCCGCGGGGCCGTCGTCATCGATCCGGCGGTCGGCCGGCTCACCGGCGTCGACACCGGCAAGGGCCGGCTGCCCGAGCCCGGCGAGATCTTCGAGGTCTGCCGCCGGGTGCTCGCCCGCGGCGTGGCCGCCCCGGACCTCGCGGGCCGCCATGTGGTCGTCAGCGCGGGCGGCACGCGCGAGCCGCTGGACCCGGTGCGCTACCTGGGCAACCGCTCCTCCGGCAAGCAGGGGTACGCGCTGGCCCGCACCGCCGCGGCCCGCGGCGCCCGCGTCACACTCATCGAGGCCAACACCGGACTGCCGGACCCGGCGGGCGTCGACGTCGTCCACGTCGGCACGGCCGTCCAGCTGCGCGAGGCCGTGCTCAAGGCCGCGGCGGACGCCGACGCCGTGGTGATGGCCGCGGCTGTCGCGGACTTCCGCCCCGCCACGTACGCCACCGGCAAGATCAAGAAGAAGGACGGCCAGGAGCCGGCCCCCGTCGAGCTGGTCCGCAACCCGGACGTTCTCGCCGAGATCTCCGCCGAGCGGGCACGCTCCGGCCAGGTGATCGTCGGATTCGCCGCCGAGACGGACGACGTACTCGCCAACGGCCGCGAGAAGCTGCGCCGCAAGGGATGCGACCTGCTGGTCGTCAACGAGGTGGGGGAGCGCAAGACCTTCGGCTCCGAGGAGAACGAGGCCGTGGTGCTCGCCGCGGACGGCGGCGACACGCCGGTGCCGTACGGGCCGAAGGAGTCCCTCGCGGACACGGTCTGGGACCTGGTCGGTCCACGGCTCGGGTGAATTCTTGATTTCGCCTCAGTGGCCGGAAGAAATCGCGTGAAATGCGACATATCTAGGCGAGAGTGAGGGCTCTCGCTCCAGCATTCTGCGTCTGTTCTGCGCCGCAGTACAGGTCACGCGGCTCCCACGGAGCGAGACGGGTGGACCGCTGTGGGAGGGCGGCAGATAAGCTGGCCGTGGAACGTCGCGGGGCGCAGCCCCCGGCCGGTCCGCCAATGATCAGCCAGCAGCCGCTGCAACCCCAGGGAGCATTGTGTCCCGTCGACTGTTCACCTCGGAGTCTGTGACCGAGGGTCACCCCGACAAGATCGCTGACCAGATCAGCGACACGATTCTCGACGCCCTTCTGCGGGAGGACCCGACGTCCCGGGTCGCCGTGGAGACCTTGATCACCACGGGTCTGGTGCACGTCGCCGGCGAGGTGACCACCAAGGCGTACGCCGACATCCCCACGCTGGTGCGCAACAAGATCCTCGAGATCGGCTACGACTCCTCGAAGAAGGGCTTCGACGGCGCGTCCTGTGGCGTCTCGGTCTCCATCGGCGCGCAGTCGCCGGACATCGCGCAGGGTGTCGACACCGCGTACGAGAAGCGGGTCGAGGGCGACGAGGACGAGCTCGACAAGCAGGGTGCCGGCGACCAGGGGCTGATGTTCGGCTACGCCTGCGACGAGACGCCCGAGCTGATGCCGCTGCCGATCTACGTGGCGCACCGGCTCTCCCGCCGGCTCTCCGAGGTCCGCAAGAACGGGACCATCCCGTACCTGCGCCCCGACGGCAAGACCCAGGTCACCATCGAGTACGACGGCGACAAGGCGGTGCGCCTCGACACCGTGGTCGTCTCTTCGCAGCACGCCTCCGACATCGACCTGGACTCGCTGCTCGCCCCTGACATCCGTGAGTTCGTCGTCGAGCACGTGCTCAAGCAGCTCGTCGAGGACGGCATCAAGCTGGACACCGACGGCTACCGGTTGCTGGTCAACCCGACCGGCCGCTTCGAGATCGGCGGCCCGATGGGCGACGCCGGCCTGACCGGCCGCAAGATCATCATCGACACCTACGGCGGCATGGCCCGCCACGGCGGCGGCGCGTTCTCCGGCAAGGACCCGTCCAAGGTGGACCGCTCGGCGGCGTACGCGATGCGCTGGGTCGCGAAGAACATCGTCGCGGCAGGCCTCGCCGCCCGCTGCGAGGTCCAGGTCGCCTACGCGATCGGCAAGGCCGAGCCGGTCGGCCTCTTCGTCGAGACCTTCGACACCGAGACGATCGAGGTCGAGAAGATCGAGCAGGCCATCTCCGAGGTCTTCGACCTGCGCCCGGCCGCGATCATCCGCGACCTGGAGCTGCTGCGCCCGATCTACGCGCAGACGGCGGCGTACGGTCACTTCGGCCGCGAGCTGGCGGATTTCACGTGGGAGCGCACGGACCGTGTGGAGGCACTGCGCCAGGCTGCGGGGCTGTAGGCCACGACGCACAGATGACGGCCCCGGACCGGCAGGTCCGGGGCCGTCCTGCGTCCGCAGGCGGGTCCCGGGCAGGTATCCGGGCCCGTCCTGGGCATGCGGGCGTATCCAGGCCGGTCGGACTGTCAGTGACGTCTGGTAGGAATTTGGCTGTGAGCAGCGACAACAAGCAGCCCGAAGAGCCCGCCGCCGGTGGGCCCGAGCAGCTTGCGCTCATACGGGAGACCGTGCGCAAGGCCCAGGTGCCGAAGGCCAAGCCGCGGACCTGGCGGGGGGCCGCGCTGGCCAAGGAGCTGCCCGTGGCCAGGGTGATGGTCAACAAGGGTGTGCTCCATCTCGATCAGTACTTCGACTACGCCGTGCCCGAGGAGCTCGACGCGGACGCCCAGCCCGGAGTGCGGGTGCGCGTGCGGTTCGGGGCCGGGGCGCATCGGGTGCGGGAAGGGCGGCGTGAAGGGGGCGGCCTGATCGACGGGTTTCTCATCGAGCGCCGGGCAGAGAGCGACTACGGGGGAGCGCTCGCCGCGCTCGCGTATGTCGTCTCGCCCGAGCCGGTGCTCAGCCCGGAGATGCTGGCCCTCGCGCGCGCCGTGGCCGATCGGTATGCGGGCAGCTTGGCGGATGTGCTGCAGCTCGCCGTCCCGCCGAGGAACGGCCGGGCCGAGGCGAAGCCGTCGCCGGAGCCGCTGCCGCCGCCCGCCGCGCCCGAGGTCGCGAGCTGGGTGCGGTACGGGCGGGGGGCGGCGTTCTTGGAGGCGCTGGCGGCCGGGGGTGCGCCGCGAGCCGTGTGGACCGCGTTGCCGGGGCCGCACTGGCCGGACGAGCTGGCGCGGGCCGTCGCCGCGACACTTGCCTCGGGGCGCGGCGCGTTGGTCGTCGTGCCCGACGGGCGGCGGGCGGCCCGGGTCGACTCCGCGCTCACCGCGCTGCTGGGAGAGGGCAGGCATGCGCTGCTGACGGCGGAGTCCGGTCCCGAGAAGCGGTACCGGCAGTGGCTCGCCGTGCGACGCGGGTCGGTGCGGGCCGTCGTCGGGACCAGGGCCGCGATGTTCGCCCCCGTCCAGGACCTCGGGCTGGTCGCGGTCTGGGACGACGGCGATTCCAGCCACAGCGATGAGAACGCACCGTTCCCGCACGTCCGCGAGGTGCTTGAGCTCAGGGCCGCGCACGACAAGTGCGGCTTCCTGCTGGGGAGTACGAGCTGCACGGTCGAGGCGGCCCAGCTGGTGGAGAGCGGCTGGGCGCTGCCGCTGATCGCCGACCGCGAGCAGGTCCGCGCCGCCGCGCCCCTGGTGCGTACGGTCGGGGACCAGGACCTGGCACGCGACGAGGCCGCACGGGCGGCCCGGCTGCCGAGTATCGCCTGGCAGACCGTGCGGGACGGGCTGAAGAGCGGACCGGTGCTGGTCCAGGTGCCCCGGCGCGGCTATGTGCCCAGGCTCGCGTGCGAGCGGTGCCGTGCGCCCGCGCGATGCCGGCACTGCGCGGGGCCGCTGGAGGCGCCCGACGAGCGCGATCTGACGTGTGGTTGGTGCGGTCGTGGTGCGCCGGACTGGCACTGCGTGGAGTGCGGGAGTGCGCGACTGCGCGCCCAGGTCGTGGGCGCACGGCGTACGGCGGAGGAGCTCGGCCGGGCCTTCCCCGCGGTCCAGGTCCGGACGTCCGGCCGGGACCATGTGCTGGATTCCGTGCCGCGGCGCCCCGCGCTGGTGGTGAGCACCCCCGGCGCGGAGCCGGTCGCCGAGGGCGGATACGCGGCGGCGCTGCTGCTCGACGGCTGGGCGATGCTCGGACGACCCGATCTGCGATCGGGCGAGGACGCACTGCGCCGCTGGATGGACGCCGCGGCTCTGGTACGGGGTCAGAGCGAGGGCGGCACCGTGGTGATCGTCGCCGAGCCGACGATGCGGCCCGTGCAGGCGCTGGTGCGCTGGGACCCGGTCGGGCACGCGCAGCGCGAGCTGGCGGAGCGGGCGCAGCTAGGGTTCCCGCCGGTGTCGCGGATGGCGTCGGTGACGGGGCGGGCAGAGACGATCGCCGCGTTCGTGGCGGCGGCCGAACTGCCGGGCGACGTGGAGGTGCTGGGTCCCGTGCCGCTGCCGGTCACGGACCCGGGCAGGCCACGGCGGCCGGGTGATCCCCCGGTGGGCGAGACCTGGGAGCGGGCGCTGCTGCGGGTGCGGCCGGGCAGCGGGGCGGCGCTGGCGGCGGCGCTGAAGTCGGCGCAGGCGGCGAGGATGGCGCGCGGGGGCGTGGATCCGGTGCGGATCAGGATCGATCCGCCCGACATCGGCTGACGGCCCGCGCCGCGGCTCGCGGTGCGCCGTCCGGCATTGGGCGGGCGGCTGCGCGCGGTGCGACGCCCGCCGCGCGCACGCAAGGCGGGTACGAGGTCATCCCGTGGCGGTTCGCCCGAGAAGCCACCCACCGGACAGCAACCGCCAACGCCCCCTGGCCCACGCCCACCACGAACCCGGTGACTCGCCCCGGCGTCTCGCACACATGGCGGCTGCCCCCACCCGTCAAAGGGCGGGGGCAGCCGGGGGAAGCTCAGCCGTTGCGCGGGCCGGGGAAAGCGCTCGGGCGGGCCTCCTCGCGGAGGGCTTGGCTGGTGATCGTCGGCTGTGGCGACATCGTGCGGGCGGCGGGGACGGCGGGCAGGGCCGGGACCACCGGCAGCGTGCGGGTCGTCGACGTCTCCGTGCCCCGGTCCACATCCGCGGAGCCCGACTGCTGCGCCGCTCGCCGCGCGCCGTAACGGCGGTGCACCGCCTGCTTGGTGACCCCGAGGGCCGAGCCCACCGCGTCCCACGAGAAGCCCAGCGAACGGTCGAAGTCCACCGCCGCCGTCACCAGTGTCTCGACGCTGTCCCGCAGCTCCTGCGCGAGACGGACGGTCGGGGCCGGGGCTCTGCCGTAGACGACGAAGCCCGTGGACGGGCCGGAGCGGCGCGGGCGGTAGACGTTCCCCAACTGGGCGGTGAGCGTGCGCAGTGCGTCCACCTGTCGGCGGACCCGCTCGATGTCGCGCACCAACAGGTGCAGGCTTGCCCGGGCTTGGGCGTCGTGGGTTGCGTGGTCGGCCATGGAAAAGCCTCTCGAACCGGCGTTGAAACGGGTCCGGGCCGCAACCGGGGCGGCCCGCTTCGGTCAATCTCTCTTGACCAACGCTCCACCCGGCAATGTGGTCACGCTCCTGAGGCGTATGCGCATATGCCAGGGGCGCGCGGTCATCCGTACGCCCCGCTGTCCGCCCCGGCCTGTGGACCGTCCCCCCGGCCAATAGACTGGTGCGTTGCCCGCCACCGACCCGAGACAGACAGGCAGTCAGCCACCGATGAAGCTCGTCTTCGCAGGCACCCCCGAGGTCGCCGTACCCGCCCTGGACGCCCTGATCGCCTCCGACCGGCATGAAGTGGCCGCCGTCGTCACCCGGCCCGACGCGCCTGCCGGACGGGGTCGCCATCTGGTGGCCAGCCCGGTCGCCCAGCGGGCCGAGGAGGCCGGGATCGAGGTGCTCAAGCCGGTCAAGCCGGGCGACGAGGCGTTCCTGGCCCGGCTGCGCGAGATCGCGCCGGACTGCTGCCCGGTCGTCGCCTACGGCGCGCTGCTGCCCAAGGTCGCCCTCGATGTGCCCGCCCGGGGCTGGGTCAATCTGCACTTCTCGCTGCTCCCTGCCTGGCGCGGCGCCGCGCCCGTGCAGCACGCGATCCTCGCCGGGGACGAGATGACGGGCGCCGCGACCTTCCAGATCGAGGAAGGCCTTGACTCCGGCCCCGTGTACGGCGTGATCACCGAGCATGTACGGCCCACGGACACCGCGGGCGACCTGCTCACCCGGCTCGCCTTCGCCGGCTCCGGGCTGCTCTCGGCGACGATGGACGGCATCGAGGACGGCACGCTCAAGGCCGTTCCGCAGCCGACCGAGGGCGTCTCGGTCGCGCCGAAGATCTCCGTCGAGGACGCCCACGTCGACTGGCACGCCCCGGCGCTCCGCGTCGACCGCGTCGTCCGCGGCTGCACCCCCGCGCCCGGTGCGTGGACGGTCTTCCGCGGGGAGCGGCTCAAGCTCATCTCCGTACAACTGCTTCCCGACCGCACGGATCTCGCGGCCGGTGAGCTCTCCGTCGGCAAGAACAATGTGTACGTCGGCACCGGATCGCATGCCGTCGAGCTGCTCTGGGTCCAGCCGCAGGGCAAGAAGCCGATGCGCGCCGCCGACTGGGCGCGCGGGGTGCGGATCGCCCCGGGCGAGAGGGTGGGCGCGCCGGACGTACGCTGAGAGGGTTCGTCCCATTCTCAAACGCGGAGCACCTTTGAACGAGCAGGCACGTCGCCGTCCCCACAAGCCGTACCGCCGCCCCAAGAAGGATCCTGTGCGGATGCTTGCCTTCGAGGTGCTGCGGGCCGTCGACGACCGGGATGCGTACGCCAATCTCGTTCTGCCGCCCCTGCTGAAGAAGGCACGGGAGAAGGACGACTTCGACGCGCGCGACGCGGCGCTCGCCACCGAGCTGGTGTACGGGACGCTGCGCCGCCAGGGCACGTATGACGCGATCATCGCGGCGTGCATCGACCGGCCGCTGCGCGAGGTCGATCCGCCGGTGCTCGATGTGCTCGCGCTCGGCGCGCACCAGCTGCTGGGGACGAGGATCCCGACGCATGCCGCGGTGTCGGCGAGCGTGGAGCTGGCACGGGTGGTGCTCGGCGACGGACGGGCGAAGTTCGTCAACGCGGTGCTGCGCAAGATCGCGCAGGACGATCTGGACACCTGGCTGGAGCGGGTGGCACCGCCGTACGACGAGGACGCCGAGGACCATCTGGCCATCGTGCACTCGCATCCGCGGTGGGTCGTCTCCGCGCTGTGGGACTCGCTCGGCGGTGGGCGCGCGGGGATCGAGGACCTGCTGGATGCCGACAACGAGCGGCCCGAGGTGACGCTCGTCGCCCGGCCGGGACGCTCCACGACCGACGAGCTGTTCGATGTGCTGGGCGAGGAGTCCGGGCTGCCGGGGCGCTGGTCGCCGTATGCGGTGCGGCTGGCCGAGGGCGGCGAGCCCGGCGCGATCGAGGCCGTACGGGAGGGGCGGGCCGGCGTGCAGGACGAGGGGAGCCAGCTCGTCGCGATCGCCCTGGCCAATGCACCGCTGGAGGGTTCCGACGAGCGCTGGCTGGACGGCTGCGCGGGCCCCGGCGGCAAGGCCGCGCTGCTCGCCGCGCTCGCCGCGGAACGGGGCGCGTCCCTGCTGGCCTCCGAGAAGCAGCCGCACCGCGCCCGGCTGGTGGAGCGGGCGCTGGCGGGCAACCCCGGCCCGTACCAGGTCATCGCCGCGGACGGCACCCGGCCGCCGTGGCGTCCCGGCTCCTTCGACCGGGTACTCGTCGACGTCCCGTGCTCGGGTCTGGGCGCGCTGCGCCGACGTCCTGAGGCCCGCTGGCGTCGGCGTCCCGAGGACCTGGAGGGCTTCGCTCCGCTCCAACGGGGGCTGCTGCGCGAGGCGTTGAACGCGGTACGGGTCGGGGGAGTGGTCGGATACGCGACCTGCTCGCCGCATCTCGCCGAGACCCGGGTGGTCGTGGACGATGTCCTGAAGGGCCGCGGCGGCCCGCCGATGGAGGCGGAGTGGCTGGACGCGAGGCCTCTGATGCCGGGCGTTCCCGCACTCGGCGACGGGCCGGACGTGCAGCTGTGGCCGCATCTGCACGGCACGGACGCGATGTATTTGGCCCTGCTGCGCCGCACGGCCTGACGCGACGCTGCTGCTGCTCCCCGCCGAGTCGGTCTCAGTGAGACTGCCCAGCCTTCTGCGACACGCTCAGGTCCGGTCCGGCCGATCTTGCCGGGCTCGCCTGGACAGGACCTAGGCGCAGGACGGGCACAGCCCGCGGTAGGTGACCTCGACCTCGGACACCGTGAAGCCGAACCGTTCCTCCGCCGGGAGGGCGGCCAGCGGGTTGCCGGTCGGGTGGACATCGCGGATGGTGCCGCAGTGGGAGCACACCAGGTGCTGGTGCGGGTGGTGCGCGTTGGGGTCGTAGCGCTTGGCGCGGCCTTCGGTGGAGACCTCTATGACCTCACCCAGGGAGACCAGCTCGCCCAGGGCGTTGTAGACGGTTGCCCGGGAAATCTCGGGCAGCCGCTCCGCCGCGCGGGCGTGCACCTCGTCGGCCGTGAGATGCACGTGGTCGCCGTCGAGGACCTCCGCAACGACACGCCGCTGGGAGGTCATTCGCCAGCCACGCCCTCGCAGTCGCTCCAGCAGGTCACTCATATCGGTTCACCTATTCATGCTCGGTGGGATACCCGAAGTTTACGGGTGGACATCCGGGTTCCTATTGGATATGGGTTTGGCGCGCTTATTGACTTGGACTCTGTCCATCGTAGGATCGGTTCCGGTAATAGCCAAGGGACAGGAAGACTCCAGTACGGCATGACCCAGAGACGTGACGGGACCACCGCCGAGGAACTGCGCGGTACCGGCCTGCGGGTGACGGCCGCCCGCGTCGCGCTGCTCGAGACCGTCACCTACTGGCGCCTGTGCCCCGGCTGCTCCACCGCCCGCAGTTCCTGAGCAACGTGATCCGCCCAGTCCGGAAGGATTCCCATGTCCGAGAACCACGATGCAATCGTCACAGACGCGAAAGCGGAGGGCGCAGGTGGCTGCCCGGTCGCGCACGGGCGCGCCCCGCACCCGACTCAGGGTGGCGGAAACCGCCAGTGGTGGCCGGAGCGGCTCAACCTGAAGATCCTCGCCAAGAACCCCGCCGTGGCCAACCCCCTCGGCGAGGAGTTCGACTACGCGGAGGCGTTCAAGACCCTCGACCTCCCGGCAGTGAAGCAGGACATCGCGGAGTTGCTGACGACCTCGCAGGACTGGTGGCCCGCCGACTTCGGCCACTACGGCCCGTTCATGATCCGGATGGCGTGGCACAGCGCGGGTACCTACCGGATCAGCGACGGCCGCGGCGGCGCCGGGGCCGGCCAGCAGCGCTTTGCCCCTCTGAACAGCTGGCCGGACAACGGGAACCTCGACAAGGCCCGCCGCCTGCTGTGGCCGGTCAAGAAGAAGTACGGCCAGAGCCTCTCGTGGGCCGACCTCATGATTCTCGCCGGCAACGTCGCCCTGGAGTCGATGGGCTTCGAGACCTTCGGCTTCGGCGGCGGTCGTGCCGACGTCTGGGAGCCCGACGAGGACGTCTACTGGGGTCCCGAAACCACCTGGCTCGGCGACGAGCGCTACACCGGCGACCGGGACCTGGAGAACCCCCTGGGCGCCGTCCAGATGGGCCTCATCTACGTCAACCCGGAGGGCCCGAACGGCAACCCGGACCCGCTCGCCGCGGCCCGCGACATCCGTGAGACGTTCCGCCGGATGGCGATGAACGACGAGGAGACGGTCGCCCTGATCGCGGGCGGTCACACCTTCGGCAAGACCCACGGCGCGGGCCCGGCGGAGAGTGTGGGCGCCGACCCCGAGGGAGCCTCGATCGAGGAGCAGGGCCTCGGCTGGAAGAACTCCTTCGGCACCGGCAAGGGTGGCGACACGATCACCAGCGGTCTCGAGGGCATCTGGACCAACACCCCGATCACCTGGGACAACAGCTTCTTCGAGATCCTCTTCGGCTACGAGTGGGAGCTGTTCCAGAGCCCCGCCGGTGCGAACCAGTGGCGGCCGAAGGAGGGTGCCGGGGCGGGCACCGTGCCCGACGCCCACGACGCGTCGAAGAGCCACGCCCCGACGATGCTCACGACCGACCTCTCGCTCCGTTTCGACCCGGCCTACGAGCAGATCTCGCGGCGCTTCCTCGAGAACCCCGACGCGTTCGCGGACGCCTTCGCCCGCGCGTGGTTCAAGCTGACCCACCGTGACATGGGCCCGATCGGGCGCTACCTCGGCTCCGAGGTGCCGACCGAGACGCTGCTGTGGCAGGACCCCCTCCCCGCCGTGACGCACGAGCTCGTGGGCGCCGAGGACATCGCCTCCCTCAAGAGCCAGATCCTGGCCTCGGGTCTGTCGGTGTCCCAGCTCGTGTCCACCGCGTGGGCGTCGGCCTCGTCCTTCCGCGGCAGCGACAAGCGCGGCGGCGCCAACGGCGCGCGCATCCGCCTCCAGCCGCAGAGCGGATGGGAGGTCAACGAGCCCGACCGGCTGGCGACGGTGCTGCGCACGCTGGAGGGCGTCCAGGAGTCCTTCAACGCGGCCCAGACCGGCGGCAAGCAGATCTCGCTCGCCGACCTGATCGTGCTCGCCGGTGGTGCGGCCGTCGAGCAGGCCGCCAAGGACGCCGGCTTCGACGTCGAGGTCCCCTTCACGCCGGGCCGCGCGGACGCGTCGCAGGAGCAGACCGACGTGGAGTCGTTCGCCGCGCTCGAGCCGACCGCCGACGGGTTCCGCAACTACGTCGGCAAGGGCAACAGGCTGCCGGCCGAGTACCTGCTGCTCGACAAGGCGAACCTGCTGACTCTGAGTGCTCCCGAGCTGACGGTCCTCGTCGGTGGCCTCCGCGTGCTGGTCGCGAACTACCAGCAGTCGCCGCTCGGCGCCTTCACCACGGCACCCGGGTCTCTGACCAACGACTTCTTCGTCAACCTGCTCGACCTGGGCACGACGTGGAAGGCGACGTCCGAGGATCAGAACACGTTCGAGGGCCGCGACGCGGCCACGGGCGAGGTCAAGTGGACCGGCACCCGTGCCGACCTCGTCTTCGGGTCGAACTCCGAGCTGCGCGCGCTCGCGGAGGTCTACGCGAGCGATGACGCGAAGGGGAAGTTCGTGAACGACTTCGTCGCGGCGTGGGACAAGGTGATGAACCTCGACCGGTTCGACCTCGTCTGATCCTGACGTCCAGGTCGGCCCGCGTCCGGCCGACCTGGACGTCCCCAGTCCGCGGAACCTGCCGCCGCCGTGATCCGCCGGAGTTCGAGTGGCTCGCTGCCGACCCGGACCGGTTGTCGGACCGCTCCGCTACGTTGCCGCCATGACGGAATTCGTACTTGTTGCAGGCGCGTGGCTCGGGTCGTGGGCATGGGACGAGGTGGTGCCGCAGCTGCGTGCGGCCGGCCACGGCGCCCACCCGTTGACGCTGTCCGGCCTCGCTGAGAAGCAGGGCGTGCCGGCCGGGCAGCAGACCCACGTCCAGGACATCGTTGACGAGGTCGAACGCCGGGATCTGCGCGGCGTCGTCCTGGTCGGGCACAGCTACTCGGGCATTCCGGTCGGTCAGGCCGCCGAGCGGATCGGCGACCGGCTGGCCCGCGTGGTCTTCGTCGACTCCAATGTCCCGGCCGACGGCGAGTCGTTCGTCTCCGGCTGGTGGGAGGGCCCGGCGAAGCTGGAGGCTTCGATCGCCGGGAACGGCGGATTCTGGGCACCGCTGACCGCGGCCGACTACGACGGTCAGGGCCTCACCAATGAGCAGATCGCACGGATCGTGGGCGGCTCGACGCCGCACCCCGGTGCCTCGCTGGCCGAGCCCGCCGTGCTGGCACGGCCACTCGGCGAGCTCCCGGCGACGTACATCAAGTGCCTGCTCGACGGCGCCGAGCCGAGCGACGACGTGGCCGAGCTGCTGACCGGCGAGCACTGGCGGCTCGTCGAGATGGACACCGGCCACTGGCCGATGTTCTCCCAACCGGGCGAACTGGCGCAGCTCTTGCTCGACGCGGCCGGGGAGTGACCGCAGTCCGAGCGCGCCGTGCACGGCAAGGGCGGAGCAGCGGCGAGGCCGGGCTGCTCCCTCCGTACGAAGAGAGCAGCCCGGCCTCGTACCGCCGCTGCGGTGGACGACCATCGGCCGCGGGCCCGGAAGGGGCGCGCGCGGTCGGTCAGCCTCCGAACGTGCCGGTGGTCTCCGGCTTCCAGGCACCGCCCGTGACCCTGTATACGGTGAGCTGCTTGTTGGTGGCGTCGCCGTATTCGTCGAAGGAGACCTTGCCCATGACTCCGTCGAAGGAGACATTCTGCAGGGCCTCGGTGACCTTGGCGCGGGCGTCGGAAGGCAGCTTGCCGTCCTTGGCCACGACCTTCACCGCCTGGATGATCGCCCAGGCCGAGTCGTAGGAGAAGCCGCCGTAGGCTCCGTACGCCTCCTTGTACCCGGCCGCCTTGTAGTCCTCGATGAACTTCTTGGCGGAGGGCAGGCCCTCGACGGGTGCGCCGACGGACGTGGCCAGGTCGCCGTCGCCGCGGGCGCCGGTCAGCTTGAGGTACTCGTCGCTGTAGATCGCGTCGCCACCGATGAGCGGGATCGTGGCGCCCGACTTCTTGACCTGCGCGCTGAGCGGGCCGGCCACCGGGTACTCACCGCCGTAGTAGACGACGTCCGCCCCCGAGTTCTTGATCTCCGTGGCCACCGAGCCGAAGTCCTTGGCCTCCGGGTTGACGTGATCGGTGCCGACGACCGTGCCGCCGAGCTTCTTGAAGTGGGCGGAGAAGGTCGCGGCCAGACCGGCGCCGTAGGTCTTCTTGTCGTCGACGACGAAGACCTTCTTCTTCTTGGCCGTGTTGTACAGATACTCGGCGGCGAACGGGCCCTGGATGGCGTCCGTGGTCGCGGTCCGGAAGTACGTCTTGAACGGCCGGGCCTTGTCGCCCTTGTCCCACTTGTCGCCCTGGGTGAGGGCGGGGTTGGTGTTCACCGAGACCTCGGACACCTGGGCGGCGTCGAAGACCTTCTGCATGGACTGGGCCACGGAGGAGTTCAGCGGGCCGACGACTCCGAGAACGCTCTTGTCGGCGACGAGCTTGGTGGCGTTCTGCTGGCCCGAGGAGGGCTGTGCCTGGTCGTCGAGAGCCTGGATCTTGAAGGTGACGCCCGGCACCTCCTTGTTCTTGTTGGCCTGCTTGACCGCGAGGTCGACCGAGTTCTTCATGCCGAGGCCGAGAGCGGAGAGCTCCCCGGTCAACGGCGCGTCGAAACCGATGGTGACGACAGTCGAGCCGTCGCCGGAGGCGTCGTTGGCCTTGCCTGTGTCACGGGAGCCGCACGCCGTGAGCGAGAGTGCTCCGGCGGCGAGCGCGGCGGTGACAGCTATGAGAGAACGGTTGCGCACGATCGGTCCTTTCCCCTTCGAGTCGCTGACCGCGCCGGGGCCGAAGATCGGCTCTCTGGCGCGGCGGCTGGCGTGACTCTAGATGGCGCCCACCCGAAGCGAGCAGAGGACACGAACCGATGTGATTCTCTTGTTATGGCGCTGCTCCGGCGGAGGACTTCCCTTCCGCAGGCCGGTTCCGCGGTCACCGTGCGGCGGTTGTGGGCTGCCCGGTCGGGCCCAAGTGGTCCGCCGGCTGCCCGGCCACAGTAAGCGGGCCGTCAGGGGCCGTCGCCCCGCGTCGTACCGTCGGTCGGGTCGCTCGGTCCCCGGCCGGCGCCGCTGTCAGGCGCCGGATCGACCGCCGCCGCGCTGCGCGCCGCCCGCGCGGCGACGGCTGCCGGGCCACCCGTCGTGAGCTCCTCGCGGGACAGCCGGTGTGGCCACCACACCCTTGGACCCACGTCCAGGAACAGGGCCGTGACCAGCACGGACCGTACGACAAGTGTGTCCAGCAGGACGCCCAGAGCCACCGCGAAGCCGATTTCCGCGAAAGCCACCATCGGCAGCGTGCCCAGCGCCGCGAAGGTGCCCGCCAGGACCAGGCCCGCCGACGTGATGACCGCGCCCGTTGCCGCCAGACCCGTGAGCACGCCCGCCCTCGTGCCCTGGTGGGTCGCCTCCTCGCGGATGCGGGTGGACAGGAAGATGTTGTAGTCGATGCCCAGCGCCACCAGGAAGACGAAGACGAAGAGCGGGAAGTCCGTCGACTCGCCCGCGTAGTCGAAGAAGTACCGGAAGGCGAGCGCGCTCAGGCCCAGGGCCGAGGCGAAGGACAGCACGACCGTCGCGATCAGCAACAGCGGGGCGATCACGGCGCGCAGCAGCACCGTGAGTACCAGCAGCACCACCGCCAGGACCAGCGGAATGATCAGCATGTTGTCGTGGGTGGTTGCGGCCTCCATGTCGAGCAGGGCGGCCGTGCCGCCGCCCACCCGGGCGTCGGCGTCCGGGACCGCGTGCACCGCGTCCCGTACCCGCTCGACGGTGTTCTTGGCAGCCGTGCTGTCCGCCGGGTCCGTCATCGTCGCCTCGAACAGCACCCGGCCGTCGTTCACCGGCCTGGTGCCGGGCGGCACGGCGATCGACCGCGGCACCACGCCACTCGTCGCGGCGACGGTCTCACCGACCTGACGGGCCTGTGCCGCATTGCTGACGATCACCAGCGGGTCGCCGCTGCCCGCGGGGAAGTACCGGGCCTGGACCTGCTGCCCGACGATCGAGTCGGGTTTGCCGGTGAACGAGTCGGCGTTGCTGATGCCCTCGGCCCGCAGCTGGGTCAGCCCCATGGCGAAGGCGGCCAGGATGAGCGCGGTGACGGCCCAGGTCGCACGCGGACGGGGGGCGATGCGTGCTCCCGTACGCGCCCAGAAGCCCCGCTCGGTGGGCTCGGACGAGCCGACGTGCGGGATCGCGGGCCAGAAGATCCACCGGCCGAAGATCACCAGCAGCGCGGGGAAGAGCGTCAGCATGGCCACCAGGGCGACCGCGACGCCGATCGCGGCGACCGGGCCGAGCCCGCTGGTGGAGTTCATCTCGGCGGCCAGCAGGACGAGCATGCCGAGCACCACCGTCGCGCCGCTGGCCAGCACCGCGGGCCCCGCGCGGTGCAGCGCCAGGGCCATCGCCTCGTGCCGGTCCTCGTGACGGCGCAGCTCCTCGCGGTAGCGGGCGACCAGCAGCAGGGCGTAGTCCGTGCCCGCGCCGAAGACGAGGACCGTCAGGATGCCCGCGCTCTGCCCGTTGACGGTCAGATCGGCGTGCTGCGCCAGCAGATAGATCAGTGCCTGCGCCGCGGCGAGCGCGCCGACCACCCCGATCACCGGGACCAGCAGGAGCGTGGGACTTCGGTAGGTGATCAGCAGAATCACGATCACCACGCCGAGCGCGGAGAGCAGCAGGGTCGAGTCGATGCCCTCGAACGCCTCGGAGAAGTCGGCCGCGGTGCCGCCAGGGCCGGTGATGTGCACCGTGAGGCCGGCCCCGCCCTCGCCGGTCTCGTCCCGGATGGAGCCGACGGCGGGCGCGATCCGCTCCCAGCCCTTCTCGTCCATCGTGATGGGTACGAAGACCTGGGCGGCCCGCGCGTTCTCGGGACGGTCCAGAATCGGGCCGCGTACCTCGTCGCCGCGCAGACCGTGGTCCCGCAGCTCCTTGATCGCAGAGACATCCTCGGCGATGCGCCGCTGGTCGGCCGCGGTCAGACCGCTCGGGCGCGCGTAGACGACGACCGCGGGGATGACCTCGGGCCTGAACCCCTTGGACTCCTGGAGGACTTGCGTGGACTCCGCGCTGCCGGGCAGCCACGATGCGGCGTCATTGTCCTGCGCGTCGGTGAGTTTCTGGGCCAGGGGGAAGGCGAGCATCATCACGGCCAGCCAGATCGCCACCACGACCCACTTGCTGCGCCGACCGCAGACCAGCCATGCGACGCCTGTCCGGGGCCGTTCTCTTCCCTGGTGTGCGTCCGGCATGACGCCCCCAATTGCACGTCGTGGTGGGCCGAAACGCCAGGATTGCACGGACTGTACTGATCCGGGGACCCCCAGGTCCGTACCGGAGGCCGTACCGGGGAGGGGAAGAGCCCCGGAACATGGCAGGCTTGGCCCATGGCCGTTCAGATCAGTCCCAGTATCCTCTCCGCCGATTTCTCCCGCCTGGCGGATGAGGCGAAGGCAGTCGAAGGCGCCGACTGGCTCCATGTCGATGTCATGGACAACCACTTCGTGCCCAACCTCACCCTCGGCGTGCCGGTCGTGGAATCCCTCAGCAGGGCGACGGACACCCCGCTGGACTGCCATCTGATGATCGATGACCCCGATCGATGGGCCCCGCAGTACGTCGAAGCGGGGGCCGGATCCGTCACCTTCCATGTCGAGGCCGCGGCCGCGCCCGTGCGTCTGGCGCGGGAGATCCGGGCCAAGGGCGCCCGTGCCTCGATGGCGCTCAAGCCCGCCACACCCATCGAGCCGTACGAGGACCTGCTCCCCGAGCTCGACATGCTGCTGATCATGACCGTGGAGCCGGGCTTCGGCGGCCAGGCATTTCTCGACATCATGCTGCCGAAGATCCGCCGCACCAGGGAACTCATCGCCAAGCACGGCCTCGAGCTGTGGCTCCAGGTCGACGGCGGCGTCTCGGATTCGACCATCGAACGGTGCGCGGAGGCGGGCGCGGATGTGTTCGTCGCCGGTTCGGCGGTCTACGGAGCCCAGGACCCGGCGCAGGCGGTGCGCTCGCTGCGTACGAAGGCGGAGCAGGTGACTGCCTCTGCGGCCTGGGCTTGCAACCACTGAGCCACAAGCAAGTGAACTCAGCCCATCAGGGCTGATCAAGAACCGTCGGATCTGACAGGATGACGGATCCGGAGTGTGTACAGCAGTGAGGAGATCGTGGTGTCGACGGGCCGGTCAGCCATGCGGATGGGACCCGCAGAGCTGGTGCAGGCGGCGGCCATGGCTCGCCGCTTCTATCTCGAGGGCAAATCCAAGATCCAGATCGCGGAGGAGTTCGGCGTAAGCCGCTTCAAGGTCGCGCGGGTCCTGGAGACGGCGCTCGAGCGTGATCTCGTACGGATCGAGATCCGTGTTCCCGCAGAGCTGGACGCGGAGCGCTCCGACGCGCTCCGTGCCCGCTACGGACTGCGGCACGCGGTCGTCGTCGAGTCTCCGGCGGAGGGCGCCGACGAGTCGCCCGACCCCGAGAACCTCGGCGAGGTGGCCGCCGATCTGCTGGGCGAGCTGGTCAACGAGGGGGATGTGCTGGGGCTGGCCTGGGGCCGGTCCACCATTCACATGGCCGCCGCGCTCGACCGGCTGCCGCCGTGCACGGTCGTCCAGCTCACGGGTGTGTACGACGCCGGGACCGCGGAGCGCGGCTCGGTCGAGGCCGTGCGCCGGGCCGCCCAGGTCTCCGGCGGCGAGGCGCACCCGATCTACGCGCCGATGCTGCTGCCCGACCCGGCCACCGCGGCTGCGCTGCGCAACCAGACCGGGATCGCGCGCGCCTTCGAGTACTTCGACAAGGTCACGGTCGCCTGCGTCTCCATCGGCTCCTGGGAGCCGGGCATCTCGACCGTGCACGACATGCTCACCGACGAGGAGCGCGCGCACTACGCCTCGCTCGGCGTCGCCGCCGAGATGTCCGCGCACCTCTTCGACGCGGAGGGGCGGCGGGTGGGGCGAGACCTGGGCGAGCGGTGCATCACGGTGGAGGCGGACCGGCTGCGCCGTATCCCCGAGGTGGTGGCGATCGCGGGCGGCCAGCGCAAGGCGGAGGCGATCGGAGCCGTACTGCGCTCCGGTCTGGTCACCAGCCTGGTGACGGACACGGCGGCCGCCGACGCGCTGCTTGTGGCGCACCCGGGCCCGCGGCCGGCGCTGGACCGGGCCGATCCGGACGACTGAGCGCGGCGGTCCCGACCCGGGCGGCTGGGCGGAGGGGCGGGATACGGACGGGGCTGGGGCGCGGACCGGGCGGCTGGGGCGCAGGGCGGGATGTGGGGCGGATATCGGCGGTGAGCCCGGCCAGGGGGTGGGTTCTTTGGAGGATCCGCTCGACGGCACGCCCAGGCGCTGGAGCTTTCTCCCGGGCCTCGCATGCACACCGCCATGGGACAATGAAGTACGTGCGATTTCCCCGGCTGACATGCCCGGGGGCCAACTCCGATCGACTGGGATGTTCAGCACGTGCGTTTCCTCAATGACCTGAAGCCGCCGTACGACCTCACGTATGACGACGTATTCATGGTGCCGAGCCGCTCCGCCGTCGGCTCCCGCCAGGGCGTGGATCTCTCCTCGCCCGACGGCACCGGCACCACCATCCCGCTGGTCGTAGCGAACATGACCGCCATCGCGGGCCGTCGGATGGCCGAGACGCTCGCCCGCCGCGGCGGCCTCGTCGTCATCCCGCAGGACATCCCGATCGAGGTCGTCACCGAGGTCATCTCCTGGGTGAAGTCGCGCCATCTGGTGCTCGACACCCCGATCGTGCTGGCCCCCACCCAGACCGTCGCCGACGCGCTCTTCCTGCTGCCGAAGCGGGCGCACGACGCGGGCGTCGTCGTCGATGCCGACCAGCGGCCGATCGGCGTCGTCACCGACGCCGACCTGTCCGGGGTCGACCGCTTCACCCAGCTGTCCGAGATCATGTCGAAGGACCTGCTGCTGCTCGACGCGGACATCGACCCGCGCGACGCCTTCAACAAGCTCGACAGCGCGAACCGCCGCTACGCCCCTGCCGTGGACAGGGACGGCCGCCTCGCCGGCATCCTGACCCGCAAGGGCGCGCTGCGCGCGACCCTCTACAGCCCCGCGGCCGACGCACAGGGCAGGCTGCGCATCGCCGCCGCCGTCGGCATCAACGGCGATGTGGCGGGCAAGGCCAAGCAACTCCTCGACGCCGGTGTCGACACTCTCGTCGTCGACACCGCGCACGGTCACCAGGAGTCGATGATCAGCGCGATCAAGGCGGTCCGCGGGCTCGACCCGCAGGTGCCGATCGTCGCGGGCAACATCGTCGCCGCCGAGGGCGTGCGCGACCTCGTCGAGGCCGGCGCGGACATCATCAAGGTCGGCGTGGGACCCGGTGCCATGTGCACCACCCGCATGATGACGGGCGTGGGCCGTCCGCAGTTCTCGGCCGTGCTGGAGTGTGCCGCCGAGGCGAAGAAGTACGGCAAGCACGTCTGGGCCGACGGCGGTGTGCGCCACCCGCGCGACGTCGCCATGGCGCTCGCCGCCGGTGCGTCGAACGTCATGGTCGGCTCCTGGTTCGCGGGCACCTACGAGTCGCCGGGCGACCTGCACCAGGACGCTGACGGCCGGCTGTACAAGGAGTCGTTCGGCATGGCGTCGGCCCGTGCCGTGAAGAACCGTACGAGCGAGGAGTCGGCGTACGACCGCGCCCGCAAGGCGCTGTTCGAGGAGGGCATCTCCACCTCGCGCATGTACCTCGACCCGGCCCGCCCGGGCGTCGAGGACCTGATCGACTCGATCATCGCGGGCGTCCGCTCCTCCTGCACCTATGCGGGCGCCGGCTCCCTCGAGGAGTTCGCCGAGAAGGCCATTGTCGGCATCCAGAGCGCCGCCGGTTACGCCGAGGGCAAGCCGCTGCACGCCAGCTGGAGTTAGGGCCTGCCCTGGCCCGGCCCCTGCGCGGTACGAACCACCCGCGTCCGGCCGTCGCGTTCGTCGCGGCGGCCGGACGCGGCGTTTCCCTCGCCCTCTCCGTCGAGTTTTCTGTCAACTCGTCGAATCCGCAGGCATGTGTCGAGTGAGCCGGGGTATACGCGCCCTGCATTGTCCACGAGCAGGGGAGGACGAAGTGTCCACGGCGAGCACGGTCGCGACCGAACTCACACAGCCTGGAACACAGCGCCCGAACATGGCGGAGCTGGATCTTCCGGACGTGCCGAATCCCGGGGAGGTTGCCCCCAGCGACGCACGCCAGATCTCGAAGGTCTTCTTCGTGCGGCTGGCCTCGCTGGAGGAAGGTACCCATGAGCACCAGTACGTTCGGAACACGCTCATTGAACTGAACCTGGCCCTGGTCAGGTACGCGGCAGGCAGGTTCCGCAACCGGGCGGAGCAGATGGAGGACATCGTCCAGGTCGGCACCATCGGGCTGATCAAGGCGATCGACCGGTTCGAGCTGAGCCGCGAGGTGGAGTTCGCGACGTTCGCCGTCCCGTACATCGTCGGCGAGATCAAGCGGTTCTTCCGCGACACGAGCTGGGCCGTCCATGTGCCGCGCAGGCTGCAGGAGTTGAGGATAGATCTGGCCAAGGCGACCGACGAGCTCTCGCAGGAGCTGGACCGCTCGCCGAGCACGGCCGAACTCGCCGAGCACCTCGGGCTGAACGAGGAGGAGGTCATCGAGGGTGTGGTCGCGAGCAACGGCTATACGGCCGGCTCGATCGACATGCCCGTCGACGACGCCTCCGACCATGCGCCGGTGCCGCTGTCGGACCGGCTGGGCGCGCCCGACGCCGATCTGGAGACGGCGGAGAACGTCCAGGCGCTCAAGCCGCTCATCCAGGAGCTCGACGACCGGGACAAGAGGATCCTGCGGATGCGCTTCGGCGAGGAGATGACCCAGTCGGAGATCGGCGTGGAGCTGGGTGTCTCGCAGATGCATGTGTCCCGGCTGCTGACGCGCATCACCTCGCGGCTGCGCGAGGGTCTGCTCGTCGTGGAATGACCCCCCACGGGAGAAGCGGCGTCCCGGCCGACCGGGGCGCCGCTCTGGCATGAGCGTGGGGACTGGGCGCCGCTTCGGCATGAGCTCACGAGCTTGGGCGGGCTGCGGTCAGCCTGCCTGTACGGCGTCCACCGCCGGCCGCTTCCAGGTCGCCTGCACACGCTTGCCGTTCGGCAGCGGGGAGATCTCGACCTGCCCGGCGAGTTTGAGCACCATGTGCCAGCCGAAACCGCCGCCACCAGTGAAGTCGGGCTCGCGCGGCACGGGCGGCAGTGGGCTGGAGTCGTCCATCTCCACCACCAGCTTGTCCTGTCCCGCCGTCAGATGCAGCCGCCACCAGCCGGCGGTGTGCCGTGCCGCATTGGCGACGAGTTCGGAGACGACCAGCAGCACCGCGTCCAGGTCGGCCCAGGGGCAGTGCTGCACCAGAAACTCCGCGGTGGCTCCTCGGGCCCCCGCGCTGTCCCTGTGGGGTGAGTGGTCGATCACCACATGCGGTTCTGCGTTCATCTCCGGTCGCATACCCCACGTGTCGCACCTTTATCAGCCGGTGCTCTTACAAAAGTTTCGTTCTGAGCGCCTCGGCCACCGCGGCCGCGATCACGGCGTGGCCCTCGTCATCGGGGTGCACGCCGTCGGCCAGCTGCCCCGGGCCGATCAGATCCCGTCCCGGCAACAGCGCGAGCCGCTTGTCGCCGAGCCGGCTCGACGCAGCGGACCCAGGGGCCCCGCCGGACCTACCGGACCCGCCGTCCATGCGGTCTCGTACCGCCTGTTCCATGGCTGTACGCAGCTCGGCGAGCGTGGCGCCCAGCCGGTTCGGTCTCTGCTCGGCCCCGGGGCGCAGCACGGGCGAGACCAGGAGCAGTGGGGTGTCCGGATGCCCCTGCCGTACGAGAGTGAGGAATGCGCGCGTCGTCTCGTACAGCAGCGGGGCCGAGAAGGGAATGCCGGTCCAGCAGTTGGTGCCGAAGGCGAGGGTGATCACATCGGCGGGCAGGTCCGAGAGCTGCTCCGCGATGGGAAGTTCGCCCCTGGCCGTGCCCGCGTAGCCGAGGTTGACCGTGTCCAGGCCGAGTAGGCGGCCGGTGGTGGCGGGCCACGAGTGGGCGGGGCGGGTGGACCACCAGCCCTCGGTGATGGAGTCGCCGTGCACCAGCCAGCGAGGCTGCCGGGGTGCGGGCGTGAGGGAGCCGCCGACGCCGCGCAGGCCCCGGATCACGGGGGACTGGGCCTGCGGCGGATGGATCGTGAACGGCGCGTCCGATCCGGTGGGGAGCGGGATGGTGATGACCGCCTCCTCGGCCGGCTCTGTGATCGTCTCGGAGACACAGCGGCCGCCCTGCCAGAGGGCGAAGCAGTGGGCGAGCGCCCGCAGAGCGTCGGTCTCACGCGGTACCGAGGCCCGGTAGCGGAGCTCGACCGACTGCGCGCCCTCGGCGGTGAACTCCAGCCGGACGCCGATGGGCAGTGCAGATCGTTCGGCGGTGTCCCATGGCAGCCGGGCCAGATCCGCCGGGTCGGCGCGCACCGGGCGCCCGTCGTCGAGCCAGGCCACACCGCGGAGAAAGGGTTTGGGGTCGAGCCAGTTCACTGACATTCACCTCGCGAGGACGGTCGGTCTGGGCCAGGGTGTCCGGGGGTCTTCCCCCGGGTAGGCACAGCTGTTGGGCCGGGACTGCGGGGGATGTCCTCCCGGGTTGGGTCGGTTACCTGCAGGAACATTGCGCTGTCCATGCCACTTCCCGTAGCTTGACTGCCCCTACCCGACGGTAACCATCGCAATCAGTTGTCCTATTTGCTCTCTGGGGAGACCATGCGCCGGCGACTGCGCCGACCCACGATCCGAGGACGGATCGTGACCCTGACGGTCGTACCCGTCATCGCACTGATGGCGCTGTGGACGTTCGCCATGGTGTCGGTGACCGGAGACCTGCGGGCCCTGATTCGCGTACAGGGTGTGTACGAGAGTTTCGGCACCCCGGTCGACACGGCCGTCGGCCAGATCCAGATCGAACGACGGATCTCCGCCCAGTATCTGGGCGCGGGACGCAAACAGAGCCCGGTCGCCGTCGCCGCCCTCACCGCGCAGCAGCGCTCGACGGACCGGGCCGTGCGTGCCATGCGCGAGGCGATCGGCAACCAGGAGCGGCGAGGAGACCTGTCCGACCGTCAGCGGCAGTCTCTCGATGCGATGGCCGGCGCCGTCGACGGGCTCGAGGACCTGCGGGACAAGGTGATGGCCCGCACGATCTCCTGGGACGAGGCCGTCGAGGCGTACACCGCAATGGTCGAGCCGACCTTCGACGTGCAGTCCACGCTCACGGCGCTGCAGGCCGGTCAGCTGGCCCGTGAGGCGCAGGTCGTCGTCGAGCTGGTGCGAGTGAGGGAGTTCGTCTCGCACGAGGACGCACTCGTCGCCGGGGCGCGCGCCGCCGGGGAGCTCAGCGATCGCCAGTACGACACTCTCACCGCCACCATCGAGGACCGGCGGGTCTTCCACCGTACGTACGTCGCCGACCTCCCGGACGACTCCCGGCAGCTGTTCACGGACTTCGAGCAGAGCACGGAGTACCGGTCGCTGACCGCGGGCGAGGACGCCCTGCTGCGGGCGGGCGCGTCCGGTGCGGGCAGCGCCATGGCCGCGGACTCCTGGCGCAGCACGACGGATCGCGCGGTCAAGCGCTACATGCTGCTGTGCACCCGGTCGGCGCTCAACACCGCCGACCGCGGCCGGGCCTTCGCCTACCGCGAGATGGTCAAGGCCGCCGTCGTCGGTGTGGTCGGACTGATCGCGGTCGGTCTGTCGATCCGGTTCTCGGTGGTGGCGGGACGGCGCATCTCACGCCGTCTGGAGGAGCTGCGCGACGCCGCCGAACTGCTGGCCACCCGCCAGCTGCCCGAGGTGATGGAACGGCTCGGCGCGGGCGAGGAGGTCGACGCCGCCGCGGCCGCCCCGCCGCTGGACTTCAGCGACGAGTCCCACGGCATCGACGAGATCGGCCAGGTCGGAGAGGCCCTCAACACGGCGCGCCTGGCGGCCGTCGAGGCCGCCGTCAAGCAGGCGACACTGCGCCGCGGCGTCTTCGCGGTACTGCTCAATATCGCCCGCCGCAACCAGGCGCTGGTCCACCGCCAGTCGAAGCTGGTCGACACCCTGGAGCGGCGCACCAGCGATCCGGACACGCTCGAGGACCTGTTCCGGATCGACCATCTGACGACCCGGATGCGCCGCCATGCGGAGGGGCTCATCATTCTCTCCGGTGCCACGCCCGGACGCCGCTGGCGCAAGCCGGTGCCCGTCGTCGACATCGTGGCTGCGGCGGTCGGCGAGATCGAGGACTACACCCGTGTCGTGGTGCCGCCGATGCCGTCCGTCGGCATCAGCGCGGAGGCGGTCGCCGACGTGGTCCATCTCGTCGCCGAACTGGTCGAGAACGCTGCCGTGTTCTCCCCGCCGCACACCCAGGTGACCATGCGGACCGGGCAGGCCCGTAACGGCTTTGTGCTGGAGATCGACGACCGCGGTCTCGGCATGGACGCGGAGGAACTGGAGCAGGCGCACGGGACGCTGGCCCGTCCCCGTGACTTCGACCCGGCGCAGGACGAGCGCCTCGGTCTCTATGTCGTCGGCGTGCTCGCCGAGCGGCACGGCATCGGGGTCACGCTCACCAGGTCCCCGTACGGCGGCACCACGGCCGTGGTGCTGCTGCCGCACACGATCCTCGCGCCGGTCGACCAGCCGCCCGCCGCGGAACCGGAACAAAGGCCGCGGCCCGTGCGGCCCGTGCCCGCCGCGCGGGCGCTCGAGGCCGTGCCGCCGGTGCACGACCGCGTCGCCGAGGAGCCCCCACCGGCGCCGTCGGACGGGACGGGCCCGCCGGTCCACGGGCTGCCGACCCGGGTGCGCCAGGCCTCGCTCGCAGCCCCGCTGCGCGATGCGCCCGCCACCGAGCCGGCGGGCTCCGAACGTGAGGTGTCCGCGGAAGAGATGCGCTCGATCTTCGGGGCTTTCCAACGGGGCCTCGACCGCGGCCGCAAGGGCGATACGGTCGGCTCCGAGTCGGCGGGTTCCGCACCGCGCCCCCGTACGACAGATGAAGGGACGGCCGACGATGGCTGACGAAAACACCGGCGACCAGTCGGGCCTCGGCTGGCTCCTCGACGATTTGCTGGCCAGAACCGACCACGTCCGCCAGGCGGTGCTGCTGACGGCGGACGGCCTGGTCAACTGCGCCTCCCGGGGCATGGTCCGCCGGGACATCGAGCATCTGTCCGCCGTGTGTGCGGGCTTCCACAGCCTCGCCAAGGAGACGGGCGACCGCTTCCAGGCCGGGAACGTCCGGCAGACCATGGTCATGCTCGACAACGCCTTCCTCTTCATCACCCCGGCCGGTGACGGCAGCCGGCTCGCGGTGCTGTCCGACATCGAGACCGACGTCGGACAGCTCGCCCACGAGATGGCGCTGCTGGTCAAGCGAGTGGGACGGCATATGGCCGTGCCCACCCGGTCGGCCGCCGAGGCCGCCACGCCCGACCCGTGAGCGACCACTGGTACGAGGACGAGACCGGGCCCCTGGTGCGGCCGTACACCGTCACCCGGGGCCGGACCCGTCCCGCCTCCGAGCACCACATCGATCTGATGTCCCAGGTCACCGCCCTCGATACGGTCGATCCCGAGCCACGGCTCGACCATGCCCGCAGGTCGCTGCTCGAGCTGGTGCGCCGTGAGCCGCGCCCCGTCGCGGAGGTCGCCGCCGATGCGGACCTGCCGCTGACTGTCGTACGCGTCCTGCTCGCCGATCTCGTCGACGCCGGCCTCGTCAAGGTCAGCGCCCCGGTCACCCACGAGGGCCTCGACGACCCCGATCTGCTGCGCGAAATCGTTGCTCGTCTTCGGGAGCTGTGAGGGTCTCGTTCATCCGAGCGCAATGTTTCCCCGTGGCGCCGGTCAGCGCGCAATGATCGTCCGCGGATGCGCAACAACGATGCATTACGGGCTGTAGCCGACGGCTCATAGGCTCAGGCCCCGAACCTGGAGTGGCGGTGGACCGTCTGCTCGGCGGTCCCCCTCATGCACGGGCACATCCGTCATGCCCGTGGGCCGCAGCCGGTCACCCGTCGCCGACCCGCAGCCATGAAGGAGCCCCGCAGTGCTGGACCACGGCGAAGCCCCACCCACGACCGAGCAGGCCACCGCCCCGAGCCAGGGCGCGAGCCAGGGCTTCGGCGCCCGGCTGATGCGGCGCAAGCCCGTCGAGACCCTGGTCGCCGAGGGCGGCCAGGGTGAGGGCGGCACACTCCGCCGCTCGCTCACCATGTGGCAGCTCACGATGATCAGCATCGGTGCCACCCTGGGCACCGGCATCTTCGTCGTACTCGGCGAGGCCACGCCGCTGGCCGGCCCGGCCGTCGCCATCTCGTTCGTCATCGCAGGCCTGACCGCCTTGTTCTCTGCGCTCTCCTATGCCGAACTCGCCGGTTCCATACCGGTCGCCGGCTCTTCGTACTCGTACTCGTACGCCACCATGGGCGAGGTCGTCGCCTGGATCTGTGGATGGTGTCTGATCCTGGAGTACGGCGTCTCGGTCGCGGCCGTGGCCGTCGGCTGGGGCGAATACCTCAACGAACTGCTCGACGGCACCATCGGTGTGACCATCCCGGCAGCGATCTCCGCTCCGCTGGGCGAGGGCGGCTTCATCAACCTGCCGGCGCTGGTCGTCGTGCTGCTTGCCATGGTCTTCCTGATGGGCGGCGCCAAGGAGAGCGCCCGGGTCAACTCGATCATGGTCGGTGTGAAGATCGTGACGCTGCTGCTCTTCATCGGCATCGGCTTCATGGGCATCAAGGCCGGCAACTACACCCCGCTCGCCCCGCTCGGCGTCACCGGGATCAGCGCCGCCGCGGCCAGCCTCTTCTTCTCGTACATCGGCTTCGACGCGGCCTCCACCGCCGGTGAGGAGGCCAAGAACCCCAAGCGGGACCTGCCGCGCGCGATCATGCTGTCGCTGCTGATCGTCACTGTGCTGTACTGCCTGGTCGCGCTCGTCGCCGTCGGCGCCATGCCGTGGCAGGACTTCGAGGGCACCGAGGCGGCCCTGGCCCAGATCATGAAGGACGTCACGGGCCAGAGCGTCTGGGGCGTGGTGCTCGCCGCGGGCGCGGTCGTCGCCATCGCCTCCGTGGTCTTCGCCGTGCTCTACGGCCAGACCCGCATCCTGTTCGCGATGTCCCGCGACGGCCTGGTCCCCAAGCTGTTCGCCAAGGTGAACCCGCGTACCGGTGCCCCGCGCGCCAACACCGTCATTGTCTCGATCTTCTGCGGTGCCCTCGCGGCCTTCATCCCGCTGGGCGAACTGGCCAACGCCACCAGCATCGGCACCCTCTTCGCCTTTGCACTGGTCAACGTCGCCGTGGTGATCCTGCGCTACAAGCGCCCCGACATGAACCGCACGTTCAAGGTGATGCTCTTCCCGGTCACCCCGATCCTCGGCTTCCTCTTCTGCGGCTACCTGATGTACACGATGCCGAGCACCACCTGGATGGTCTTCGGAGGCTGGATGATCGTCGGCCTCGTGTTCTACTTCGGTTACGGCATGCGCCGCTCCCGACTGGCCACGGCAGAGAAGTGATCCACCCGCAGTGCGACTGAACGATCTCGACGAACGCATCGTCCACGCCCTCGCCGAGGACGCCCGCCGCTCCTATGCGGACATCGGCTCCGAGGTCGGCCTCTCCGCGCCCGCCGTCAAACGGCGGGTCGACCGACTGCGCGCCGAAGGTGCCATCACCGGATTCACCGTTCGGGTGGACCCGGCGGCGCTCGGCTGGGAGACCGAGGGTTACGTCGAGATCTACTGCCGCCACAACACCTCGCCCAACGACATCCGCCGCGGCATGGAGCGCTATCCAGAGGTCGTGTCCGCCTCCACCGTCACCGGTGAGGCGGACGCGATCGTCCAGGTATTCGCCTCCGACATGCGCCACTTCGAGCGGGTGCTCGAGCGGATCGCGGGCGAGCCGTTCGTGGTGCGCACCAAGTCGGTGCTGGTGCTCTCCCCGCTGCTGCGGCGGTTCTCGTCGGGCGCGCCCGCCTGAGCCGAGGGAACCCGAGGCGTCAGGGGCCCTCCCCCGCCCGGCGGGGGAGGGCCCAGTCGGCTGCCGCCGCAGCCGCAGGGCGGTACGACCGTGGTCTGACGGAGCAGCGCGCAACGAATCACCGGCAGTGCCTCCGATTGCGCAATGGATCGACCATCGGCGCGCAACGCTCGCGCCTTGTCCGGGCAGACGCCCGAACGTACCGTCGTAAATGTCTTCCTCATCCCTGCACACCGCCGAGGTCAGCCCATGCCGCCGCTGCGCACCGCACTGCTCCAGAGTTCCGGCCGACCGGGCTCGGTCGCCGAGAACCTCAAGGTGCTCGACGATGCCGCGAGCAATGCCGTTGCCGCCGGCGCCCGGCTGCTGGTCTGCCCCGAGATGTTTCTGACCGGGTACGCGATCGGCGACGAGGTGCCGGTGCTGGCCGAGCCTGCCGACGGCCCCGGAGCCCGGGCCGTCGCAGAGATCGCCGGCCGCCACGGCATCGCGGTGATGTACGGCTACCCCGAGCGGGACGGCGAGAAGATCTTCAACTCCGGGCAGCTGATCGGCCCCGACGGCGTCAGCCTCGCCAACTACCGCAAGACTCACCTCTTCGGCTGCTTCGAGCAGCAGTGGTTCACCCCGGGGGAGCAGCCCGTCGTCCAGGCGGAGCTCGACGGGATCACGATCGGCATGCTGATCTGCTACGACGTGGAGTTCCCGGAGAACGTACGGGCGCATGCACTCGCCGGCACCGATCTGCTGCTGGTGCCCACCGCGCAGATGCATCCCTTCCAGTTCGTCGCCGAGTCCCTCGTGCCCGTGCGGGCCTTCGAGAACCAGATGTACATCGCGTACGTCAACCGGACGGGCCCGGAAGGGGAGTTCGAGTTTGTCGGCCTCAGCTGCCTGGCGAGCCCCGACGGAACGACCCGCGTCCGGGCCGGTCGCGGCGAGGAGCTGGTCGTCGGCGAGGTGGACCTCGCCCTGCTGAGCGCCTCACGCAAGACCAATCCGTATCTGCGTGACCGCCGCCCCGGTCTCTACGCGTCCCTGATCTGAACCCTCCCCGCTCGGAAGCCCTCCCCGCTCGCCGCACACGCTTTGTCGCAAGGAGTCCGTACCTCATGACGTCCACGGTGCCCACCACTGCTGTCCAGCACACCGACGAGCAGCCGCCGATCACCATGTTCGGTCCGGACTTTCCGTACGCGTACGACGACTTCCTCGCCCACCCGGCCGGCCTGGGCCAGATACCGGCGACCGAGCACGGCACCGAGGTCGCGGTCATCGGCGGTGGACTCTCCGGCATCGTCGCCGCGTACGAGCTGATGAAGATGGGCCTCAAGCCCGTCGTCTACGAGGCCGACCAGATCGGCGGCCGGCTGCGCACCGTCGGCTTCGACGGCTGTGATGACGAGCTGAGCGCCGAGATGGGCGCCATGCGCTTCCCGCCCTCCTCCACCGCGCTGCAGCACTACATCGACCTGGTCGGCCTGACCACGCAGCCCTTCCCCAACCCGCTCGCCCCTGTCACCCCGTCGACCGTCGTCGACCTCAAGGGCGAGTCGCACTACGCGGAGACCATCGACGACCTGCCACAGGTCTACCGCGACGTGATGAACGCGTGGAACGCCTGCCTCGAAGAGGGCGCCGACTTCTCCGACATGAACCGCGCCATGCGCGAGCGCGATGTGCCCCGCATCCGCGAGATCTGGGCGAAGCTGGTGGAGAAGCTCGACAACCAGACGTTCTACGGCTTCCTCTGCGAGTCCGAGGCCTTCAAGTCCTTCCGGCACCGCGAGATCTTCGGCCAGGTCGGCTTCGGCACCGGCGGCTGGGACACCGACTTCCCCAACTCCATCCTGGAGATCCTGCGCGTCGTCTACTCCGAGGCCGACGACCACCACCGCGGCATCGTCGAGGGCAGCCAGCAGCTGCCGCTGCGGCTCTGGGAGCGCGAGCCGGAGAAGATCGTGCACTGGGCGCAGGGCACCTCGCTGTCCTCCCTGCACGACGGTGAGCCGAAGCCGGCCGTGACCCGGCTGCACCGCACCGCGGGCAATCGGATCACCGTCACCGACGCCGCCGGTGACATCCGCACCTACCAGGCGGCCGTCTTCACCGCGCAGTCCTGGATGCTGCTCTCCAAGATCGCCTGTGACGACTCGCTCTTCCCCATCGACCACTGGACGGCGATGGAGCGGACCCACTACATGGAGTCGTCCAAGCTGTTCGTACCGGTCGACCGGCCCTTCTGGCTGGACAAGGCCGTCGACAGCCAGGGAAACGCGACCGGCCGGGACGTCATGTCGATGACGCTGACCGACCGGATGACGCGCGGCACCTATCTGCTGGACAACGGTCCGGACAAGCCGGCCGTCATCTGCCTCTCGTACACCTGGTGCGACGACAGCCTCAAGTGGCTGCCGCTGTCCGCGAACGAGCGGATGGAGGTCATGCTCACGTCGCTCGGCGAGATCTACCCGAACGTCGACATCCGCAGCCACATCATCGGCAACCCGGTCACCGTGTCCTGGGAGAACGAGCCGTACTTCATGGGCGCGTTCAAGGCGAACCTGCCCGGTCACTACCGCTACCAGCGGCGGCTGTTCACCCACTTCATGCAGGACCGGCTGCCCGCGGACAAGCGTGGCATCTTCCTCGCGGGTGACGACATCTCCTGGACGGCGGGCTGGGCCGAGGGCGCCGTGCAGACCGCGCTGAACGCGGTGTGGGGCGTGATGGCCCACTTCGGCGGTACGACCGACCCGAGCAACCCCGGCCCCGGTGACCTGTACGACGAGATCGCTCCGGTCGAGCTGCCGGAGGACTGAGACCAACCGTCCGGGGCCGGCCGCGATCCGGCCGCCCCCGGACGGTGTTCAACTGCTCGGGCGCCGGCCCCATCAGGCCGACTTACGGCCAGGGTGTGAGCAGGCAGCGGCCGACGAGGCCGACGCCGGCGTCGAGGCGCTGCGTGAACTCCTCGGCCAGATCCGGGAGTTTCCGCACTCCCCAGAGCAGCCGCGCCGCCGACCAGGCTCCGTCGCGGGCCCGCTCCAGGCTCCAGGAGCCGAGCAGATGCGTGAGCGGATCGGCGATCTCCAGCAGGTCGGGTCCCGGCATCAGATCCTCCCGGATGCGCTCCTCAAGGAGCGTGAGGATGTCACCGACGCGGTCGAACTCTCCTTCCAGATCGGCCGGTTCGCAGCCCAGCGCACGACAGGTGTCCACCACGGCGAGCGCCAGATCGTGCCCGATGTGGGCGTTGATCCCGGCGAGCGCGAACTGCAGGGGCCGTACGCCGGGATGGCGCCGGTACTGGAACAACGGCCGCCAGCAGGCCGGCGGGCGGCGTCCGGCGGCCGCAGTGTCCACGGCCGTGAGATATCGCCGGGCGAAGAGGACATCGAGTGTGACGGCGGCACGCCGGTCGGCGAACTCGCCACCGTCGATGCGCCGGCCGATCTCCTCGGTCACCGCCAGATAGACCCGGTTGAAGACCGCGAGCCCGTCCGCCGCCGGCCAGTTCGCGCGGAACGAGCGCATGCGCTCCACCACGGAGCCGACCGGGGGAGGGCTGCGGTCGGCCCGTGTGTCGAACTGTTCCGTCTGTGCCATTCAGGCAGCGTCCCAGCCGACCGCCCGATGACGCGGTGACGGGCCGGGGCTTCCCCGGAACGGGGGAGTGGCCCTACGCTCGCACGGTCTCGTTCATGAATCCCGTTCACATATCTGATGGGAGTGCTCGATGACCGGAAGACCCCGACGCCCCCCGGGAGTTCTGCTCACCGCTGTGGCCGCCTGTGTCACCGTCCTGGTGCCGATCGCATCGTCGCAGGCCGCCGCCGTGTCCGGCCCGCACCGGGTGCCGAAGACGGTGGTGATCGACGGAGATCGGCTCCAGCAGGCCAAGGCGCGGCTCGGCCACGGCGATCCGGCACTGCGGAAGGCCGCCAGAAGTCTGGTCGCCCGCGCGGACGGCTGGCTCGGGCAGGGACCTTGGACCGTCGTGGACAAGCCCAAGCCGGCGCCGAGCGGCGACATGCACGACTATCTGAGCCAGGCGCCCTACTGGTGGCCCTCCCGGCCCAAGACGCCCGAGAATCCATGGGGTTGTCCGTACGTCCAGCGCGACGGCGAGCGCAATCCCGAGGTCGACACCGGCACCGACCGCCCCGATATCGGCAAGGTCGTGAACTCGGTGACCACGCTGAGCCTCGCCTGATACTACACCGGCAAGAAGCAGTACGCCGAGCACGCGTCGAAGATCCTGCGCACCTGGTTCGTGGATCCGGCGACCCGGATGAACCCCCATCTGAACCACGGCCAGTTCATCCCCTGCAAGTACGACGGCCGGGCGATCGGCATCATCGACTTCTCGCAGCAGTACACCAGCGTCCTGGACGCCATCGCGATCCTCGACACCGGGGCGCCCGGCTGGTCGAAGGGTGACCGGGCCGGCATACGGGCGTGGAACACCGCCTTCCTGGACTGGCTGGTGAACTCTCGCTTCGGCAACGAGGAGGCGGCGGCGAAGAACAACCACGGGACCTTCCACGGACGGCAGCCAGCCGCAGGAGCTCGCGCGGACCCGCAGCTGGCACTACTCGACCTTCGATCTGGTCGCGTACACCCGGCTGGCGGCGATCGGCTCGCACGTGGGCGTGGACCTGTGGGCCTATCGGGGGCCGCAGGGGCAGAGCCTGTTCAAGGCGGTGGAGTATCTGCTGCCGACGGCGACGGGTTCGGTTGCGTGGCCGCATCCGGAGCTGGAGTTCTACCGGTACGCGGCGAGCGACGTGGTCCACGCGGCGGCGGACGCGGGCGACGTCGGGGCGCGGGCGGCGGTTTTGCGCTTGGAGGCGCCGCCGGGGGGTGACGTGTGGGCGTTGCGCCCTGCGGCGGAACAGCTCGACTCGATCGCGGGCTGATTCATTGGAGCCCGTCCGGCGATTGAGGACATGCGGCCGAAGGTCGCATGTGGGGGTCCGGGGGCGGAGCCCCCGGTGGCGGGGTCCAGGGGCGGAGCCCATGGTTCGGGAAGGGGCGGGGTGGGGAACTGTTCGCCTCTGCTCGGGCTCAGCGCCGCGGCTCCGCAACCGCCTCCGCCGACCCCGACTCCACCCTCCCGCCGCCCCCCGACCGCAGCACCCCCGCCCCCACCACCAAGCCGCAGGCCAGCGCCGTCACCAACCCGAACGACACCACCAGGCTCGTCGCGTCCGCGACCGCGCCGATCGCCGAGGGGGCGATCAGGCCCGAGGTGTACGTGATCGTGGCGACGCCGGCGATGGCCTGGCTCGGGTTGGGGCCGCTGCGCCCCGCCGCCGCGAAGGCCAGGGGTACGACGACCGCGACACCGAGCCCGATGAAGGCGAAGCCGGTCATCGCCACGGCCGGATGCGGCGCCACGACCACCAGGAGACCGCCCGCGGTCGCCAGCACCCCGCCCACCCGAACCGTGCGCACCGATCCGAAGCGGTCCACGATCCGGTCGCCCACCAGCCGCGCCATCGCCATCGTCAGCGCGAAGGCCGTGGTGGAAGCGGCCGCCAGCCCGGCCGATGTGTCCATCACATCGCGCAGATAGACCGCCGACCAGTCCAGACTCGCACCCTCCGCGAACACCGCGCAGAACCCGACCGCGCCGATGAACAGCGCCGACTTCGGCGGCAGTGCGAACGTCGGCGGCGGCTCCTCGTCCGGCGCGCTGCGCAGGTCCAGTACGCCCTGACAGGCGATCAGCCCGAGCGCCGTGAGCGTCGCGGCCGCGATGGCATGGTGCAGGCGGGCGTCGCTGCCCAGATGCGCGGCGAGCGTGCCGCCCGCCGCGCCGATCAGCGCGCCGACGCTCCACATCCCATGCAGCCCGGACATGATCGAGCGGTGGAGCCGGTTCTCGACCTCGACGCCCTGCGCGTTCATCGCCACGTCCGACATTCCCGCCGTCGCTCCGTACACGAAGAGCGCGCCGCAGAGCATGAGCGGATTCGACGCGAAGGACGGCAGGATCAGTGAGAGGGTCCACAGGGCGAGCAGACCGCGCAGGGCGTTGCGCGCGCCGAAACGGTGGCTGACCGCGCCGGCCAGCGGCATCGCCACGGACGCGCCCAGCGCGGGGAAGGCGAGTGCCAGTCCGAGCTGTCCGGCGCTGACCCCGGCATGGTCCTGGATCCAGGGGATACGCGTGGCGAAGCTGCCGGTGACCGCACCGTGCACACAGAAAACGGCAGCGACGGCATACCGCGCCCGCTTCAACTGCCGAGTGCCGAAGACGACTTCGTACGCCATGCCGATGCCCCTCCGTCGACCTTTTGAGTAAACTATCAGGAACCCTGCCTGATAAATAGTGGCGGCAGGCATCTGGAAGGATTCCGGCATGCCCGCATCCCCTAGCACCGCCCGGGCCATCAACGACCGGCTTGCACTCCAACTGCTCCAGCAGGAAGGCCCGTTGACGGCAGGGCAGTTGAAGACCATGACCGGACTCTCCCGTCCCACCGTCGCCGATCTGGTGGAACGGCTGCAGGGCTCCGGCCTGATCCAGATCGTCGGTGAGGCGGGCGCGGAGCGGCGCGGCCCCAACGCCCGCGTCTACGGAATCGTCGCCGACCGCGCGCATCTCGCCGCCCTCGACGTACGCACCCAGAGCGTGACCGTCGTCGTCGCCGATCTGCTCGGCGCCACCCTCGCCGAGGCCGCACTGCCCATCGGCAGCGACACCGGTACCGAGCCCGCCGTCGAGCGGGCGGTCGCGCTGGTCGAGCGGACCGCGCGGGAGGCGGGCGCGGCCCGGCTGCACAGCGTCGGCATCGGCGCGCCGGGACTCATTGATCCGGACAGCGGCGAACTGCGCGACACCAGCGGCCTGCCCGCCTGGCACCGCAGCCTCGTCGCCGCGCTCCAGGAGCGGCTGCCGGCCAGTGTCGTCGTCGAGAACGAGACCAATCTGGCGGCCGTCGCCGAGAAGCGCCTCGGCGTGGCCCGCGACCGGGACACCTTCGTCTTCCTGTGGCTGGGACACGGGGTCGGGGCCGCGCTCTTCCTGGACGGCAGGCTCCGCCGGGGAGCCTCCGGCGGCGCGGGGGAGATCGGCTTCCTGCCGGTGCCCGGCACGAGAGGTGTGCCGTCCGCGGTCGACTGCGAGGGCGGCTTCCACTCGCTGGCCGGGTCCGGCGCGATCTGCGCGCTCGCGGCGGAACACGGGATCGCGGCGGACGGGTCCCAGGAGCCCGCGGCCGCGGCGCTCGTGCGTGCGGCGGTGGCAGCCGGGCACGACGAGTTCCTGGACGCCCTCGCCGGGCGGCTGGCGCTGGGCGCGGCCGCGGTCGCCGCCGTGCTCGACCCGGGCTGCGTGGTCCTCGGCGGCGAGGTCGGCCACGCGGGAGGCGCGGAGCTGGCCGCCAGGGTCGAGTCCCGGCTGGTCCCGCTCTCCCCGCTGCGTACGGAGGTGCGCGCCGGTGCGCTGGGCGGTGCGGGGGTCCTGAGCGGCGCCCTGATCACCGCGCGCGAGGCGGCGCAGGACGAGCTTTTCCCGCCGGCGAACCGCGCAGGCTGAGCCACGGCAGCGCGATGAGCACGGCCCCGCAGGCAGCGGGCGAAGCCGGGTTCATCGGGTTGAACGGCGGCAGCGCGGCGGCCAGGGGGCCGAGACCCCACGAAGCAATCCGCGGCCGTGCCTGCTCACGCGGGCCGTGCCTGCACGCGGGGCGTCTGGCGCGCCCGTGCCGGCTCGCGCACCCGTGCCCGTTCATCGCTCCCTGCGCACTCACCCGACCCCGCCCGCGCGCCCCTCCCTGCCCCCGCCGAAGCGCTCGTCGAGGAACTCCTCGAACGTCCGCTTGCCCACGGCCCGTTCCGGCGTCAGATGCCTCCCGTCCCGGAACCCGGCGTACGCCTTGCCCGCCAGCCGTACCGGGACGATCGGCCGCCTGCGGCCCGTCGCCTGCAGACAGGCGCGAGCCAGCTCCGGCAGTGCCCGGACCTGCGGACCGCCCATCTCGGGGACAAAGCCCGCGGGCCCGCCCACCGCCAGTTCCGCCAGCCGTCCGGCGACCTCGGCCGTGTCGATCGGCTGCACGCTCACGCCTGCCGGCAGCAGCATGACCGGCAGCTTCGCCGACGACGCCAGTGTCTGCAGCACCAGATCGTGGAACTGTGTCGTCCGCAGCACGGTCCAGCCCAGACCCGAGTCCTCAACCATGCGCTCGACCGCGCGCTTGGTCTTGTAGTAGCCGAGCGGCAACCGGTCCACGCCGACTATCGAGATATAGACCAGATGCGGCACCCCGGCCCGCCGCGCGGCCTCGATCAGATGCCCGGCCGCCCGGTCGTCGCCGCCGCGCGGGCTGGTCGCGCAGTGGACGATGACATCCACACCCCGGACCGCCGCGTCGAGCCCCGTCCCCTCGCGCAGATCGACCGCGTACGGCTTCGAGTGGCGGCTCAGCGCCCGCACCTCGTGCCCGTCCGCGCGCAGCCGGTCCGTCACCGGCCGGCCGAGCGTGCCGGTAGCGCCGGTCACCAGGATTGTGGTCATTACGTTTCCTCTCGGGGCCGGCTGTCCGGGGAACGCCAACCGGCGTGAGACAGCCCACACATATTCACTCGCATGGCCGACGATCAGTCGTGGCACACTGACTCTGTACCAGAAGCAGCGCACTCCGGGGTCGGTGAAAGTCCGAACCGGCGGTTACAGTCCGCGACCCGGCCGCATCCAGTGGCCGGTTGACCAGGTGAAATTCCTGGACCGACGGTTAAAGTCCGGATGGGAGGCAGTGCGCGGCGGGCGGGCACCCTGCACGCCGCCGTCGGCTTGTCCTTGAGGCAGGCCACATTCGGCGTTGCTCTCGGTGTCGCTGTCCGTACGTTCTGTCGTCATCGACAGGCCCCGGAGTTCGTGCCCGAAGAGGCAGGAGAACCCGGTGGCCACCGCAGCCGACACCGACGCCATGCGCCGAGCGATCCGGCTCGCCGCTCGCGGACTCGGCTCCACCAGCCCCAACCCGGTCGTCGGGTGCGTCATCCTCGATGCCTCCGGACACCAGGTGGGCGCGGGCTACCACCAGCGGGCCGGCGGCCCGCACGCCGAGGTCCACGCCCTGCGCGAGGCGGGCGAGCGCGCCCGCGGCGGCACTGCGTACGTCACCCTCGAACCCTGCAACCACACCGGCCGCACCGGCCCCTGCGCCCAGGCGCTGATCGAGGCCGGGATCAGCCGCGTCGTGTACGCGGTCAGCGACCCGAACCCGCAGGCCACCGGCGGCGGCGACACCCTGCGCGCCGCCGGTGTCCAGGTCGAGTCCGGCCTGCTCGCCGAAGAGGCCGAGGCGGGCAACATCGCCTGGCTCACCTCCCTACGCCTCGGCCGGCCCTACGTCCTGTGGAAGTACGGCGCCACTCTCGACGGACGCATCGCCGCGCAGGACCGCACCAGCCGCTGGATCACCTCGCCCGAGTCGCGTGCCGACGTCCACCGGCTGCGCGCCGAGGCCGACGCGGTGATCGTCGGATCCGGCACGGCCCGCACCGACGACCCGCACCTCGCGGTCCGCGGGACGGAAGGCGCCGTGCAGCCGTTGCGGGTCGTCGTCGACACCAATGCCACCGCCGTCAAGTCCGGCGCCCGGGTCCTCGACGACGCCGCGCCCACGCTGATCGCGGTCGCCGAGGACGCCGAGCCCCAACTGCCCGACGCCGTACAGGTCGTACGGCTGCCCCGCGCTGCGAGCGGCCTGTCCGTACCGGCGCTGCTGGAGGACCTGTACCGGCGCGGTGTCCGCTCCGTGCTCCTCGAAGGCGGCCCGACCCTCGCCGGGTCCTTCGTCGCCGCGGGAGCCGTCGACCAGGTCGTCGGCTATCTCGCCCCCGTACTGCTCGGCGCGGGCCCCGCCGCCCTCGCCGACGCCGGAATCTCCACCATCACCGAAGCGTTGCGGCTCGAGCTGACCGAGACCGTGCGCATCGGCCCCGATCTGCGTATCTCCGCCGTCCCCGCAACAGCCCCCAAGGAGCGCTGAGTGTTCACCGGAATCGTTGAAGAGCTGGGTGAGGTCACCGCCGTCGAGAACCTCGGCGACTCCTCCCGCTTCCGACTGCGCGGCCCCCTCGTCACCGAAGGCGCGAAGCACGGCGACTCCATCGCCGTCAACGGCGTCTGCCTCACCGTCGTCGACTTCGGCGACGGCGAGTTCACCGCCGATGTGATGGCCGAGACGCTGAACCGCTCCAGTCTCGGCGCGCTCCAGGAAGGCTCCCGTGTCAACCTGGAGCGGCCGATGGCCGTGGGTGACCGGCTCGGCGGGCACATCGTCCAGGGTCATGTGGACGGAACGGGCACCATTGTCGAGCGCAAGCCGTCCGAGAACTGGGAGATCGTCAAGATCTCGCTCCCCGCCGACCTGACGCGCTATGTCGTCGAGAAGGGGTCCATCACGGTAGACGGCGTAAGCCTCACGGTCGTCGACGCGGGCCCCGACTACTTCACCATCAGCCTGATCCCGACCACCCTCGCGCTGACCACGCTCGGCATCAAGCAGCCCGGCGACCCGGTCAACCTCGAGGTCGACGTCATCGCCAAGTACGTCGAGCGGCTGCTCGGCGCGGACGCCAAGGAGACAGCCAAGTGAGCGCCCTGTCCTGGCTGAACTCGGTGGCCTTCACCGCCTTCGAACAGCCCATCAAGTGGTCCGACATGATTGGCAACATCGTCGGCCTGATCGCGCTCGCGCTGGGCTGGCGGCGCTCGCTATGGACCTGGCCCGCCCAGTTCGCCTCCGGTGTCATCCTTGTCGCCGCGTACGCCTCCGCCCAGCTCAGCGGCGGAGTCGGCAAGCAGCTCCTGGTCATCGGCGTCGCCGTGTGGGGCTGGCGGCAGTGGACCCGCGGCAAGCAGCAGGCCCAGGACGGCACCATCGCCGTGCGCTTCGCCTCCTGGCGCGAGCGCGCAGTGCTCGTCGCCGGTGCGGCCGTCGGCACGCTGGCCGTCGGCGGGCTGTTCACTCTCTACCCGTCGCTGTCCTGGAGCCCGTGGGCCGACGCGTACATCTTCATCGGGACGCTCGTCGCGATGGTCGCCCAGGCGCGTGGTCTGGTCGAGTTCTGGTTCGCCTGGCTGCTCGTCGACGTTGTCGGCGTGCCGCTGGCCTTCAACAGTGACCTGGCCTTCTCCGGTCTGGTCTACGTGGTCTATTTCGCGCTCGTGCTGTGGGGCATGCGCGACTGGTGGCTGCGCTCCCGCAAGAGCGCCCAGCCCGTCCTGGAAGGAGCGGCGGCATGACTGCACTGCCCACTTGGTACTCCACCGACAACGTCGAGGATCTGGCCCTCGACCCGGTCGAGCAGGCCATCCGCGACATCGCCGCCGGACGCCCGGTCGTGGTCGTCGACGACGAGGACCGCGAGAACGAGGGCGATCTCGTCATCGCCGCCGAGAAGGCCACGCCCGAGATCGTCGCCTTCATGATGAGCGAGTGCCGCGGTCTGATCTGCGCCCCCATGGAGGGCGAGGAACTGGACCGGCTCGACCTGCCGCAGATGGTCGAGCACAACACCGAGTCGATGCGGACGGCCTTCACGGTCTCCGTCGACGCGGGCCCCGCCTACGGCGTCACCACCGGCATCTCGGCCGCCGACCGCGCGACCACCCTGCACATGCTCGCCGGCGGCGAGGCCCAGGCCTCCGACTTCGTACGCCCCGGCCATATCTTCCCGCTGCGTGCCAAGCCCGGCGGAGTGCTGGTGCGCAACGGCCACACCGAGGCCGCCGTCGACCTCGCCCGCCTCGCGGGCCTGCGTCCTGCCGGTGCGATCGTCGAGATCGCGGGCGAGGACGGGGTGATGCTGCGGCTGCCCGAGCTCATTCCGTTCGCCCGCAAGCACGGCCTGACGATCATCTCCATCGAGGACCTGATCGCCTACCGCCGCTCCTCGGAGCCGACCGTCAAGCGCGAGGCCGAGGTCAATCTGCCCACCGCCTTCGGGCAGTTCACCGCCTACGGATACCGCTCCACCGTCGACGGCATAGAACATGTCGCGCTCGTCCACGGCGAGATCGGCGACGGTGAGGACGTCCTGGTCCGGATGCACTCCGAGTGCCTGACCGGCGACATCTTCCACTCGCTGCGCTGCGACTGCGGCCCCCAGCTGCAGGCCTCCATGGAACACATCACCGAGACCGGCCGCGGCGTCGTCGTCTATCTGCGCGGCCACGAGGGGCGCGGCATCGGCCTGCTGTCCAAGCTGCGCGCGTACGAACTCCAGGAGCGCGGGCGCGACACGCTCGACGCCAACCTCGAACTCGGACTGCCCGCCGACGCCCGCGACTACGCGGCAGGCGCCCAGATCCTCGAGGACCTCGGGGTACGCAGCCTCCGGCTGATGACCAACAACCCCGAAAAGGAAACCGCGCTCGTCCGGCACGGCCTCACGGTCCACGGCCGCGAGCCGATGCCCGTCCAGGCGGGTGAACACAATCTCCGGTATCTGCGCACCAAGCGGGACCGGATGGGACACGACCTGCCCTGGCTCGACGCCTCCAGCGCGTCGGCCTGCGGCAACCAGTAAGTCAGTAAGCGTCAAGGGAGAGACATGAGCGGCAAGGGTGCACCCGAACTGTCCGTACGCAACTGCGGTGACCTGCGGGTGGCGGTCATCGCGGCGCAGTGGCACGAGAAGGTCATGGACGGCCTCGTAGACGGTTCTCTGCGGGCACTGCACGAGCTGGGCATCGACGAGCCGACGCTGCTGCGGGTCCCCGGCAGCTTCGAGCTCCCGGTGGTCGCCAAGGTGCTCGCGGGCCGCGGCTACGACGCGATCGTCGCGCTCGGCGTCGTCATCCGGGGCGGCACCCCGCACTTCGACTATGTGTGCCAGGGCGTCACCGAGGGCCTCGTCAAGGTCTCCGTGGACACCGGCGTCCCGATCGGCTTCGGCGTGCTGACCTGCGACACCGAGGAGCAGGCGCTGGACCGGGCGGGCCTGGAGGGCTCGAACGAGGACAAGGGGCACGAGGCGGTCACCGCGGCACTCTCCACCGCCGCCACGCTGCGCACCGTCAGCGAACCCTGGCGCTGAGTCCCGGGGTCGCACCCCTTACCCTGGGGACCATCATGGCGAACAAAACCTTCGAAGAGCTCTTCGCCGAGCTGCAGCTCAAGGCGAAGAACGGCGACCCTGCCACCTCCCGTACCGCCGAGCTGGTGGACAAGGGTGTGCATGCCATCGGCAAGAAGGTCGTCGAGGAGGCCGCCGAGGTCTGGATGGCCGCCGAGTACGAGGGCAAGGAAGCCGCAGCCGAGGAGATCTCTCAGCTGCTCTACCACGTCCAGGTGATGATGGTCGCCAGGGGAATCTCCCTCGACGACGTCTACGCCCACCTCTGATCACCCGCACCAGCATCTCCGTAGCCGCGAACACGTACACGCGAACAAAGGAAGCCCGTCTCATGCTGCGCATCGCTGTCCCCAACAAGGGTTCACTGTCCGGACCTGCGTCGGCGATGCTCCATGAGGCCGGCTACCAGCAGCGCAAGGAGTCCAAGGAGCTGGTGCTCGTGGACCCCGAGAACGAGGTCGAGTTCTTCTACCTCCGCCCGCGCGACATCGCGATCTACGTCAGCTCCGGCAAGCTCGACATCGGCATCACCGGCCGTGATCTGCTGCTGGACTCCGGCGCGAACGCCGAGGAGATCCTTGAGCTCGGCTTCGCCCGCTCCACGTTCCGCTACGCCACCAAGCCGGGCACGGCCGCAGGCGTCGGCGACTTCGGCGGAATGACGATCGCCACCTCCTACGAGGGCATCGTCGCCAAGCACCTCGCCGACGAAGGCATCGACGCCTCCGTCGTGCACCTCGACGGCGCGGTCGAGACGGCGATCCAGCTGGGCGTCGCCCAGGTCATCGCGGACGTCGTGGAGACCGGTACCAGCCTGCGCAATGCCGGCCTGGAGGTCATCGGCGAGCCGATCATGAAGTCCGAGGCCGTCGTCATCCGCCGCATCGGCGCGGAGTCCGACGATCCGAAGATGCAGCAGTTCCTGCGCCGTCTCCAGGGCGTCCTGGTCGCCCGCAGCTACGTGATGATGGACTACGACTGCCGGGCCGAGCACCTCGAGCAGGCCGTCGCCCTCACCCCGGGCCTGGAGTCACCGACCATCTCGCCGCTGCACAACGAGGGCTGGGTCGCCGTGCGAGCCATGGTCCCGGCCAAGGAGGCGCAGCGGATCATGGACGATCTGTACGACCTCGGCGCGCGGGCGATCCTCACCACGGCCATCCACGCCTGCAGGCTCTGAGGGATGCCCGCCACCATGCCCGCCGATGCGCCCGAAGTCCCCGCGCTGCCGGTCACATTCAGGCCGACCCGTACCCGGATCGTCCTGCTGACCGTGGGCGCGGCGATGTTCTCCGTGATCACCGCGATCGCCCTGCTGCTGGACAAGCTCAGTGCGGGGGAGCGGAGCAGCTTCGTCTTCACCGCGCTGCTCTTCTTCGGCGTACTGGCCCTGCTGAGCAGGCCCAAGGTGGTCGCCGACGAGACGGGTGTCACTGTCGTCAACCTCACTCGTATGCGCCGTCTCGAGTGGGCGGAGATCCTGCGGGTCAACCTCCGCCCGGGTGACCCCTGGGTCTTCCTCGACCTCAGCGACGGCACCAGCCTGCCGGTGATGGGCATCCAGCCCGGCATCGCCAGGGAACACGCCGTCCGTGACGCCCGCGCGTTGCGGGCGCTCGCGGAGAGCCGGGGGACACGCCCGGACGAGGACTGAACGTTACTCTGGTGGCGGTGGCGCCAAGTGCGCCCCGCCCCGCACCACCGGGCCGCCAGCGGCCCGCGGGGCCACCTGCGACCCGAGGAGTGACTCCCTCCAGCAATGGACGGATCGTCCGGTAGTACCTGCGCCGCCCCCTCCCAGGAGGCGGCGGCATGATTGTCCCCCTGTTGCTGCTCGCCGCAGCCTTCCTTCTGATCCTCGCCAACGGCTTCTTCGTGGCGGCCGAGTTCGGCCTCGTCACCGTGGAGCGTGCGGACGCCGAGCGTGCGGCCGCCGAGGGAGACCGCCGCGCCCGCCGCGTCGTCACCTCCCTGCGGGAGCTGTCCTTCCAGCTCTCCGGCACCCAGCTCGGCATCACCATCACCTCGCTCGTCGTCGGCATGCTCGCCGAACCGGCGCTGGCCCGGCTGTTCGACGGGCCGCTGACCGCGACCGGCCTGCCCGAAGGGGCCGTCTCCGGGATCGCCGTTGTGGTCGGGATGCTGCTCGCCTCCGCCGTCCAGATGGTGATCGGCGAGCTCGTGCCCAAGAACTGGGCGGTGTCCCACCCGTTGCAGGTCGCCCGGTTCGTCGCCGGACCGCAGCATCTGTTCTCGAAGGTGTTCCGCCCGGTCATCACCCTGCTCAACACCGTCGCCAACCGGCTCGTGCGGCTTCTCGGCGTCGAACCGGCCGATGAGCTGGCATCCGCCCGCACCCCCGGTGAGCTGGTGGCGCTGGCCCGCCACTCGGCGCAGGCCGGCGCGCTGGAGCAGGACACAGCCGATCTGTTCGTACGCACCCTCTCGCTCGGGCATCTCACGGCACAGCATGTGATGACCCCGCGGGTGAAGATGAGTGCCCTGCAGAGCGACGCCACTGCCGCGGACGTCCTCAACCTCACCCGGGCGACGGGCCTTTCGCGCTTCCCCGTCTACCGGGAGCGCATCGACGAGATCGTCGGGATGGTGCACCTCAAGGACGCCCTCGCGGTCCCCGCCGCCGAGCGGCTGCGCACCCCGGTGGCCCGGGTCGCCGTGCCGCCGCTGCTGGTGCCCGAGACGCTGCCCGTGCAGCAGCTCCTGGAACGGCTGCGCAGCGAGCAGCCCATCGCCGTGGTGGTCGACGAGTACGGCGGCACCGCCGGTGTCGTCACGCTTGAGGACATCGTCGAAGAGCTCGTCGGTGAGGTACGCGACGAGCACGACGCCGAGGCCGACGCCCGGCCGGAACTCGCCCCCGCAGCTGCGGAGGAGGGCCGGCCCGCCTGGGAGGCCGACGGCAGCTGCCGGGTTCTCACGCTGCGCCGGATAGGCCTTGAGGTGCCCGACGGGCCGTACGAGACCGTGGCCGGGCTCGTCGCCGATCTGCTGGGACGCATCCCCGCGCCCGGCGACCGGGCCGAACTGCCCGGCTGGCGCCTCTCGGTGCGCCAGGTGGAGCGCTATCGCGCCGAGCGGGTGCGCCTGGTGCGCACCGCCGACGCCCCGGCCGCGCCGGAGGCAGTGCGATGAGCCTGATCCAACTGCTGTTCGCGGTGCTGCTGGTGCTCGCCAACGGCTTCTTCGTCGGAGCCGAGTTCGCCCTCGTCTCCGTACGCCGCAGCCAGATCGATCCACTCGCCGCGCAGGGCTCGTCGCGGGCCCGGCAGGTGCTGCACGGCCTGGAGAATCTGCCGCAGATGATGGCCGCCGCGCAGTTCGGCATCACCATCTGCTCGCTGACGCTCGGCGCGGTGGCCGAACCGACCGTGGCGCAGCTGCTGGAGCCGGTCTTCCACGCGGCTCATGTGCCCGGAGGGCTGATCCATCCACTGGGCTATGTCATCGCCCTGGCCGTGGTCGTCTTCCTGCATCTCGTCATCGGCGAGATGGTCCCGAAGAACCTCGCCATGGCCGCCCCCGAGAAGACCGCGCTCTGGCTCGGCCCCGGCCTGGTCGGCTTCGCCCGGCTGTGCCGCCCGGTCACCGTGGGGCTGGGAGCCTGCGCCCGGCTGGTGCTGAAGGCCTTCCACGTCGAGCCCAAGGACGAGGTGGAGGCGGCGTTCACCAGCGTGCAACTGGGACGCCTGGTCGAGGACTCCGGCCAGGCGGGGCTGCTCGAACCCGCTGAGCAGGAGCGTCTTGAGGACGCCCTGGAGCTGGGCAGCCGTCCGGTGACCGATGTGCTGATCCCGCGCGCCACGCTGGTGACGGTGCCGCCTTCGGTCACTCCACGGCAGATCGAGGAGTTGACCGTACGCACCGGTTTCTCCCGTTTTCCGGTCTGTGCCGAGGGCGGCGGTCCCTATATGGGCTACCTCCACGTCAAGGACGTACTCGACATGGAGGACGGCACACGGGCGGTGCCCCAGCAGATCTGGCGCCCCATGGCGACTCTGCGGGCCGAGCTTCCCCTGGACGACGCCCTCACCGTGATGCGCCGGGCGGCCACGCACCTCGCCCAGGTCGCCGACGCATCGGGGCGGGTGCTGGGTCTGGTGGCTCTGGAGGACGTCCTGGAGATGCTGGTCGGCGAGGTCCGCGACCCGTCCCACCGGGTGACGGTGCCCCGGGCGCCGCAGGCGGCCCTGGACTCCGCCCTGGTCGGCTGACTCAGCCCGGAGGATCCTGCGGGTCGCGGTCCACCGGACCGCGACCCGACAGGACCTCGCCGTACGCCTGCATCAGATCGGGCAGCCGCAGCGTGGCGAGGTCCTCGCGGGTCGGTGTGCCCGGGTAGCCGGACAGCCGCAGATCGCGGTAGGCGCAGCTCTTCTCGTACAGCGTGCGCAGAAAGCGGCCGTTGCCGAGCTCGTCGATCCAGCTCTGGTCGACCACATGGCCGCTGATGGAGCGCAGCTCCTCGCGGGCCTCGTCGTCCCACACATCGCCGTTCTCGGCGGCCAGTACCTCACCGATCGCGGTCAGTTCGAGAGGGCGGTACGAGGGGAAGTCGACCCGGGTGGTGAAGCGCGACGACAGTCCCGGGTTGGTGGCGAGGAGCCGGTCCATGCCCTCCGGATAGCCGGCCAGGATGACCACCAGATGGTCGCGGTTGTCCTCGGCGCGCTTGAGGAGGACCTGCAGTGCCTCGTCGCCGTATGCATCGCCCTTGGTGTAGCCGGAGTTGGAGAGGCTGTACGCCTCGTCCACGAACAGCACGCCGCCGAGCGCCGAGTCGATCAGCTCATTGGCCTTCACCGCCGTCTGGCCCAGGAACTCGCCCACCAGATCGGAGCGCTGGGCCTCCACCAGATGGTCGCCGCCGAGCAGCCCGAGGGCGTAGAAGACCCGGCCGAGGATACGGGCGACGGTGGTCTTGCCGGTGCCGGAGGGGCCGGAGAAGACAAAGTGCCGTTTCGGCGGCTGGACCGGAAGGCCCTGGCCGGCCCGCAGCCGGGCCATTTTCAGCTGCGCCGACAAGGCTTTGACCTGCCGCTTGACCGGCTCCAGGCCGACCATCCGCTCCAGCTGCGCAAGTGCCTCGGCGAGCAGCACCGGATCGGTGGGGCCCGCGGGGAAGGCCGGGGGAGCCGACTGCGCGGGGACCACCGCCTTGTGCCGTATGCCCTCGGGCGGGGTGCTCGGCACCGAGCCCGGGAGCTGGGTCTGCGGATCGACTCCGATGCGTGCCTCGGGCGCGAGCGGCCCGTCGCCCTCTGCCTGCGCGTCCACCACGTCCTGTCCGACGCCTGCCAGGGACACGGCCGCGAACCCTGCGGCCTCGTCGTACCCGTCGATGCCGTCGTACTCCGCGATCGCGGCGAGGCGCGCGGAGGTGTCCATGAACGCCGGGTCGATCCGGTGCACCGCCCGGTACAGCGGCAGGGCGGCCGCGCTGCGGCCGGTGCCCTCGTGCGCCCGCGCCAGCCAGTACCGCAGCTCCTTGCGCTGCGGCTGCTCGCTGCGACAGCGCATCAGGGCGGCGGAGAGCAGCGGCTCGGCCTGCCCGTACATCTCCAGGCGCACCCGGGCCATGCCGCCGAACAGCCCGGCCTCGATGCCCAGCAGCGGATCGTTGACCAGCGGCTCGGTGTGGCGTACGAGCTGTTCCCAGTCCTTGACCAGATACGCCCGGCAGGCGTGCAGAAAGCGCACCTGGGGATCGGCGTCCACCGGCGGCAGCGCGGCGAGCGCCCGGTCCAGTTCGGGCACATGGCGGCCGTCCAGCCAGTGAGAGGCGTGTGCGAGGAGCAGATCGCGCCGGCTCTCCAGGACCGGCTGGACCCACCAGCCCAGCCAGTACCAGGAGTTCAGGGTGCGGCGATGGCGGGCGCGCTGTTCACCGAAGCGCTCGCGGGCCCGGTACATGCGCAGTAACGCGGTCGTGGTGTCGACGCGCAGCGCATGCAGCCCGAGCCAGCCGTCGGCCATTCCGGGATCGAGTCGCACCGCGGTCCGGAACTCCTCCTCCGCCTGCGGATACGCACCCATCGTGTAGGCGTCCACGCCGCGCACCCAGGCGAGGTCGGCCGGGGCCGGTGCGCCCTGCGTGCCGATGTCCATCAGATCCCCCACAAACGTGCGTGATCCCGCCGGGCGGACGCCCGACCGCAGCGTACAGAAACGCCTTGCCGTGGACGGGAATTGACCCCACCGAGGTGCATCGTACCTGCGCAAAGGGGTTGCCACTAAGGGTGCCGCGAGCGATCCGGTGGCGGTGACCCAGGGTGAGCGGGGGCATGTGGCCGCGCCGCTGACGTGGGGGGTGAGGGCAGAACGAAGCCCCCGATCACGGGGGAACAACCGGGGGCTTCGCGTCTGCGGCGGCTCCGGAAAGCCGCACATTGAGAACGTAAGACCTGTGCGCCCCGTCGGTCAAGAAGACTTCAGGCACTCTTGAGGCGGAATCCCGACTGTTCAGTATGGAGCTCAGGAAGCCGGGGGAAAGTGGTCACTCTGTGTGATGAGTTGGTTCGGTCGCGCTGTCGCAGGAGGTCCCGGCAGCCACTCGTACCCCTCCTGCCACTCACGTACCAGGGCATTCGCGAACGGACGAGAAGGGTCCGCGGCGAAATGGCGTGTCTCCGCCACCGTCCAGTCGTCCCAGAAAGTGGACAGTTCGCTGCCGTCGCGCCGACGGCCCCGCTGCCAGGACTCTTCGGCCTCTCTCTCCATCCACAGCAGCCACGCCAGATACGGGCGCAACACCTGTCGCCCTGCACCGACCCCCTCGATCAGCACGAGGGGAGCCGCTTCGAGAGCACGCGGAGAGGTGAAGCGGCGCAGATTCCAGTCGTACGGGTGAAAGTGCGCGGTGCGGCCCAGCGCGAGGGGCGCGATCACCTCGGACAGCATCCGGTGCGTCCAGGCGAAGGGCTCCTCATGGCTGGCGAGATCGTCGAGGTGCAGCACCGGCACGCCGTCGCCGAGGGCCGCCGCGAGCCGGGTGGCGAAGGTGCTCTTTCCCGACCCCGCGTGGCCGTCGACCGCGATCAGCCGCACCGGCCCGCAGGAGGGCGGGAGCGCGCGCAGGGCCAGAGCATGCCGATCGAGGTCGTCCATCCCGCCAGCCTACGAGGGCCGCGCGCCCCCGTCGTGGGTCACTCTCCCTGCGGCGGGACCCCCACTGGACGAGACCAATATTGCTGCCGCGACGCGCCTCCTGACGCTGGCAGAAGTCCGCCAGGACGGGCGATAGTTGCCCCACTGCCGCGCACCTGACTTGGGGGTCCCATGGCCAGACCGACTTCGCGCAGGACCGTGCTGGGCGCCGCGATCGCGGCCGCGGCGGGTACGGGCGCGCTCTCCTCCTCCGCCGTCCCGGCCGCAGCGGTACCGGCCGGCGCCGCACCGGCCGCAGAGCCCGCTGGACGCGTCGTGCCCGCCTCGGGGATCGACAACCACTTCTGGACCTCGTACACCGACTGGCGCTCCGGCTCGGCCGCCGGCACCCGCGCGGTCGCGGGCAGCCGCCCCGGGCTCGTCATCGCCGCTCCGTCGGGCCGTACCGACTACACGGACCCGCACACCGGGCGGACCACGACCTGGGAGTACGGCACCTGGACCTCGCCCGTCCACATTTCCCGGGTGCCCGCAACAGAAGTCGTCGCCTCCTGGAACGCGTCCACCCCCGCCGGCACCTGGCTCCAGGTCGAGCTGCGGGGCCGCTACTCCGACGCGACCTCGACCCCCTGGTTCGTGATGGGCCGCTGGGCGGCGGGCGACGGCGACATCCTGCGCACCTCGGTCGACGACCAGAGCGACGGCAGGGCAAGCATCTGGACCGACACCTTCTCGATCGACACCGCGTCTGGTCAAGAGGGGGCGAGCGGGCTGCGGCTCAACTCGTACCAGCTGCGGTTGACCCTCTACCGCACGCCGGGAACGAGCCTCACGCCCATCGTCCGGCGGCTCGGCGCGATGGCTTCCGACGTCCCGGACCGCTTCACCGTGCCCGCCTCGACGCCGGGGCTCGCGCGCGAGCTGCCCGTGCCGCGGTACTCGCAGAACACGCATGTCGGCCAGTACCCCGAGTACGACGACGGCGGCGAGGCCTGGTGCAGCCCCACCTCCTCGCAGATGATCATCGAGTACTGGGGCCGGAGGCCCACCGCGGCCGACCTGGCCTGGGTGAACCCGGCCTTCGCCGACCCGCAGGTCTGCCATGCCGCACGCTTCACTTTCGACCACCAGTACAAGGGCTGCGGAAACTGGCCCTTCAACGCGGCCTACGCGGCCACGTACGCGGACATGAACGCGGTCGTCACCCGGCTGTCCTCGCTCACCGACCTGGAGTCGCTGATCCGGGCCGGCATCCCGGCCATAACGTCGCAGTCCTTCCTCAAGGAGGAGCTGACCGGGGCGGGGTACGGCACCTCCGGCCATCTGATGACCGTGATCGGTTTCACAGCGGGCGGCGATGTGATCGCCAACGATCCCGCATCGCCCAGCAACGAGGCAGTGCGCCGTGTCTACAAGCGCGCCGAGTGGGAGAAGATCTGGCTCCGCACCAAGCGCTACAACGCCACCGGCAAGGTGGTGTCCGGCACAGGCGGCGTCTGCTATCTCTACTGGCCCGCCCGGCCCACGGCCGCCCAGCGCAAGGCTCTGGCGGCCTTCGGCATCCACTGAGACACCGCCCCGCCCCGCGGGTCAGTGACGGGCGTCACTGACCCGGGCCGGTGTCGCTGGCACTGTGAACGGGTCAGCGGGGGGAGCCGCCACACCTGCCGGACGACTGCGAGACACACCATGACTTCGACCGTTGCCACCGCCGACCGCGCCGAGACCCGCACCCGCACGGGCGGCCCCGACGAGAGCTCCAAGGTGCTCGAGCACATCCTCGGCTGGACCCTCGTCGTCGTCCTCGCCATGCTCGTCACCCAGCTCGGCCTTCTCTGAGCAGAGCCGGCCGGGACGGCCTCTGCCGTCCGCCGAAGGGGCTCCGCGCAGGTCTGCCATACTGCGGTGATCCTGTGGCAGTTGGAGACTAGGGCTCAATTTGAATAATAGTCAGCACCGTGCCGTGACCGGAAGATCCCAGGTGCGCCGTGGTGAACTCATCGCAACCGGACGGAAGTTGTTCGCCGACACTTCCTACGACGCGCTCTCGATGGACGACATCGCCAAGCACGCCGGGGTCGCCAAGGGCCTGATCTACTACTACTTCGACAGCAAACGCGGCTACTACCTCGCCATCATCGAGGACTCGGTGGCCGAACTCGTCTCGCGCGCCGCCCAGGACACCGAACTGCCGCGTGCCGAGCGCGTGTACCGCACGGTCGACGACTACCTCCGCTACGCGCAGAGCCACCAGGCGGCGTTCCGCACGATCGTCACCGGCGGCGTCGGCTTCGACACCCAGGTGCAGTCCATACGGGACGCGGTGCGCGAGGAGTTGATCGCGACCATCGCCGACGGCGCGTACGGCAGGCGCGACATCCCCATGCTCGCCCGGCTCGCGCTGCTCGGCTGGCTCAGCAGCGTCGAGGGGATCACGCTCGACTGGCTGGGGAACCAGGAGCTGAAGCGGGAGACCGTGTGCGCGCTGCTGATGCGGTTGCTGCGCGGCACGGTGCGCACGATCGCGGAGTTCGAGCCGGAGTGCCCGGAGCCGCCGAACGAGCCGCTGCCCGCGGCCCTGAGCGATGCTGTGCGCGCCCCGGTCGAGGCCTGAGGCGCGGGCCGGTCCAGGTATGAGGCGCGCGCCGGTCGAGGCCTGAGGCGCGGGCCGGTCCAGGTATGAGGCGCGCGCCGTTCGAGGCGTGAGACGAGGGCGGGCGACCGCGTCGGCCGCCCGCCCCCACATCACCATCTCTTGACGCTAGTTGATGGCCTTGATCAGCTCGCCGTTCGAGGTGTCACCGCTGAGCTCCCAGAAGAAGGTTCCTCCCAGACCCTGCTGGTTCTTGTAGGTCATCTTCCCGGCGATGGTGGAGGGGGTGTCGTAGCTCCACCACTGGTTGCCGCAGTGCGCGTACGCCGTCCCGGCGACGGTCCCGTTGGCCGGGCACTTGGACTTCAGCTCCTTGTAGTCGTCGATGCCCGGCTCGTACTTGCCGGGTGCGGCGCCCGTTGCGGTCCCGCCGGGTGCCTTCTGCGTCACGCCCGTCCAGCCGCGTCCGTAGAAGCCGATCCCGAGCAGCAGCTTCGAGGACGGGATGCCGAGGCCCTTGAGCTTCTTGATCGCCGCGTCCGTGTTGAAGCCCTGCTGCGGAATGCCGGTGTAGGAGGTGAGCGGCGAGTGCGGGGCGGTGGGCCCCTGCGCCGCCCAGGCGCCGAAGAAGTCGTACGTCATCGGGTTGTACCAGTCGACGTACTGGGCAGCGCCCGCGTAGTTCGCCTTCTCGATCTTGCCGCCGGACGAGCCGTCCGCGGTGATCGCCGCGGTCACCAGGTTGGAGCTGCCGAACTTCGAGCGCAGCGCGGACAGCAGGTTCTTGAAGGACTCGCGCCCGCTGGTGTCGCAGCTCAGGCCGCAGGCGTTGGGGTACTCCCAGTCGATGTCGATGCCGTCGAAGACATCCTTCCAGCGGGGGTCCTCGACCAGGTTGTAGCAGGACTGGGCGAAGGCGGCGGGGTTGGCAGCGGCCTGGCCGAAGCCGCCGGACCAGGTCCAGCCGCCGAAGGACCACAGCACCTTGAGGCCCGGGTGCAGCTTCTTCAGCTTGCGCAGCTGGTTGAAGCTGCCACGAAGCGGCTGGTCCCAGGTGTCGGCGACACCGTCGACGCTCTGTGCGGCGGTGTAGGTCTTCTCGTAGTCGGCGAAGGAGTCGCCGACCGTGCACTTGCCGCCCTGGACGTTGCCGAAGGCGTAGTTGATGTGGGTGAGTTTGTTCGCCGACCCGGAGGTCTGGATGTTCTTGACGTGGTAATTGCGGTCGTAGACGCCCCATTCGGTGAAGTAGCCGACCACCTTGCTGCCGGCCTTCGGCGCGGCGGCGGCCTGCGCGGTCGGCTTTGCGGCGGAGGCGAAGTGGGCGCCGGTGAACAGGGTCGCGCCGATCGCGGCGGTACAGGCGGCGGCGATGAGCGCCTTCAGCCGGGCGCGGGGGCGGCGGTGGAGTCCGAGCATCAGGTCTCCTCGTGGGGGAGGGGGAGAACGAGTGGGGGACTTGCGGTGGACCGTCGGGCTTCTTTGGCATGAACGCGGCCATGCGCTGAGGGGCAACGGTAGAAGGACTAGACCATTGGGTCAATGGTTCGGACCAATTTCCCGTGCGCGCCCAGGGGGAGACGGTCCGCCCGTGACGTAAGTCCGCTGATCGGGCATACTCAACGCGCCACAGCCGCCGTCGAGCCTCTTTCGTGACCCGGAAGGGCAGCATCGGCCTGGCAGTAAGACCGGCGGCGCGCCCACACCCTTCGCGCGCGACCGCCGCAGCGCCCGACAGGGAGGAGAGCGCCGCAATGCCCGACCGCGCCCCGCAGCCGGTGGATCGTCAACTGCCCACCGAGGAGTCCAGGGATCTGATCGCCCTGGTACGCGACATCATCCAGCGGGAGATCGCTCCCCGGGCGGCCGAGGAGGAGGACTCCGGGCACTTCCCGCGCGAGGTGTTCTCGCTCCTGTCCGAGTCCGGACTGCTCGGCCTGCCGTACGACTCCGAGTACGGCGGCGGAGACCAGCCGTACGAGGTCTATCTCCAGGTACTCGAAGAGCTCGCCGCGGCTCGTCTCACCGTCGGTCTCGGTGTCAGCGTCCACTCCCTCGCCTGCCATGCGCTCGCCGGCTACGGCTCCAAGGAGCAGCAGGGCGAGCATCTGCCCGCCATGCTCGGCGGCGGCCTGCTCGGTGCGTACTGCCTCTCCGAGCCCGCATCCGGCTCGGACGCCGCATCACTGCGTACCAAGGCGGTGCGCGACGGCGACAGCTGGGTGATCACCGGCACCAAGTCCTGGATCACCCACGGCGGGATCGCCGACTTCTACACGGTGCTGGCCCGCACCGGCGGGGAAGGCGCCCGCGGCATCACAGCCTTCCTGGTCCCCTGCGATGTCCCGGGGCTGAACGCCGCCGCGCCCGAGAAGAAGATGGGCATGAAGGGCTCGCCCACCGCTCAGCTGCACTTCGACGGCGTGCGTGTCCCCGACTCCCGCCGGATCGGCGACGAGGGCCAGGGCTTCGCGATTGCGCTCTCCGCTCTCGACTCGGGGCGGCTCGGCATCGCGGCCTGCGCCATCGGCGTTGCCCAGGCTGCCCTCGACGAGGCCGTCTCGTATGCCACCGGGCGTGAGCAGTTCGGGAGGCCCATCGCCGACTTCCAGGGGCTGCGCTTCATGCTCGCGGACATGGCCACCCGGATCGAGGCGGGCCGTGCGCTGTATCTCGCCGCGGCCCGGCTGCGTGATGCGGGCCGGCCGTTCTCCCGGCAGGCGGCGATGGCCAAGCTGTTCTGCACGGACACGGCGATGAGCGTCACCACCGACGCCGTCCAGGTGCTGGGCGGCTACGGGTACACCCTGGACTTCCCGGTCGAGCGCTATATGCGCGAGGCGAAGGTGCTCCAGATTGTGGAGGGCACCAACCAGATCCAGCGGATGGTTATTGCGCGTCACCTGGCCGGCCCCGAAACTCGCTGACGTTCAGTCCCCCTGGTTCATCGTTGCCCTGGGCCAGGGGACTCAGTCCAGGGCATGGCGTTTCTGTCTGGTCTTCGGGGCGGATTTCTGACGTACCGTCAATTCCCTTGCCCGGGAGGTCAGCCGTGTCCGACGACCGCCCTCGACGAATACCCGGTCCACCAGGCGCCCCTGTCGATGAAGCACCTGGTCACCGGCGACCGCAATGCCTACGTCATGCTGCGCGTCGCCCACCGCCAGATCCACTTCGGCGAGGCCCAGGTCCCGCAGGACCCGGACAGCCTGATCCTGCACCACGGCAGTCTCGCCGCCATGGTGCAGGGAAGCTACTGGACCTAGGGACTCAAGGCCCTGTCCGGACGGGACCTACGCGGCGTGGCGCCGCAGCTGCGGCACCCGCAGCGGGCGCGAGCCCGGGCCGCCGACATGCGAGAAGGGCTGCGTCCGCCAGTCGAGCCCCTGAGGGAGGGTCAGCAGCAGTGCGGTGTCCTGCTCCTGGACCTCGAGGGTCTCGTCGGCGGGGCGGGCCTGTGCGGCGGTACGGCCGGTGCCGGCGCACACCGTGAGCCCGAACGGGTTCCACGGCGTGGGGCACAGCGCATGCTCCGGCAGGACGTCCTCGTCCGCGAGGAGTGCGATGGGCTGTACGCAGTCCGGGCAGATGACCCGGTACATCTCAAAGGTGTCGTACGCGTCGAGCTCTTCGATATCAGCCTGTTCGGCCGAATCAACAGGCTCCGGTTCGGTACGTCCGGTGTTCTTGACACTCTGCATGGAGAATCTCCCCCTCGGGTGGGCCGACCAGGCACTTACGGCCTCGACCACAGCAAGCAATTCCCCACCCGCCCGGCGGGTAACCGTGCGGTCACGACGGACCGTGCGGCGAGCCTGTGGCATTCGTCACATGCCCGCCGCAGGTGCCTCCGCGGGCCGCAATGACTGTGCCGGAAGCGACCTGGGGCAATAGGTTGATCCGCATGGAGGAGCTGGACAGACAGATCGTGGAATTGCTCGTCAAGGACGGGCGGATGAGCTACACCGACCTGGGCAAGGCCACCGGCCTGTCCACCTCGGCGGTGCATCAGCGCGTCCGCCGCCTGGAACAGCGTGGCGTCATCCGCGGCTATGCCGCCGTCGTCGACCCCGAGGCCGTCGGGCTGCCGCTGACGGCGTTCATCTCCGTCAAACCCTTCGACCCGAGCGCGCCCGACGACATCGCGGAACGTCTCGCCGACGTACCCGAGATCGAGGCCTGCCACAGCGTCGCGGGCGACGAGAACTACATCCTCAAGGTGCGTGTGGCGACCCCCCTGGAGCTGGAGCACCTGCTCACCCACATCCGCTCGCTGTCCGGGGTCTCCACGCGCACGACGGTCGTACTCTCCACCCCGTACGAGGCACGCCCGCCGCGTATCTAGGCTGGTCCCCATGACCGAGAGCACCGCCCCCCAGAGCGAACACCGCACCGTGCTGCTGCGCGGTGGAGAAGTCCACAGCCCCGCCGACCCCTTCGCCACGGCGATGGTCGTCGAACGAGGACATGTCGCCTGGGTGGGCTCCGAGGGCGCCGCCGACGCCTTCGCCGCCGGGGTCGACGAGGTGATCGATCTCGAAGGGGCTCTGGTCACCCCGGCGTTCACCGACGCACATGTGCACACCACGGCGACCGGCCTCGCCCTCACCGGCCTCGACCTGTCCGGCGCCCGCACCCTGGCCGATGCTCTGTCTCTCGTACGGGAACACAGCGCCGCACACGCCGGCGACACGGTTCTCCTCGGTCATGGCTGGGACGCCACGCGCTGGCCCGAGCAGCGCCCCCCGTCCCGCGCCGAACTCGACGCGGCGAGCGGCGGCCGTCCCCTCTATCTGCCCAGGATCGACGTCCACTCGGCCGTGGTCACCACCGCCCTGCTCGACCGCGTTCCCGGCGTCACCGGGCTCGACGGCCACCACACCGAGGCGCCGCTGACCGGCGCTGCCCACCACGCCGTGCGCGCCGCCGCCCATGGCGCGATCACACCTGCCCAGCGCACCGCCGCCCAGCGCGCAGCCCTCCGGCGGGCCGCATCACTCGGCATCGGCACCGTCCATGAGTGCGCGGGGCCCGACATCTCCGACGAGGGCGACTTCACGTCCTTGCTGGCACTGGCCGACGCCGAGCCCGGCCCCCGGGTCGTCGGCTACTGGGCCGAACGGGTCGCGAATGCGAAGGACGCCCAGCGCATCCGCGAACTCGGCGCGATCGGCGCTGCCGGCGATCTCTTCGTCGACGGCTCCCTCGGCTCGCACACCGCCTGCCTGCACACCCCGTACGCGGACGCGGCGCACACCGGCACCGCCCACCTCGACGCGGCCGCCGTCGCCGCCCATGTCACCGCCTGCACCGAGGCCGGACTGCAGGCCGGCTTCCACGCCATCGGCGACGCGGCGCTCACCGCGGTCGTCGACGGCGTCCGGGCCGCCGCCGACGCACTCGGCCTCGCCCGCGTCCGCGCCGCCAGGCACCGCGTCGAGCATGCCGAGATGCTCACCCCCGAAACCATCGCGGCCTTCGCGGAGTTCGGCCTCACGGCCTCCGTGCAGCCCGCCTTCGACGCCGCCTGGGGCGGCGACGAGGGAATGTACGCGCAGCGCCTCGGCGTCGAGCGGGCCCGCACTCTCAACCCGTACGCCGCGCTGCTGCGCGCCGGAGTCCCCCTGGCCTTCGGCTCGGACAGTCCGGTGACGCCGCTGGACCCCTGGGGCACCGTGCGAGCCGCGGCCTTCCACCGCACCCCCGAGCACCGGGTCTCCGCGCGGGCCGCCTTCACCGCCCATACGCGCGGCGGCTGGCGTGCCATCGGCCGCGACGACGCCGGCCTCCTGGTCCCGGGCGCGCCCGCCGACTACGCCGTGTGGCGCACCGAGGAACTTGTCGTCCAGGCACCCGACGACCGCGTCGCCCGCTGGTCCACCGACCCGCGTTCCGGCACTCCCGGCCTGCCCGACCTCACCCCCGGCGCCGAACTGCCCGTCTGCCTGCGGACAGTGGTCTTCGGACAAACCGTCTTTGCGCGGCCGAACGAGTGACGTGCGGATATTTCGTACGGCCGATCGTTGCTCCCCGCGCTCGGCCGCGACCTGCGGATCTTCCGTGCTGACCTGCTGATTTGGGTAAACCTCGCAGATCAGGCGACTGTTGACACAGAGCGCCCACCGGCCGGTAGGTTCGGCCGAGTCCACCGCAGGACGTCCGGCCGGCAAACCTCCACGCAGTCGTCGAACGCCGCTGGGTCATGGGGCAGTGTGCCGCACTGGCCCACTGCCACTGGGAGCCAGGTTCAGCGCCCGCGCCTCGGGGGCCGAGGGAAGGTTTCAGCCGGTCGGCAGGTGAGACCCGGGTGGGGCCCGGCGTTCAGTAGACAACGGCTCTCGGTCGACCCGCAGCCAGCGGGCCCCAGGTCGGCCCGAAGGACGCCGGGTCCCGATCCGCGGCCCACGGGGGAGCCCTGCCCACACCCCGTCACCCGGCACACGACACCCCAGGTCCGTGCCGCCGTATCCCGGCACCGTGCGCTCGCTATGGTGGGGCTCTGTGCACGGACTTTAAGGGGCAGCAGTGAATGACGGCGGTCAGCGGCGGTACGGCCCGCTCGGCAGAGCCTTGGTGATCATCCCGACCTACAACGAGGCCGAGAACATCAAGCCGATCGTCTCCCGGGTGCGCGCGGCTGTGCCCGATGCGGACATTCTCGTTGCCGACGACAACAGCCCCGATGGCACCGGCAAGATCGCCGATGAGATCGCGGCCCAGGACCAGCAGGTTCACATACTGCACCGCAAGGGCAAGGAGGGCCTGGGCGCGGCCTACCTCGCGGGCTTCGCCTGGGGAATCGAGCACGGCTACGGCGTACTCGTCGAAATGGATGCCGACGGCTCGCACCAGCCGGAGGAACTGCCGCGGCTGCTGACCGCCCTCAAGGGCGCGGACCTGGTGCTCGGCTCGCGCTGGGTCCCCGGCGGCCGCGTGGTCAACTGGCCCAAGCACCGCGAGTTCCTCTCCCGCGGCGGCAGCACCTACTCCCGGCTCCTGCTCGGCGTCCCCATCCGGGACGTCACCGGCGGCTTCCGGGCCTTCCGGGCCGAGACCCTCGAAGGCCTCGGTCTTGCCGAAGTGGCATCCCAGGGCTACTGCTTCCAGGTCGACCTCGCCCGCCGGGCCGTCGCCGCCGGATACCACGTCGTGGAAGTCCCGATCACCTTCGTCGAGCGCGAACTCGGCGACTCCAAAATGAACCGGGACATCGTCGTGGAGGCGCTGTGGCGGGTCACCGCCTGGGGAGTGGGAGGCCGGGCGAATCGTCTGCTCGGCCGCAAGCAGTCTCCTTGACCGGCCCCTTTACTGACCGGCGCCTTACTGATCGGCCGCTTACGCCGCTCCAGCGGGCGTCCAGGCACACTGGGAGCATGACGACCGGCGCACCGACCCCGACAGCCCCGAAGCGCTCACGCGCCCGCAACCTCGTCCCGCTCGGCATAGCCGTCTGGCTGGTGCTGGAGGTCTGGCTGCTGACCCTTGTCGCGGGTGAGGCCGGCGGACTCACCGTCCTCGCCCTGCTGGTCGGCGGCGCAATCCTCGGGGCCGCCGTCATCAAGCGGGCCGGCCGCCGTGCCTTCCGCAGTCTGACCGAGACCCTGCAGCAACAGCAGGCGGGCCAGAGCCCGGCTGCCGACTCCGGCACGGGCACGGGAAACACGGACAAGGGCAGCACGGGCAAGGGCAGCACGGGCAACGGCTTCCTGATGCTCGGCGGACTGCTTCTGATGCTGCCGGGCCTGATCTCGGACGCGGTGGGCCTGCTGCTTCTGCTGCCGCCCGTCCGTGCGGCGCTCGGGCGGTACACGGAACGGTCGCTGCAGCGCCGCATGCGCGCCGCGGCGCCCGGCAGCCTGGGAGACGCCTTCCAGCAAGCCCGCATTCACCGGCCGGACGGAAAGATCGTGCAGGGTGAGGTCATCCGGCCGGACGGGACGCCTCCTCCGCGCAGCTACGACGCCGAGGGCCCCAGGCCGCCGCTGACCCCTTGAGGCTGACGCCCTGGGGGAGAGCGCAGGGACTGACGGCGAGCGCACGAACGAAGCCGCGCAGAACGAAGCCGCACACAACAGCCGCGGGCCGTCTCACACTCGCTGTGAGACGGCCCGCGGCTGTTGTGTCGTTGTTGTCTTATGACGCTGTACGTGCGGTGTTACGCGGTCAGGCGGACTTCCGGCTGTCGCGCGGATGCACGGCGATGTTCATGGCGCCGGAGCGCAGGACCGCCAGCCTCTCGGCCAGCACCTCCTCCAGCTCCTCGCGAGTGCGCCGCTCCATGAGCATGTCCCAGTGCGTTCGCGCCGGCTTGCCCTTCTTCTCCTCGGGGCCATCCCCGTCCACCAGGAGTGCCTGGGCGCCGCACGCCTTGCACTCCCACTCCGGCGGAATCTCCGCCTCTACCGAGAACGGCATCTCAAAACGATGTCCGTTCTGGCATGCGTACTCCACCGCCTGGCGCGGGGCCAGATCGATGCCGCGGTCCGTCTCGTAGCTGGTAACCACGAGGCGCGTACCGCGGAGAGCTCGCTCACTCATGAATCGTGCCTCCCGGGCTTGTCGCCCACAGGACAGGTGTCGCTGTCGTCGTCATCCGGTCAACGTCCGGTCGGCAGTAAAGATTCCCGTTCCGGGTCATGCGTCGCCCGTCGTGCCGCTGCTTATCCAGGGTTTGGGTACCCACCAGTGCCCGGTTTGTCACATCTGACAGAAAGTGTCACCCAGTGATTTCACTTCTTCAGCGCGCAGTAACGGTCCGCCTGGCAGGCCAAAGGCGTACACTACCGGCCTTTCACTTCAACGTCTAAATCCGCTCCGGCACCGGGTTGCCCGCGGCGGCCACCGCGCGCCTCACCGGCACCCGCGCAAGCAGCACGAAACCGAGCGCGAAGAAGACCACCAACGAGATGATCGCATCGCGATAACTGCCGGTCAGCTGGTATGCGAGGCCGAACACCAGCGGCCCCAGCCAGCTCAGCCCGCGGTCGCTCATCTCGTACGCCGAGAAGTACTCCGCCTCCTTGCCGCGCGGCACCAAATGTGAGAACAGCGACCTCGACAGCGCCTGACTGCCGCCCAGCACCAGCCCGATCGCGCCGGCCAGCGCGAAGAACCAGAGGGGCGCCCCGGCCGGCAGGAAGTATCCCGCCGCCAGGATCAGCGTCCAGACGGCGAGCGAAGCGAGGATCGTGCGCTTGGCGCCATGGGTCCTGGCCAGCCGCCCCATGCCCAGCGCGCCCACCACCGCGAGCACCTGCACCAGGAGTACCGCGGTGATCAGCGTCGTCTGATCGAGGTCCAGCTCCTCGGAGCCGTAGATCGACGCCTGTGAGATCACCGTCTGGACGCCGTCGTTGTAGATCAGATACGCCAGCAGGAACGACAGCGTCAGCGGATGCCTGCGCATGTCCCGCAGTGTGGCCAGCAGCTGTCGCCAGCCGGAGCCCACCGCGCCCTCGCCGCTCGGCGCCGTCTGCCGGTCCCGCAGACGGCGCAGTGGCACCAGAGTGAAAGCTCCCCACCACAGTCCGGCCGAGGCCAGACAGATCCGCACCGCCTCCCCTTCGGAGAGGGAGAACGAATCGTGGCCCGAGTACAGGACAAGATCGAGTACCAGCACCAGAGCGCCCGATGTGTACCCGAACGCCCAGCCCCGTGAGGACACCGTGTCACGCTCGTCCGGCTCCGCGATCTGCGGCAGATACGCGTTGTAGAGCACCATCGACACCGACAGGGACGCGTTCGCGACGATCAGCAGGAACGCGCCGAGCAGATACCGCTCACCGTCCAGGAAGAACATCCCCGCCGTTGCGGTCGCCCCCACGTACGCCGCCGCAGCCAGCAGTGGCTTCTTGCGGCCCGTACGGTCCGCCGCCGCGCCCGCCAGCGGCATCACCAGCACCGCGAGCACCACCGATATCGACACGGCGTACGCGAAGACCGAGCCCGCGCGTATGGGAATGCCCAGCGGATGCACAAAGCCCTCGGCATCCGCCGCGGCCTTCGCCACGGACGTCAGATACGGCCCCAGGAAGACCGTCAGCACACTCGTCGAATAGACCGAGCAGGCGAAGTCGTAGAAATACCAGCCGTGTTGCTCGCGCCTGCGCTCAGTCGCCCCGGTCGTCCGGTCCGCGGTGTCGTTCGTCATCCCGCGCCCCCTCGCTCGTCCCGTTGTGCAGACGCGCGGGGTTCAGACCCAGACTCCCCGGTCGGTCAATACCGTGCGCAACGTCTCCAGATGATCGGTCATGATGCCATCCACACCCAGGTCCAGGAGTGCGGCCATCCGATCCGCGTCGTTCACGGTCCAGACATGGACCTGCAGACCCCGCGCATGCGCCGCGCGCACAAAGCGCCTGTCGACCACCCGGATGCCGCCCTGGGACTCCGGGACCTGCGCACAGACCGCGCCCATCCGCAGGGCCGCCGGGATGCCGTACGAGCGCAGCCGCAGGCCCACCACACCGCGCACCCCGTACGAGGTCGCAAGCCGCGGGCCCGCGAGACGCATCGCCCGTGTCACCCGGCCCTCCGAGAACGAGCCGATGCACACCCGGTCCCAGGCGCCCGCCCGGCGGATCAGATCGACCAGCGGGACCAGTGCAGGCTCCGCCTTGATGTCCACGTTCCAGCGGGCGCCGGGGAACTCGTCGAGAAGATCCTCGAAGAGCGCGAGCGGCTCCTTGCCCCCGACCCTGGCCTGCTGCACCTCGCTCCAGGGCAGCTCCGCGAGCTTGCCGCGCGCGTCCGTGACCCGGTCCAGCGTCGTGTCGTGGAAGGCGACCAGCTTGCCGTCCGCCGTGGTGTGCACATCGGTCTCGAAGTAGCGGTAGCCGAGACCGGCGGCCCGCCGGAAGGCGGCCGCGGTGTTCTCGATCCCGTCCGCAGCCCCGCCGCGATGGGCGAAGGCGAGCGTTGAGGGATGGTCCAGATAACGGTGGAGTACGCGGGTCACCTCCGTAGTATCGCCTGCTCAGGTGTCCCGCGGGCGACGACCGTGCTGCCGTCGTGCTGATCAGGGATGGCGAAGACGCGCAGGAAGAGCTGCGCCAGCGGCCCGATGGCCAGGGCGTAGGCGACCGTTCCGACTCCCACCGAACCGCCGAGTACGAAACCGGTCGCGACCACGGCCACCTCGATCGCCGTACGGACCAGCCGGATCGAACGGCCGGTGAGCCGGTGGAGACCCGTCATCAGGCCGTCGCGCGGGCCCGGGCCGAAGCGCGCGGAGATGTACAGGCCCGTCGCCACGCCGTTGAGCACGATGCCCACGATCATCACCGGAATCTGCGTCCCGAGCCCGTGCACGTCCGGGACCAGCGCGAGCGTGCCGTCCATCGCGATGCCGATGACGAAGACATTGGAGACCGTGCCGAGCCCCGGCCGCTGCCGGATCGGGATCCACAGCAGCAGCACGACCGCGCCGACGATGATCGACACGACGCCGATCGTCAGCCCCGTCCGCTCGGCCAGCCCCTGATGCAGCACCCCCCACGGCTCAAGCCCGAGCCCGCCGCGCACAAGGAGCGCGGAGCTCACTCCGTACAGCGCCAGACCGATGTAGAGCTGCAGCACCCTGCGGGTGAGATGCGCGGACCGTGCGGTCACCATGACGCCCCCCTCTGGTGGTAGTGGACTGACGCATGACACTCTGTGGCTATAGAACAAGCGTCAACCATGGCCAATTCGAGGAAGGTGGACTGACTTCCATGACTCAGTGGACCTCGGCGGTGGGCGCGGCCCAGCTCGCCCGGCAGCTCACCGCCCAGCAGTCACGCCCGGCCGGGCCCGGCACCCGCAAGCCCCCGGCCTACCGCGCCCTCGCCGACGGCATCCGGCTGCTCGTCCTCGAAGGGCGGGTCCCCGTCGCCGCCCGGCTGCCCGCCGAGCGCGAGCTCGCGCTGTCGCTGTCCGTCAGCCGCACGACCGTCGCGGCGGCGTACGAGGCGCTCCGCGCCGAAGGCTTCCTGGAGTCGCGCAGGGGAGCGGGCAGTTGGACCGCCGTGCCGGCCGGGAACCCACTGCCCGCTCGCGGCCTGGAACCCCTGCCGCCCGAGTCGCTCGGCTCGATGATCGACCTCGGCTGTGCGGCCCTGCCCGCCCCCGAGCCATGGCTCACCCGGGGAGTCCAGGGCGCACTGGAGGAACTGCCGCCGTACGCCCACACGCACGGCGACTACCCGGCCGGTCTGCCCGCGCTGCGGCAGACGCTCGCCGACCGTTACACCGAGCGCGGCATCCCCACCATGCCCGAGCAGATCATGGTCACCACGGGCGCGATGGGCGCGATCGACGCCATCTGCCATCTCTTCGCGGGACGTGGCGAGCGCATCGCCGTCGAATCCCCCTCCTACGCCAACATCCTGCAACTGATGCGCGAGGCCGGGGCCCGGCTCGTACCGGTGGCCATGGCCGAAGGGCTGACCGGCTGGGACCTGCCGCGCTGGCGGCAGGTGCTGCGCGACGCGGCGCCCCGGCTCGCGTATGTGGTGGCCGACTTCCACAACCCGACCGGCGCGCTGGCCGACGAGGACCAGCGCCGCCGCCTGGTCGACGCCGCGCGTTCGGCCGGCACGGTCCTCGTCGTCGACGAGACCATGTCCGAGCTCCATCTGGACGAGAACATCGAGATGCCGAGGCCCGTCTGCGCCTTCGACCCGGCCGGCAGCACGGTCCTCACGGTCGGCTCGGCCAGCAAGGCGTTCTGGGCGGGCATGCGCATCGGCTGGGTGCGCGCGGCGCCGGACGTGATCCGCTCGCTGGTCGCGGCGCGCGCGTACGCCGACCTGGGCACCCCGGTCCTGGAACAGCTCGGCGTCAACTGGCTGATGCAGACCGGCGGATGGGAGGAGGCCGTCGCCATCCGGCGGGCTCAGGCGCGCGAGAACCGTGACGCGCTGGTCGCGGCGGTGCGCCGGGAGCTGCCCGACTGGGAGTTCGACGTGCCGAGTGGCGGGCTCACGCTCTGGGTGCGCACGGGAGGTCTCTCCGGCTCCCGGATCGCCGAGGTCGGTGAACGGGTGGGGGTGCGGGTGCCGTCGGGGCCCCGCTTCGGAGTCGACGGGGCCTTCGAGGGCTATGTACGGCTGCCGTTCACGGTCGGCGGTCCGGTCGCGGACGAGGCGGCGGCACGGCTCGCGGCGGCTGCGCGCCTTGTCGAGACGGGCGCGAGCACCGGGACGGAAGCACCGCGGACGTTCGTCGCCTGACGGGCGGCGTCAGCGCGGGTCGGGCGCGGGCTCGGGCGCGCCTCCGATGTCGCCGGACGGGTGGCCTCAGCCCTCCGCGGGCACGGGGGCGGCCACGACGGCGGGCGCGGGCTCGGGTGCTGCCGCCTCGACCCGCTCCTGCCGTTCCGGCAGCAGCTCCAGCACCGCCTGCCGGTGCGCCTCGCTGGTGGCCTCGTCGTACGGGTCCGGGGTCGCCGGCACCTGAAGCCTCAGCACCGGACCCGTGCCGAGCCGGGCATATCCACGGCCCGGCGGGACGTCGGGCGTCGGCGTGGTGTGCGGCTCCCTGCCCAGTACGGACTTCACCTGCTCGAAACTGGCGGGGCCCAGCACCACGCGGGCACGGGTGTGCGTCCGTACCGTCTCGGTCAGCGATTCGACGCTGTCGAACTGCTCGGCCACGACCACCGTGACCTGCGCGGCCCTGCCGTGCTGCAGCGGCACCGGCAGCAGCTGTTGCGGATCGGCGCGACCGTCGGCCGCCGCGATATGGCCGAGGATGCTCGGCCGGTCCAGCAGGATCCACAGCGGCCGCTTGGTGTCGTCGGGCGCGGGATGGCCGGCCTGCCTGGCACGGTTGGCGGCGATCAGCCGCCGTTCGGTCTCGTGTGCCGCCCACTCGAGGCTGGCCAGCGCCCCGGCAAGACCGCATTCGACGGCGAGTACGCCCGCGCGCCCCGTCAGGCAGGCGTACTCGCCGGTCCCGCTGCCCTCCACGATCAGCACGTCTCCGTGCTGCAGGGCCTGGAGGGCAATCGATCGGAGCAGGGTCGTGGTGCCGCTGCCGGGCTCGCCGACCGCCAGCAGATGTGGCTCGGTGGAGCGTGGCCCGGTGCGCCACACGACAGGCGGCGCGTCGCGGGTCTCCTCGCCCTCTGCCACCGGCACGGTGCGCTGCACCGCGCCGGTGTCGGTGAAGCCCAGCACGGTCTCGCCGGGGACGGTGACGAAACGCTGGGCGGCGATGGCGGTGGAGAGGGCGGGCAACACGCTCATCACGAGCTGGTTGCCCTCCTCGTCCCAGCTGAAGAGGTACTCGCGGCCGCGCCCGGACTTGGCGTGCAGCAGCTGCTCGATACGGGTGCGGGCCTCGGCCTCCCCGTCGGTGAAGTACGCGGGGTACGTCACCCGGAGCCGGGTCAGCCGGCCGTTGCCGTCGAACTCGTAGTCGCTGAACGCCTTGCTCCACTCCCCGCCGTGGGCGAACAGCGGAGCCGGGTCCTCGGCGACCGAGAAGTACGGCACGAGCGCTTCGTACAGCGCCTTCAGCCGCGCGGTCTCCGCCTCGTCGGGGCCGGTCCTGGCGGGGGTGCGCACCCGGCCCTTCCAGGCCGCCGCGGCCATCACCGAGATCAGGGCGAACAGCGGCCCGTACGGGATGAGCGCGACCACCAGCACGATCGCCGCAACCAGGAACAGCGTGGGACCGCGCCGTTCCTTGGGCGTCGCGGTCCACTTGTGCCCGGCCATGGCGGCCAGCTGCCGCAGGCCACGGGTGACCGTGATCAGCGGCTGGAGGACATCCGTGGCGCTGTCGGCGGCCGTGCGCGCGATCTCGCGGCTCCGGGCGATCTGTGCGCTGCCGCTGCGCAGAATGCGGGGGAGTGGTCGCCGGGCCACATCGGTCTCCTGAAGGTGCCGAAGGTGCTGATCGTGCTGATGGTCTTGATGGTGCTGAGATGCTTCGAGGGACTGCCTGGGGCTGCGGGTGTCAGAACTTGATCCCGCCCAGGAGGCTGGCGAGGCTTGCGCTGCCGGCCTTGATGCTGGGGGCGATCGCGGTGCCCGAGACGAAGAAGCCGAAGAGTCCGCAGACGACTGCGTGGGACCCCTTGAGCCCGTCCTTCTTGAAGAAGAGGAAGACGACGATTCCGAGCAGGACGACGCCTGAGATGGAGAGGATCATGAGAGGTTCTCCTGGTTGAGGGGACAGTCACCATGAGTACTTCCATGCTCACAGGAAGTATCTATGTGATAAAAGGTGCAAATGGGTGAACTTCTCGGTCTTTCACTCCACTGGAGGACGGCGGGTCCCCGGTCGGCGGGCACACTGCGCGGTTGCACGGCACAGTGCCTCTCGCCCGCCGGGTTCGCGGTGATCCCTGCCACGGGCGCGCCGCGTCGTGTCGCAGCACGGGCAGTACCCTGTCGATTCACTCGTACGGCTGCTCTTGCCGTGCGCCCCAGGTCAACGCAGTGAAAGGCGGTCCCTCCGAATGAGCGAAGCCCCGGATCCCGAGGTGATCGAACTCGCGACCAAGGTCTTCGACCTGGCGCGGCAGGGAGAGACCGAGGCGCTCGCCGCGTACATCGACGCCGGTGTCCCCGCGAATCTCACCAACGACCGCGGCGACACCCTCGTCATGCTCGCCGCCTACCACGGGCACGCCCCGGCCGTGGAGGCGCTCCTCGCCCGCGGTGCGGAGCCGGACCGGGCCAACGACCGCGGCCAGACGCCGCTCGCCGGTGCCGTCTTCAAGGGCGAGGACGCCGTCATCCGCGCACTGCTGGCCGGCGGAGCCGACCCGGAAGCGGGCACACCGTCCGCGATGGATACGGCGCGGATGTTTGGGAAGACAGAGCTCTTGGAGCTGTTCGGCGGCCATTGAGCGGTCGCTGAGAGGCCGCTGGGAAGGGCGCCGTAAATGTGGTCGCGGTGGCGAAATGGGTGGGTCATCATGACGTCGAGCCCTATCCCGGACTTCATCCGGGAGTTCCCCTGGGGCCACCGACGAGAGGCAGAGGAAGATGGTCTACACCAAGCGGAAGACGACGGGCGGCCCTACATGTTGCTGCGCGGCCTAGGCATCTCCACTCCCCGGTTGCGTCGACAGCTTGATGTGAGGCTTTCCCCATGTTCGATCCAGTCATAGCGCCGAGCGGCACGCTGCTCGGCCTGCTGCAGAGGGGCCGCGGTGACGGCACGCTGCACGCGCTCGCCGCGCCCCGCGCCGAAGCGCTCGCCTCCCTCAACCACTGCGTACTGAACGACCCCCGCCACGACTGGCAGGTCGAGAACCGCTCCCTGTACTACGCACGCCTCTACCTGGATCTCCACGGCGGTCTCGAGGAGATCGAGCGGCACCTCTGCGACACCGACGACTGCCTCGACACCGACGAGGCCAGGACCGGCCTCTCGCTCGCGGTGCTCGGGCACCTCGCCTCCTACGGCAGACAGGACGCCCTCGCGCTGCTGCGGCGGTACGCCGCGAGCGGCGCCAACTGGGCCTGGGCCCTCGACGAGCTCGCCCTGCGCGACGACGACAGCGGCCTGCGGGCCCTGGCCGCGCCGGTCCTCGCCCGTTTCCCGGCCACCCCGGAGGGCGATGCCGAACTGGCCGTCGCCGTCCGCGACGCCTTCGAACCGCGGCCGTGGCGGCTGTGGGCGGAGGACCAGCAAGACGCGATCGGCGCCCGGGTGCGAGCGGCCCGGGAAGCAGGCTCCTTCGACCGCTGGCAGCGCCAGATGCGACCCACCGGGCCCCGTCCCGGCTGGAGCGTCCAGGCAGTCCTCGACTGGGCCGACCAGGGCATGGAGCGCGGCAGCGCCCTCCATGTGCCCGCGGCCCGCTGTCTGTCCGCGGTCGCCGGACCCGAGGACCGGCCCGCCATCGTCGAGGCCGCACGCGAGGGCTCCGACGGCGCCCGCTGCGCCGCCCTGCACTATCTCGCCGAGTCACGCGACCCCGTCGTCCTCGATCTGATCGAGGCCGCGGCGGCAGACGCCTCCCGGGCGGTCGCCGACGCCGCTGTCTCCGCCTTCGAGCGGATGTGCGGCGAGGAGGCCGTCGACCGCGCCCGCGGCTGGGTCCACCGGCCCGATGCGCTCGGGGCGTCGGCGGCGGGTGTGCTCGCGTGCCGGGGCACCGCCGAGGACGCCAAGCTGGTCCTCGGCGCGCTGCGCGAGACCGTACGGGCGGATGGCCCCGACGCGCCGTTGCTGTGGAGGCTCGTCGACGGGGCCGGCCGGCTCGGCGTCGACTGCGCCGCACCCGTGCTGCGCCATGTGTACCGGGAGACCGCCTCCTCGCAGCTGCGCGGGCGCGCGGCCCGGGCGCTCGCGGCCACCGACGCCTCCTTCGCCACCGGATTCGCCGTCGAATGCCTGTGGGACTGCGAGGAGACCACCAGAGAGGTCGCCGCGCTGCACGCCGAGACCGGCGATGTGCGCGTCGCCGAGCGGCTGCGCCGACTGGCCGCGGATCCGGCCGAGGAGGCCGAGGTGCAGAGCGCCGTACGGAGCAGAATCGGGCCGGACATGCCCGCGATATGACATTCGGGACGTTGTGCAGGGGTGTCACGGGGGCCCCGCCACAAACGCTCATGGGACGTTCCACAAGCGGAAAGATCCACGTTGGCGCAGCCACCCCGGACCAGACGACAACACGGGTATGCGAGTCGTCATCGTCACCGAATCCTTCCCGCCCGACGTCAATGGTGTGGCGCACTGCGCCCTGCAGACCGCCCGGCATCTCGCCGCGCGCGGTCATGACCCGCTCGTCATAGCCCCGGCGGTCGCCGGGGCCGCCGACGGCTCCGACCAGAGCGCGCCCTGCCCCGTGGTGCGCGTCCCCTCCCTTCCGCTGCCCGGATATCCCCAGGTACGGGTGGCACTCCCCAGCCGCCGGGTGGCCGCCACGATCGCCGCGCACCGGGCCGAGCTGGTGCACCTGGCCAGCCCGTTCGTGCTCGGTGTGCGCGGCATGGCCGCCGCGGCCAAGCTCGGCCTGCCGGCCCTCGCCGTCTACCAGACCGACCTGGCCGGATACGCCCGTACGTACGTCGGCGCGGGCGAAAATGCCGCCTGGCGGCGCATCCGCGCGGTGCACAACACCGCGGACCGTACGCTCGCACCCTCCAGCGCTGCCCTGCGCGATCTGGAGGAGCACGGGGTCGAACGGGTGCGGCTGTGGCCGCGTGGCGTGGACACCGCGCGCTTCAGGCCCGAACTGCGGGACGAGGAACTGCGGCGTCAGCTCGCCCCCGACGGCGAGCTGATCGTCGGCTATGTGGGCCGGCTCGCCCCCGAGAAGCATGTCGAACTGCTCGCCGAAGCATGCGCCACGCCCGGTGTACGGGTCGTGGTCGTCGGGGACGGGCCCAGCGAGACCTCGCTGCGCACCGCGCTGCCCGGGGCCGTCTTCCTCGGCCGCCGGACCGGCGACGACCTCGCCCGGATCTTCGCCTCGCTGGACGTCTTCGCCCACACCGGTCCGTACGAGACGTTCTGCCAGACCGTGCAGGAAGCCATGGCCGGCGGGGTGCCGGTCATCGCGCCCGCCGCGGGCGGGCCGCTCGATCTGGTCGACCACGGGCGTACTGGGCTGCTGGTCGAGCCGCTGTCCGCCGACGCGGTGCGGACGGGCGTCGCCACGCTGGCGGCCGACCCGGAGCTGCGGGCCGCGTACGGCCGGGCGGGCCGGGCCGCGGTCGAGGGCCGGACCTGGGCCGTGATCGGCGATCTGCTCATCGACCACTACGCCGAGGTGCTCGGTGCGCGTACGGCGGTGGCGGCATGAGCGCGCTACGGATCGTACGTCTTGCCAACTTCGTCACCCCGGCCTCCGGTGGCCTGCGCACGGCGCTGCGCGAGCTGGGCAAGGGGTATCTGGCCGCGGGCCACGAGCCCGTGCTGATCGTGCCCGGCGACGTGGAGAGCGACCAGTTCACGCCGCAGGGGCGGGTGATCACCCTGCCGGGACCCGAGCTGCCCGGCACGGGCGGCTACCGCGTGCTGGCCGCCCGGCGGCGGCTGCGGGACGTCCTGGAGATCCTCGAGCCCGACCGGCTGGAGGTCTCCGACCGCACCACGCTGCGGTGGACCGGCGAGTGGGCGCGGCGCCGGCGGATCCCGTCGGTGATGGTCTCGCACGAGACGGCGGACGGGGTGCTGCGCACGTGGGGTCTGTCCGAGTCGCTCGCGGGCCGGACCGCGGACCGGCTCAACCGCCGCACGGCGTGGGCGTACTCGAGGATCGTCTGCACGACGGAGTGGGCGGAGCGGGAGTTCGTACGCATCGGGGCGCGCAATGTGGTGCGCGCACCGCTCGGTGTCGATCTGCGCCGGTGCCGGCCGGGGCGCCGCAGCACCGTCCTGCGGGCGAAGTACGCAGCCGGGGCGGAGGTCCTGCTGCTGCTCTGCTCCCGTCTGTCGGTGGAGAAGCGCCCGGGCATGGCCCTGGACGCGCTTGCCGAGCTGCGCGGGCGCGGCGTGCGGGCGTCCCTGGTGGTCGCGGGCGACGGCCCGCTGCGGACCGCGCTGACCCGCAGGGCCCGCGCGGAACGGCTGCCCGCGGTCTTCCTCGGCCATGTCGGCGACCGCGAAGCGGTGGCCGACCTTCAGGCATCGGCGGACCTGTGCCTGGCACCGGGGCCCGCCGAGACCTTCGGCCTCTCGGCCCTGGAGGCGCTGGCCTGCGGCACCCCGGTCGTCGCGAGCGCGTCGTCGGCACTTCCCGAGGTGGTGGGCGACGCGGGAGCGGCCGCCGTGGACACGCCGGAGGACTTCGCCGACGCGGTGGAGAAGCTGCTCGCCCGCCCGGAGCCCGACCGCCGCGAGGCGGCAAGGGCACGGGCCGAGCTCTTCGACTGGCAGCGATCGGTGGACGCGTTCCTGTCCGCCCACGACGCCCCGCCGGTGCGCGAACGGATCAAGGGAGAGGGGATACGGGCGTGACGACCGGGACGGCACTGGTGGACGACCCGGGCGACGCGGAGCTCGATGCGCGGGCCGCTCCTGGGCGTACGGGCGTGGTCTCCGACGGGGGACCATCGCCCTTCGGCGGGGAGCCGGCCCTCGCCGAGGCATGCGGGGCGGCGAGGCTCGCCGTCCGTGACGGTGATGCGGGTTCGTGCGGCCCCTCCCGCGCGCCGCGCTTCGTCGCGCTCGGGGACTCCCTCACCGAAGGCGTCGGCGATCGCGTCGGTGACGGGTGGCGCGGGTGGGCCTCATTGCTCGCAGGGGGGATCGGGGGCGACGAAGCGCCCGCCGAGTTCCTCAGACTTGCCGTCAGCGGTGCCCTCACCGAAGACGTCGCCGAGCGGCAGCTGCCCGAGGCGCTGGCCTTCGAACCCGACATCGCCTCCGTACTCGTCGGGGTCAACGACACCCTGCGCTGCACCTTCGACATCGAGAACCTCACCCGGCGGCTCGACGACGTCTGCGCACAGCTCACGGCCCGCGGCACCGTACTGCTGACCGCCTGTCTGCCCGACCCCGGCGGCATGCTCGGGCTGCCCCTGCCGCTGGCCCGGCCCCTCGCCAGGCGGCAGCGGGCCGTCAACGCAGTCGTACACGCCCTGTCCGCCCGCTACGACGCCGTCCATCTGCACGCCGCGGACGCCGCCTGGGTCGCCGACCGGGCCATGTGGAGCGCCGACCGGCTGCACCCGGGGGAGCGGGGGCACCGGATGATCGCCCGGCGCTTCCACGAACTGCTGGTCGAGCGTGGCCTCGCCCACGGGACCGCGCCCGGCTGCGAGCCCGAGCAGCCGGCGCCGACTCGCTCCGCGTCCCTGCTGTGGCTCGCCACGGCGGGCACCGGCTGGGTGGCACGCCGTTGCACCGACCTGCTGCCGCAGTTGCTGCAGTTGGCGGGCGCCGAGGTGCGCCACTGGGCGCGCGGCACCAGCGCCCGGCTCGACCGCAGCGCCGAACACGCGCTTTCGGCCGCGCTCGCTGCGGTGTCCCTGGACGCTTCCCTTGCCAGAATGGGGGAATGAGCGGGCGCTGGGAGTTCTGGATCGACCGTGGCGGCACCTTCACCGACATCGTGGGCAGACGCCCCGACGGACGGCTCGTGAGCCGGAAACTGCTCTCGCACAATCCCGAGCGGTACCGGGACGCGGCCGTCGCCGGGATCCGGCTGCTGCTCGGCGTCGGCCCGGACGAGCCCATCCCGGCCGACCGGGTCGACAGCGTGAAGATGGGCACGACCGTTGCCACCAACGCGCTGCTGGAGCGCCGTGGTGAGCCGACCGTCCTCGTCATCACCGAGGGCTTCCGGGACGCCCTGCGCATCGCCTACCAGAACCGGCCCCGGCTCTTCGACCGCCGGATCGTGCTGCCGGAGGCGGTGTACGAGCGTGTCATCGAGGTCCCCGAACGCCTCGACGCGCACGGCGAGACCGTCCGGCCGCTCGATCTGGCAGCCGTCACCGAGCAGTTGAAGGCCGCCCGCGCCGACGGCTTCCTCAGCGCCGCCGTCGTACTGCTGCACGGCTACCGCCACCCTGCCCACGAGAGCCGGATCGCCGAAGTCGCCGGTGACCTCGGCTTCACCCAGGTCAGCTGCTCCCACGAGGTCAGCCCGCTGATCAAACTCGTACCCCGCGGCGACACGACCGTCGTGGACGCCTATCTGTCACCGATTTTGAGGCGGTACGTCGAAGAGGTCGCCGCCGAACTCGAGGGCATCCGCCTGATGTTCATGCAGTCCAACGGCGGTTTGCGCGAAGCCGCCCACTTCCGCGGGAAGGACGCCGTGCTGTCGGGACCGGCCGGCGGCGTCGTCGGCATGGCCCGTACCTCCGAGCAGGCGGGCTTCGGCCGGGTCATCGGCTTCGACATGGGCGGCACCTCCACCGATGTGTCGCACTACGCGGGTGAGTTCGAGCGCGAGCTGGGCACCCAGGTCGCCGGCGTCCGGATGCGCGCGCCCATGATGAACATCCACACCGTCGCGGCGGGTGGCGGCTCCGTGCTCCACTTCGACGGCCGCCGCTACCGCGTCGGCCCCGACTCCGCGGGCGCCGTACCCGGCCCCGCCTGCTACCGCCGCGGCGGCCCCCTCACCGTCACCGACGCCAATGTGATGCTCGGCCGCATCCAGCCCGACCACTTCCCCGCCGTCTTCGGACCCGACGGCGACCAGCCCCTGGACGCCGAAACCGTCCGCGAGCGCTTCGCCGCGCTCGCCGCGGAGGTGCACAAGGAGAGCGGCACGCGGCGCACCCCCGAGGAAGTCGCCGCCGGTTTCCTGGAGATCGCCGTCCTCAACATGGCGAACGCGGTCAAGAAGATCTCCGTACAGCGCGGCCACGACATCACGCGCTATGCCCTCACCTCCTTCGGCGGCGCGGGTGGCCAGCATGCCTGCGCGGTCGCCGACGCTCTGGGCGTCAACACCGTGCTTGTGCCGCCGCTGGCCGGAGTGCTCTCCGCGTACGGCATCGGTCTCGCGGACGCGACCGCCATGCGCGAGCAGTCCGTGGAGGCGGAGCTGGCGGAGAGGGCGGTCACGCGCGTACGCACACTCTGCGACGAGCTCGCCGCCCGCACCCGCGCCGAACTGCGCGCCGACAACATCCCGGACGACGCGATCAGCACGCACGCGCGCGTGCTGATCCGTTACGCGGGAACGGACGCGAGCCTGCCCGTGCAGTTGGACACCGTCACCGCCATGAAGGAGGAATTCGAGACGACCCACCGCGCGCGTTACGCGTTCACCATGGACAAGCCTCTTGTCATCGAGGCCGTCTCGGTCGAAGCCGTGGGCTCGGCGGGTGAGGTCGGCACGTATGTCGTCGATGAGACCGAGAGGGAGGGCGAGTTCGCTCCGCGCGCCATGGTGCGGATGTTCGTGGACGGCGAGCGGCGCGAGACTCCCCTGTACCGGCGCCGGGATCTGAGCCCCGGCGACGGCGTCGAGGGGCCCGCGATCATTGCCGAAACCGATGCCACCACCGTCGTCGAGTCCGGCTGGCGCGCCGCCGCCGACGAGAACGGGCAGCTGCTGCTGACGCGCGTACGCCCACGCCCCGGCAGGACCGCCGTCGGCACCGATGTCGACCCGGTCCTCCTGGAGGTCTTCAACAACCTCTTCATGGCCATCGCCGAGCAGATGGGCGTACGGCTGGCGAACACCGCCCACTCCGTGAACATCAAGGAACGGCTCGACTTCTCCTGCGCACTGTTCGACGAACACGGCAACCTGATCGCCAACGCGCCCCACATCCCCGTACATCTCGGCTCGATGGGCGAGTCCATCAAAGAGGTGCTGCGCCGCAACAAGGACGGGAGCACCATGCGACCGGGCGATGCCTACGCGATCAACGACCCCTACCACGGCGGCACCCATCTGCCCGATGTCACCGTCGTGACGCCCGTGTTCGAGGGGGACGAGCTGCGCTTTCTGGTGGCTTCGCGCGGGCACCACGCCGAGATCGGCGGCATCACCCCCGGCTCCATGCCCGCCTTCAGCAGAACCATCGACGAAGAGGGTGTGCTCTTCGACAACTGGCTGCTCGTGCGGGACGGGCGGCTGCGCGAGGCCGAGACGCGGGAACTGCTGACCACCGCCGCCCATCCGTCCCGCGCGCCCGACACCAATCTCGCCGACCTGCGCGCCCAGATCGCGGCCAACGAGAAGGGCATCGCCGAACTGCGCCGCATGGTCGACGAGTTCGGGCTCGACGTGGTCCAGGCCTATATGCAGCATGTGCGGGACAACGCCGAGGAGTCGGTGCGCCGGATCGTCGCCGATCTCAGCGACGGCGAGTACCGCTACGAGACCGACAACGGCGCCGTCATCCAGGTGGCCCTGCGCGTGGACCGCGAGGCGCGCAGCGCCGTCATCGACTTCACCGGCACATCGCCGCAGCAGCCGGGGAACTTCAACGCCCCCACGTCCGTCGTGATGGCGGCGGTGCTGTACGTGTTCCGCACGCTGGTGACCGACGACATCCCCCTCAACAGCGGCAGCCTGGAGCCGCTGGAGGTGCGTGTGCCGGACGGCTCGATGCTCGCGCCCGCCTACCCCGCGGCAACCGTCGCCGGCAATGTGGAGACCTCGCAGGCCGTCACCGGCGCACTGTACGCCGCGCTCGGCGTCCAGGCCGAGGGCTCGGGCACGATGAACAATCTGACCTTCGGCAATGACCGTGTGCAGTACTACGAGACGGTGGCCAGTGGCTCCGGCGCAGGCGACGGCTTCGACGGCGCGGACGCCGTGCAGACCCATATGACCAACTCCCGCCTCACCGACCCCGAAGTGCTGGAGTGGCGCTATCCGGTGCGTGTGGACGCCTTCGCGGTACGGGACGGCAGCGGCGGCCGCGGGCGCTGGAGCGGCGGCTGCGGAGTGATCCGCAGAATCCGCTTCCTGGAAGCGATGACGGTGGCGCTGCTCACCGGGCACCGCCGCGTCCCGCCCTACGGCATGGCGGGCGGGGAAACCGGTGCGCTCGGTCACAACCTCGTGGAGGGGGCCGACGGGAGTGTGACGCAGTTGCACGGCGTGGACTCGGTGGACGTCGGGCCCGGGGATGTGCTGGTGATGAAGACCCCGGGCGGCGGGGGATACGGCACTCCGCAGCGGTAGTCGACAGACCTGCCGGGCAGACCTGCCGGGCAGACCCGGCGGGCTCGGCCCTGCGCCGAGGGCAGGCCGGGGTGGCGGGCTCGGCGCGGGCGGGGAGGGCCCGGGGCGGGGTGCCCGTGCTCGGGGCAGATGGAACGCACCGTAGCCGGGCGGTCGCTTCTGCGCCGTTTCGACCGTTGTCAGTGGGAGGACCTAATCTGTGCAGCGTGACTTCGCCTGTCTCGACTGCCTCGACGGAATTCGTTCCGCACCAGCTCAGCGCGGGGCCGCGGCCCGCGCAGGGCCCGGCCGCCGACGAAGGGCTCGCGCGGCGGCTGCGCGCGCTCGCCTGCACCGCCCCGCTGCACGACCTCGACACCCGCAAGGCGAATCTCGCTGGGGAGTACACGGTGTATGCGATGGCGGAGGTCGCCCTCGCGGCCATCGACCTCGTCACGCTCAACATGGACTTCGACACCGGTGCCGACCACGACCAGATAGTGGCGAGGCTGCTTCCCCGGGTTGCCGCCCAGGCCCCGCAGCGCCCGGTCGCCGAGCATGAGCGGGTCGCCCGCTGGGTCCTGGAGAACCTGATCAATGTGGGCAGCGTGGACCGCGGCTTCCGCGCGGTGTACGGCACATTCGGACCCGACGGCGTCTACACCCGCCGTGACTACGACTTCAAGCTGATCGAGGAAGTGCCGGGATACGGCGGAAGCGTCTATCTCCGTACGACGGACGAAGCGGTCAACGTCCTGGTGGGCGCGCTCGACACGGACGTCACCAGCGCACAGATCGCGGCCGAGGTGAAGCTGGAGGTCCTGATCAACCGGGGCCGGCTGGCCGACGCGCAGCTCGCGGCGGAACAGGCCAGGTACCGCACCGTGCAGTACGCGGAGACGCTGCGCAGGACGCTGGAGGCGACCCGGCGCAATGTGCGGGCCGTCGACTGGCTCAACGCGGTGCCCGACATGATCGCCGAGGCGCTCGACCATGTCGCCGACCGCTACCGCCATGAGAACGCGATCCTGACGAACATCCGCAAGGCACGCGACGAGGCGGAGGACCCCGAGCACAAGCGGCGCGCGGCCGAGCTCGTCGACATAGTCAAGGACTGCATCCGCCGCCACACACAGCTGCAGTCCCGCCTCCTCGAGGCGGGCCCGCTCTTCCGCGCCGAACAGGACCGCCAGGCCTTCGCCGGACCCTCGGCGCGCACCGGGCTGGATCTGTACGGGCAGCTGGTCGCCCCGCTCCTGCCGCTTGCCGTGGAGGGCGCGATCCGTGTCACGGACGCGTTCTTCGCCCGCGGCACCGGGCTGCGCACGCCCGCGTCGGTACGGGTCGGGGACCTGGTCGAGATGCTGCTGACCCCGCCGGTGGAGCGCGAGCATCTGGGCGCGGAGATGCCCGAGCCCGATCTGATCGCCACGCCCGACGACAGCCGCTTCAGCGAGGAGCAGCTGGCGAGCGCGATGGAGCTGCTCGACCTGGAACACGACGCGCCGCGCCGTCTCTCGGGCCTGCTGGCCGAGGCCCGCCGCCGCGACCCCGAACTGCCGTACCTGGTCGCCCTGCTGGCGATCCACGCGGCAAGCCCCCCGGTCGGCACGGCCTACCGCCAGGGCGAGGAGCGCCTTCTGTTCGCCGTCGACGACGGCACCGAACTGCACGACCCGGAATTCGGCGGCGCGGACCTGATCGTGGGCACGGCGCTGCTGGACGCGGCGGGCATGGCGGCGGCGCGCACGGAGGCGGCGTGAGCACCCCGCCGGGGCTCCGCCCCGGACCCTCCCCCTACGCCCTGCGGGCGTGGGGGGACCCCCACGCCTCAATCGCCGGCGGGGCTCCATTGGATCCCGTCCGGCGATTGAGGACACGCCCGAAGGGCGTCTGGGGGTCTGGGGGCTTGCCCCCAGTTACGGGATGGGGGTACCTCCCACGGCCGCAGGCCGTAGGGGGAGGGCGGGTAGGGGACAGGCCCGCCGCAGGCGCTCCGTCCCGACCCGCACCACACCCCCTCAGCCCAGACCTTCCGCAGGAGCACCCGTGACCGATCACCCCGCCGAGCACCACGCCTGGCGTGAGGCCGACGCCCATGACGCGTCGGCTCCGGCCACTCCCGCCCCCGTCACGCCCGCCGACGCCGCCGACGCCGCCCGCCTCGTCTCCTTCGGGCTGCAGCCCAAGCTGCTCCCCGCCCGCGATGCCGAGTACGCCGAACTGCTGCGCCGCTACCGCGAAGAACCCGCCTTCGCCCGGCTCGCCGACGCCGTCGCCACCGGCCTCGGGCTCGTCGTGCTCGAAGTCTCCCCGCGCGCGGGCATGGCCGTGGCCGCCGGTGAGGACTCCGTCTTCGCCGTCCGGATGGGCGACTACGCCCGCCGCGCATCCGCCGACTCCGCGGACCGCTTCCTGCACGGCCTCGCCCATCTCGCCGTCGCCGCCATGGCGTTCCCCCGCCCCGAAGACCTCGCCGACGACGGATACATCGGCCGGATCACGGTCAACGGCGTCGACGCCTTCGTACGCCAGGCCTGCCGCCGCCTCGAAGAGCGTGCCGACGAGCAGGGCGAGAACACCGACCCCGCCACCGAGGTGCCCGGCCTGGAGGCCGCCTGGCGGATCTACGCACGGCGCAGCGCCACCGGCGCCACCAAGGACGCGCGCCGCCTCGCCGGATCCACCACCGGCATCATCGGCAAGGCCGTCGCCTTCCTCACCGACTCCGGCTTTCTCCAGCGGACCGGCGACGACGCCGGAGGCGCGTACCGCACCACCGCCCGCTACCAGTTGCAGGTGCGCGACATGGCCGGCAGCGCGGCCATGGCCGAGCTCCTGGAGCTCGGCGTCGTGCCGGTCAGCGACGGCACCGCCACCCTGGTTCCGCCGCCCGACGCCGACGACCTGGAACTGGCTGCCGACGCCGGCCTGCCCTTCCACGCCTGACCCCCCGTATCTGCCCCTCACATCTGCCACTTACGAGAGTCCGCCGCCATGTACGAGCTGTCCCGGGTACGCCTCTACTCCATCGGGCCCGCCGGTGCGCGCTATGCCGACACCGTGCTGGACCTGCGCGGAGTCGGCGAACCGGTGCCCCATCCCGCCCCCACCCAGGCGGAGTTCTTCGAGGAGGAGCCGGTCGGCCCGCCGCGCCGCCCCGCGCCCGCCGGCGTGCTCTTCCTGGAGAACGGCGGCGGTAAGTCCGTACTGCTGAAGCTGATCTTCTCGGTGATGCTCCCGGGCCACCGCAACACCCTCGGCGGCGCCAGCTCCGGCGTGCTGCGCAAGTTCCTGCTCGCCGACGACTGCGGCCATGTCGCCCTGGAGTGGCAGCACACGCTCACCGGCGAGCTGGTCGTGGTCGGCAAGGTCAGCGAGTGGCGCGGGCGCCAGGTGTCCAACGACCCGCGGAAGTTCGCCGAAGCCTGGTACTCCTTCCGGCCAGGCCCCGGGCTCAGCCTCGACTCGCTGCCCGTCGCCGAGTCCACGGCCGTCCGCCCGCCCGTGGAGGGCGCCTCGGGCGCGCAGGGCCGTCGCCGCACGATGAAGGGCTTCCGGGACGCCATCACCGAGGCGGGCAAGGCGTATCCGCACCTCGATGTGTACTGGGAGGAGATCCACGACCGCTGGAACGAGCACCTGGGCGACGTGGGTCTCGACCCCGAACTCTTCCGCTACCAGCGGGAGATGAACGCCGACGAGGGCGAGGCGGCGGGGCTCTTCGCGGTCAAGAAGGACTCCGACTTCACCGATCTGCTGCTGCGCGCCGTCACCGACACGCGCGACACGGACGGGCTCGCCGATCTCGTCGGCAGCTTCGGCAACAAGCTCGGCCGCCGCGCCGAACTGACCGCCGAGCGCGACTTCACGGCCGGTTCGGTCGATCTGCTCGGCCGGATCGTGGAGGCGGCCGAGGCCCGCACCAGGGCGCGGGACATCCACGCGGGCGCGGAGCGCCGCACGCGTACGCTCGCGCGCCGTCTCTCGGCCCGCGCCGCCGAGGAGCGGGGGCGTGCGGCCGAGCTCGCCCAGCAGGTCACCGCCGCCTCGCACACCGTGACCGAGGCGGAGCAGGCCCGCAGCCGCGGCTCGCTGATCGCCGCGGAACTGGCCTACCGGCACGCCTCGTTGGCGCTGACCGTCGCGGAGAAGGGCGCGAGTGCCCAGCGCCGCGAACTGACCGACGCGCGCACGCTGCACTCCGCCTGGCAGGCAGCGGAGGCCGTACTGCGCCACCGCGCCGCCGGGGACCGCTCCGTGCGTGTCGCCGCGGCGATCCGCGAGGCCGAGCGGGACGCGGCCCCGGCGCTCGCCGCCCGCGCCAAGGCCGCCGCCGACCTGGTCCGCGCGCTGCACTCCGCGGCGGCGGACGGCGAGCGGGTGGCCAACGAGGAGGAGGAGCGTTCCGCCGCCCTCCAGGAGGCGGGCGAGGCCGCCCACCGCGATGCGACGGCCGCGGCCACGGAGGCGCAGCGCGCCCGCAGCGAGATCGGTCATCTGCGGCAGCGGCTGAGCGAGGTCGAGCAGGAGACGGCCGAGGCGGTACGGGCGGGCTGGCTGGACGACACGGCGCCGGACGCCGACCCGGCGAGGGCCGCGCTGGCGGCGAGCGACGCGGAGAAGACGGCGGTCGCGGGGTGGGACACGGCCCGCGAGGCCGCGCGCACGACGGCGGATCGCGCGAAGGACGCGGCCGCGGCGGAGGCTCGCGCGGAACTGGCGGCGGCCCGCGCGTCGGACGCGGCGCTGGCCGCCGACAACGCGTACGAGGCGGAGCGACGCGCGGCGGACTCGATCGCCCAGGACGAACGCCTGGCGGAGCTGCTGAGCCTGCCGCCGGCGGTGCACGCGACGGTGCCGTCGCCACGCCGGGCCGCGGCGGCGGACGGCCCCTCGCCGGAAGGCCTCGGGCAGGAGCGCCGGGCAAGCGAGGACGGCACCGAGGCGGCCGATGCATCGGACGGCAGCCTCGCGGACGGCACGGGCGAGGGGCGCGACGCCGTCGTCGCGAGCGACCGAACGGCCCGTACCGGCGAGGGGCCGGACTCCGCGAACGGTAGCCCACACCCCACCACACCCTCCCGTACCGCCGAAGAGCCCCTCTCCGCCGAGGAGTTGGACCGGTACGCCGACGAGCTGCGCGAGGTCCTCGACCAGCACGTCGCCTCCGCCGAGCGCCAGCTGTTCGACCTGCGCACCGCTGCCGCCGACGACGCCCGCATCCTAGGAGCGCTCGGCGACGGTGGCCTCCTGCCGCCCGGACCCGACGTCCTCGCGACCGTCGAGTACCTCGGTGAGCACGGCATCCCGGCCCTCCCCGGCTGGCGCTACCTGGCGCAGGCCGTCGACCCGGCCGACCACGCCGCCGTGCTGGCCACCCGGCCCGAGCTGGTCGACGGTGTGGTGATCACCGATCCGGCCTCGCACGCCCGCGCACGCGACATCCTTGCCGGGGCCGCGCTGTTGCCCCGCTCCACCGTGGCCGTCGGCACGGCCGCCGCGCTGCTCGCGCCGGTGCCGAGCCCCGGCACGGGCGGCGCAGGGGACGGGGACGTGTTCCTCGTACCGCCGAACCCGGCCATGCACGACGAGCACGCCGCCGACGAGGAGCGGCACGCGCTGCGGGCCCGGGCCACCGCGCGGGACGAGGAGATCCGTGCGCTCGCGGCGCGGCTCGCCGGGGACCGTTCGCTCGCCGCCCGCCTCGGCTCGTGGCGGGCGGAGTGTCCGCCGGGCATGCTCGCCGAGCTCGCGCAGGGTGCGCAGGCCGCGAGCGAAGCCGCCGAAGAAGCAGACGCCGCGCTCGCCGAGGCCCGTACCGTGCGCGCCGAGGTGGACGAGGCCGCGGCCGACGCCGCCCGAGTCCGCGACGAGCGACAGGACGCGGCCCAGCGCGCCCGTCGGGCCGCCGACGCGCTCGCGGGCCTGGCCTTCCGGCTCCGCGAGCGCGCGGGCTGGCAGCTGAAGCTGCGTGAACTGGCCGACGACGCGGCCGAGTCCGAGGCCCGGGCCGCGACCTGCCTGGAGCGGGCGAAGGCCGCCGACGAGGACCGTCGGGCCGCCCAACGCGCGGGGGACGACGCCCGTCGCACCGCCCGCGCGCTGCGCGCCGAGCGTGCCGAGATCGCCGGTGCGCCCGAGACACTGCCGGAGGCTGACGAGAACGCACCGCGTCACGCGCTGCCCGCCCTGCGCGAGGCGTACCGGGCCGCATCGCAGCTGTACGAAAAGGTGGGAGTCGGCGCGGACCTGCGCGCCGAGCAGGCCAGAGCCGAGAGCGACGAGAGCGCCGCCCTCGCTGAACTCGACCGGCTCACCAACAAGGTCCGCACCCGGGCCGCCCAGCTCCTGGAGGGCACCGACGGCGCCGACGGGCCGTCCCGCCAGGCGGCGGCCGCGCGCGCGGAGTCACTCGTACAGATGCTGGAGTCGCGTGCGTCGGAGGCGAGCGAGAAGCTGGGCAGGCTCCGCGGCGAAGCCGAGCGACTGGCCCCTGCCGACGGCCAGTCGCACACCGAGCTCCCCGAGGAGCTGGTGCCGGCCGACGCCGAGCAGGCGCAGGCCCTGCTGCGCACGGCCACGGCGGAACTGGCGTCGCGGACCGATGCGTTGGAGACGGCCCGGGCCGCCCACGCCGGACTGCTCCAGGCGCACCGGGTCGCCGAGGACGCGACAGGCGGCTTCGACGAGACCGCCGCGCTCCTGCGGGACCTGCTGCGGGAGCACCACGACGAGGAGGGTCCGGAAGCGCCCGAGCCCTACCCCGGCACCCTGGAGGAGGCGCGGCACTCGGCCGCCGAGGCCCGCCGCTCACTGCGCGGCTGCGCCACCGATCTGTCCGCCGCCGAGGCCGCCGTGCGGGAAGCGAGCGACATCCTCGTACGGCACGCCAACTCCAGCCGGTACGAGCAGGTGCGCACCCCTGCGCGCCAGCAGATTCGCGAGCTGCCCGCCGCGGCGCTGCCTGAGCACGCCGCGAAATGGGCGGAGGCCTTCGCCCCTCGGCTGCGGGTGCTGACAGACGAGCTCCAGCAGTTGGAGCGCAACCGCGACACGATCGTGGACCGGCTGCGCGGGCTGGTGGAGTCCGCGCTGACGACGCTCCGTTCGGCGCAGCGGCTGTCCCGTCTGCCGGAGGGGCTCGGCGAGTGGTCGGGGCAGGAGTTCCTGCGGATCCGCTTCGAGGAGCCGGACCAGACGACGCTCGCCGAGCGGCTCGGCGAGGTCATTGACGAGGCGACCCGGGCTGCCGTGAAGAAGAACTCCGCGGCGGCGTACGGGGAGGGGCGCCGGGACGGGATGTCCCTGCTGTTGCGCGGCGTTCAGGCGGCGCTGCAGCCGAAGGGCATCGCGGTGGAGATCCTCAAGCCGGACGCGGTGCTGCGGGCGGAGCGGGTCCCGGTCGGGCAGATGGGCGACGTCTTCTCCGGCGGCCAGCTGCTCACCGCGGCGATCGCCCTGTACTGCACGATGGCCGCGCTCCGCAGCAACGACCGCGGCAGGGACAAGCACCGGCACGCCGGTACGCTCTTCCTCGACAATCCGATCGGCCGCGCCAACGCGACGTATCTGCTGGAGCTCCAGCGGGCGGTCTCGGATGCGCTGGGCGTCCAACTGCTCTATACGACGGGCCTCTTCGACACCACGGCCCTCGCCGAATTCCCGCTGGTCATCCGGCTGCGCAATGACGCGGACCTGCGCGCGGGCCTGAAGTACATCAGCGTCGAAGAACACTTGCGGCCCGGTCTGCCGCAGCAGGACCCGACGTGCGAGACGGTCCACGGCGAAATCACCGCGACGCGGATGTTCAAGCGGTAACCGGGCCCCGGGGTACGGGGGTCGGCGGTGCGGGTCTTGGGTTTGTCCGGTGTGCCGGGTCCGCGGGTGCGGGCGTCCGCTTGTCCGGGGTGCCCGGGTCCGTGGGTGCGGGGGTCCGCGGTGCGGGTCTTGGGCCGTCCGGTGTGCCCGGTCCGCGGGTGCGGGGGTCCGCGGTGCCGGTCTTGGGCCGTCCGGTGTGCCCGGTCCGCGGGTGCGGGCCTGGGGCCGCTCCGGGGCTCGAATTCTGGACTGCTTTCCTCACCGCGCTTCGCGCGAGCTGCGCCGCTTTACGTCCAGAACACGACCCCTACGCGTCCCCCTGCACGGCAACGCTCACGGGCACCCCCGCGTGCAACTGTGCCGCGAGGCCACCGCAACGGCGGGCTCGTACATCCAAGCCGCGAAGCTGGCGAATCGGCAACGACGGGTCCCTATATCCGCGCCGCGAAGCTGGCGTATCGGGGTGTGGGGGCGTCAGCCCCCACGTACTCCTTCCCCCGGCAGGGGGTCTGGGGGCGTCCCCCAGTTTCGGGAAGGGGCGGGGTGGGGGGGGCAAAAGCGCCCGCACCCCGGGCCCGGACGTCAACCCGTCGCCGACAGCCGCCTGCCCGGCTCCCTTCGCCGTATCCGCGCACTCTCACGCGCCGCCGCTCGCGCCGTCTTCCGCGCCCTGCGGCGCTCCCGGCGCAACTGCCGTGCCGTGCTGCTGGGCATGGACACCACGCCATTGCGCTGGTTCCACACCTGGCGGGTCACCCATACGTCCAGCACCGCCCACGTCGCCACCACCGTGCTGGCCACGCTGCTGAGCACCATCGGGAACGCCAGCCACGACCCCGCCAGCGTGCACAGGAACGCGATCATCGCCTGAATCATCGTCAGCGATGCGATGATCACCGCCCGCACGGCCGCCGAACGGACCGGCTCGGCCATGCGCCGTCGCACAGCCGGCTCCTCCACCCAGAGCTGACGCGGGACTTCCGCATAACCCGCCGCCTGCACCCCGCTGCGACGCTCGTCCGTGTCCATGGACCCTGTCACTCCCACCTCTGTCCGACTTCAGGGTGGCTGCCCGGAATCCGCTGCCTTACTCCGGCCGCTGCGGCGCCGCATCGAATGCGGCGAACCCCCGTGCCCCTGCCGACGTACACAGCCCCCGTACACAAGGACGATTGACCGGGTCGGATGATTCCCGCGGAGCGAAGAATTCCAGCCATCTACGACGGTCCGAAAGATGACGTGCCGCCAGGTGTACTGCGGGACTGCCGGGAATGCCATCTCCCCGAATACCAGGACAACCCATGATCAACACGTCTGTTGTCGGCCGAAAATAGTCCGGACGTGCCTTCGAGTTGTCTGTGTGACAGTAGTAGGCTCACGCCGTTTGTTGACGGAGGAACGCCACCCGCACCGGGCGGGTTTGAGCAGGGGGAGGCCATGCGCTTTCGCGGGAAGTCCATCCGCCGGAAGATCGTGGCGTTGTTGCTGGTGCCGCTTGTCTCCCTCACCGCCCTGTGGGGCTTCGCCACCGTACTGACCGGTCGGGAGGCCAATCAGCTTCTCGACGTCACTTCCGTTGTGGAAGAAGTCGGTGATCCGGTCGCGGACACCGTCGGCGTCATCCAGAGAGAACGCCGTCAGACGCTCATCTACCTTGCGGACCGCCGGGCTTCGGACGCGCTGCCCAATCTGCGTCGCGAGCGCGAGGCGACCGACAAGGCCATCGCCAAGATCAAAACGAATATGGGGAAGCCCGGAGTCCGCGACGACATGCGCTCCGACAGCTCCCATGAACTCAACTCGCTTCTCGAAGCACTCGACGGTCTTGGCGCCCTGCGCCGCTCGGTCGAGACGGGCACCGTCTCCCGCACTCAGGCACTGGAGTACTACAACCGCCTCGTCGACCCCTGCTACAGCTTCCTGCTGACGCTCCACGCACTCAACAACGCGGAGATGGAACGGCAGGCCCGAGCCCTCGTCGGCCTCGCCCGCGCTCTCGAAATGCTTTCCCGTGAAGACGCGTTGATCGCCTCCTCCCTCGTCACACGCAATGTCACGGCAGCCGAGATCCGCGCGCTCTCCGACTTCGTCGCCAAACGCGAGCTGTACTACGAGACCAATCTCGAAGTCCTGCCCGCCGGCGAACGCGAGATCTACAGGCAGTACTGGCGCAGCCCCAAGACCGCCCCTCTGCGCAACGCCGAGGAACGCCTCATCACGGCAGGCCCCGTCGAGAAGACGGGCGCATCGGAGGCATCGCGCTGGCAGGCGGCCGCCACCCCCGTCATCGACGACCTCGGCCGCGAGGCCAAGGACGCCGGCGTGCGCTACCAGGACCGCTTCAAGCCCGCCGCGTACAGCGTCTTCGTCAAGGCCGGGGTCGCCGGCGTGCTGGGCTTCCTCGCTCTCCTCGTCTCGGTGATCGTCTCCGTACGCATCGGCCGTGACCTGGTACGCGACCTCTCCCGGCTGCGCAAGGAGGCCCACGAGGTCTCCGGCGTACGGCTGCCCAGCGTGATGCGGCGGCTCGCCGCGGGTGAGCATGTCGACGTGGAGACCGAGGCGCCGCGTCTCGACTACGACTCGGACGAGATCGGCCAGGCGGGCCAGGCGCTCAACACCCTTCAGCGCGCCGCGGTCGAGGCAGCCGTCCGGCAGGCCGACATGCGGCGCGGGGTCTCCGAGGTCTTCGTCAACCTCGCCCGCCGCAACCAGGTGCTGCTGCACCGTCAGCTGACGCTCCTCGACACGATGGAGCGCCGCACGGAGGACACCGAGGAACTCGCGGACCTGTTCCGCCTCGACCACCTCACCACCCGTATGCGGCGGCACGCCGAGGGCCTGGTGATCCTCTCCGGTGCCGCCCCGTCCCGCCAGTGGCGCAAGCCGATCCAGCTGATGGACGTCGTACGGGCCGCGGTCGCCGAGGTCGAGGACTACGAGCGCATCGAGGTGCGCCGGCTACCGCGCATCGGGGTCGGCGGCCCGGCCGTCGCCGACCTCACCCACCTCATCGCCGAACTCCTGGAGAACGCCACGGTGTTCTCGCCCCCGCACACCGGCGTCCAGGTGCACGGCGAGCGGGTCGCCAACGGCTTCACCCTCGAAATCCACGACCGCGGTCTCGGCATGGCCCCCGAGGTGCTCCTCGACGCCAATCTGCGGCTGGCGGAGACCCCGGAGTTCGAGCTCTCGGACACCGACCGGCTCGGCCTCTTCGTCGTCAGCCGGCTCGCCCAGCGGCAGAACGTCCGCGTCTCGCTGCAGCCTTCGCCGTACGGAGGGACCACCGCGGTCGTCTTCATACCCGCGGCCCTGCTCACCGAGGCCCCCGAGACCCAGGGCACCGGCTTCCGCCTCGACCGCAAGAGCGAGAGTGCTGCCGGACGGCGCGGCAGTGACGGCAAGCTCTCGGCGCTCGCCAAGGTGCCCACCGGTCTCGGCGGCTCCGCACTGCTCGACGGGCCCGTCGAACTGGAGCCGCCCGTTGGCGCGTTGGGCTTCGACGACCGGACGGTGCTCGGCGGTGTCGACCCCATGACCGGTGTCGACGCGATCAGCGGGGACGGCGACATCGATGACACCGAGAGCGAGCGTGGCGGAATCTTCCGGGCCCGGGCCCGCGACCGGCGGCGTCAGGCCCCGGACGAGCAGCACCAGCAGGCGCTGGACCAGATGCCCGAGCGGCTGCCGGGACCGGTGCCACTGCCCCGCCGCAAGCCGCCGACCCTGGTCACCGACCACGGCCGCAGGGTGGACGAACGGGGCCGTACCCACCCGGCTCCGGCGCCCGGGCCGGGCCACGCCGACGAACCCGCGCTCGCGCCCGCCCCGGAGCCACGTCCGGAACCACGTGCCGAGCCGCGCCATGCGCCCTGGCCCGCACCGGCCCCGGCGGCTCCCGCGCCCACGCCCGCGCCCAAGAAGGCCCCGTTGACCGACCAGGCATCCACGTCCGAGCCTGCCCCGTTCGACGGCCTGCCCCGTCGCGTCCGCCAGGCCAGCCTCGCCCCCCAGCTCAGGGAGGGCACCGCCGCCGACCAGACGTCGGCCCCGGCCGCGGAGCAGGACATCGAGCGCGACGCGGAACAGGTACGCAACCGTATGGCTTCCATGCAACGAGGCTGGCAGCGCGGCCGCCGCCAGAACGCCGAAGAGGCCGAAACCACCGACCAGGCCACCGGCCCCGGCGAGACCGCACCAGGAACGACTTTCGAGGGGGACGGTCGATGACCGCACCGCATGCCGCAGCACCGGGCGCCCTGGGCGCCACGCCGACCGCCAAGGGAGCAGGCGAGCTCAACTGGCTTCTCGACGAACTCGTCGACCGGGTGGCCACCATCCGCAATGCACTGGTGCTCTCCGGTGACGGCCTCGCCACCGGCACCTCCCGTGACCTGACCCGCGAGGACGGCGAGCACCTTGCCGCCGTGGCCTCCGGATTCCACAGCCTCGCCAAGGGTGTCGGCCGCCACTTCGAGGCGGGCCGGGTCCGCCAGACCGTCGTGGAGCTGGACGAGGCCTTCCTCTTCGTCACGGCGGCGGGCGACGGCAGCTGTCTGGCCGTCCTCGCCGACGCGGACTCCGACGTCGGCCTGGTGGCGTACGAGATGACGCTGATGGTCAAGCGGGTCGGAGTCCACCTGTCCACCGCGCCACGGACCGGTCAGGCCGCCGGAGGGTGAGTGTGGGGCATGAGTGACTCGGCTCAGCACGCTCAGCAGCAGCGCCACTTCTTCGACGCCGACGCGGGTCCGGTGGTCCGTCCGTACGCGATGACCCGCGGCCGGACGAGCAGCGCGACCCGCCACCGCCTTGATCTGATCGCCCTGGTGGTACCGGAGGCCGCGGCCGACGACCCCGGCCGCGACCAGTCGCTCTCGCCGGAGCATGTGGAGATCGTCGAGCGGTGCGGCGACACCCCACAGTCGATCGCCGAACTGGCGGCCACCCTGGACCTCCCGGTCGGAGTGGTACGCGTCCTGGTCGGCGATCTCGTCGAGGACGCGCTGGTCCACGTAACCCGTCCCGTTCCGCCGGCCGAACTGCCGGACGTGAGCATTCTCCGCGAGGTGATCAATGGTCTTCGGGCGCTCTAGCCGCCGAAAGCCGCTTGTCGAGCCGGTGACCCTGAAGATCCTGGTCGCGGGCGGGTTCGGCGTCGGCAAGACGACCCTGGTGGGTGCGGTCAGCGAGATACGACCGCTGCGCACCGAGGAGGCGTTGAGCGAGGCGGGCCGGCCCGTCGACGACATCGAGGGCGTCGAGAGCAAGACGACCACTACGGTGGCCATGGACTTCGGGCGCATCACGCTCCGCGAGGACCTGGTGCTCTATCTCTTCGGCACACCGGGGCAGGACCGCTTCTGGTTCCTCTGGGACGAGCTGGCGCAGGGGGCGCTGGGCGCGGTCGTGCTCGCGGACACCCGCCGCCTGGAGGACTCCTTCGCGGCCATCGACTACTTCGAGCGCCGTGCCATTCCGTTCACTGTCGCCGTCAACTGCTTCGAAGGCGCAGGCCGTTTCCCCGGTGAGACGGTGCGGGCCGCCCTCGACCTGGACTCCGAGGTGCCGCTGCTGATGTGCGACGCGCGTGAGCGCGAGTCCGCCAAGGAGGTGCTGGTCGCGGTGGTGGAGCATGCGCTGGCCCGCGCCGACCGGCAGCGCGAGCATGCCACGACCTGACGCGGCGGACAGAGCAGGACACGGCCCGTACCCCCACCGACTGGGGTACGGGCCGTGAGCCTTTCGGCGTTGCAGGCCTACGAGGTCCGCCGTGCAGGCTTACGAGGTCGGCCTTGCAGGCTTACGAGGTCGGTGTCGGGGGGCCTACGAGGGTCACGCCCCGTCCTCCTCGTGCCAGCCGAAGCTCCGCTCCACCGCCTTGCGCCAGTTGTGGTACTCGCGCTCGCGCACATCGGCCTCCATACGCGGCGACCACTCCACATCGCGCCGCCAGTGCGCCTTGAGCTCGTCGAGGTCCGACCAGACGCCGGTGGCGAGCCCCGCCGCGTACGCAGCCCCCAGACATGTCGTCTCGGAGACCTTCGGCCGGATCACCGGCACCCCCAGCACATCCGCCTGATGCTGCATCAGCAGATTGTTGGCCGTCATGCCGCCGTCGACCTTGAGCGTGGTGATCTGCACCCCGGAGTCCTGGTACATCGCGTCGACGACCTCACGCGTCTGCCAACTGGTGGCCTCCAGCACCGCCCTCGCCAGATGCCCCTTGGTGACGTACCGGGTCAGGCCGGTGATGACTCCGCGCGCGTCGGAGCGCCAGTACGGGGCGAAGAGCCCGGAGAAGGCGGGCACGATGTACGCACCGCCGTTGTCGTCCACGCTCGCCGCCAGCGTCTCGATCTCGTCGGCGCTGCGAATGATGCCCAACTGGTCCCGGAACCACTGCACCAGCGCACCGGTGATGGCGATCGAGCCCTCGAGACAGTAGACCGGTGCCTCGTCGCCGATCTTGTAGCCCAGCGTGGTGATCAGTCCGCTCTTGGACGGCACGGGCCGATTGCCGGTGTTCAGGAGCAGGAAGCTGCCGGTGCCGTACGTGTTCTTGGCCGTGCCTGTGTCGTAGCAGGCCTGTCCGAAGATCGCGGCCTGCTGGTCGCCGAGCGCCGAGGCCACCGGCACGCCCGCGAGCTGGCCGACCGCCGTCCCGTACACCTCCGCCGACGACCTGATCTCCGGGAGCACCGCCTGCGGGACGTTCATCGCGGAGAGGATCGCCGGATCCCATTCGAGGGTCTGGAGATTCATCAGCATGGTGCGCGACGCGTTGGTCACATCCGTGACATGGACCCCGCCCTCCGTGCCGCCCGTGAGGTTCCAGATCAGCCAGGAGTCGATGGTGCCGAAGGCGATCTCGCCGCGCTCGGCCCGGCTGCGCAGCCCGGGCACATTGTCCAGCAGCCAGGCCGCCTTGGGCCCGGAGAAGTAACTGGCGAGCGGCAGCCCGGTCGCGTCGCGGAAACGGTCCTGTCCGTCCGTGCCCCCCAGCTCGTTGCAGAGCCCGGAGGTACGGGTGTCCTGCCAGACGATCGCGTTGTGCACGGGCTTTCCGGTCGACCGGTCCCAAAGAACCGTCGTCTCCCGCTGGTTGGTGATGCCGAGCGCGCTGAGCTGGTCGGCGCGCAGCCCCGCCTTGGCGATCGCCCCCGCCACCACCGCCTGCACCTTGGACCAGATCTCGGTGGCGTCGTGCTCCACCCAGCCCGGCTTGGGGAAGATCTGACGGTGCTCACGCTGGTCGACGGCGACGATCGCGCCGTCCTGGTTGAAGATGATGCAGCGGCTGGACGTGGTGCCCTGGTCGATTGCGGCGACGAACTTGTCCGTCATGACGTCCCCTTGTCAATGAGGCCGGAAGGCCTAGAAGGCTGCGTTGAAGATGAGGCCGGCCAGCAGCCCGCCGATAACGGGTCCGGCCACCGGCACCCAGGCGTAACCCCAGTCGGAGGTGCCCTTGTTGGGGATCGGCAGCAGTGCGTGGGTGATGCGTGGTCCCAGGTCACGGGCCGGGTTGATGGCGTAACCCGTCGGTCCGCCGAGCGACAGACCGATGCCCACGACCAGCAGCGACACCAGCAGGATGGAGATGCCCGAGCCGTAGATCCCGGCGTTCTGCCCGGGTATCTGGCCGATGCCGATGCCGTCGTTCTTGCCGAAGGCGAGAATCGGCAGCACCAGGCCGATCGTCGCGATGATCTCGGTGATCAGGTTGGCCACGGGATTACGGATCTCCGGCCCGGTCGAGAAGATCCCGAGCGTGGGCTGCGCGTTCGCCGTGTCCGCATTGGCCCGGAACTGCGCGAAGTAGACGAGATAGGCCAGTACGGCGCCGAGGATCGCGCCGACCATCTGCGCCAGGATGTAGAGCGGGACCTTGCTCCACTCCCCGGTGTCGACGGCGACGCCCAGCGTCACGGCCGGATTGAGATGCCCGCCCGACAGCGGTGCTGCGGTGTACGCGCCCGCCAGCACGCCGAAGCCCCAGCCGAAGGCGATGACGACCCAGCCCGCGGCCTTTGCCTTGGAGTGATGGAGCGTGACGGCGGCGCAGACGCCCGCGCCGAAGAGGATGAGTATCGCGGTGCCGATGACCTCACCGACGAAAATGTCTCCGTTGCTCATGGCGGCTCCTAGGCCCTCGCCCGGGGCCGGGCCCCGGTACTCAGTGCAGGGTGCTTGCTCCATGGCATGCCATGGCTACGGAGCCGGAGGCAGCGGAGTCCGCGCCCTGCCCGGCGTCCGTGACGAGCATGGTGAGCGTGCCGAAGTGCGGCGATGCCGACGAAGAGGCAGTGTTCACCGGCCGTGATGGGGCGTCAAGGTCGTTGACATCAAGTGCAGTTCACGGCCGATGCGTTTGACACGCTAGCGGGGAACGTAAGGCAGCGGGAGTACGCCTCGAAGGTTCTTCAGCGAATGGCCACGATCGCCGAACCATGGCCGAAAAGCCCCTGGTTCGCGGTGATTCCGGTGCTGGCACCCGGCACCTGGCGCTCTCCGGCAGTGCCCCGCAACTGCCAGGTCAGCTCGCAGACCTGGGCGATGGCCTGGGCGGGCACCGCCTCACCGAAGGAGGCGAGGCCGCCGCTGACGTTCACCGGGATACGGCCGCCGAGCGCGGTGGCGCCCTCGCGCACCAGCTTGGCGCCCTCGCCGGTCCCGCACAGGCCGATGTCCTCGTACCACTCCAGCTCGAGCGCGGTGGAGAGGTCGTACACCTCGGCGAGCGAGAGGTCCTCGGGGCCGATGCAGGCCTCCTCGTACGCGGCCCGGGCGATGGAGGCCCGGAAGGAGTCCGGCGACGGTGCCACGACGGCTGCCGAGTCGGTCGCGATGTCCGGGAGGTCGAGTACGGCCTTCGGGTACGTCGGTGTGACGGTGGAGACCGCGCGGATACGGACCGGGTCGGCGGCACCGTGCCGGCGCGCGAAGTCCATGCTCGACAGCACCAGTGCGGCCGCGCCGTCGGACGTCGCGCAGATGTCGAGCAGCCGCAGCGGATCGGCGACGACGGCGGAGGCGGCGACGTCCTCGGCCGAGACCCTTGTGCGGTAGCGGGCGTTGGGGTTGAGCGCACCGGCCGCCGCGTTCTTCACCTTGACCAGGGCGAAGTCCTCGGGGGAGTCGCCGTACAGGGCCATACGGCGGCGGGCGTAGAGCCCGAAGTAGGCGGGGTTGGTCGCGCCGAGCAGCCGGAAGCGCAGCCAGTCGGGATCGTCGGGCCGCTCGCCTCCGGCCGGTGCGAAGAAGCCCTTGGGCGCCGAGTCCGCGCCCACCACCAGGACGACGTCGGCCAGGCCGGCCAGGATCTGCGCGCGTGCGGTGCCGATCGCCTGCGCTCCGGAGGCGCAGGCCGCGTAGACGCTGGTGACGCGTGCCCCCTGCCAGCCCAGTGCCTGCGCGAAGGTCGCCCCCGCCACATACCCCGGATAGCCGCAGCGCACGGTGTCCGCGCCGACCACCGACTGCACGTGCCGCCAGTCGATTTCCGCGTCGGCGAGCGCGGCTCTGGCCGCCGCCGTCCCGTACTGGACGAAACTGCGGCCCCATTTGCCCCAGGGATGCATTCCGGCCCCGAGGACCGCCACATCGCCGGTCATGAAGCCACCCCCACGGGCCGCCAGTGCCAGGTCGTCCAGATCGTGCCCGGGTCCTCGTTCAGCACGCCCGGCACGACCTCGACCTCCATCCCGACCGCGAGATCGGCGACCGTCACGCCGGGCACGGCCTGCCCGAGGACCACCATGCGCTCGGCCTCGAGCTCGACGGCGAGGAGCGTGTACGGCTCCCACTCGGCGGCCGGATCGGAGACATACGGCGCGGGCGGGCGGTAGCGCCCGTCCGTGTACGACCACACCCGGCCCCGCTTGGACAGGGGTACCTCCACCAGTTCCCCGCCCCCGCACGCCGGGTTGCGGCAGAACGAGTCCTCGCGCGGGAAGAAGACGGACGAACAGGCCGTACAGCGGGTGCCGAGCAGTTGGAAGTCCTCCTCACCGCCTTCCTGTGTGAACCATCCGGCCACCACGGGCCGCTGCGGCGCGCTCGTCAAGGTCCCTCCCCGGCACAGTGATCTGACGGTACGTCAGAAGTGTGCCACGGATCGGTGATTTCCGGCGACCGACCGCGAAGAGACGGGGAAGTCGAAGTAGGTGTCAGGGAACGGCTCCGGTTTGTAGGTGAAGTGCCACCACTCCTCAGGCAGATTCACAAAGCCGAGCGCGCTCAGCGTGCTCTTGAGGAGCTGCCGGTTGGCGCGCTGCTCGCCCTGGATCCTGGGGTCGTCGGTGTGTGACAGCGTGTCGAAGCAGTCGAAACCGGTCCCCATGTCCACGGAATTGTCCGGGAAGCGCGCGGACCTGGGCGCGTAGCAGGGGATGAGGGGCTCGCCCGGGATGTACGGCCTGGTCGGCAGTGCCGGGAGCTTGACGATGGTGAGGTCGACCGTGCTGCCACGGCTGTGCCCGGACTTCTCGGCGATATAACCGTCCGCGAACAGACGCGACTTGTCGACGTGTGGATAGAACTCCTTTTTCATGGCCTCGTCCTCGAGGTCCTTTGCCCACCGTACGAAGTGGTCGACGGCCCGCTGGGGCCGGTAACAGTCGTACACCTTCAGTGAGTAGCCCTGCCGCAGCAGCCTCTGCTGCGCCCGGTGAAGCGCCTGCGCGGCAGGCTGCGTGAGGATGCAGAGCGGTTGGCGATAACCGTCGATCCGCTCGCCCACGAAGTTGTGCGGGGTGATGTAGCGCAACTCCTGAATGATCGTCCGGTCCACAGTGCACAGCGCCACGAACTCGCGAGGCGCCGTGGGCTCCGAGTGGGACCGGGCGGCGGGGGCTGCTGCCGCGGTGGACGCGGTGACGGCGAGCAGGGCGGCGGCCGTCGCGACGAGGGTGCGGAAGGCGGAAGCAAGTCCTGTCATGAGCACATCGTCCATCAGTTCCCGGCCCTGTGGGAAAAGGTGATCCGATACAGTCCGCGCGTGCCCAAGGACTCCCACTGCGCCAACTGCGGAGCGCCGTACGGCCCGGTCACCGACTGGCCCCGCACCTGCGCGGCCTGCGGCGACACGGCCTACCGCAACCCACTGCCCGTCGCCGTCGCGCTACTGCCCGCGCGGTCGGCGGACGGAACCGGACTGGTCGTCATCACCCGCACGATCGACCCCGGACGCGGAGGCGTCGCGCTGCCGGGCGGCTTCATCGACCATGCCGAGGAATGGCAGCAGGCGGTCGTCCGGGAACTCAGGGAGGAGACCGGCATCGACGTGTCCCCCGCCGAGGTCCGCCTCGCGGACGCCCTCAGCTCCCCGGAGAGCCACTTGCTCCTGTTCGGCCTGCTGCCGGAACGGGACGCGACGACACTCCCGCCCCCGCGCCAGACGGACGAGACGACGGGCTGGCACCTGCTGCACGCGCCGACGGAATTGACGTTCCCGCTGCACACGATCGCGGCGAGGCGATGGTTCGACGGTCACTACAACTAGGGAGAAAAGCCCCTCCGGCGATTGAGGAGCTGGGGGTCCGGGGGCGGAGCCCCCGGGTTCGGCAGCACGGCCCCGCCCACCCCGACCGCGCCCCCCAGCCCCCCCAACCCCCCCCCCCCAACCCCCCCCCCCGCGGGGGGGGCCCCCCGCCCCGGGGGGGGGCCCCCCCCCGCACCCCCCCCCCCCCCCCCCCCCCCCCCCCCGCGGGGGGGGGGCGGGGGGGGGGGGGGGGGGGGCCCCCCCCCCCCCGGTTCGGCAGCACGGCCCCGCCCACCCGGACCGCGCCCCCTAGCCCCCCAACCCCCGCACCCTCACCCGCCAGCGCGGCGGCCCCGAGCCCTCGGGCCGCTTGTGCTTCACCACGACCCGGCCGTCCACCAGACGCGTCGTGTACCGCTCCACCTCCGCCGCCTCCCAGCCGTCGCCCACGTCCGGGACCACCAGGCCGCCGCCCTTGCGCCCCTCCGCCGGCGCCCAGACCTCCAGCTCCATCGCGCCGTCCGCGCCCCGCACCGGTATCACCGCACCACCCCGTGCCAGCACCGGGATACGTGACAGGGGCGCGTCCACAAGCACCTGCCCGGGTCCGTCGTACGCCCGCTCCGTCGCCGTGTCGTACCACCGCCCCCGCGGCAGCCGCACCGCCCGCCGGTCCGTGCCGGGCTCCAGTACCGGCGCGACCAGCAACGCGTCCCCGAGCAGAAACGCGTCCTCGCAGTCGCGCAGCACCCTGTCCTGCGGGGCGCCCCACCACAGCGGCCGCGCATAGGGCGCCCCGGTCAGCCGGGCCAGCTGGGCCAGCGTGACGAAGTAGGGCAGCAGCCTCTCCCGCTCGACGAGCGCGGCCCTCGCATGGGCGAGCACCTCGGGCCCGAATTCCCACGGCTCCCTGCGCCCCGCGTCGATCGCCGCATGCGTACGGAACAGCGGCAGCTGCGCACCCAGCTGGAACCAGCGCAGATACAGCTCGGGCGACGGACTGCCGTCGAAGCCGCCGATATCGGGACCGGAGTACGGCACGCCGCACAGCCCGAGCCCCAGTACGAGCGAGAGCGAGGCGCGGAGCCCCGGCCAGCCGGTGGACACATCACCGGACCAGGTGCCCCCGTACCGCTGCATACCCGCCCAGCCGGAGCGGGAGAAGAGAAACGGCCGTTGCTCGGGGCGCAGCCGACGCAGTCCCTCGTACCCCGCACGCGCCATCGCAAGGCCGTACAGATTGTGCGCCTCCCGGTGGTCGCCCCCCTTCCCGTCCAGCGCGTGCCGGGCGGACCGCGGCAGCGTCATGTCGCCGAAGGGAGTGAAGGACACCGGCTCGTTCATGTCGTGCCACACCCCGGAGAAGCCCTGCGCGAGCCGCTCCTCGTACCGCTCGCCCCACCACCGGCGCACCGCCGGATCGGTGAAGTCCGGATAGACGCAGTCGCCCGGCCACACGACGCCCCGCACCTCCCGCCCCTGGGCGTCGCGCACGAACGCCCCCGCCGCGGACCCGCTGTCGTACATCGCGTTCCCGCGCTCCGCCTTCACCGCCGGGTCGACGATCGAGACCGTGCGCACCCCCTCTTCGCGCAGATCCTTCGCCAGCCCCGGCAGGTCCGGGAAGCGCTCCCGGTCCACGGTGAAGACCTGAAACGCGTCGTAGTGGTCGATGTCGAGATGGACCGCGGACAGCGGCAGCTCCCGCTCCCGGTAACCGGCCACGATCCGGCGCACTTCCCGCTCGCTGCCGAACCCCCACCGCGCGTGCTGCGGGCCGAGCGCCCAGGACGGTGGCACCGCGGGCGGGCCCGTCAGCCGGGTCCAGCCGCGCAGCACCCGCGCCGGCGTGCCCACCACCACCCAGCAGCGCAGCGGCCCGCCGTCCATGCGCACCTCGCTGGTGCCGGGGCGGTCGTGCCCGGAGCCGGCGCCCTCCTCGCCCTCCCACAGGGTGACCCGGCCGTCCCAGGAGTTGTCGTGGAAGGCGAGATGCGTGCCCGCGTCGGCGACCACCAGCTGGACCGGCATGGTGATGTACAGCGGATCGTCGTCGGGGCCGAAGGCGCCCCGGGGATCGGTGTTCCACAGCCGGTAGCTGCCGTTCCGCAGCCGGGGACCGGACGCCCGGCCGCCGAGCCCGAAGAAGCGTGCGTCCGCGGGCACTTCGGTCCGCTGCACCCACCGCGCCGGCCCGCCCTGCACCGGCTCCCACCAGCGCGGTGGCAGATCCCGGCGCAGTACGACACCGCCGGGCGTGCGGATCTCCACGGCACCGTGCCGGGACACCTCCACCGTCACCCGCTCCGAAACCACTCGCCAGCCGCCGTCCTTGTCGGGCTCCAGCTCCGCCCGCGGATCCGGCTGAGGGGAGCCTGCGAGGGCGTACGAAGGTTCGGGCCCGGCGCCGTCCCAGCCCCAGAAGACCGCACCGCCCGCCGTGACCCGGATAAGCAGTTCAGAACGGGCGAACCTGACGATCCCGCCCCCCGGCAGCGGCTCGGCCCCGTCCACCAGGCCGGGCACTCTGGCTCGCTCCGCCCCTCTCGACGGCAACCCCCGGGCGTCGGTCCGCCACTGCCGCCAGGCCGAGCGTGCCGCGCGCACCCCCTGCACCGTTCCGAAGATCCTCACCGAGCGCACCAGACCACGACCGTTCATGCAGCTCAGCCTGCCATCCGGCCGAGGTCGCGCGGGGTTTGTTCAACTCCCGTTCACCCGTGGTGAGACCACATATTCCATGGCGCGACCATGGGTGGGGAGCCCTGGTGCGAAAGACGATCACATGGCATCGTCCCTGTCAGCCGCGTCACGCGCACACCCCGCACGTGCGCGCGACACACGCAGACACCGCGTAGAGCCACCCGGGAGCCGTCCATGACCTCAGCAGCGAACCCTGCCCCCCTGTGGCAGCCGGACCCCGAGCGCATCGCCGCCGCGAGGATCACCGGCTTCCAGGCCTGGGCCGCCGAACGCCACGGGGCACCCGCCGAGGGCGGCTACGCGGCGCTGCACCGCTGGTCCGTCGACGAGCTCGAGACCTTCTGGCAGGCGGTCGCCGAGTGGTTCGACATCCGGTTCTCCACTCCGTACGAGCGCGTCCTCGCCGACCCCGCCATGCCCGGGGCCCGGTGGTTCCCCGGCGCCACCCTCAACTACGCCGAGCACGCGCTGCGCGCCGCCGAGGACCGCCCCCACGATCCGGCACTGCTCCATGTGGACGAAACACATGAGCCGACCCCGATCAGCTGGTCCGAGCTCCGCCGCCAGGTGGGCGCGCTCGCCGCCGAACTGCGCGCTCTCGGCGTACGCCCAGGGGACCGGATCAGCGGCTATCTGCCCAACATCCCGCAGGCCGTCACCGCTCTGCTCGCCACCGCGGCCGTCGGCGCGGTGTGGACCTCCTGCGCCCCCGACTTCGGCGCCCGCAGCGTCCTCGACCGCTTCCAGCAGGTCGAGCCCGTCGTCCTGTTCACCGTCGACGGCTACCGCTACGGCGGCAAGGAGCACGACCGCACCGAGACCGTCGCCGAGCTCCGCCGCGAACTTCCCACCCTGCGCGCGGTGATCCACATCCCGCTGCTCGGCAGCGAGGCCCCCGAGGGCGCACTCGAATGGTCCGCGGTGACCTCGGGCGACACGGAAGCCGCCTTCGAGCAGGTGCCCTTCGACCACCCGCTGTGGGTCCTGTACTCCTCCGGCACGACCGGCCTGCCCAAGGCCATCGTCCAGTCGCAGGGCGGCATTCTGCTGGAGCACTTCAAGCAGCTCGGCCTGCACTGCGACCTCGGCCCCGAGGACCGCTTCTTCTGGTACACCTCGACCGGCTGGATGATGTGGAACTTCCTCGTCTCCGGCCTGCTCACCGGGACGACAGTCGTGCTGTACGACGGCAGCCCGGGCTTTCCCGACACCGGCGCCCAATGGCGTATCGCCGAGCGCACCGAGTCCACCCTCTTCGGCACCTCGGCGGCGTACGTCATGGCCTGCCGCAAGGCCGAGGTGCACCCGTCCCGGGACTTCGACCTCTCCCGGATCAAGTGCGTCGCAACCACCGGCTCCCCGCTCCCGCCCGACGGGTTCCGCTGGCTCCACGACGAGGTGGCGGACGACCTGTGGATCGCCTCGGTCAGCGGCGGCACGGACGTGTGCAGCTGCTTCGCCGGCGCGGTGCCCACCCTGCCCGTACACATCGGCGAACTCCAGGCCGCCTGTCTCGGCACGGACCTCCAGTCCTGGGACCCCCAGGGCAAGCCGCTCATCGGCGAGGTCGGCGAACTGGTCGTCACCAACCCCATGCCGTCCATGCCGATCCGGTTCTGGAACGACCCGGACGGCAGCCGCTACCGCGACAGCTACTTCGAGATGTTCCCCGGCGTCTGGCGGCACGGCGACTGGATCACGATCACCGACCGCGGCTCCGTCATCATCCACGGCCGCTCCGACTCCACCCTCAACCGCCAGGGCGTACGGATGGGCTCGGCCGACATCTACGAGGCCGTCGAACGACTCCCCGAGATCCGCGAATCGCTGGTCATCGGTCTGGAGGAGCCGAACGGCGGCTACTGGATGCCGCTCTTCGTGCACCTCGCCGAAGGGGCCGCCCTCGACGACGCGCTGCGTGCCCGCATCAAGAAGACGATCCGGGAGCAGCTCTCACCGCGCCATGTCCCGGACGACATCATCGAGGTCCCGGGCGTCCCGCACACACTGACCGGCAAACGCATCGAGGTCCCGGTGAAGCGCCTCCTCCAAGGCACGGCCCTGTCCAAGGCGGTCAACCCCGGCTCGGTGGACAACCTCGAACTGCTGCGCTTCTACGAGAACCTGGCACGCACGCGAACCTCGAGCCCCGCGGACGACTGAGGCCATCAAGCCCGTCCGCCCGGCTCAACCCGGTCCGGGCCGCGAAGCCGGCGCGCGGAGTCCCGGGGCCCCCGAATCAAGCCCGTCCGGCGATTGAGGACACGCGCGAAGCACGTATGTGGGGTCTCGGGGCATGCCCCCAGTTCATTGTCAGTGCCGTCGATTACGGTGAGTCACCAGTAGTCAGCAGCACGCCCAGGGGGAGAAATGGCGTACATCAAGCAGCCCAGGCAGCCCAAGCGACCCAGGTCGCCCAAGAACTCCAAGCCGTCCAAACAGTCCAGTCGCCAGCGGTCCAGGAACGACGCAGCCCTGCGGCGCACCCTTCGCCGCGAAGTCCCCAGCACCGTTGGCATCCTGGCGGACGAGCAGGACTTCACCGCGATGCGGCAGTACCGCACCTTCACCTTCGACGACCACCCGAGCTACCTCCGGCAGATCGAAGCCCTCCTCAAAACTCTCGCCACCGGTCAACTCCACACCACCGTCGCCCTCTTCGATCCCGACGACTTCGCGGAGTACTGCGCAGAAGCCGGACTCGAACCGGACACCGCCGCGAGCCGCAGCCGCTACACCGCCGAGATCGCCGGCCGCGGTACCAGCCTGGCGTACACGGGACAGCCGCTCGACGGCCTGCTGCCCCAGCTCATCAACAAGGCAGTCCGCCAAGCCACTTGGGAGTACGCGACGATGCTCCTCGCCGACCTCGGCGAGTGCGCCGACTGCGGCCAGGACGTCGGCCGTGCCGCCTTCGACCGGGCATCGCGCATCCTGATGCGGCTGCTCGAAGTGGCCGGACGAGGCAGACACCACCTCGTCCGCTCACCGCGGGCGAGGTGTTCAGCGCCTACTGCACCGACGTCGCCACCGGCGAACCACTGTCCCCCGAGCCCGGCGTCGAGTACTGCGCGGGCTTCGACATCACCACCGACGACCCGGATAACCACCACTGAACGTCGATGGGGCTTCCCACCGTCCGGCGGGAAGCCCCATCGATCACCTGCTGACCACTGCGTAACGGCTACTCGCCGGAGAGAACCGCCTGCGCGGCGACCCGCGCCTCCTCAGCGGTGTCCGTGGCGCGCGCCGCGAGGGCAGCCCGCTCGCACTGGGCAAGCGTGTATTTCGCCAGCGTCGCCCGCACATAAGGAATCGACGCCGCACCCATCGACAGCGAGGTCACACCGAGACCGGTGAGCACACACGCAAGCAGCGGATCGGAGGCAGCCTCACCACACACACCACAGCTCTTGCCCTCGGCCTTCGCGGCCTCGGCCGACACTGCCACCAGATCCAGCAACGCCGGCTGCCAAGGATCCTGCAGCCGGGAGACCGCACCCACCTGACGGTCGGCGGCGAACGTGTACTGCGCGAGGTCATTGGTGCCCAGCGACAGGAACTCCACCTCCTGCAGGATCGAACGCGCCCGCAGCGCGGCGGACGGGATCTCCACCATCGCGCCGAACTTCGCCTGCAGCCCGGCCTCACGGCATGCGTCGGCGAACGCCTTCGCGTCCGTACGGTCCGCCACCATCGGGGCCATGACCTCGAGGTACACCGGCAGCCCCTCGACGGCCTTGGACAGCGCCGTCAGCTGGGTACGTAGTACATCGGGGTGGTCGAGCAGCGTGCGCAGCCCGCGCACACCCAGCGCGGGGTTCGGCTCGTCGGCCGGAGTCAGGAAGTCGAGCGGTTTGTCCGCGCCGGCATCCAGCACACGCACGACCACCCGGCCCTCGGGGAATGCCTCGAGCACCTTGCGGTACGCCTCGACCTGCTTCTCCTCCGACGGCGCCGTCTTGCTGTCGTCGAGGAAGAGGAACTCCGTACGGAACAGCCCGACACCCTCGGCACCGGCCTCGACCGCGGCCGGAACATCGCCGGGCCCGCCGACATTGGCCAGCAGCGGCACCTTGTGCCCGTCGGACGTCTCACCCGGCCCACTGGAAGCGGCCAGCGCGGCCTTGCGCTCCGCCGCGGCCCGCTCCAGCCCACTCCGCTTCTCGTCGCTCGGCTCGACGAAGATCTCACCGGTGCTGCCGTCGACCGCGATCAACGTGCCCTCGGCCAGCTCGCAGGCCCCCGGCAGCGCCACCACCGCGGGCACCCCGAGCGCCCGCGCCAGAATCGCGCTGTGGCTGGTCGGCCCGCCCTCCTCCGTGACAAAACCGAGCACCAGGGTCGGGTCGAGCAGCGCCGTGTCCGCCGGCGCGAGATCCCGCGCGATCAGTACGTACGGCTCGTCGCTGTCCGGCACACCCGGCATCGGCACACCGAGCAGCCGCGCCACAATCCGGTTCCGCACGTCGTCCAGGTCCGCGACGCGTCCGGCCAGATACTCGCCCGCATTCGCCAGGAGCGCCCGGTACGCGGCGAACGCGTCGTACACCGCACGCTCGGCAGTGCTGCCGACGGTGATGCGCCGCTCCACGTCGGCCATGAGCTCCGGGTCCTGCGCCATCATGGCCTGCGCCTCGAGCACGTGCTGTGCCTCGCCACCCGCCAGATTGCCGCGAGCAATGAGGTCGGCCGCCACAGCCTCGACGGCCTGGCGGGCGCGCCCCTGTTCGCGCTCCGCATCCTGTGGCGGTATCTGCTTGGCCGGCGGCTCCAGAACCGCCGTGCCCATGTGCCGAACCTCGCCGATCGCCACACCGTGGCTTACGCCGACGCCTCGCAGCGTTGTCTCCATTTGACCCGTCTCCCTTTGAGCGACGGCCCGTGCCGCCGCGATGGATGTCCCACTCGCCGCCACCGCGGCGTCTGCATCACTGCCAGCTGAAGAGCTCGTCGCCGGCCTTCACGTCGCCGTCCTCACGGAGGTCGGAGAGGGAGTCGGCCGTGGCCTCGAGCGCCACGATCGGGCAGATGGGGGACTTGCCGGCGATCTCGACGTCCGACGGGTTCCAACGGACCACGGCCTGTCCCCGCTGAACCGTGTCGCCCTTGTTGACGAGCAGCTCGAAGCCCTGGCCATTGAGCTGAACGGTGTCGATACCGAGGTGCGTCAGCACGCCGCGCCCCTGGCCGTCGACGACGACGAAGGCGTGCGGGTGCAGGGAAATGATGACGCCATCAACGGGGGCGACGGCCTCCTGTGCCTCACGGACGGGATCAATGGCGGTGCCAGGACCGACCATCGCACCGGAGAACACCGGGTCCGGCACGGCCGCGAGTCCGATGGCACGTCCAGGAAGAGGGGACGTGACTGTGGTCGTGGTCATGGAGCCTCCCAGGGGTGGAGCTTGGTGAGTCGCCGTCGCTGCCCAGACCCGGACGGCGCGCTGTTCAGAAGGGTAAATCATGAGATGTCCTAGTTCCGCACGATAGTTACCAGTTCGCGGACCTAGGGGTGCACCGGAACGATTTGCCTCAACTCCCGGTGCCAGGTACTGTCGTACCCCTGCCTGGCCCCAACGCGACGTTGAGTCGGGGGTCGGCAGCACCTATCAAGCCGCGATCCTAACTGGTCTACACCTCTGCATGCTCGCAGGGCGGTGGTCAGGAGGAGCGAAAAGGCCTGATACAGTTTGGAAACACCGAAGGGAAGCGCCCGGAGGGCCCGATAAAAAGGGTCTGAAGGAAGCGTCCGTTCCTTGAGAACTCAACAGCGTGCCAAAAGTCAACGCCAGATATGTTGATACCCCGGCCTGTTTCGGCAGGTTCGAGGTTCC